>NZ_JBICTV010000009.1:293804-320990 GCF_043197855.1 Dactylosporangium sp. NPDC048998
TGGGCTGGGCTGGCGGCGATGGACCGGAGTCGACATCGCGATCGCGGCGGACTTGGGCGTTCGTGGCTGTCCGCCGCGGTGGTCGGCTGGTGGTGGGCCGGCGGCGAGCCGCGGATGACCGCGGTGCGGCGGTCCGCGGCCTTGGCTGCGGGCTTACGGTTCGTGGCGTGCGCGACAAGGCGGGCGGTGCACGCCGCCGCGACAAGGCAGGGCGGTTCGTGGCGGGATGGCGGGCGGGCGGATGGTGTGCGTGACGCAACGGTGGCCGGAGAGGGGCCGTGGATGAGCGGGTGGATCGGGGCGGACGAGGCGGCGCGGCGGCTCGGGGTCAAGGCGGCGACGCTGTATTCGTACGTGAGCCGGGGAGTGCTGACCCGGCGCAAGGCCCCCGACGGGCACAGCGTCTTCGACCCCGCGGAGATCGACCGCCTCGCACGCCGTGGGCGGCCCCGGCGGCAGCCCGGCGGGACCGAGCTCGTCATCGAGTCTGCCGTCACGATGCTCGGCGAGGACCGGCACTACTACCGCGGGCGGGACGCCATCGGACTGGCCGATGCCTGGCGGCTCGAACAGGTCGCCGTCTGGCTGTGGACGGGGCTGGAACCGCCCAGCGAACCGTCCAACGAGTCGGCGAGCGAACCGTCCGCCGAGCCGGCCGTCGAGTCGGTCACGGACCTGTCCGCCGGGCCGTCGGCGGGCGCGTCCGGCGCGGTCGCCCGGCCGGCCGTGCGAGGGGCGAGGAAGCGGGCATCGGGCGTGCCAGCGGCGGAGGTGGAGGCGTGGGCGGCGGGGGCTGAGGCCGTCGCGGCGGCTCGGGAGGCGCAGCGTGGGCTCGCCTCCGCGGTGCTGCCGCTCGAGCGCCTCCAAGTTATCGTCACCGCGCTCGCCGTCGCCGATCCCGTGCGGCTCAACCTCGAGCCGGCGGCGGTCGCGCGGGTCGGGCAGGGGCTCGTCGCGGGGATGGTCGACGCGCTCCCGGCGCGGGACGGGTTCGGGGAGCCGGACACGCCGTACGTCGTGGTGGGGCCGGGGGTGCTCGCGCGGGACCGGACCGTGCACGGGCGGCTGTGGCGCAAGTTCGCCGGGGACGGGGCCGACGAGCGGCTCGCCGACGCGCTGCGGTTCGCCATGGTGCTGCTGGCCGACCACGAGCTGGCCTCCTCGACGCTCGCGGCTCGGGTGGCCGCCTCGGTGCGGGCCGACCCGTACGCCGTGGTCCTCGCGGGGCTCGGGGTCACCAGCGGGGCGCTGCACGGCGGCGCCGCGCTCGGCGTCGAGTCGCTGTTCGGCGAGATCGGCGCGGCCTCGCGGGCCTCGTACGCGATGGGGGAGCGGCTGCGGCGCGGGGAGCGGATCCCGGGGTTCGGGCACGCCGTCTACCGCGCCGGGGACGCGCGCGGCGAGGCCTTGCTGGAACGGGTGCGCCGGGCGGTACCGGACCATCCCCGGCTGGCCGTCGCGGAGGCGATGCTCGACGAGGCGCGCCGGATCCGGCTGCCGGCCATGAACGTGGACTTCGCGCTCGGGCTGCTGACGCACCTGGCCGGCATGCCCCGCGGCGCGGCCGAGGCGATTTTCGGCATCGCGCGCACGGTCGGCTGGCTCGCCCACGCGATGGAGGAGTACGCGCGGCCGACGCGGCTGCGGCTGCGGGCGGCGTACACCGGACCGCTCGACTGAGCGGTGCCGCCCAGCCGGCGGGACCGCCGGGGCGTCTGCAAGGGCGTCGCAAAGGGCGTCCGAAAGATTGCAGGGGACGTGACGGTCGCGCGGGGGCCGATACAGTCGGTAGGTGACCACGGACAACCCGTTCCTCGTCCCGAGCGACCTGCCGTACCAGCTGCCGCCGTTCGACCGCATCGAGGTCGACCACTACCTGCCGGCCTTCGAGCGGGGCATGGCCGAGCAGCGCTCCGAGGTCGCGGCCATCGCCGCCGACCCGGCCCCGCCGACCTTCGACAACACGCTGGTGGCGCTGGAGCGCTCCGGGCGCGTCCTGCAGCGCGTCTCGGCCGCGTTCTTCACCGTGACCAGCGCCGACACCACGCCGCGGCTGCAGGAGATCGAGGCCGAGGTCGTCCCGAAGCTGTCGGCGCACAGCGACGCCATCATGCTCGACGCCGGGCTGTACCGCCGGATCAAGACCCTCTACGAGCGCCGCGACGAGCTCGGCCTGGAGCCTGAGCCGGCGTGGCTGCTGGAGCGGTACCACACCGAGTTCGTGCGCGCCGGCGCCGAGCTGTCGCAGGAGCAGCACGTGCGGCTGCGGGAGATCAACGCCGAGTTGGCGGCCCTGGCGACCGACTTCGGCAACCTCGTGCGCGACGAGATGAAGGCCGGCGCCGTCGTCGTGGACGACGAGGCGGAGCTCGAGGGGCTCTCCGCCGACGCGATCGCCGCCGCCGCGGTGGCCGGGCGCGACCGAGGGCTCGACGGGAAGTACGTGCTGAACCTGATCCTGCCGACGGCGCAGCCGGCGCTCGCGTCGCTGCGCGACCGCGCGCTGCGCGAGCGCCTGCACACCGCGTCCGTCGGCCGCGGGTCCCGCGGCGGTGAGCTCGACACCACGGCGATCGTGCTGCGCATCGTCCGGCTGCGCGCGGAGCGGGCGCGGCTGCTCGGCTTCGAGCACCACGCGGCGTACAACATCTCCGACAACACGGCCCGCTCCGTGCCGGCGGTCGAGGAGATGCTGGCCAAGCTCGTGCCGGCGGCGACGGCCAACGCGTCGGCCGAGGCCGAGGACCTGCAGGCCGCCATCGACGAGGCCCACGGCGACGCGGCGTTCCCGCTGCGGCCCTGGGACTGGGCGTACTACACCGAGCGGATCCGCCGCGAGCGCTACGCGATCGACGAGGCCGAGCTGCGTCCGTACTTCGAGCTGGAGCGGGTGCTGCGCGACGGGGTCTTCTTCGCCGCCGGCGGGCTGTACGGGCTGCGCTTCGAGGAGCGGCCGGACCTGCGGGCGTACCACCCCGACGCCCGGGTGTTCGAGGTCTTCGACCGCGACGGCGGCCCGCTCGGGCTGTTCATCGGCGACTTCTTCACCCGTGCGTCCAAGCGCGGCGGCGCCTGGGCCAACGCGCTCGTGGCGCAGTCGCGGCTGTTCGGCACCGCACCGGTGGCGGTCAACAACCTCAACATCAACCGGGCGCCGGACGGCGAGCCGACGCTGCTCACCCTGGACGAGGTCCGCACCCTCTTCCACGAGTTCGGTCATGCCCTGCACACGCTGTTCTCGCAGGTGTACTTCCCGAAGTTCGCCGGCACGCGGGTGCCGCGCGACTTCGTCGAGTACCCGTCGCAGGTCAACGAGGTGTGGATGCTCTGGCCGGAGGTGCTGGCCAGCTACGCGCTGCACCACCGCGCCGGCGAGCCGCTGCCGCAGGAGGTCGTCGACCGGCTCCAGGCCGCCGAGCGGTTCAACAAGGGGTTCGCCACGACGGAGTACCTGGCGGCCACCCTGCTCGACCTCGCCTGGCACACGCTGAGCGTCGAGGACGCGGCGGCGGTCGACGATGTCATGGCGTTCGAGGAGGCGGCGCTGGAGCGGGCCGGGGTGGCGACGCCGTTCGTGCCGCCCCGCTACCGCACGCCGTACTTCGCGCACATCTTCAGCGGTGCCGCGTACAGCGCCGGCTACTACTCCTACATCTGGAGCGAGGTCCTCGACGCGGACACCGTCGACTGGCTGACCGAGCGGGGTGGCCTGTGCCGCGACAGCGGCGACGCTTTCCGTGACGGGCTGCTGGCCAAGGGCGGCAGCGCGGACTCGATGGAGGTCTATCGCGCGTTCCGCGGCCGCGATCCGCTCATCGAGCCGCTGCTGAAGCGGCGCGGGCTGACGGGTGGCACGGGACAGTGACGTTCCGTGATGTTCCTTAGTTTTTCCTAAAGCCGGGATTTAACCGGGGATCCCGCCTTTCGGTACGGGCGCCACGTTCGTAAGCTGTCGCGGTGCGTGGCGCCACCCCCCGGCGCAGGCGCGCTGCCGCACGTCGTCTGCACATCAGCAGAATGGCGCTGCTTGCCGCGGTCAGCCTGGTCGCCTCGATGATCAGCGTCGGTGTGTCCTGGGCGCTCTTCCCCGACCAGCCCGCGGCTGTCGCGGACGACACCAGCTTCGACGCCGCGAAGTTCTACGAGACCCATGCCCGAGCCAACGCGGCCCGCGGCGCCGCCCAGGCCGCGCTGCCGGGGCAGTCGCTGGTGCCGAAGCCGGTGGCCGGGCTGACGCAGGCGCAGACCAACAACGCGTTCATCGTGGTCGAGGTGGCCCGGCAGATGAACCTGCCGGAGCGGGCGATGGTCGTGGCGATCGCGACCGCGCTGCAGGAGACGTATCTGAAGAACCTCGCCAACCCGAAGGTGCCGGCGTCGATGAATCTGCCGCACGAGGGCACCGGCACGAACTACGACTCGGTCGGGATCTTCCAGCAGCGGGTCAGCATCTGGGGCACGCCGGAGCAGCTCATGGACCCGGCGTTCGCGTCGGCGAAGTTCTACAACAAGCTGATGAAGGTCAACGGCTGGCAGCAGATGAGCGTCACCAACGCCGCGCAGGCGGTCCAGCGCAGCGCGTTCGCCAGCGCGTACGCCAAGCACGCCACCAACGCACAGCGGATCGTCGACGAGCTGAGGTCCTGAGCCGGAGCACCCGCAGGATTCGACGCGTCTGTCTTGTGGTTCGAGGGACTGGTCCAACCAGTTGATGGGTGGCACACTGCCGGGTATGGAGTTCGTGCCGGCGAGCCGCAGCTCGGTGTCCGACCACGTGTTCGGCCAGGTGCGCGACGCGATCCTGGCCGGGGCGTACCCGCCGGACTCGAGCCTGCCCAGCGAGCGGGAGCTCGCCGCCGTGTTCGAGGTCAACCGGCACGCGGTCCGGGAGGCGCTGCGCCGCCTGCAGCAGCTCGGCCTGGTCCGGGTCGCCCAGGGCGGCGCCACCCGGGTGCTCGACTGGCGCCGCCACGCCGGCCTGGACCTGGCGATGGCCCTGACCGGCGTGCGCGCCGAGCGACCCGCCGCGGTTGCCGGATCCGGCGCTCGCGGTCCCGGGGACGGGGGCACGGCCCGCGGCGCGACGCCGGACGTCCTGCCGCTGGACACCCTCGTCCGCGACGTGCTCGAGATGCGCGCCTGCCTCGGCGCCGACGCCGCCCGCCTGTGCGCCGAGCGGGCCGGCGACGTGGCGCGCGACGCCGTGCTGGCCGCCGTCGAGGCGTACGCGGGATCGGGGCCGGACCTGGACCGGATGGGCGAGGCGAACGTGGCCCTGTGGCGGGAGATCATCGTCGGCAGCGGCAACGTGGCGTACCTGCTGGCCTTCAACAGCCTCGTCGGCGGCGCGCTCGCCGTCGGGCGGGTGCCGGCCGGGCGGCGCACCGCCGAGCTGCTCGACGTGGCCGGGCACCGCCGGCTCGGCGGGCACATCGCCGCCGGGGACCCCGCCGCCGCCGAGGCCCAGGCGAGGGCGCTGCTGACCGCCCCCATCGGCGCCGAGCCCACCGACGTCACCACCTGACCCCCGCGGCATACCCCCGCCCCCGCGAAGGAGGGAGATCGACCCCATGATCCCCGCCGTTTTGTACGCCGTACCGGCGTTCCTGCTGCTCATCGTCGTCGAGGCGGTCTCGTACCGGTTCCTGCCCGACGACGACGAGCGCGGCTACGAGGTCCGCGACACCGCCACCAGCCTGTCGATGGGCCTGGGCAGCCAGATCATCGGCGTGCCGTGGAAGCTCGTGGTCGCGGTCGCCTACGCCGGCCTGTACGTGCTGACCCCGCTGCGGATGGACCCGCACAGCCCGTGGACGTGGGTCGTGCTGTTCTTCGCCGACGACCTGGCGTACTACTGGTTCCACCGCCTGCACCACGAGGTGCGCCTGTTCTGGGCCGGCCACGTCGTGCACCACTCGAGCGTGTTCTTCAACCTGTCCACGGCGCTGCGCCAGAGCTGGACCCCGATGACCTCAACGCCGTTCTGGCTGTTCCTGCCGCTGCTGGGCATCCCGCCGTGGATGGTGTTCCTGCAGCAGTCGATCAGCCTGGCGTACCAGTTCTTCCTGCACAGCGAGCGGGTGGACCGGCTGTGGCGGCCGATCGAGTGGTTCTTCAACACCCCGTCGCACCACCGCGTCCACCACGGCGCGAACGCGGAGTACCTGGACCGCAACTACGGGGGCATCCTCATCGTCTGGGACCGGCTGTTCGGCTCGTTCGAGCCCGAACGGGCCCGGGTGGTGTACGGCCTGACGAAGAACATCGGCACCTACAACCCGCTGCGCGTGGCCACGCACGAGTACGCGGCGATCTGGCGGGACGTGCGCTCGGCCGCGCGCCTGCGGGACCGGCTGCGCCTCGTGTTCGGCCGCCCCGGATGGCAGCCCGCGGCATGAGGCGCCTGCCCCTGCCGCTGTTCGCCGTGGCCGCCGCCGTGGAGCTGGCCGGGGTCGCGGCGGACCAGCGCGCCCTGCAGTGGATCGCCAAGCCCCTGCTGGCCCCGATCCTGATCTGGTACCTCGTGAGCCGGGGCCGCCGCGACGCGGTGACGGTCGCCCTGATGTTCGCCACCGCGGGCGACGTGGTCCTGCTGGTGCCCGGCCGGCTGCCGTTCCTGGCCGGCATGGCCTGTTTCCTCGGTACCCAGGTGTGCCTGCTGGCCGCGTTCCTGCGGCGGGCGCGCCCCCGGGCCGTCGCGGTCGCCGGCTACGCGGTGCTGTGGGCCGGGCTCAACGCGCTGCTGTGGGGCCACCTCGGCGCGCTGCGGTGGCCGATCCTCGGGTACAGCATGGCGCTGGCCGCGATGGCGTGCGCCGCGACCGGCGTCTCGGCCCGGGTGGGGCTCGGCGGGGCGCTGTTCCTCGCCTCCGACCTGCTCATCGGCGCCGGCGCGGCCGGGCTGGACTTCGCCGGCCGGGACGTGGTCGTGATGGCCACCTACGCCGCGGCCCTCGCCCTCATCGCGACGGGCTGGGCGTGTCCGGTTCCTGAGCGCGCCGCGGCGCCGCCTCCACGGGGCGGGGCGGCCGGCGCCACCGTCGCGCCAGTACCGCCGCAAGACCCGCTCCGGCGGCGTTGACGAGCACGTCGTCGACGGCGGTGACGCGGCCGAGGTCCAGGACGTACTGCAGCGTCTCGAGCACGGCCGAGCCGAGCGCGGCCAGGCCGGTCACCGCCCAGGCGTTCAGGCGCCAGCGCATCGGGCCGAACACCCCGAACGCGGCGAACACGGCCAGGTTGCCGCCCATCTGGATGATCGCGTCGCGCGGGTCGCCGGTCAGGACGTCGGCGAGGCCGCGGACCGGGTTCCAGTTGACCCGCCGCGGCCCCGGCATCGGGGCGAGGATCATGATCACCCACGGCGCGGTGCCGGCCACGGTGCCGATGAGGCCGAGTTTTTCACGCCGGCGCCGATCGATTCGCATGCCGCCGACGGTAGCGGCGCACCCGTGTGGAAACCGTGTGCCGCCGGCGCGGATTCAGTGTGCGTGGGCGGGGACGCCGGCGCGCAGGCCGCCGGTGAGGGCGGGGATCTCGTCGCTCGGCGCGTACTCGAAGCGGATGCGCACCTCGTCGCCGGTGAGCACCTCGACCGGCTCGGCGACCGGCACGACGAGGTAGTTCATCGTCCAGTCGACGCTGCCGGGCGGATCGTACGTCACCGCGAGCAGGTTCTTGGTGACCAGCCGCACGGCGTTGACCAACGCGGGTCGTTCGGCCACGAACGTCAGGTCGGCCGCACACCGGGCCGGTAGCGGGCCGGAGTAGAAGAACTGCTGGAATACCTGCGGCGGCGCTGCCTCCACGGTGCGCGGCTGCACGCTCCGCGGCGGCTGGAACACCGGCGCCGGGACGGTGTAGCCGGAGTACGTGAGGTCCTGCTCGACCGGCTGCGCGGCCTGCACGCACGCCTCCGGCAGGAACCGGGGCAGCGGCCCGCCGATGTGGCGCATATAGCGGCGCTTGAAGCCGTTGATCACCTCGACCTGGCGCTCGCGGAGCAGCCCGACGTGCAGCATCTCGCACATCACCAGGTCGACCGGCTCCTCGGGCAGGTAGTCGCGGGCGTCGGCGTGCAGCATCCGCACCGCGTCGCCGGTCGCCGCGCGCAGCGCAGCCCGCGCGGTGGCGAACACGCGCGGCTCGCGCTCGATCGCGGTGACGGTGGCGCCCTGCCGGGCGGCGAAGTAGCTGAGTACGCCGGTGCCGGCGCCGAGGTCGAGCACGCGCATGCCGGGGGCGACGGCGTGCGCGATCGCCTCGGCGAAGGCGCTCATCCGGCACTCGTCGGTGAGCAGCAGCGCCTGGTACTGCAGCGGGATCACGTCGGCCGGGAACCCCGTGTGCTCGGCGTCGAGGCGGTCCATGCGCAAAGGGTAGTCGCTCGCCGACGCAGGGCGACCGTCTTCGGATGGATCAATGCAGATCGAGACCGTCCCAGCCTGCGTACCCGCACAGAGTGGCAGGGCGCTGGGGGAGTGGTCACGGCCTTCGGCGCCTCCCAGGTGATGCTCATGCCGTCAGCCTCGTCCTCATCCGCCTCGATGCCATCCAGGCGATGCACCCGACCCGACCCTGCATTCCGTGGCGGCCTCGGCGAGGGCGCCCCCTACGGGACGCTCACCGCTCGCCCACGTTCTTCAGCGCGACGGGTCCTCGATGTTGGCCGGGGCGTTCCACTTCTGCAGCTTCGAGCCGTCGCAGGCGGCCACGGTGAGCTTGCTGACCGTGGTGCTGCCCTTGAAGATGTCCGTGGCCGGCAGCTTCGGGTCGTCGAGGTTCGCCGGGGTCAGGCAGTTGCCGTTCTGGTCCTTGATGACGTAGCTCGCGCCGTACGTCTTCTCCTGGTACGACACGTCCCCAGCGTCGAGGCGTCGGTCGTGGCCGGGCACACCTTCACCGTCACGAAGTGCGCGGCGGCCCCCGGCTCCGCCGTGGTCAGGCAGTAGGTCTTGTACGTCTTGGTGCTGTCGTACGTGCTGATCTGCCCGGTGATGCTGCCCAGCCCGGTGCCCGTGGCCGGGATGCTGTACCGCTGGTTCCAGCCCACGTTGAGCGGGTTCGGCGCCTGCTTGCACGGCCACACGATCAGGAACCCGAGGGTCGTGTCGAAGTTCGTCACGTCGACGCAGCGGCCGAACTGCTTGAAGTTGACCAGCTGGTACGGCGGGCCGGCCGCGCCCGCGCCGACGGACGCCTCGGGCGCGAACGTGCGGGTGTCGTCCGCCGCGCCGCCGCATGCGGCGAGCTCCACGAACGCGCCGGGCGTGCTGCCGGACTTGGCGTGGAAGCACAGGCTGCCCAGACTGGTGCCGTTGGACGCGGTGCTCTGGAAGTTGGAGCTGTCGTTGATGCTCCACCGCTGGTGGTACGGGATCGTCGGTGAGCCGCACGGCTGGAACTGCACGAGGGTGCCGCTTACTGGGTTGGCGCCGGAGTCCAGGCACATGCCGAGCGGGTTCGCCGCCGTCTTGGACGAGACCAGCTGCAGCGTGAGGTTCTTCGTGTACGCGAACGTCTGCCGCGCGCTGCCCGTGTTGCACGGCTGGGTGGTCACGTTGGTGCCGACGGCCGGCGAGCCGGAGCCCGCGTCGAGGCAGTAGGCGCCGCCGTAGAACCTGACCAGCCCGCCCTCGACGTTCTCGTTGGTGAACCGGAACACGTAGGTGGCGGTGAGGGTCCGCGACGCCACCGGGTCGAACGCGTCGCCGCTGCCGCCCCGGGCCGAGCCGGTCGAGGTGATCACCGCATACGAGGGCACGCTGAGCAGGTGCGAGCTCCTCGTCGCGCACGCCACGTCGGTCTTCGTCGCGTCCTGGAACCGCACGGAGACCCGGTACCGGCCGGGCAGGCCGCCGCCGACGACGCCGAGGAGCGGGTCGGCGGCCGGGATGCACTGCAGGTTGGCGATCGTGCCCGCCGAGGCACGGATGCTGCCGATGACGATGTCGATGCCGGCCTGCGCGGCGTGCAGCGCCTTGGTCCGGTCGATTCGGCCGTGTTGCGCAGCTGTGTGATGACCACCGGGACCATCAGTGTGCTCAGGGAGGTGCCGACGAGGGGTCAGCATCAGGGCGAGCGGCAGGGAGCCGTCGTCGCGCCCGCGCAGCGAGCGGAGGATGCGCCGGATCACGTCACGACCTCGCTTTCGGGCAGATGGTGCTCCCGTCGGTGCTGGCCCTGCTGTTCAGCGCGGTGAACGTCAGGTCCGTGGTCGCCTCGGTCTGGCCGCTGCCCGGGTCGGTGGTGACGACCAGCACCACGCGCAGCCGCTGGAACGCCGTGTTCTCCGTCGGCGTGGCCAGCGTGAACGAGCTCTCGGCGACGTTGACTGAGCGCACCGGTGACGGCGTGCTCGTCCTGGACCGCGCCGTTCTGCACGACGCCCGGCGGCAGCAGGATGTGGCCGAAGTTGCTGATGACCGGCCCCTCCTTGCTGTTGCTGGTCTCCGCCGCGCGGATGGACACCGTCCCGATGTCCAGTCCGATCAGGTTGACAGCGGCCATCGTGCTCCCTCGAAATGACGCCGCACGGCTCCGGCGCGGGCGGCGCGGTTTACGCGGGGACGAGCAGGTTGGTGTACCAGTCGGTGATCGGCGCCGCGGCGAACAGCGCGAGCAGGGCGCCGGCCAGCATCGACGGGCCGAAGGGCAGCGCGGTCTTGCGCCCGGCGCGGCCGGTGGCCAACAGGACCAGGCCGGCGGCCCCGCCGAGGACGAACGCGGCGAGCGTGCCGACGGCGACGGACGACCAGCCGAGCCAGCCCAGATACAGGCCGAGGACGCCGGCGAGCTTGACGTCGCCGAAGCCCATGCCCCCGGGGTACACGATGGAAAGCAGGAAGTAGAACGTCCACAGCGCGGCCATCGCGAGCAGGCCCCGCAGCGCCGCGGCCCAGTCGCGCTCGACGATGACGGCGGGCAGGAACAGCAGCGGGGCTACGACGTACGAGGGCAGCACGATCGCGTTGGGCAGGCGCAGCACGTCGAGGTCGATGAGGGCCAGGGCGACGGCGATCGCGGCGAGGTACAGCCAGGCGGGCATCTGCAGCCACGACGGCCCGGCGGCCTCGCTCGCGCCGCTGCGGCCCGCGGGCCCGATGCAGCGCATCGCCACGGCGACGAACAGCGTGGCGGTGCCCAGCTCGACGAGCGGGTAGCGGATGCCGATCGGCGCGGCGCAGTCGGCGCAGCGGCCCCGCAGCAGCAGCCAGCCGAGGACGGGGACGTTGTGCCGCGGGCGGACCGGGGCCGTGCACTGTGGACAGTGCGACGCCGGGCGCAGGAGCGACTCGCCGCGGGGGACGCGGTGGATGACGACGTTGAGGAACGAGCCGACGGCGAGCCCGACGACGCCCACGACGATGAGTACGAAGGTCATGTCGCGGTCCTTCCGTGCTCGCCGGGGTTCGAGGTCGTGGCTTTGGCGGCCCGCACTCGGATTCGACCGGGTGCGGGCCGCCGCGGCGGCGTGTTGCCGGCCGCCTGTGGGCGGGCCTGGCTCAGTTGCCGGCGTTGCCGGCGATGCAGCCCGCGAGGTCGGTCTGGACGGGCGACTTCTTGACCGAGCCGCCGGCCGAGCTGTCGTACAGGTAGATGACCTTGCCGTCGGCGTTCATGGCACAGATGCGGTAGCTCCCGCCGTCCGTCGCCTTTTTGTACCGCATGCTGTTGTCCGGCGACAACGTGGCCGTCTGAGGGCTGCCGCCCGTAGCGGTCGCGCCACTGTTCGTGGTGCCGAAGACGAGCTTGTCGGCGGTGCTGGTACCGTCGGCGGGGTACGAGTTGCTGTTCTCGGTGTAGAACTGCTCGACCGCGCTGACCGCCGCGCGCACGTCGGACTCCGCGGACTTGTTGGCCGCACCCTTGCGGTAGCTCAGGTACATTGGGACCGCGATCGCGACGAGCACGCCGATGATCACAACCACGACGAGCAGCTCGACGAGCGTGAAACCGCCGTCTCCGGCAGCGCGCTTCTTCCGCATCCTGCGCAGCGGCTCTTGCATGGGTGAGCCTCCTGCTCTTCTGCCTGGGGGTGTGGGTAGTGGCGAGGCTCCGCTGCCTGGCGCCAGGTTTCCTGTGGCACCGGCGGTTCGATGCATCAGGTGGTGCTCTCAGTAGGGGATTCGCCGGGTGTGCCGGCGATACCGCCGCCGTTGCCGTTGCGTTGCCGGGCGTTCGGTGGGCATCGGGCCCGGCCGTGCCGGACCCGCGCCCGGCCGGCCGCGCTGGGCGTCAGTTGCTCTGGATGTTCTGGTAGATCGAGAACATCGGCAGGTACCGGCAGACGATCATTCCGCCGACCACGCCGCCCATGACGAGCACCATGATCGGCTCGATGGACGCGGTCAGCGCCTCCGCCGCGCTGTCGACCTCTCGGTCGTAGAAATCGGCAACCTTTTCGAGCATCTGACTGATTTGGCCGCTCTCTTCGCCGACCTCGACCATCTGGACGACCATCGGCGGGAAGATCTTGTGCTGTCCGAGTTGGGACGACATGGGCCGCCCCTCGCGCACTGCCTGCTGCAGATCGGTCATCGCCGCTGTGATGACGGTGTTGCCGGTGGTGGCGCCGACGACGTCGAGCGCCTGCAGCACGGGGACGCCGACGCCGAGCAGCGTGCCCAGGTTGCGCGAGAACCGGCTCAGCGCGATCTTCGTGAACAGCGGGCCGAACACCGGCAGGCGCAGCTTCACCTTGTCGAACCACAGCCGCACGGCCGGATTTCCGGCCATGATCCGGCGGAACGCCACGGTGGTGACGGCCGCGACGAGGATGAGCACCGGCCCGAGCCAGAACAGCGTGTGGCTGGCGGTCACGATGATCCGGGTGGGTAGCGGGAGCTCGCCGCCGAGCTGTTGGAACATCTTCTCGAAGATGGGCACGATGAAGATCAGGACGGCGCTGATCATCACGACCGTGCAGAGGAGGACGATCACGGGGTACGTGAGCGCGCTCTTGATCTTGCCGCGGAGCGCGGCGTCCTTCTCGAAGTTGGTCGCGATGCGGTCCAGGGCGTTGTCGAGAAAACCGCCGGTCTCGCCGGCCCGGATCATCGCGACCATCAGCGTCGGGAACACCTTGGGGTGCTTGCCCAGGGCGACGGAGAGGGACGTGCCGCCCTCGATGTCCAGCCGTACCTCGCCGAGCGCCTTCTTCAGCGACGGCTTCGGGGCCTGGTCCTCCAGCACCGCCAGCGAGCGCAGCAGCGACATGCCGGACTGGGTCATCGTCGCGAACTGCCGCGCGAACACCGAGAGGTCCTTGAGCGACGTTCGGTCGCCGAGGCCGGGCACGCGGATCTCGCGCCGCATCAGCGTGTCGGCGCTGGTGATCGCGAGCGGCGTGAGCCCCTGCTGGCGCAGCAGCTGCGCGGCGGCGAGCTCGTTCGACGCCTCGATCTTGCCCTTGGTGCGCTTACCGTCGTGGTCGATCGTCTGGTAGTCGTACGTCTTGGTGGCAACCATCTCTCACAGCGCCCTTTCCCGCGTTCCGTGCTGCCGGCGGCCTGGTTTTCCGCCCGCGCGCCCGCGTTGCTCGCGTCGCGTTCTCAGGTGCGGCCGGCCAGGCGGCGGAACTCCTCCGCCGAGTGGCACAGCTCGAGCGCCGTCTCGTAGGTGACGAGCTGCTGGCGGACCCGCTCGGCCAGGTGCTGGTCGAACGAGAGCATGCCGTCGTTGCCGCTGGACTGCATGAACGACGGGATCTGGTGGTTCTTGCCCTCCCGGATCAGGTTTCGGATCGCGGGTGTGGCGAACATGATCTCGGTGACGATCGTGCGGCCCCGCCCGTCGGCGCGCGGCGCGAGCGCCTGCGTCACCACACCCTGCAGCGCGTTGGACAGCTGGGCGCGGATCTGCTGCTGCTGGTGCGGCGGGAAGATGTCGATGACCCGGTCGACGGTCTGCGCCGCGCTCTGCGTGTGCAGCGTCGCGAGCACCAGGTGGCCGGTCTCGGCCGCGGTCAGGGCCGTGGACGTGGTCTCCAGGTCGCGCAGCTCGCCGACGAGGATGATGTCCGGATCCTGGCGCAGCGCGTGCTTGAGCGCCATCGCGAACGACGTGGTGTCGGCGCCGACCTCGCGCTGGTTGTCCAGGCATCGCTTGTGCTCGTGGAGGAACTCGATCGGGTCCTCGATGGTCACGATGTGCGACGAGCGGGTGCGGTTGGCCAGGTCCAGGATCGCCGCCAGGGTCGTCGTCTTGCCCGAGCCGGTCGGGCCGGTGACCAGCACCAGGCCGCGGTGCAGGTGCGCGAAGCGGGCCACCTGCTCCGGCACGCCGAGCTGGTCGAGCGGCTTGATGTTGTGCGAGATCGCGCGGAACGCGGCGCCGTAGGAGCCGCGCTGGTGGTAGAGGTTGACCCGGAAGCGTGAGACGCCCTCGATCGCGTAGGCGAAGTCGAGCTCCCGCACCTCCACGAACTGCCGCCACTGGCCGTCGTTGAGCACCGCGGCGCGCACCAGCATCTCGGTGTCCTCGGGCGTGAGGTCGTCGTAGCCGGGCAGGTACCGCAGGCCGCCGTTGATACGCACCGTGGGCGGGGCGCCGACGGTCAGATGCAGGTCGGAGCCGCTGACGCGGACGAGCGAGACGAGCATCGCGTCCAGCGACGCCCGTTCGTCGCTGGTCGGGATGCCTGTCGCGAGGGCGCTGGCCATGGCCCCGTGCGTCGAGCCGGCCCTCGTTCCGTGCGCCGCGCCGGCCCTCGTTCCTTGCGCCGCGATGGCCCTCGTTCCGTGCGCCGCGCCGGCCCTCGTTCCTTGCGCCGCGATGGCCCTCGTTCCGTGCGCCGCACCGGGCATCGCGCCGGGAACGGCTCCGGGCGTCGCGCCGGTCGGGGTGGCTCCGTACGCCGGGCCCGGCCGGCCGCCGGGTGATGCCTGGTTGGTCACGTGGGCTCCTTGCGGTACCGATGCGGCGGAAAGACCTCATGAGCGCCATCGGCAGGGCTGTGCGGGAGCTGAGGATTCACACGGCGACGCGGACGACCTCGGGGATCGAGGTCTGGCCCTCCGCCGCCTTGGCGAGGCCGTCGATGCGCAGGTCGAGCAGGCCCTCGCGGTATGCGACCGCCTGGATCTCGTGCGCCGAAGCGCGGTCGATCGCGAGCTTCTCGATGTCGGGGGGAGACCGGCATGACCTCGTGCAGCGCGATGCGGCCGCGGTAGCCGGTGTTGGCGCAGGAGCGGCAGCCGACCGGGCGCCACAGCGTCTCCGGCGTGCCGAGCAGGTCGTAGGGCCAGCGAGCGCCGATCAGCTCCGCCTCCATGGGTCCGTACTCCGTCTTGCACCAGTCGCACAGGCGTCGCGCGAGGCGCTGGGCGAGCACGCAGTCCACCGAGGAGCCGACCAGGAACGGCTCGATGCCCATCTCGACGAGCCGCGTGACGGCGCTGGGGGCGTCGTTGGTGTGCAGCGTGGAGAGCACCAGGTGGCCGGTGAGCGCCGCCTCGACGGCCAGCTGCGCGGTGGTACGGTCGCGGATCTCGCCGATGAGCACCACGTCCGGGTCGGAGCGCAGGATCGCCGGCAGCACGGCGGCGAACGTCAATCCGGCCTTGATGTCGACCTGGACCTGGTTGACGCCAGGCAGGCGGTACTCGACCGGGTCCTCGACAGTGATGATGTTGACGGTGGGCTTGCTGATCTCGGCGAGCGTCGCGTAGAGCGTCGTCGACTTGCCCGAGCCCGTCGGGCCGGTGACGAGCAGCATCCCGTGCGGCTTGTTGAACGAGTTCGCGAACCGCTCGTAGTTGCTCTTGCCGAAGCCGAGCTTGGCCAGCTTGAGGTCCATGCCGCTGGCGTCCAGCACGCGCAGGACGATCTTCTCGCCCCGCACCGTGGTCGACCACCCGCTGGTTGATCTCGACCGTGATGCGGCCGTTCTGGGGCACGCGGCGCTCGGTGATGTCGACGTTTGACATGATCTTGAGGCGGGAGATCAGGGCCGACTGCACGTGCCTGGGCACCGTGTCGACCTCGTGCAGCACGCCGTCGATCCGGTAGCGCACGCGCATGTTGTGCTCGCCGGGCTCGAGGTGCAGGTCGGAGGCGCGGTTGACGATGGCCTGCTCGAGCAGCGAGTTGACGTACCGGACGATCGGCGCGTCCTCGCTCACGGCCGTGAGGTTGGACACGGCCGGTGCCGCCTCCGCGCGCAGGCTCTCGGCGACCTCGCCGAGGTCGTTCTCCTCGCGCTTCAGCCGGTCGATGATCTTGCGTAGCTCGGAGCGCGCGACGACGACCGGACGCACCGTGAGGCCCGTCGCGGCGCGCACGTCATCCAGGGCGAGCACGTCACCCGGGTCGGTGATGCCGACGGTGATCTCGTGCTCGTTCAGGGCGATGCCCAGGACCCGGTGCTTGAGCACCAGGGCCATCGGGATCTTGGTGACGGCGGCCGGGTCGATGGGGTAACCGACGAGGTCGAGGGTGGCGATGCCGTACGCGTCGGCCGACGCGGCGGTCAGCTGCTCCTCGGTGACGATGTGGTCGTTGATGAGCACGGCTCGGATCGATCGGCCGGTGCGCTCGGCCTCCTCGGCCGCCCGGTCGACGGCCTGTGCGTCTGCCCCGCGTTGTTTCAGCGCGTCCAGTAACGGCCTGAACGTCTGGTACATCTCACCCCCGTGTCGCTGGAGGACTGATCGGCGGCTATCCGGGTGACTTTCGGGTTTCACCCCTGGCGCGTGTGCCGGACTCGTTGACGCATCGCGGCGCCGTCGTGAGGATGCTTCGCTGTGTCGGTTGCCGTTGTGGAAGAACCCAGAAGCGGATTGCCCGGCAATATCAGCATTTGGCGGGCGCGGTGGTTGCTGATGCGGTACGGGGGCCGCGCCCCCGGGGAGCCGTCGTACCCGGGCGTGCCGGCCGCGGCCCAGGCCGAGCTGCTGGCCCTGGTCGCCGAGGTGGCCGCCCGGGTGGGGGTGGCGCGGCCCGATGCCGTGCTGCTGACCGGGTACGGAACGATCCGTTCCTGGGCCAGTCGCCGGCGGCGGCTGTTGCTCGTGGGGCTGCCGCTGCTGCAGTGCCTGACCGTCGACGAGGTGCGGGCGCTCGTCGCGCACGAGCTCGCGGTCGTCGACCATCGGCGGGCGCACCTGGTGGTGCGGCTGCGTGCTCTGTACGAGGACGCGGTGGACCCGCTGTCGGTGGTGCCGTCGTCACGCTCGGAGTCGATCGCGAGGGCGACCCGGGAGTTCGCCGTCGCGCTGGAGCGCAAGGCGGACCAAGCGGCCAGCAGCGCCTCCGGGCTGCACACCGCCGCCCGGGCGGTGGTCAAGGCCGACCTGGCCGCGTTCGAGTTCGCCGACCTGGCGTTCGACGTGGAGGAGCAGGTGTGGCAGCGCACCTCTGCCGCGGTACAGGATCTGCATGCCGGATGGCGGGAAGCGGTCCGGGCGGGGGCGGTGATCGCGTCGCTGGACGAGGACACGCGGACCGCGCTGATGGCGCGCCACCCGAGCCTGGCCGGGGCGATCGGGTCGCTGTCCCCCGCGCACGTGGCATTGCGGACCGTGGATTCGGTACCGCTGATGCCGCTGCCGCCAGACGTGGAGCGCGAGCTGGCGCGGCACGTGCTCAAGCGCGACAGCGGGCAGTGGGTCACCTTCGCCGCCGTGCCCGACGAGGAGTGGCCGACGTGGCTGGCCCGGCAGGCCCGGGTGGTGACCGATCAGGTGGCGACGCTGCTGCGGCGGCCGCCGATCGGGCCGGCCGAGGTCGTGGAGGTGCTGCTGATGCGGCTGGACGAGCTGGTGGCGGCGAACTGGCCGGCGCAGCCGGAGCCGCCGGCCGAGCCCGAGGAGTTGGACGGTACGCCGTCGGTGGTGGTGGTCGCCGAGTCGGCGCTCACCGCGCGCGGGTGGCGGCGGGTCCATCCGGCGGCAGCGGGGGTACTGGTGAGCCCGGACGGGGAGCAGCACAACCTGACGCTGCTGGCGCGGGCGGCGCTCGATTCGCCGGCCGCCGTGGCGGTACTGATGGAGCTGCTGTCACGCGAGCCGTGAGATCTCGTGCACGGCCTGCTTTCGGTGTACGGCCCTTGTGTACGGCGTGCTGTTTGTGCTGCCTCAGGTGGCCGCGGCGACGTGGCCCTGCGGCGGAGGTCCGGGGTCGTTGCCTGTCGCGGCCGGCCGGTGGAGCGTCAGTGCGCCACGTGGTCTCGCCACGAGTGGGCCGGGGCGAAGCCCAGGACCTTGCGGGCACGGTCGATCGACAGCAGGGTCTCGAACTCGCCGAGGTCCTTGCGGATCGGCACGTCCGGGAACACCTCGGCCATGAGGCTCGCCGACGAGCGGTTCATGATGGTGTCGGCGGCGGCGATGACGAACGACTGGGCGCCCTCGATCGGCGCGTCCAGCGAGAGCCGGCAGGCGGCGGCCACGTCGCGGGCGTCGACGTAGCCCCAGAGGTTCCACTTCCGCGCGTGCGCGTCAGCCCAGTAGCCCGGCACCGCAGCGTAGTCGCCCGGGTGCGACCCGTCGACGGTGTGCACGTTGGACAGGCGCAGGCCCACGAACGGGATGCCGCTCCAGCCGGAGATCTCCCGGGCGAGGGTCTCGCCGACGACCTTGGACAGGGCGTACGTCGTGGACGGATACGGGAAGTGGTCCTCGTCGACCGGTGCGTACCGTGGCGGCGTGTCGAACGGCAGGCCGAGGGTCGTCTCGCTTGAGGACCAGACGACGCGGCCGACGCCGGTGGCCTGGGCGGCGAGGAAGACGTTGGCGTTCATGGTCGAGTTGCGGTTGAACGTCACCGCCGGCGGATACATCCCAGGTGCGGGGATGTTGGCCAGGTGTACCACGGCGTCGGCGCCCTGCAGCACCTCGACCGCCTGGCCGTAGTCGGTCAGGTCGGCGACGAGCATGGGGGTGCCGAGGTCGCTGAGGTGGCCGGCCCGGCCGACGGCGTCGGTGGCGACCACGTCGTAGCCGTGGGCGAGCAGGTCGGTGACGACCACCCGCCCGGTCTTGCCGTTTGCTCCGGTGACGACGATCCGCGACATGCGCCGATCCTGTCATGCGACTCCTGGCGCGCGGCGCGGCGGGGCGGATCACTCGGCTCGGGCCGCCCCTCGGTGGCGGCTGCGACTGGTTCGTGGTCCGCCCGCGTGCCTGCTCGCGCGCCGGCCCGGCCTTTCGGTGCGGAACGCTCTGTTCCGGGCTGCCGTGCTTTCGGGCCGGTCCTCCCGGGCGTCGCCTCTGGTCGGCTGGCGATTGCTGGACGGGCCGCTGGATGGGCTCTCCACCGGTTGCTAGACGGCCACTTGGCGGCTACTGACGGCTACTTGACGGCGCGGAGGGCGGCGAACGCCGGGGCCAGGCGGGCGAGGTTGTCGAGGACGACCTTCGCGGCGGCGTCCAGGGCGTCGTCGGAGCGGAACTGCTTGTCGGCCGTGATGTGGGTGCGGGTCGGGACGGCCACCTGGGCGTTGATCGGCATCATGCCGAGCATGCTGACCACCGGCCGCAGCGCGTACACCGCGCGGGTGCCGGACGAGATGCCGCCGTAGCTGACGAACGCCGCCGGCTTGTCGCGCCACTCCTGGGACAGGAAGTCCAGCGCGTTCTTCAGCGGGGCGGTGAAGCTGTGGTTGTACTCGGGCATGACGAACACGATCGCGTCCGCGGCGTCGACGGTCGCGCTCCAGTCGCGTGTGTGCTGCTTGGTGTAGCGGCGCAGCGACGGGTGCTCCGGCTCGTCCAACAAGGGCAGGTTGAGCTCGGCGAGGTCGGTGACGTGGATGTCGAATCCGCCGTGCTGCTCGGCCTGTTCGATGAACCAGTCGGCGACGACGCGGCCCACCCGGCCGGGGCGCGTGCTCGCGACGATGATCTCGAGGCGCGGGCGGCGCTCGGTGGTCATCGCGGTGGTTGCGGCCGCTGCGGCGTTTGCGGCCGCTGCAGCGGTTGCGGTTGCCGCCTCGGCGTCTTCCGGGGTGGATGTGGAGTTCGTGGGGTCAGACGCGGTTGTTGACATGTCATCATCGTGACAATGGAATGGTGACACGTCAACAACTAGGATTGAGACGTGGAAGACACCCCGCTCCTCCCGGCGCCCGGCGCCGCCGAGGTTCCGCCGGCCGTCGGACCGCGCTGGCTGAACGACGACGAGTTTCGTGCCTGGATCGGCTACCGCCGGATGCGTGCGCTGCTCGACCTGCAGCTGGCCCGCCGGCTCGCCGCCGACCGAGGGCTTTCCGAGCCCGACTACGACGTGCTGACCAGCCTCTCCGACGCCGAGGACCGGCGCATCCGGCTCAGCGAGATGGCCGACCGGATGCTGTGGTCCAAGAGCCGGCTGTCCCACCATGTGACGCGTATGCAGCAGCGTGGCCTCGTCACGCGCGAGGAGTGCCAGTCGGACGGGCGCGGCGCGTTCATCGTGCTCACCGAGCACGGCATGGCGACGCTGCGGGCGGCCGCGCCTGGGCATGTGGCGGCGGTCCGGGAGCACTTCATCGACCTGATGACCGAGGAGCAGGTACGGGTCCTCGGCGAGATCACCGGGACGGTGCTGGAGCATCTGCGCAAGCACGTGGACTAGCGGCGGGCCGGACGGCGTCGCGTCAGGTGCCTGCCTGTCGTCGCCGCGGGTCAGGGCTGCGCTGCGCGGCGCCGGATCGTGACTCGCCGGCGCTCCTGCGGTACGAATGGCGGCTTCACCTCTTGCTCACGAGGTCGACGTGGGACGCCAGGAATGTCTCCACGGTGTTGGTTCGGACCGCCTCGAGCAGGGCCAGGGTGTTGTCGTCGAGCGCTTCGGCGCCGGGCTGCTCCGACGACTCGTAGAACGTGCCGTTGTTGGACTTGACCGTGAGCAGGTTGTCGCCGCCGATGTTCTTCATAGCGAAAATCCAGTCCTGGAGGTCGATGCCGCCTGAGTCGATGGTCATCGACTGGCCGACCACGTCCAGCACCTTCTTGAGCTTCCCCGGGTCGGTCAGCACGTCGCGGCTGGCGATCTCCTTGAACAACGCCTTGATGAACTGCTGCTGATGCCGCTGGCGGTCGTAGTCGCTGTTCGGCAGGGTGTCGCGCTGGCGCACGTAGTCCAGCGCCTGCCACGGCGGGAGGTGCTGATAGCCGACGTGGTACGTCTGCGGGGTCACCCCCGGGACCGGGGTGAGGTCGGTGCCGCCCGAGCTGTTGAAGCGCTGGGTGTACGGCACCTTCGTGTCGTCCTTGGCGTCGTGGCCGATGTGCACCGACGGGGTCTCCTGGTCGACGTACATGGCCACGCCGCCGAGCACGCCGACGACCTTGGTGAAGCCGGTGAAGTCCACGATTGCCGCGGCGTCGAACGAGATGCCCCAGTTCTCCTTGATCGTGTCGGCGAGCAGTGACATGCCGTACCGGCGCTGGTCCTTGCCGGTCAGCTTGATGCCGCCCTCGGCGAACGCGGCGTTGATCTTGTTGTGGCCGCCGTAGTACCTCGACCTGCCGTTGTTGAAAGGCGGGATCTCGACCCAGGTGTCGCGCGGGATCGAGATCAGGTACGCCGACCGATGATCCTCCGGGATGTGCATGACGATGATCGAGTCTGACCGGATCGTGTCCGACGGGTCCTGGTCCGGCCGTGGATCGATGCCGACCAGGAGCACCGTTTTCGCCCCACTGATCGTTACGTGGCGGCCCCGCTGCTCAGCGGCAGGGACGATGAGGTTGTCCTGCTGGACGCGGCTCGTCACGTATCCGATGAGCATGCTCTTCGCCACGAATGCGCCGCCGGCCAGCATCATCATGGCCGCGCCGAGCGCCACCAGCCTGTGCGCCCACCTGGGGTCGCGGCGGTTGCGGCCTGATGCCGGCCCGGCGCCCCCAGCGCTCTGGTCGGCGCGGGTGGCGTCGAGGCGGGCGGCGGGCCGGGACGGCATCGGCCGGCGCGACGTGTCGTCGGCCGGCCGATCGGGTTCCTCGTCGGGGGGCTCGTGGCGTCGAAACACGTCTCGTGGCTCCTGTTCGAGGTTTGCTGTGTTCGTTGCTGCTGTCTACGTCCGGTCTATGTCCGGTGCCGGCTCGGTCCGGTACTGGCCGCTCCGGATGCGTCTGGTGTCTGGCCGGGTCTGGACATCGGCGCCCATCCGGCGTTGGGCTGGGTCTGTCGGGCGGCGGTTCGGTCTGCCATCCGCCGGACCATCGGCGGCCGTTGCTTGGGCGTCGCCGCCAAGGCGTCGGTCTCGGTGTGCGTCCGATCGGCGGTCTGTCAGGCGCCGACTGCGATCACGCTGATCACACTGAGCAGGACGACCGCCGCCAGGAACAGCAGCATCCCCTGCTCGCTGTCGAGCTTGGTGAGCTTGCGGGTCGTGGTGGTGGTCGGGGTGGCCATCGTCGCCTCCTGTTGCGGTGTGGTGACTCATACGCTAGGAACACCGCGGACAGGTTTGCTCCCGTCATCGTGCCACGTGCCCGACCTGCTTGAACGGCTCTTCGAACCCCTTCGTGGGTCCTACGACCCGAACCGCCGCCGGGTAACGGGTTCCGCCTCTGCAACCGCCCCGGACCGGCCTTGCCGGCACGGTCCCCGGGCGGCCCGGGAGGCAGTTCGAAACGGCCGGCGGGCTCAGGTCGTCGGGCCGATGCCGGTTGTGGTGCCGCTCCCGACGTCCGCGCTCAACTCCGGAAACACCTTGCCCACCTTTCGCACGAGATATTCACCGTAGGTGCCGGTAAATGCCCTCAGGTCCTGACCGTCCCAGCGCCGGGCGCCGGCGGAGCCACCGGCGGCGGCCCGGCCGGGCAGCGGCGGGACCTCGGTGGTGAAGTCCGGGTCGAAGAAGAGCGGGAACGACAGGCGGTCGTTCCCGCTCACGTTGCGGACCCGGTGCGGCGTCGAGCGGTACCAACCGCCGGTCATCCGGTCGAGCATGTCGCCGATGTTGCACACGAAGGTACCGGGGATCGGCGGGGCGTTGAGCCACCTTCCGGGGTGATCGTGCGTGGTGGTGCGATCTATCGCGGCGCTGGGAGGGTCCCCGGCCGGCGGGTCGGTGTGATTGGCGGCCGTGGTCGTTGGACCGGCGTCGACGGAGCGTTCGCCGTCAGGTTCTGCGGAAGTGTCGCCGGCTGGCGCGGTGTCCGGCATGCGGACCTGGAGGCCGCCGTTGTCGTCCTGTAGCAGCAGCGTCAGCAGACCGTAGTCGGTGTGCTCGCCGACTCCCCACGCCGTGGTGTCCGGGGGAGTGGGCGGGTAGTGGAAGATTCGGAACAGCACCGTGGGATTCGCGGTGTACCCGGAGGCGAAGTAGTCGGCGGGCAGGTCGAGGCTCTGCGCGACACCGCGCAGCACGGCCTGGGCCGTGGCGGTCATCGCGGCGAGGTACTCCAGCACCGCTCCGCGCAGTTCGGGTACCTGGCGCGGAAAGAGGTTGGCGCCGTGCAAGGGTAGCCCCGCACGTACCTGAGGGGCGTTGGGGCCCAGTTCGGTACCGAAGTAGAGCCCTTCCTTCTGGTCCGGAACGCCGGACGTGAGCTCGGCCCCGACCGGGAAGAAGCCCCGCCACGCCCGGCCGCCGCGGGCCATCGCGATCTCGAGCTTGTCGGCCTCGGGTAGGGCGAAGAACGCGCGGGCGCTGCGGTCGAGGCGGGAGATGAGTGCGGGGTTGACGCCGTGGCCGGAGACATAGAAGAACCCGCTGACCCGGCACGCCGACTCGATCTCGTGTGCGGCTCGTTCGTCCTCGCCGTGACGAATCAGGTTGGCGACGTCGACGACGGGGAGGTCGGCCTGAGGTGAGCTCACGCCAGGGAGCGTAGGCGTCCGGGTCGCTCCGCTGGTGTCACGATTCCTGTCAACCATGGTTGACGGCGTGCGGTGATGTCAACTAAGGTTGACGCATGACGGAGGCAAACGACCTCGCGGCCGCAGCGGCAAGCCCCGACCCGCGCATCGGTCTGCGGGCCGCGGTAGCTCTTCGCCGGCTCGCCGACGCGCTGGAGGTACTCCAGGTCGACAACGCGCGCCTGCAGGGCTGGTCCTGGCAGGAGATCGCCGATGCCCTCGACGTGTCGAGGCAGGCCGTGCACAAGAAGCACGCTGGCCGGGTACCGACGCGGTCCGCAGCCATTCCCGATGCGTCGCGGGCGACTGTGGCATCGGAAGCCGAGACGCCGGGGACCGAAACACCGACCACCACAGCGCCGGGATCGGCGCACCCGCCGAAAGGGGAGCATTGATGTTCGAGCGTTTCACCGATCGTGCCCGGACCGTCGTGAGGGTCGCGAAGCAGGAGGCCGACGAACTCGGCCATCAGGCGATCGGCACCGAGCACATTGTGTTGGCGCTGCTGCGTGACGACGGCGGAATCGGGCACACGGTACTACGCGCGTGTGGCATCGAGTACGACGCGATCCGGGCCACGGTCGCCGCCGGGGACGATGCGGCGGCACTGCGCTCCATCGGCATCGATCTCAACGCGGTGCGCGCCAGCGTGGAGCAGACCTTCGGGCCGGGTGCGCTGGAACGCGCCGAGCCCGCCGAGCGCGGAGGCTTCCTGTTCCGCCGATCGAAGCTGCCAACCCGGTTCAACAACGGGGCGAAGAAGAGCCTGGAGCTGTCGCTGCGGATCGCGCTGTCGCTCAAGCACAATTACATCGGCACCGAGCACATCCTCCTGGCGGTCCTCAAGGAGGAGCGGGGTTCTGGCGGGCGGCTGCTGCGAGAGCAGGGCATGACCTACGACCGCACCATGGATCTCGTGCTGACCGCATTGAAGAACGCCGCGTAGGAACGCGACTCGAAGGCGGCCGCTCGAGCGAGGGCTGGAGACAAAGACGGCCCGGTGGTCGGGGTCCGGTCGAGCAGCGTGGGGTCGGGCTGTGGAACGGCCGATTCCGGGAGCTGGGCAAGGGATCGTCTACCGTTCCGGTATGGAGCGGACCCTCACCTGGCGCGACCTGAACCGGGCGCTGCTTGCCCGCCAGATGCTGCTGCAGCGCGTGTCGCTCGACGTCCCCGAGGTACTGCAGCGGATGGGCGGCCTCCAGGCCCAGTACGCGCCGTCGATGTACATCGGTCTGTGGGCCCGCATCGAGGACTTCGACCGTGACGGGCTGACCCGGATGCTGGAGCGCCGGGAGGTGATCCAGGCGACCCTCCTGCGTGCCACGATTCACCTGGTGTCCAAGGCCGACTACTGGCCGTTCGAGGTGGGCGTCAGATCGGCGCGCCGCGAGGCCTACCTGCGAGCGGTCCGGGACCGGCCAGAGCCCGACGCGATCGACGACGCGGTAGTACGGTTGCGGGCACTTCTGAGCGAACGCCCGGTGCGCCGGACCGAGCTCGACGAGCTGTTCGGGCCGCGGATCCGGCACGCCATAGGGATGTTCCTCGACATGGTCCGTGTGCCGCCGTCCGGCACCTGGGCGCGGCGCCGGGCCGACCTGTTCGGCGCCGCTGAGGATTGGGTCGGCCCGCCCGACGTGACCGAGGACGACGCGCAGGACCTGTTGATCCGGCGGTACCTCGGCGCGTTCGGGCCGGCCCACCGCACCGAGATCGCGGACTGGGCGGGCCTGCCGGTCTCCGTGGTGGCGAAGGTGCTTGCCCGCCACGAGCTGCGCACATTCCGCGATGAACGCGGTCGGGAGCTGGTCGACGTGCCCGATGGCCCGTTGCCGGACCCGGAGACCCCGGCGCCGGTGCGGTTCCTACCGACCTATGACGCCACGCTGCTCGTCCACGCGCGGCGCACGCTGATCCTGCCGGAGGAACACCGCTCGAAGGTGTTCCATGTGCGAATGCCGCAGTCGATCGGCACGTTCCTCGTCGACGGTCAGGTGGCCGGCACCTGGGCGCTGAAGGCCAACCGTGTGGAATGGGACGAGTTCGCGCCGCTACCGGCACGGATCCGCCGCCAGGTCGACGCGGAGGCCGACCGGCTCACGGCGTTTCACGGCTGACACGCCGGTGCTCTTCCCTCTCGCGTCGCGCCGACCCTGCCCGTCCTGGGTGTGACCGATTCGAAGCGACGTTCGGTGGGGCCACAGGCGCGGCTGACGTCGCGCCCGGCGCGGTTGACGGCGCCGTCGGCGTGGCTCGCGGGCGCGCCACCGGTGGGCCTGCCGGCGGAAGCGCCGCCGCCGACGGTCCTGTCGGCGATGACGCAACCGCTGGTGACGCAACGGCTTGTGGCCCAGCCGCCGACGACATGGCCGCTTGTGACGCAGCCGATGTCGCCACGTCCGGCGTAGACGTCAGCGTCGCCGGTGGGCCCGGTGGCCGGGCTGTGGGCGTGTCGTGTCCGTGATGGTGTTCGGGTGGTGGGTGTCTGCCTGGTTTGTGGGGTGGTGTTTCGTCGACTCGTGGTTGGCTGGGTCCGAGTTCGTATCGTCGTCCGTCGGGTCGGATGATTCGGATCCAGCCGGTGTGTGGTTCTCGGAGGAGTTGCCAGCCGCGTTCGTGCATGCACACGTGGTGGTATCGGCATAGGAGTACGAGGTTGTCGATGTTGGTTTCGCCGTGGTCGCGGATCCATTGGCGTAGGTGGTGGCTGTCGCACCAGTTGGCTGGTATGCGGCAGCCTGGCCATCGGCAGTAGGGGTCGCGTGCTGCGAGTGCTCGTCGCAGTGGTGGGGGTGTGTTGCGGTAGGCGCGGCCGAGTTGGAGCGGTATCCCGTTTTCGGGGTGCAGCCAGAGTTGTTGCAGGGTGGCGTCGCAGCTGAGCCGGGCGGCGAGGGTGTCGCTGACCGGTCCCCATCCGGCCATGACCGCGGGCCCGTCGTGGTCGCCGTTGTCGTGGTCGCCGTTGTCGGGGCTGCCGTTGTCGGGGCTGGCTGTGATGTGGTCGCCGGTGTCGGTGTGGTGGGGGCTGTGGTGGCGGGGTGTCTGTTGCGTGTCGGTGCTGCTGTGGTCGTGTAGCCGTAGGTAGCGGTGGACGGGCATCAGCAGTCCGATGCTGGGTCGTCCGCCGGCGATCTCGGGTGCCTGCCCGCTGCGTAGCACGGTGTTGAGCATGTCCGCGGTGGCGTCGTGGCGTCGCTGGGCGGGGCTGCGGTCGTCGCCCTGGCCGGGCGGTTTCGTGAAGGCGTCCAGGGTGGTGCTGAACAGTGCTCCGGTCTCGGTGTCCAGGACGCCGCGTAGGCGCCACATGTCGCCGAGCCGGGTGAGGGTGACGCCCCGCCGGCGGTACTGTTCCTCGGCCGGGGTGTTCGTGTCTGCCAGGGCGAGGTCGCG
>NZ_JBICTV010000010.1:0-319415 GCF_043197855.1 Dactylosporangium sp. NPDC048998
AACCGCTGCACCGCCAGGCCCGGCAACTGCCGCAACCCACCCAGATCCTCGAAGTTCGTGGTGAACGCCCGATACCCACCGCCCTCCAGGAACCCACGCAGCCCCAGCTCGATCCGGGCGGCGTAGCGCAGCGACTCGGAGCGCTCCCCCAGCAGCGCGGAGGAGACGCGGTAGGTGTCGGCGTACTCCTTGACCAGCCGATCGACCTCCCCGTCCAACGCGGCGTCGACCGCCGCGACGAGGTCGTTGACACCGAAGGTGTTGACCGACACCCCGAACCGCAACTGCGCCTCAACCTTGTCACCCTCGGTCACAGCCACATCACGCATGTTGTCGCCGAACCGCACCAGCCGCAGCGAACGCATCGCGGCATAACCGACCGCGGCACGAGCCCAGGCACCGATACGCGACACCACCCGCGGATCAGACACATGCCCGGCGACGGTCTTACGGGCCACACCAAGCCGGGACTGGATGTACCCGAACTCCCGGTCACCGTGCGCCGCCTGATTGAGATTCATGAAATCCATGTCAATGTCCGCCCACGGCAGCGCGACATTAGCCTGGGTGTGCAGATGCAACAACGGCGTACGCAACGCGTCCAACCCCGCGATCCACATCTTCGCCGGCGAAAACGTATGCATCCACGCGATCACACCGACCACATTCGGATCGTTACCCGCCTCCAGACACACCCGCAGAATGTCCCCGGCCGAGGTGAGCACAGGCTTCCACACGACCCGCGGGCCGATGCCCGACGCCTCGTCCAGCGCCGCGGCGATCTGGCGCGACTGCGACGCCACCTGTTCCAGGGTCTCCGGGCCGTACAGACCCTGGCTACCGGTCAGGAACCAAATTTCGTGCGTCATCGTGCGCCTTTCTGGCCGTAGACGTTCTGATAGCGGTCGTGCAAGGAATCGACGGCCTCCGCAGGCAGCCGCTCCACGGAACCGAGCTGCCGGGCGAAATGCATGGTCCGCGCCACGTCCTCACACATCACGGCCGCCTTGACCGCGGCCTTCGCGGTGGCGCCGACGGTGAACGGCCCGTGCTGGCGCATGAGCACCGCCGGCGAGCGGTGACCGGTCAGCGTCTCGACGATCCCCCGCCCGATCGCGTCGGAGCCGATCAGGGCGAACGGCCCGACCGGGATGTCACCGCCGAACTCGTCGGCCATCGCGGTGATCGAGCACGGGATCGGCTCGCCGCGCGCCGCCCAGGCGGTCGCGTACGGGCTGTGGGTGTGCACGACCCCGCCGATGTGCGGCATGTGCGCGTACACGTAGCCGTGCGCCTCGGTGTCCGACGAGGGCGAGTGGTGCCCGTCCACGAGCTTCCCGGAGAAGTCGGCGACCACCATCGCCTCCGGGGTCAGGTCGTCGTACGACACCCCGGACGGCTTGATGACCAGCAGGTCCTCCCCCGGCACCCGGGCCGACACGTTGCCCGCGGTCCAGGCCACGAGGCCCCACCGGATGAGCTCCCGGTGCAGCTCGCAGACCTCGGCCCGAAGCTTCTCGATCACGCTCACCGGGAGACCTCCTCGCGCAGCGCCCGCAGCCGGTGCAGCACGTCGTTGCCACCCCGTCCGAAATAGTCGTGCAACGTCGTGTACTCGGCATAAAGCCGGTCGTAGACGTCCGCGGCCGAGGCGTCCGGGACGTACACGTCGCGCTGCACCTTGCCCATCGCCTCGGCGGCGGCCCGGATGTCGGGGTAGGCCCCGGCGGCGACGGCGGCGTGCATGGCGGAGCCGAGCGCCGGCCCCTGCTCCGAGCCGATGATCGAGATCGGCCGGCGCAGCACGTCGGCGTAGACCTGCATCAGGAAGGCGTTCTTCAGCAGCCCGCCGGCGGCGATGAACTCGGTCACCGCCACGCCCGCGCCCTCCAGCGCCTCGACGATCGTGCGGGTGCCGAACGCGGTCGCCTCGACCAGTGCCCGGTACACGTCCTCGGGCCGGGTCGCGAGGGTCTGCCCGACGATCACGCCCGACAGGCCGTGGTCGACGAGCACCGACCGGTTGCCGTTGTGCCAGTCCAGGGCGACCAGGCCGTGCTGGCCGGGGCGCTGCGCGGCGGCGAGCTCGGTGAGCCGCTCGTGCGAGTCGCCGCCCTGCAGCAGCGTGTCCACGAACCAGCCGAAGATGTCGCCGACCCCGGACTGGCCGGCCTCGAACCCCCAGAGCCCGGGGATGATGCCGTCCCGCACCACCCCGCACATGCCCGGCACGTCGGCCAGTTCGGCGCCGCTCATCACGTGGCACGTCGAGGTGCCCATGATGGCCACCAGCTGGCCCGGCTCGACCGCCTTGGCGGCCGGGGCGGTCACGTGGGCGTCGACGTTGCCGACCGCCACCGCGATCCCGGCCGGCAGTCCGGTCCACTCCGCCGCCTCGGCGGTCAGCGAACCGGCCCGCCCGCCCAGCGGCCACAGTGGACCGTCCACCTTGGACACCCAGTCGCCGAATTCGGTGTGCAGCGACTGCAGGAAGTCCTTGGACGGGTAGGAGCCGTCCTGGAACACGCCCTTGTACCCGGCCGTGCACGCGTTGCGCGTCTCCACGCCGGCCAGCCGCCAGACGATCCAGTCCGCCGCCTCGATGAACCGCTCGGCGCGCGCGTAGACCTCCGGCGCCTCTTCGAGCACCTGCAGCGCCTTGGCCAGCTGCCACTCCGACGACAGCTTCCCGCCGTACCGCGAAATCCAAGGCTCGCCACGCGACGCGGCCAGGGCGTTGATCCGGTCCGCCTGGCCCTGCGCCGCGTGGTGCTTCCACAGCTTGGGGTACGCGTGCTTCTCCGCGGGCAGCACCGCGCACAGCGGCGTGCCGTCGGCGAGCACGGGCAGGAACGTGCAGGCGGTGAAGTCGGTGGCGATGCCGATCACCGAGCCCGGGTCGATCCCGGCCGCGGCCACCGCCGACGGTACGGCGTGACGCAGCACGCCGATCCAGTCGTCCGGCATCTGCAGCGCCCAGTGCGGCGGCAGCGTCTCGCCCGTTGCGGGCAGGGCGCGCTCGACGGCGCCGTGCCGGTACTCGTGGACGGCGGTGGCGACCTCGGCCCCGTCCGAAACCCGCACGACAACGGCTCGTCCGGACAGGGTGCCGAAGTCGACACCGACTACGTATTGCGTCATCTGGTTCTCCGAGCGCTCTGTTTCCTGGTCACCGTCCGCTGCAGCACGATGAAGACGAACAGCAGCGAACCGATGACGATCTTGGTCCACCAGGAGCTGAGGGTCCCCTGGAACGTGATGATGGTCTGGATGAGGCCGAGCACGCCGACGCCGAGCACCGTGCCGAGCACGAAGCCGGAGCCGCCGGTGAGCACGGTGCCGCCGATGACCACGGCGGCGATCGCGTCGAGCTCCATGCCCAGCGCGTTGAGCCCGTAGCCCGAGGGCGTGTAGAAGGTCAGCAGCACGCCGCCGAGCGCCGAGCACACGCCGCTGATGGTGTAGACGCCGATCCGGGTGCGGCCGACCGGCAGGCCCATGAGCAGCGCCGACTGCTGGTTGCCGCCGAGCGCGTAGATGTTGCGGCCGAGGCGGGTGTACGCCAGGACGTACGCGGCGACCGCGACGACGACGGCGGCGATGACGACGCTCCAGGAGATGTGGAAGCCGCCGAAGCGCAGCTTGTCCTGGGCCATGCGGGTCCAGAACGCGTCGGTGATGGGGATGGAGTCGGTGCTGATGACGTAGCAGGTGCCGCGGGCCAGGAACATGCCGGCCAGGGTGGCGATGAAGGGCTGGATGTCGAAGAAGTGGATGATGCAGCCCATGCCGAGCCCGATCGTGGCGCCGACGGCGAGCACGACCAGCAGTACGACACCGGGGTTGACGTGCTTGTCCAGCAGCGACGCGGCGATCATCGTGGTCAGTGCGACGACGGCGCCGACCGACAGGTCGATGCCCCCGGTGAGGATGACGAAGGTCATGCCGACCGCGACGACGAGCAGGAACGCGTTGTCGATGAAGATGTTCAGCACGATCTGCGTGTCGTCGAAACCCTTGTAGCGCAGCACGCCCGCGCCGTACATCAGGCAGAGCAGGATCCCGGTGGCCATGGCCGGCTTGCGCAGGAGGTTCAGGGTGAGCGTCATGCGCCGACCTCCACCTTCTTCTCGGCGGCGGGAGCGGCGGCCGGGAGCGGCCGGCGCCGCTGGAACGCGGCGCGGAACTTCGCCGACTGCGCCAGGCAGAGGACGATCACGACGATCGCCTTGAACAGCAGGGTCACCTCCGGCGGCACGCCGACGGTGTAGATGGTGATGTCGAGGGTCTTGATGATGATCGCGCCGAGCACGGTGCCGACGATGGAGAACCGGCCGCCGGACAGCGAGGTGCCGCCGATGACGACGGCCAGGATCGCGTCGAGCTCGATGAGCAGGCCGGCGTTGTTGCCGTCGGCGCTGGAGACGTTCGAGCTGATCATCAGCCCGGCGACGCCGGCGCAGAGGGCGGCGAAGACGTACACGCCGAGGATCAGCCAGCGGGACTTGATGCCCGCCAGGCGGGACGCCTCGGCGTTGCCGCCGACGGCCTCCAGCAGCATCCCCAGCGCCGAGCGGCGCACGAGCACCGCGGACAGCGCGATGACGGCGCCCGCGATGAGCACGCTCAGCGGCAGGCCGAGCCAGTAGCCGGCCCCGATCATCTTGTACGGCCCGCTGTTCACCGTGATGATCTGCCCGTCGGTGATGAGCTGGGCCAGGCCGCGCCCGGCGACCATGAGGATCAGGGTGGCGATGATCGGCTGGATGCCGATGGTGGCCACCAGGAAGCCGTTCCACACGCCCAGGACGAGCGAGAGCCCCAGCGCGAGGCCGACGGCGATCAGCACGCCGGCGACGCTGCCCTGGTCGTCCAGCTCGCTGATGCGCAGGCAGGCCAGGGCGCCCGCGATGGCCACGACGGCACCGACGGACAGGTCGATGCCGCCGGTGGCGATGACGAGCGTCATGCCCAGCGCGACCAGCGACAGCGGCGCCGCAGCACGCAGGATGTCCACGACGCTGCCGTACAGGTGCCCGCCGCGCAGCTCGACGCTGAAGAAGCTGTGCGAGAAGAAGACGTTCGTGATGAGCAGGGCGACGAGGACGGCCAGCGGCCAGACGAAGCGCCTCATGCGGTACCACCTCCCTCGGCGATGGCGGCCATGAGCCGGTCGGTGTCGACGTCGGCGGTGTTGGGCAGCTCGGCGACGAGGCGGCGGTCGCGCAGGACCGCGATCTTGTGGCTGAGCCGCAGCACCTCCTCCAGCTCGGCGGAGATGAACAGCACCGCCATGCCGCCGTCGGACAGCTCGGTGACCAGGCGCTGGATCTCGGTCTTGGCGCCGACGTCGATGCCGCGGGTCGGCTCGTCGAGGATGAGCAGCCGCGGCTCGGTGATGAGCCAGCGCGCGAGCAGCACCTTCTGCTGGTTGCCGCCGCTGAGGTTGCGCACCGGCAGGTCGGGGTTGGCCGGGCGGATGTCCAGGGCCTTGATGTACTTGTCGACCAGCTCGTCCTGGCGGCGGCGCGACAGCGGGCGGGACCAGCCGCGGGCGGCCTGCAGGGCGAGCACGATGTTCTCCCGCACCGACAGCTCCTCGATGAGCCCCTCGGTGCGGCGGTTCTCCGAGCAGAAGGCGATGTCGTGGTCCATCGCGCTGCGCGGGCCGTGCAGGGCGACCGGCTTGCCGTCGATGCTGAGCCGGCCGCTGTCGGCCCGGTCGGCCCCGAAGAAGAGCCTTGCCGCTTCGGTACGGCCGGAGCCCAGCAGCCCGGCCAGCCCGACGACCTCGCCGCGGTGGATGGTGAGGCTGAAGGGCGCGATGGCCCCCGTGCGCCCGAGGTTGTCGGCCTCGACGACCGGCTCGGCGTCCTGCAGGGTGCGCTTGGACTGGTCCTCGAGGCGCTCGAGGATGGCCAGGTCCTTGCCGATCATCAGGCTGACGAGCTCCAGCTGCGGCAGGTCGGCGACGCGGTGCTCGCCGACCAGCCGGCCGTTGCGCAGGATCGTCATGCGGTCGCAGATCTCGTACACCTGGTCCAGGAAGTGCGAGACGAACAGGATCGCGATGCCCTGCTCCTTGAGCTGGCGCATGACCCGGAAGAGCTGGGCCACCTCGCCGGCGTCGAGGCTGGAGGTCGGCTCGTCCAGGACGAGGACCTTCGCCTCGACGTCGATGGCGCGCGCGATGGCCACCATCTGCTGCACCGCGATCGAGTACTCCGACAGCGGCGCCGAGACATCGAGGTCGAGCTCGAGGCGGTGCAGCAGGTCCGTGGCCCGCCGGCGCATGGTGGCCCAGCGGATGTGTCCGAAGGTGCGCGGTTCCCGGCCGATGAAGACGTTCTCGGCGACCGAGAGGTTGGGGCAGAGATTGACCTCCTGATAAACCGTGCTGATGCCGGCCTGGGTGGCCTGCAGCGGCCCGGAGAACCGCACCGGGGTGCCGTCGAGGACGATCTCGCCCGCGTCGACGCTGTAGACGCCCGTGAGCACCTTGATCAGGGTCGACTTCCCGGCGCCGTTCTCGCCCATGAGGGCGTGGACCTCGCCTGGCAACAGGCGGAAGTCCACGTCCTGCAGGGCCATGACACCCGGGAACTGCTTGGTGATGCCGGTCATGGTCAGCATGGTTCAGTCAGGCTCTCGGCGCGCTCAGTACTTGCGGTCGGGCAGGGCCGCCTTGGCCTGCTCGGGCGTGAACGTGGTCTCCTCGGTGAGGATGCGCTGCTGCACGCTCTCGCCCTTGACGACCTTCTTGGCCAGATCCATCAGCTGGGGCCCGAGCAGCGGGCTGCACTCGACGATGAAGTTGATCTTGTTCTGGGACAGCGCGGTCATGCCGTCCTTGACCGCGTCGACGGAGATGATCTTGATGTCGGTGCCGGGCTTCTTGCCGGCCGCCTCGATCGCCTCGATGGCACCCAGGGCCATGTCGTCGTTGTGCGCGTAGAGCACGTCGATCTTCGGGTTGGCCTTCAGGAAGGCCTCCATGACCTCCTTGCCCTTCGCCCGGGTGAAGTCACCGGTCTGCGACGCGATGATCTTCAGGTTGGGGCTGCCCTTGATCGCGTCGGCGAAGCCCGACTTGCGGTCGTTGGCCGGGGCCGAGCCGGTGGTGCCCTGCAGTTCGACGATGTTCACCTGGTCGGTCTTGCCCTCGTACTCCTTGACCAGCCACTCGCCGGCCTTCTTGCCCTCGACCACGAAGTCGGAGCCGAGGAAGGACTTGTACAGCGTGGTGTCCTTCGAGTCCACGGCGCGGTCGGTCAGGATGACCGGGATCTTCGCGTCCTTGGCCTCCTTGAGCACGGTGTCCCAGCCGGACTCGACGACCGGCGAGAACGCGATGACGTCAACCTTCTGCGCGATGTAGCTGCGGATCGCCTTGATCTGGTTCTCCTGCTTCTGCTGCGCGTCGGAGAACTTCAGCTCGATGCCCGCCGCCGCCGCGGCGTCCTGGATCGACTTCGTGTTGGCGGTGCGCCAGCCGCTCTCGGCGCCGACCTGCGCGAAGCCCATGGTGATCTTGCCGTCGCCCTTGGCGCCGCCACCATTGCCGGCGTCGTTGCTGTTCTCCCCGCCGCACGCGGTGAGCGCGCCGAGCAGGAGCACGCCGCCGAGCACTGCGGCGGACCATCTCTTCAGCACTGCGTCTGTCCCTTCGCGATAGCGTTAACGTTCACATCGACGAGCGGATGGCCACACGCCTGGGGTGTTTGGCGGTGACCTGGCCGCGCTGATGGCCCGAATGCATTGGCCGTCGCGGTTGTATTTCGAGAGTGTTAGCGTTCTCATGCCGGGCGTCAAGTAGCGGCGGTCGGAAAGTTGCCGGAAGGAGACACTCCGTGGCTGCAGTCATCGGACCGGATCGCGGGCGCCCCGGTCCGGTCGCGCACACCGGCGGCCGGCCTGACCTGGACGCCGTCGAGCCGCCGCTGCGCAAGGTCGGCATGCGCGACGTCGCCCGACTGGCCGGCGTGTCGCACCAGACGGTGTCCCGGGTCCTCAACGATCTACCGAATGTGAGCGCACCCACGCGCGAGCGGGTCCTCGACGCGGTGCGGGTGCTCAACTACCGCCGCAACCTGGCCGCCCGTACTTTGGTCACCAGCCGCTCCCGCACGATCGGCCTGATCGGCTTCGAGACGACCCTGGCCGGCCCGGCATCGATGATCTACGGTATCGAGAAGGCGGCCCGCGAGGCCGGCTACTACGTCAGCATCGCCACGGTGCGCTCGCTCGATCGCCACGCCGTGCTCGACGCCGCCGAACAGCTGTGCGCGCAGGCGGTCGAGGGCATCATCGCGATCGCACCGAAGAACTCCGTGGCCGACGCGCTGACCCAGGTGCCGGAGGGCACCCCGGCCGTGGGGGTCGGCGGCGCGGACGACGGGTTCGTGCCGATGCTGCGCGTGGACAACGTGCGCGGCGCCGGCCTGGCCACCAGCCACCTGCTGGAGCTGGGGCACGAGACGGTGCACCACGTCCCGGGACCGGCCGACTGGCCTGAGGCCCGGGACCGCATCGAGGGCTGGCGGCAGACCCTGCACGCGGCCGGCGCCCCGGTGCCGCCGATCGAGGCCGGCGACTGGAGCGCGCGCTCGGGCTACCTGCGCGGCCAGCGCCTGGCCGCGGACCCGCGCGTCACCGCGCTGTTCTGCGGCAACGACCACATCGCGCTGGGCGTGCTGCGCGCCTTCCACGAGGCCGGCCGCCCGGCCCCGGCCCGGGTCAGCGTGGTCGGCTTCGACGACACGCCGGAGTCCGGGTACTTCCTGCCGCCGCTGACCACGATCCACCAGGACTTCGCGGAGCTGGGCCGGCGCAGCGTCGACCTGCTGGTGGCCCAGCTGACCGGCGCGTGCCCGCCCGAAACGGGCCCGGTGCAGCTCTCGCCGCACCTGGTCGTGCGCGCCTCCGCGAACGCCGCCCCGTGAGGCGTCCGGGCCCCGCGGGGTCTTCCCGTGACCGGCGGGGCTACGAGCGGGGTGCGGCGGTGCTGCGGCGCAGGATCAGGGTCGGGGCGACGCGCGGGTCGGGCGACGGGCGGTCCGGCCCCTCGGGCAGGTCGGCCTCGATGACGCGCAGCAGCGCGGCGATGCAGCGCCGGCCGACCTCGTCGAAGTCCTGCCGGATCGTGGTCAGCGGCGGGGACATGAACTCGGCCTCGGGGATGTCGTCGAAGCCGACGATGCTCACGTCGTCGGGGACGCGGATCCCGCGCTCGTGGAAGGCGCGCATCATGCCCAGGGCCATCTGGTCGTTGCCGGCGAACACGGCGGTGACGTCGTCGCGGCCGGCCAGCTCGAGGCCGGCGTTGTACCCGGACCGGGCGCTCCAGTCGCCGGTCATGAGCGGCGGCGCGGCGAGGCCGGCCTCCTCGATCATGCCCCGCCAGCCCTCGATGCGGCCGTGGGTCTCCAGCCAGTCGCGAGGCCCGGACAGGTGCCAGACCTTGCGGTGGCCGAGCTCCAGCAGGTGCCGCACCGCCATCCGGGCGCCGATGACCTGGTCGACGGAGATGGCCGGCACCTCGCCGCCGACATCGGACTCGACGGCGACGGCGGCCATGCCCAGCGGCATGTTGTGCAGCGCCGCGGCGGCCGCGGTCTGCGGGGCGATGACCACGACGCCGGCGACGGACTGGTCGGCCAGGGCGCTCAGCGCCGACACCATGCCGGCGTGGTCGACGCGCTCCAGGGTCACGATGCTGACCCCGTAGCCGGCGGCGCGCGCGGCCCGCTCGATGCCCAGCAGCGTGGACGCGGGCCCGTAGAGGATCGTGTCGAAGGAGACCACACCGACGACCCGGGACCGCCGGCCGGCCAGGCCGCGGGCCATGGCGTTGGGCCGGTAGTTGAGCTGTCGCACCGCCTCGAGGACCCGCTCGCGGGTGGCGGGGCTGACGCTGGGATGGTCGTTGAGGACCCGGGACACAGTCTGGTGCGACACGCCGGCGAGCCTCGCCACGTCGTTCATGACGGCGGCCCGGTTGTGGCTGGTTGCGCGCATGTCCCTCCCCCCGTTGTTGATGTTAGCGCTGCCACGATAAGCCCGGATATCGGGCAACGCGTGGCGCCGGTCACGCGAAATGTCCGTTCGGCTGATCCGGATTGCTGTCATGCCACGCGCAACGCACGGCACTCAACGAAACGGAACGCAATACAACATTGCCATGACAGGAAATCCCGGGCCTGCATCCAATGTGGACATCGGATCGCCGGCCGGGGGCCGGGGGCCGGGGGCCGGGGGCGCGGCGCGGTTGCCTGGCGGGAACGGGTGGACGAGGATTACCGGGATGATCTCGGGACAGGACAAGTCGACGCCGGCCGGGCGTTTGCCCCCTCGGTTTGGTGGGCCGTCGGGCGCGGTACCGGTGACGGCAGCCGGCCAGCCCGCGCTACACGCTTTGGTGGCGGAGGTGGCACGGACGCTACGCCTGCCGCCGACCACGCGGGTGTGGTTGACCGCGGACGCCGAGATCACCCGCCTGACGGACCTGTACGGCCAGCATTTGATCATCGGCCTGCCCCTGCTCAGCGTCCTGAGCGCAACGCAGCTGCGGGCGCTGGTCGGTCAGCACCTGGCGCTGCTGCACCGCACGGATGCCCGCCGGGCCGATCGAGCGCTCGCCAAGTGGTCCGACGTGGTCTGGGAGGAGGCGACGCCGGAGCCTGCGGTGGCGCCGCGCCGCGAACCCGATCCGTATGTGGCGGAGCTGCAGAACGCGGCGGACCGCGCGGCGATCGCCGCGGCCGGCGGCGCGGAACCGGCCGCATGGGCGGTTGCGCTGGCCAACGTGGCCGAAGTCGGCTATCTCGTGTTCCGGGTCGATTCCGGTCCGCCGCTGCTCGGGCAGTGGTGGTGGCAGTTCAGCGACCTCGTCGACGGCTGGGATCGTGCGGTGCGACACGGGCTCGGCGACGCGGACTGGGACGCGGAGACGGCCGCCACGCTGGCCCGCCTGCACCCGTGGCTGTCCGCCGCGCTGACCGCACTGGGCCAAGGGTCGCTGCCCCTGGTCGCGGCGGCGGATCCGGTACCGGTGGTGCCACTGTCGGTCCGCGAGCAGCGGCGGATCGTCCGAGCATTGATCGATCAGTCCGTCCCGACCATTCTGCGGTGGCGGACGTACGACACGGTGCCGGCCCGGCGGTGGCAACGGCGGGCCGCGAAGAACGCGCGTTCGCTGCGGGCACAATTGGCCGCCGCACTCGGCCGCGACCTCGTCGACGACGTCGACGCGATCCGGGTGATCGAAACAGGGGAGGCCGAGCAGGCGTGCGGGCACGTCGGCGGCCGCCACGAGTTCAGCGCGGGCGACCCGGCGGTGGCGTTGATCGAGGATCATCTGCTGCGGCGGGGTTGGCGCCTGGAGCATCCCGCCGTACGCGGCGTGCTGATCGGCCCCGACGGCCGGCGGGTCGACGCGATCGAGGTCTTGCGGGCGGGCGCGGACTCCGCTGCCGTACGCGAGCTGTTCGGACACGCCGGCCCCGCGACCGACCGCTGACGCACCGCCGGCGCGCCAGTCCCGGTGCGACGCGCGTCGATGTATCGTCGGACCCGCTGGCCGCACGACACAATCGGGAGGGCGCGGTGGGGTTGCCGGAATGGGTGCCGGACGGGGTGGACATCACCACGCCGAACGCGGCGCGCGTCTATGACTACACGCTGGGCGGGTTTCACAACTTCCAGGTCGACCGCGAGTTCGCCGAGGACGCGCAGCGGGCCTGGCCGGGCATCTTCCAGCTCGCGCACGCCAACCGGGCCTACCTCGGCCGGGCCGTGCAGTGGCTGGCCAAACAGGGCGTGCGCCAGTTCCTCGACATCGGCTCCGGCATCCCGACCCTGGGCAACGTCCACGAGGTGGCACAGGGGCTGGCGCCGGAGGCGCGGGTGATGTACGTCGACATCGACCCCGTCGCGGTCGCCCACAGCCGGCACATCCTGGCCGGCAACCCGCGCGCGAGTGCCATCAGCGGCGACCTGCGCCGCCCGGAGGAGATTCTCGCCCACCCCGAGGTCCTCGCGCTGCTGGACTTCTCCGAGCCGGTGGCGCTGCTGCTCATGGCCGTGCTGCACTTCGTCTCCGACGAGGACGACCCAGGCGGCATCATCCGCCGCTTCGACGAGGCCACCGTCTCCGGCAGCTACGTCGCGCTGTCGCACGGCATCCCGGCCGAGGTGAAGGCGGCGGAGCAGGACGAGGTCCGCAACCTCTACCGGCGCACCCCGACCGCGGTGCACCTGCGCACCCCGCAGCAGGTGGCCGGCCTGTTCGACGGCTGGAGCGTCATCGAGCCCGGCCTGGTCCCGATCACCGAGTGGTACCCGGACCCCGAGGATGACGAGGCGCCCCAGCCCGCGGTGCTCGCCGCCTTGGCCCGCAAGGGTGCGGATCGTCCGTGATGCGGCGATAGGACTGGATTTGTCGGGCCCCGGCCCGACATAATCATTCGCTGGAGGCAAGTCACATGCCCCCGGTTTCGCACGTCATGTCCTGGAAAGGGTCGCCCACATGACGGAGCCAGCGCTCGCGTACTGCTGCGCCCACATCCGAGTCAGCACGTGACCGGCACGGAGCGAAGCGGAGAGGCCGGTCACCATGGGCACAGTCCTGGGCTCACGCGGCCGGAGCGAAGCGGAGGGCGCGTGACCGGCACGGGGGCCATCCCGCGACCGCGCGACGAGGCGGTCGCGGAGTTCGCCGCCGTCTGGAACCGCACGCTGCCCGCCGGCACGAGCTTCGTGCCCGGCGGCCGGGCCCGGCGCCGGCAGCTGCTGGAGGGCTTCGCCCAGCGGCTGGTCGACGCGCTGCGGGACGGCGACTTCGACCGGCAGGCCGGCTACCGGGTCGGGCAGGACATGGTCCTGGCCGCGCTGGCCGACCCGCGGATCCTGCTGGTCAGCCTCCGGGTGCTGCGCGAGCAACTGCTGAGCGCCGTCGGTCTGCACGAAGCCCGGCCGGCCAGCCGCCTGACCGAACTGCTCGACGAGCTCGCACACGGGTTCACCACCGCCATGCGCACCGAGGTCTGGTCGGCCGCGGAGTCGATCAACCGCGGCGAGCGCTCCGCGTGGCGGGACCGGCAGCGCGACCTCGAGCGGCAGGTCCGCCACGCGCTGCTGCACGACCCGCTGACCGGCCTGCCCAACCGCGCCGCCCTCACCGCCCTCCTCGACGGCCTACCGGCCACGGCGACGCCGGGCGCGCGGCTCGGGCTGTGCCTGATCAACCTGCGCCGGTTCACCGCCGTCAACCAGCTCCTCGGTCACGACGCCGGCAACCAGCTGCTGCTCGGCGTCGCCCGCCGGCTCGGGGACGTCGCCGCGGAGCGCGGGTACGACCTCGCGCACCTCGGCGGGGACACCTTCGTCCTCGTCGTGCCGGACACCGCCGGCGCGGACGAGGCGATCAAGGCCGCCGATGCGGCGCTGAGCGCGCTGCCGAGCCCGTGGCCGATAGACGGCCACGACGTCCCGATCGCCGGCCGGGCCGGGATCGTGGAGCGCGCCGTCGCCGGGGCGAGCGCGGGCGAGCTGCTGCGCCAGGCGTCGATGGCGCTGGACTGGGCGCGCCACGACGCCACGGCGTGGGCGCTGTACAACCCGGGCCGGGCCACCGCCCACCTGCGCCGCCACCAGCGCGCCAACGCGCTGGCCGAGGCGCTCGCCGCGGGCGCGGTCACGCTGGCGTTCCAGCCGATCGTCAGCCTCGACGACCACGGCATCGCCGGCATGCACGCGCTGCCCCGCTGGGTGCACCCGGCGACCGGGCCGGTGCCGGAGGCCGAGCTGCTGCAACTCGCCGAGCAGAGCGGGCTGCTGATCCAGCTCGGCCACCGGCTGCTCGCCGACGCGTGCGCCCGGGCCGCGGCGTGGCAGGCCCACAACGCCGCGCCAATCGTCAGCCTCGACCTCACCGCCGCCCAGCTGCGCCACCCCGACCTGGTCCGGACCGTCACCGCCGTGCTGGACCGCACCGGCCTGCCCCCGGCCAAGCTGCACCTGGCTGTGCCCGAGCACGCGCTGCACGATCCGGCCGACGCGATCGCATTCGCCCTCGACGGCCTCGACCGCGCCGGCGTGCGCATCGCGGTCACCGAGGTCGGCATGGGCCACGCCAACCTGACCGCGAACCCGGTGCACAGCGTGCGGCTCGACTCGCAGCTGATCACGGGGCTCACCCGGACCTCGCCCGCGCACCGGTCCAACCTGTCCATGGCGACGTGGCTCATCGCGATGTTCCACGACCTGTCGATCTCGGTCACCGCCACCGGCGTCGACCACCGCGACCAGACCACCGCCCTGCAGGTGCTCGACTGCGACCACGGCCTGGGGCGCGCCCTCGGCAAGCCGATGACCGGCGACGCCGCCGACACCCTGTTCGGCATCCGCCGGCCGCCGGCCTGACCGGTTACCGCTCGTGTCCGGGCCGCGTGGGAGACCGGGCGGCTACGGGGTGGTCCGAGCCGCCCGCGGGCGGGCCGCCCCGGCGCCGAAGCGCATCCGGAAGTCGTCGGCGACCATCGACAGCAGCGGCCGGCGGCCGGCCAGGAAGCGCAGCGGCCCGTCCGGCTCGATCGTCCACGCGACGCGGGCCGGGCCGCAGCGGGCCGTCGCGCGCACCGGCGTGGTCTTCGCCGCGCCGGCGAGGGCCTGGGTGACCCGGAAGCCGACCGGCAGCCGCAGCGCCGGGCGCCGCCGGCGCAGGTCCGCCGCGGCGATCGGCCCGGCGCCGGTCGCGGCGGCGGCGCGCTCGCCGGTCAGCTCGAACTCGGCCAGCTCCTTCGGGATTCCCCACAGCGCCCGGCCGCCGTCGCGGGAGCCGGGGCTGTCGACCCAGATGTGGGTGACCGTCACCCGCGGGCGCAGACCGGCCCGCACCAGCACCGCCGAGAGCAGCTCGCGGTAGCTCATGTCGCCGCCGGGGCGGTAGTCGACCCAGGCGGTGCCCACCACCGCCCACCGGCCGAAACCAACCACGCGTACCACGCCGGCGAGCTCCGGGGGCAGCTCGGGCAGGTCGGCGACGGGCAGCGCCCAGACCGACACGTACATCCGGCCGCGCAGCGACCAGGGCTCCGCCGGATAGGCCATATCGGCACCCTACGCCGCTGTGACAGACCGCCGAGGACGGTCGTCAACCGGCCTGTCCACGGGACTTGGCCCGGCGGCGGACGCGGACGGTCACGAAGGCCGCCGCGCCGGCCAGGGCCGCGGCCGCGGCGGACAGGGCGCCCACGGTACCCGGGGCCGCGCCCTTCGACGCCGCGGGGCGCGCCCCGGCGGCGGCGGCGGCCGCGGCGCTCGGCGTGGGCGGGGCGTGCAGCGCGGCCGCCTCCTCCGGCGTGACCAGGTGACCGACGGACGTGCCGGCCGGCAGGGCGAAGCCCCAGTCGAGCAGCATCGTGCCCTGCTTCCAGGCCCGGGCCGGGACGATCTCGGCGCCCATGATGGTGACGACCAGCCGGCGGCCGCCCCGCTGGGCCGCGCCCACGTAGGTGTGACGGGCCTCGTCGGTGAAGCCGGTCTTGCCGCCCAGCGCCCCCGGGTACTCGGTGAGCAGCTTGTTCTCGTTCTGGATCTGGAAACCCTTCGGGTCGTTCGGCGGCTGCGGCGGCCACTGGAAACGCTGCATCGTGTCGTACTTGAGGAACTCGGGCCGGTCGAGGTCCTCCCGCGCGATGAGCGCCAGGTCGTAGGCGCTGGTCAGCTGGTCCGGCGCGTCCAGGCCGGACGGGGTGACCGCGTGGGTGTCGTCGGCGCCGAGCCGGTGGGCCTCGGCGTTCATCGCCGCGATCGTGGCCGGCACGCCGCCCTCTGCGCCGGCGGCCCGGGCGAGGGCGTTCGCGGTGTCGTTGCCGGACTGCAGCAGCAGCCCGTACCACAGCGTGGACACCGGGTAATGCCCGCCGACGATCATGCCGACCGCGGAGCTGTCCGCCGGCAGGTCGAGGTCCTCGGGCGTCGCCTCGACGACCCGGTCCGGGTCCAGCTTCGGCAGCACGGTCGCGGCCAGCAGCAGCTTCTGCACGCTCGCCGGGCGGCGGCGCAGGTGCGGGGCGCAGGCGCCGAGCACCTCGCCGGTGTCCAGGTCGGCGACCACCCACGACATCGCCGACAGGGTCGGCGGCGCGGGCGCGCCGGCCGCGACGGCCAGGCCGGTGGTGGCCATCCGGTCGCCGCCGATCACCGGCGCGGACGGGTCGCGCGGCGGCGACGGCGGGGTGGGCGGGACCGTCGGGATCGTCGCGTACGGGCACGGCAGCACCGCCGCCGGGCTCGACGACGGACCCAGCGCCGGCAGCAGCGGCACCGGGCCGGCCGGCAGGGCCAGCGGGGCCGAGGCCAGCGCGGCGGCCACGAGACGCCAGACTCCCATGCCGCGCAGCCTACCGAGCCCCGGCGTCGCCCGGCGGCGAGTCGCCGTCAGGACCTGCCGCGGCTACCGCGACTGCACCACAACCGCACTCATCCTCAAGATCGACCGTTCGTTCGTCGACGGGATCACCCGATCTATGCCGCGATGCTGTACGGGTCGCCGTACACCTTCCAGCTCAGCGGCGGGTTGAGGTCGAAGTTGCGGTTGTTGAGGAACACCCGCTGCCCGGTGTCGACGCGGCTGGTGTCGCTGTGCGCCGCCTCGGTCCTCATCGCCGCGGCCCGCGCGTCGAGGAAGGCGTTGAGGTAGGTCGCCTCGTCGCCGCCCTGCGCCGGGGTCTTCGCCTTGGCCATGGCGGCCTTGCGGATGCCGCCGAAGCTGACCGGGTCGGTGCCGGGGCCGTGCATGACGATCGCGTCGTAGTAGATGAACTGGCCCAGCGCGCGCAGGCCGTCGGCCTTGGCCTGGTTGACGGCGGGGTTGAAGTACACCCGGTCCCGCTCGTCGTCCTGAGCCTTGGTGAACCGCGGGTCGGCCGCCGCGGTCTTCCAGTCCTTGGTGAAATTCGGGTCGAGCCCGGCGTGCGAGGCGCTGCCGTTGACGCTGCGCAGCGCCGGCAGGTACTTCGCCAGCACGTTGCCCGGCACCCGCTGGGTGTAGAGCTGGACGAGCGCGAGCATGTCGCCGGTGCCGGAGCAGAAGCCGATGACGCCGGCCGTGTACCCGCGGCCGTCGCCGATGTCCTCGATGTACTTGTACTGCGCCTTCCAGTCCAGCGAGGAGTTCTCCGCCGAGGACACCAGCCGCATCGCGATGTCCTTCTTGCGCGGGTCGGTCAGGTCCTGGCCGGGCGAGGACGTCGGGCTCTTCGTCGGCGAGGCGCTGGCGGACGCGCTGGGCGACGGCGAGGCCGACGGGGACGCGGAGGCGGACGGACCCGCGGAGCGCGAGGCCGACGGGGACGGCGCCGGGGTGCCCTCGGTGGCGCTGCCGTACACCTGGAACTCCCACAGCGAGTAGCCCCACCGCGTGCCGCGGGCGGTGCCGTAGAGCCGCACGTACCGGCCGGAGCCGGACAGGCCGGTCAGGTCGTCGGTACCGCCGTCGCCGCTGGTCGTGCTGTAGATCGTGCTCCACGTGGCGCCGTCGGCGGAGGTCTCGATCCGGTACGCCTTGCCGTACGCGGCCTCCCACTTGAGGTTCACGTGCGTGATGCGCCGGGTCGCGCCGAGGTCGACGCGGATCCACTGCGGATCGGACCCTTCCGCGCTGGCCCACCGGGTGCCGGTGTCGCCGTCGAACGCCAGTGCGGCGCCGAGGGACGACGACTCCACCGACGACGCCGCGGCCGGCTTGCCCTGCGACAGCAGGGTCTCCGTGGCCGCGTCGGCGCCGTACATGACCAGGACGGTCGTGACGGTGCCGACGGTGAGCAGCGCCGCGGCGCCCAGGCCGGCCAGCCTGAGGGGGTGGTTCACGAGACGCCTCCAGCCCTTATCTGTCAGGTAACTTGCCTGACAGATCTTGGGATCGGAGCGCCTCGATGTCCAGGGGCCTAAACGAGACTTCATCTCACGTTATGGTTCGACGCCGCGAGTCGAACACCCGGCCTTTCTCCTCGTCGGGGATGCCGATGCCGCGGTCGGCGACCTCCAGCCGCGCGCCACCGTCGCCGATCGATGCGGATATCTCCACCCGCACCACTCAAGGATATTTGATGGGATTTGTTCGGTTCGAGATATTGGAGGGGTGCGATGTCGGTGTCGCGGGCGCCGACGAGTCCGGAACCGATCGACCGGCCACCGCGTCCGAGGAGCATGAGGCGCCACTGGCTCACCGCGCTCGCCGCCGCCCTCGCGACCCTCGCCGTCGTGGGGTCGCTCTCCTTCGCCGCCCGCCGGGCCGGCCCCGCCGCCCACGGCCCCGGCCAGCCCGGCCCCGGTGCACCCACCGCCTCGCCGCCGGCCGACCCCGCCGCGCTGGTGGTGCGCGACGGCGACACGGTCGAGGCCTCCGGCGCGGTGGTCCAGGTCCCCGGCAAGCCGCCGCGCTTCTGCGCGCCCGCACCCGTGGCCGCCGTCGGGAGCATCGACGGCCGCCCCCAGACCTGCCAGATGGGCGTCGACCTCGCCGGCCTGGACGCCACCCGGCTCGGGCCCGACGGTCGCGCCCTGCTGCGCGGCACCCTGCGCGGCGGCGTGCTGCAGATCACCGACCAGGGCCCGGTCCGGCCCGAGCCCACCACCGGCTTCGACTGGCGGGTGCCGTGCCCGCCCCCGGACGGCGGCTGGAACCGGGGCCGCCCCGACGACAACGGCCTGCACGAGTTCATCTACAACGAGCACCCCGACTGGTTCCGCGACCTGCGCGTCACCTACCCCGACGGCGAGCCCGGCGCCGCCACCGACGGCCCGCAGCCACGGACCGTGTTCGTGGTCGAGATCGTGATCGCCGACCACGCCGCCGCCGAGCGCGCGGTGCGCGCCCGCTACGCCGGCGACGTGTGCTTCGTGGCCAACCCGGGCGCCAAGAGCCTCGCCGACCAGCAGCGCGACCTCGAACGCGTACGGGCCGTCGTCGAACGGCTCATGCAGGAGCCCGCCAACGGCATCTACACGATGCGCGGCGGCGACGCGGTCGAGCTGGACATGGTGGCCCTGACCCCGCCGCTGCTGGAACGACTCGAGCCGGTGCTCCGGCTCATCGTCGCCAACCCCTGGCTTCGGCCCGTCCGGTAGGATCGGACAGAATGGCAGGGTGACGCACAGCATCGAGGACGACTGGGTAGCCCGCTTCGCCGACGAGGTCATCGCATCCGCGCAGGACCGCGCGCCGGGCCGGCCGATCGTCTGCGCGTCCGGGCTGAGCCCCTCCGGGCCGATCCACCTCGGCAACCTGCGCGAGGTGATGACCCCGCACCTGGTCGCCGACGAGATCCGCCGCCGCGGCGAGGACGTCGTGCACATCCTGTCGTGGGACGACTTCGACCGCTTCCGCAAGGTGCCGGCCGGCGTCGAGGGCGTCGACGAGTCGTGGAGCGAGCACATCGGCCGCCCGCTGACCTCGGTGCCGCCGCCGCCCGGCAGCCCCTACGGCAGCTGGGCCGAGCACTTCAAGGCCGCGATGGCGGCGTCGCTGGAGCAGCTCGGCGTGCGGTACCGCGGCATCAGCCAGACCGAGATGTACCGCTCCGGGGCGTACACCGAGCAGATCCTGCTCGCCATGCGGGAGCGGCAGCACATCGACGGCGTGCTCGCGAAGTACCGCACGAAGATCGCGCCGGAGGAGAACGACGAGGACGGCGAGAGCGTCACCGGCTACTACCCGTACCGGCCGTACTGCTCAGTCTGCGGCCGCGACACCACCACCGTCACCGCCTACGACGACGCCACCACCGAGCTGACCTACACCTGCTCCTACGGCCACGGCGCGACCGTGCTGCTGTCCGAGCACCGCGACGGCAAGCTGGTGTGGAAGGTCGACTGGCCGATGCGCTGGGCCTACGAGGGCGTGCACTTCGAGCCCTCCGGCGTCGACCACTCCTCCCCCGGCTCGTCGTACGTCGTCGGCAGCCAACTCGTCGCCGAGGTCTTCGGCGCCCGCGCCCCGATCGGCCCGATGTACGCGTTCGTCGGCATCGCCGGCATGGCCAAGATGAGCAGCTCCCGCGGCGGCGTGCCCACGCCCGCCGACGCCATGCAGATCATGGAGCCGCCGCTGCTGCGCTGGCTGTACAGCCGCCGCCGCCCCAACCAGTCCTTCAACATCGCGTTCGGCGACGAGAACCAGCGGCTCTACGACGAGTGGGACACGCTCGGGCGCAAGGTCGCCGACGGCACCGCGCCGCCGGCCGACGCCGCCGCGTACCACCGCGCGATCGGCACCGCCGAGGGCCTGCTGCCCGCGACGCCACGCCCGTTGTCGTACCGCATGCTCGCCTCCGTCGCCGACATCACCGTCGGCGACCCGGCACAGATGCTGCGGATCCTCGCCGACGTCGACCCCGCCGACCCGATCGTCACGCTCGACGAAACCCGCCCGCGGCTGGACTGCGCGGTTCGCTGGGTCACCACGTACGTCCCGGCGGAGCAGCGCACCCACGTCCGCACGGCCCCCGACACCGAGCTGCTGGCGTCGCTGGACGACGAGCAGCGCGCGGCGCTGCGCCTGCTGGCGGAGCGCCTGGAGGACCAGTGGTCCCTCGAGGGCCTGACGAGCCTGGTGTACGGCGTGCCGAAGATCCGCCTGGGCCTGCCCCTGGACACGAAGCCGACCCCGGAGCTGAAGACGGCCCAGCGCGAGTTCTTCTCGCTGCTGTACCGCCTCCTGGTCAGCCGCGAGTCGGGCCCCCGCCTGCCCACCCTGCTGCTCTCCCTGGGCGCCGACCGGGTTCGCACCCTCGTCGGCGCCTGATCCGACGCCTGATCCCCGCCCGGCCGAAAACCGGTTGCCGCCCTCGGCCGGGTCGGGGAACCTTGTGCCCATGACGCTCTGACGGACTTCTCCGCTAGCACCGCGCCCGCGCACCGCTCTCGTGCGCCGTGCCGCCGTCCGTCCGCACCCGCCTCCAGGGAAGAGCGTCGTTGTCTCCTTCGCAGCACTCTGCCACCGTCACCGTCTTCGCCTCCCCGTCCAGCTGGATCGAGTCCGACGCCGTCGACCAGTGCCGCCAGGTGGCGGCCCTCGACGGCATGGTCCACGTCGCGGGCATGCCCGACCTGCACCCCGGCAAGGGCGCGCCGATCGGCGCCGCCATGCTCTCCTCGGTGTTGTACCCGCACCTGGTGGGCTCCGACATCGGGTGCGGGATCGCGGTGTTCCCGATCGCCCTCAAGCGCCCCGTGCCCGAGCGGCTCGCCGCGCGCTTCCCCGACCTCGACCGGCCCCTGGATCCCGGCCTCGTGGCGGAGGGCGTCCCCGCCGGCCACGTCGAGGGGCTCGGCACCGTCGGCCGCGGCAACCACTTCGCCGAGCTGGCGCGGGTCCACACCGTCCTCGACGCGGCGCACGCGGCCCGCCTCGGCCTGTCCGCCGGCGACCTCGTCCTCATCGTCCACAGTGGATCCCGCGGCCTCGGCGAGCGGATCCTGCGCGAGCACACCGAGGTACACGGGGCCGGGCCCGCCGCCGACGCCGAGGCCTACCTGGCCATGCACGACGCCGCCGTACGGTGGGGATCACTCAACCGCCGGCTCATCGCCGCCCGGGTCGCCGACGCGCTCGGCGCGCGGCCCGCCGAGCCGATCGTCGACCAGTGCCACAACCTCGTCGAGATCCGCGACGGGGCATACCTACACCGCAAGGGCGCCGCCCCCGGCGACGGCCGGGACGTGCTCATCGCCGGCACGCGCGGCACCATGTCCTACCTCGTGGCCGCGCACGCGGGCCCGGAGGCCGGCCACTCGGTGGCCCACGGCGCCGGGCGCAAGATGTCCCGGGCCGACGCGCTGGTCCGCAACCGGGCCAAGCACACCGTCGAGGAGCTGCGCCGCACCCCGCTCGGGTCGGTCGTGGTGTGCGGCGACCGGCAGCTGCTGTTCGAGGAGGCACCGGGCGCGTACAAGCGCATCGAGCAGGTGGTCACCGACCTCGTCGAGCACGGCCTGGCCACGCCGATCGTCACCACGGCCCCGGTGGTCACGTACAAGACCGCCGACCGGGAGCCGCGCCGCGGCAAGGGCCGGTCATGACGGGTGTACACCTGCTGATGTCGGCCGGCCGCGGGCCGCAGGAGTGCGCGTGGGCCGTGGCCGAGCTCGCCGCCCGGCTGGAGGCCGAGGCCGCCGGGCTGGGCCTGGCAACCCGGCGGGTGCAGACCGTGCCCGGCGACCACCGAAGCACGTACCGGTCGGTGCTGCTGCACATCGGCGGCGCCGACGCCGGGCGGTTCGCCGCCACGTGGACCGGGACGCTGTGCTGGCAGGCGCCGAGTCCGTACCGCACCGGCGCCGGGCGCAGGAACTGGTACGTCATCGCCCGCCCCTGCGACCTGGACGCCCCGAGCACGCCGTTCACGGAGGCGGACGTGGACGTCGTCCCGTGCCGGACCGGGGGCCCAGGCGGCCAAAACCGCAACAAGGTCAGCACCGCGGTCCGCGCGACGCACCGGCCGTCGGGCCTGGTCGTCGTGGTCGACACCGAGCGGCAGTTCGGCCAGAACCGGCGGCTCGCCCTGGACCTGCTGCGCCGCCGCCTCGGCGAGGGCGACGCGGCCGCCGGCCGCGCCATCGAGGCCGCGAGGTGGCACATCCACGACGAACTCGTCCGCGGCGACCCGGTCCGCGTCGAGCGCCCGGTCAGGCCCGGTCCAGGGCCGCTGCCAGGTCGGCGATGATGTCGGCGGGCTCCTCGAGGCCGACCGAGACGCGCAGCAGGGACGCGTCGACGGTGTCCGCGGTGCCGCCGTGGGCGAAGATCAGCGACGCCGGGTGGGTGATCAGCGTTTCCATGCCGCCCAGGCTCACCGCGTTGCGGGCCAGGCTCGTCGAGGCCAGGACCCGCGTGGCGAGCTCCGCGGACTCGACCGTGAACGACAGCATGCCGCCGAAGCCGGTCATCTGGCGGCGCGCCAGGGCGTGCTGCGGATGGGTCGGCAGGCCCGGGTAATGCACCGCGGCGACCCGCGGGTGGACCGCCAGGGCCTCGGCGACCGCGCGGCCGTTGTCGTTGTGCCGGGCCATGCGCAGCGGGAACGTGCGCAGACCGCGGGCCAGCAGCCAGGCCTCGAACGGGTGGCAGGTCGGGCCCAGCACGCGGGCGGTCTCCCAGGCGCGGTCGATCAGCTCCGCCCGGCCGGTGACGACGCCGGCGGTCACGTCGCTGTGGCCGTTGAGATACTTCGTCGCCGACTGCACCACCAGGTCCGCGCCGAGGTCGAGGGGGCGGGTGTTGAACGGCGTGGCGAACGTGTTGTCCACGACGAGCAGCGCGCCCGGGGCTGCGGCGCGCACCGCGGCCAGGTCGGTGAGCACCATCGCGGGATTGCTCGGGGTCTCGGCGTAGACGACGTCGGTGTCCGCGTCCACCGCCTCGTGCAGCGACTCCTGCGATACCAGACGGACCTCGACGCCGAACGAGGGCAGCACGTCGCGCAGCAACGTGAGCGCGGCCGTGTAGTGGTTGGTCTGGGCGACGACCCGGGTGCCGGCGCGCGCGTTCGAGATCAGCGCGGCGCTGACCGCGGCCATGCCGCTGCCCAGCAGCAGCGCCCGCTCGGCGCCGTCGAGGTCCGCGAGCATCGCCTCGGCCTCGGCGTTGTTCGGGGAACCGTACCGCGTGTAGTACCCCGTCGGCGCCACCGCCGCCGCGATCCGCGCCGCCTCCGGGGTGCGGGGCAGCTCGTACGTGCTCGTCTGATAGACGGGCGTCGTCACGGGGGTGCCCCCGGGCCGCTCCTCGACGGCCGGGTGCAAAAGCCGGGTCATGCGGCCTCCGCTTCGCTCCGGCCGCACGACCTGCGAACTGAGCCCATGATGACCGGCCCCTCCGCTTCGCTCCGGACCGGTCATGCTGGCACGGGGTGCCTCTTCGATCGCCATCGCCCAAGTATGATCGCCCGCCGCCGTGACCGATTTGCCACAAACAAGAATTTTGTTCGCTATGGTGCCTGCATGCGACATCGATGGCTGAGCGCGCTCCTCGCCGGGGCGCTGCTCCTGGTACCGCAGAACGCCCTGGCCCAGGAGGCGCCCCAGACGATCGTGGTGCGGCCCGGCGACACGCTGTGGGGGCTGGCGCGCCGCAACGGCACGACGGTGGCGGAGCTGCAGCGGCTCAACAACCTCGGCACCTCGACCCTGATCTGTATCGGTCAGACCCTCGTCCTGCGCGACGACACCGCCGCGATCCGGGCCCGCAAGGTGGCCACCGCGATCGCGTACGCCCGGGAGCAGCTGGGCAAGCCCTACCGGTTCGTCACCGCCGGGCCGGACACGTTCGACTGCTCGGGCCTGGTGATGCGAGCCTGGGAGGCGGCCGGCGTGCGGCTGCCCCGGGTCACGTACGACCAGATCAAGGTCGGCGAGCGGGTCGACCGCGACGAGCTGGCCGCCGGCGACCTGGTGTTCACCAACAACGGCGGGCACGTCGTGCTCTACATCGGCGACGGCCAGGTGATCAATGCCGGACACACCGGCGTGTCGGTGCGCCTGCAGGCGCTGCCCCGCGAGGAGCAGGTCGTCGCCTACGTGCACCTCACCGACGTGTGACCCGCTCCCGGGTCAGGTCGGCCAGCACGGCGGCGAGGGCCGACTCCGCGGCGCCGATCGACGGGCCGCGCGAGCCCAGCTCCGCCGGGACGACCGGCGGGAGCCCGAGGAGACCGTCTCGGCGGCGCCAGGCCATCGCCGCCCGCCGTACCGCCGCGGAAATGGTGTCCCCGGCGACCTCCAGCAGGTCCGCGCCGAGGCCGCCCAGGGTCACCACCGCCGGGTCGAGCGCGTTGAGCAGGGCGCCGATGCCGCGGCCGAGGGCGTCGGCCGCCTCGGTCACGGCGGCGCGGGCCGGCCCGTCACCGGCGCGGGCGGCGGCCAGGACCTCCCCGGCGAACGCCCGCGGGTCCTCGGGGTCGGCCCGGCCGAGGCTGCGGGCCATCGCCCGGCCGTCGACCATGATGTCCCAGCAGCCGGCGGCGCCGCACGGGCAGCGCAGGCCGGGATCGCCGAACGGCACGTGCCCGAACTCGCCGCCGGCTCCGGTCGCGCCGAGCACGGGGCCGCCACCGACGAGCAGCACCCCGCCGATGCCGACCTCGACGGTGAGGTGCAGCGCCACCGGCACCCCGCGCGCCGCGCCCCGCAACGCCTCGGCCACGCCGGCCAGGGACGCGTCGTTGCCGACGGTCAGCGGCAGGCCGCCGGCGGACGCGGCCAGCCCGGACAGGTCGACGTCGCGCCATCGCAGGGTCGCGGCCTGCACGACCGTGTGCCCGCGCACCGTGCCCGGCAGCGCGACGCCGACGGCCGCGAGCCGATCGCCGGCCCGCGCGCGCAGCCCTTCGAGGGCCGCGCCGACCTCGGCGAGCACCTCGCCGGGCGGCCCGCCGCGGTGGCGGTGCACGGGCGCCGGGGCGAGCTCGCCGCCGATGGCCGCCGTGGTCACCGTCCACGTCGCATGGGTCAGCTCGACGACGGCCACGAGCGGCCCCTCGGGGTGCGGCACGAGCACGGTGCTCGGGCGCCCGCGCCCGCCGGTCGGCGCCGACGCCCGCTCGCCCAGCAGCCGGGCGGCGCGCAGCCGGCCCATGATCTCGGTCGCCGAGCCGCTGCTCAGCCCCAGGCTGGCGGCCGCCTCCGCGCGGGTCACGCCGGGGTGCGCGTGCGCGTGGCGCAGCAGCGCGAGCGCGCCCTGCACGCGCAGCTCCTCGGCCCGCATCGTTGCCATCGCACGCTCCCGGTGATTATGCTCGTGAGACGAGTTTATTTATCCGAGGGGGTACGGGCAAATGCGGCGCTTCGCTGCGGTACTGCTGGACATGGACGGCACCCTCGTCGACTCCGACGCCGCCGTGGAGCGCGCCTGGCTGGCCTGGGCCGCCGAGGCCGGCGTCGCCGCGGACCAGATCATCCCCCGCATGCACGGCAACCCGGCGCCGACCACGATCGCCGCCGTGCAGCCCCACCTCGACCCGGCCGGCGTGGAGCGGGCCGCGGCGCGCCAGCTGGAGCTGCAGTACGGGGACCTCGACGACGTGGTGCCGACCGCCGGCGCGGCCCGCCTGCTGGTCGCGCTGAAGGAGCTGGACCTGCCCTGGGCGGTGGTCACCAGCGCCGACCGGCGGCTGGCCCTGGCCCGGCTGGGCGCCGCCGGCATCGACCCGCCGCTGCTCGTCACGGTCGAGGACACGCCGCGCGGCAAGCCCGCCCCGGACCCGTATCTCGAGGCCGCGGCCCGGCTCGGGGTGCCGCCGGGCGACTGCCTCGTGGTCGAGGACTCACAGCCCGGCCTCGACGCCGGCCGGGCGGCCGGGGCGACGGTCGCCGCGCTGCGCGGCCTCGACGGCGACGTGCGCCTCGGCGACCTGGGCGACCTCGCCGACCTGCTCACTGTCGAAAGCCGGTAGCGGCTTCTACACTCCAAGCCACCCGGCGAGGAGGACAGCCATGACTACCACCCAGGTCGCGCCCCCGTCGACCCGCGCCGAACGGGTCGGCTGGTACTCCTACGACTGGGCCATCTCGGCCTTCCGGGCGACGGTCATCACCGTCTTCCTCGGCCCCTACCTGACCACGATCGCCGAGCACGCCGCCGGCCCAGACGGGCTGGTGCACCCGTTCGGCATCCCGGTCGCCACCGGCTCGCTGTTCACCTACACGGTCTCCGCCTCGGTGTTGCTGACCGTGCCGATCCTGCCGCTGGTCGGCGCGCTGGCCGACCGCAGCTCGCACAAGAAGCGGCTGCTCGCGCTGTTCGCGTACATCGGGGCCGGCAGCGTGATCGCGATGGTGTTCCTGACCGGCACGCGGTGGCTGCTGGGCGCCGTGCTGCTGCTGGTCGCGAACATCGCCTACGGCGCGGCGAAGGTCGTGTTCAACTCGTTCCTGCCACAGCTGGCCGGCCCCGACGACCGGGACCGCATCTCCAGCTTCAGCTGGGCCATCGGGTACATCGGCGGCGGCCTGCTGCTGGCGGCCAACCTCGCCGCGCTGGTGATGCTCGGCGAGGACAACAAGGCGACCGTGGCCCGGTGGTCGATCGTGTCGGCCGGCGTGTGGTGGGCCGTGTTCACCACCGTCGCCGTCGCCCGGCTGACCGACCGCCCCGCCGTGGCCGGCGAGCACGGCCGCGGATCCCCGCTCACCGACGGGTTCCGCCAGCTGTGGCACACCCTCAAGGGGATCCGTGCGTACCCCCTGACGGTGTTCTTCCTCGCCGCCTACCTGGTGTACAACGACGGCATCCAGACCGTGATCACCGTGGCGACCATCTACGCCGACCAGGAACTGCGGCTGAACCAGTCGGTACAGATCATCACGATCCTGCTGGTGCAGTTCGTCGCCTTCGGCGGCGCGTGGGCTCTGGGCCGGGTCGCCGCCCGGTTCGGCGCCTGGCGCACGATCGCCGGGAGCCTGGTGGTATGGATCATCGCGGTTGGCCTGGCCTACCCGCTGCCGGCCCACAACCCGGTGGCGTTCATGCTGCTGGGCTGCCTGATCGGGATCGTGCTGGGCGGCAGCCAGGCCCTGAGCCGCTCACTGTTCAGCCAGATGATCCCGCACGGCCGCGAGGCGGAGTACTACGGCCTGTACGAGATCTCCTCCGACGGCACGAGCTGGCTGGGCCCGCTGCTGTTCGGCCTGGCGTTCCAGCTCACCCACACCAACCGCCTGGCCATCGTCTCCACGCTGGTCTTCTTCGTGGCCGGCCTGGCGATGCTGCTGGCCGTGCCGGTCCGCCGCGCCATCATCGCGGCCGGAAACACCCCACCCCGCGTCCTGTGACGTTCACCCGGCGCGCCGGTGCGCGCTCATGCTTCGGCCAGGCGCCGGGTCAGGAACTCCCGTTCGGTCTCGTTGCTGGTCAAGTCCAATGCTTGCCGGTAGGCCAGCGTGGCCTCAGCGGTTCGTCCCAGCCGCTGGAGGAGGTCTGCCTTGATCGCCGGTAGGTACCGGTAGCCGGCGAGCCGGCCGTCCTGTTCCAGTTCCGCGATCCGCAGGAGGGCGTGCTCGGGTCCGCGGACCTGCGCGAGGGCCACCGTGCGGTTCAACGCCACGACCGGTGAGGGCCACACCGACAGGAGTTCGTCGTAGAGCGTCACGATCTGCGGCCAGTCGGTCTGCTCGAAGGTGGGCGCCTGGGCGTACAGTGCCGCGATCGCCGCCTGCAGGACGTACCGTCCCGGCCGCCCGCCGCGCAGGCCGTCGACGATCAGGTCATGCGCCTCGGCGATCGCGGCACGGTCCCACCGGGATCGATCCTGCTGTTCCAGCCGCACCAACCGGCCCTGGGCGTCGACCCGGGTGCCTCGCCGGGCGTCGGTGACCAGCAGCAACGCGAGCAGCCCCCACACCTCCCGCTCGTCGGGCATCAGCTCGCGCAGCATCCGGGCCAGATGCAGCGCCTGATCGGTGAGGTCGGTGCGGACCAGCGACGCGCCTGACGGCGCGGTGTGCCCGGTCGTGAACAGCAGGTGGATCACCCCGAGGACCGCGCGGAGGCGATCGGGGAGTTCGGCCGCTTCCGGAATCCGATAGGGGATCCGGGCGACCGAGATCTTCTTCTTCGCGCGGGTCAGCCGGGCGGCCATCGTCGGCTCCGAGACGAGGAACGCGTGGGCGATCTCCCCGGTCGTCAGCCCGCACACCAGCCTCAGCGTCAGAGCCGGCTGAACGTCCGCGGCCAACGCCGGATGACAGCACATGAAGATCAACCGCAGTCGCTCGTCGGGCACCACGTCCGCCAACTCCTCCAGGGCAGGTTCGGCCCGCTCGTCGAGGACCGGCTCGTCCACCACCTCGTCAGGCTCGACCAGGAACGCGAGCTTGGAGCGGAACACGCGTTCCCGTCGGATCGCGTCGATGGCGCGACGCCTGGCCGCCGTGGTGAGCCAGGCAAGCGGGTTGGCCGGAACTCCGTTCTCGGGCCAGGCCGTCAGGGCGCTCGCGTATGCCTCCTGTACGCATTCTTCGGCCAGATCCAGGTCCCGCGCGACGCGGACCGTCGCGGCGAGCACCAGGGCCCAGCCGCGACGGTGCACATCGGCGACCGCCCTGTTGACGTCCGCGGGCTCCGGGCGCGTCATCCGTGCGCCGGCGGGCGTACGAAGCCGCCCGCGACCGGCCGCACTTCGACGCCCCCGCCCTGCTGAGTGACGGGATTGCGCCCAGCGATCCGCAGCGCGGCGTCCAGGTCGGGTGCGTCGATCACGTAGAAGCCCGCGACGACCTCCTTCGCGTCCACGAACGGCCCGTCGGTCACCACGTCACCGCGGATCGACGTCGCGGTCGCGATCGGCTCCAGCGCGAACGCCGCCGCCAGACACCCGGATTCCTCCAACTCCGCGGCATGCCGGTCATGCACCTGAAGATCCTCCGCCCCGGCATCCGCGCCGTGGGCGGAATCCGCTGCGTAGATCAGGACCGCATACTGAGCCATGGTCGTCCTCCCTCACGATCGTCCTACACCTCTACGTCGAACACCCGGCCCGGATTCGACAGCCGCACCACGTCGAGTTTCACCGCGCCGGAGCCGGACGTACCGCCGGCCAGCCCCGAGGACCGGGAGGAGGTGACCGCCGCCCTGCGGAAGACGGTCGCCGCGGCCATCGCCGACGACCTGCCGGTGACGACGGCGTATGACGAACAGGGACGGCGCATCGTGCGCCTGGATGCTCTGCACGCCGCGCCCTGCGGAGGAACGCACGTGCGCAGCCTCGGCGACCTGGCCGATGTGGTCCTGCCGACACTGAAGGTCAAACGAGGCCGGATCCGTGTCTCCTACACCGCCTCCCACAGGGCGCGATGATGGCGCAGAACCCGGCCGACCGGCGGCCTGCCAGCAGCACCGCGGCCGCGGTGGGGGCGCAGATCCGCCGGCGCCGCGAGCAGCGCGGCATGAGCAGCGCCGAACTGGCTCGGCGCGCGGGGCTGAGCAAGGCGACGCTGTCGAAGCTGGAGGTCGGCCACGGCAACCCGACGATCGAGACGCTGGACGCGCTCGCGGTCGCGCTCAGGATCCCGCTGACCGACCTGCTGGCCCGAGACACGGACCCTGGCCCGGTGTTCATGCCGGGCACCGCCCTGCCGGACGGCGAGGTGGGCCGGGAGCTGCTGCGCCGGATCAGCAGCGGCAACAGCCTGGAGATCTGGCGGCTGCGGATGCCACCCGGCACCGAACTGCAGGGGGTGCCGCACGCGAACGGCACCATCGCGCACCTGCTGGTCGCCGCCGGCCACCTCATTGCCGGGCCCAGCGGCTCCCCGGCGGACCTGCACTCCGGCGATCTGCTCGCCTTCGCCGGCGACGCCCCGCACATCTACCGCACCGGCACCCACCCGGCCGACGTCACCGTCGTCATCGCCTCGCCGATCATCAATTGAAAGACAGGCCCCGTGTCCATGAGCGTCACCGCCGCCGCCGCGCCTGAGATCATTGAAGCCGTGACCGCGGCCGCCGCCGGTCAGGCCCGCCGTACGGCGCGGACAGCTGGACCGACAGCGCCCGGCGCCGCCTCAGCGAAACCTTCGAACACGACGTCGACGTCGCGCTCGTCTCCACCGGCTCCGCCGCCAACCTAGCCGCCCTGACCCCGCCGTGGGGCAGCGTGCGGTGCCACCACGACAGCCACATCAACAACGACGAATGTAGCGCCGGAGTTCTTCACCAACGGCGCCAAACTCGATCACCGAGCGTGATAGCGGCGCATTTTCAGCCGCCGGTGACAGGGTGTTGCCGGCTCGCCGGCCGAATTTTACGGTGCCCGGCCAGCGAGCCGAACAGCTCAACTTCCCAAGACGAGCCGCAGAAGGGCCGCTACGGCTACTGTCAGGCTGGCGGCTGCTACCAGGACACCTCTTATGGTGTCGAGAGTCCGCAGGATGAGGATGAAGCGGTCACGTCGTGAAGCGTTGTCCACGCGTCGACCCGTTGCTACGGTCATTCCAACTCCTTCGCTGCGACACATCGGTGCGCGGGGAGCGGGTGGCGTCCGGTGCAACGGGCGCCACCTCCGCGCTTACGGCTTGCCGCCACCGTACGTTTCGGGGCTCGATCCGTGACAGACGTAGAACGCGAATGATGCGGAACGACTGGGATGAATGCCATATTCAGGTCGGGCCGTGAATTTCACATAGCGTCTGACCTGGGAGATGGCCCACCGTTCACCATGCGGCTCATCTCATCCTCCTGCACCCAGAGGTATGCGGAATGGGCCGTCCATTGTCTGAAACGGCATGTACAGCATGGCACGGCCGGCTGAAGCCTCCGTTGCCCAGGGACGTGCTGGTGACTGCGTCCGTCAGCCCGTCCGGAGAGGCGGAGGCCGGCGCCCATCAAGATGGGGTGTGCCGATCGCGCACTGCGACCGGTCGCCGAACGCTGGGCTCGGTCACTTATCTCTCCGAACCGATACGGCCAACGCCGATCACCGCCAGTGTGGCGCCGACGAGCACCGTTTCGTTCTGAACAACCTTGATCTCCAGCAGCATGCCAGCGGCCGGAGAGGGAAACTCGATGTCGACCTTGTCGGTGGAGACCTCCAACAGCGGCTCGCCGGCCTTGACCGTCTCACCGACCTCCTTCAGCCAGCGGGTCACTGTCCCCCCATCGTTGCCCGGGCCGAGGTGCGGCATCGCCACGACCATGGTCTCGCCAGCGGCCAGCGCGGTTTCCGCGCTGACGACATTCCCCGCCGGCTGCAACTCAAGGGCTGCGCCGGCCGCCGAGGCGTCAAGCCGTGCCGGCGAAGCCTCCGCCGTGCGGGATCCGGTACGCCTCCGATAGCTGTATTGACGCCACAACTCGATACTGAGGGTCAAGGCGAGAAGCGCCGCGGCGGTCCCTTTCCACTGACGCTCGAACAATGGCCGCTGATCGCCGAATGCCGCATCGCCGGCCAGAATGAATACAACGAGCCCGTATCCCCAGTCGCGCCGTGACAACTCCGGCAGCCCCCGGCGGAAGAGAGCCACCAGCAATGCGTTAGCACTCAACGCCACAAGGACGAGCGGAACTCCGACATGCCACATCTCTTCGGCAGCGCGCACAACGCCAGTATGGGGCAGCTAGGAGCATGATCCGTCGCCCTCGTGGTCTGCTGCACGGCCGTGGTCGTGTCGCTGCTCACCGGTTGCACCACGGCGTGCTCGGACGGGGCCAGGACGGCCTGCTGTCGCCGCGCGGCACTCTGCGAACGGCGCGCTCGACCTGTACCCAGTTCGGGGAGTATTTACCCGCATTGGTCATCAATTCCGCCAGTGCGATGGTGAGGCCGTGTCCTGCGAGGCGTAGGCCACCCCTTGGTGGTGACCAGGGCGATCTTGGCGGAGGCTGTCATGACGGCGGAGGCTGGCATCGCTGCAGATCAACGCGAACGCCTGTGGCGGCCAAGCGACCGGCGACTAGGCGCATCTCAGCGTCCGTCCCGTAAGACCATCGCCGATAAGCCGCTCAAACATGTCGATGACCTCGGCAAGCGAGCCACCCGAACGTCGCAGAGTGGCAAGCAACCGGACGCGGAGCGGACTCGCCGACGTCGGGTCCAGCCGAAGCCGCGTCGGCCCGTACTGCGAGATCAGCGCAGTACGAACCACTTCCGGCATGTCATCCCAGCCGTCGACGACCTCCTGCGCGCCGCAGCCACCGCAGCTGGTCTCGATAGACCATACGAGCCGACCACAGTGGACACTCTTCGGACACCAACCGCTCGACCCGCGCCCCGCACGCCGAACATCGGTTGACCGGCTCAGCGCTACCCGCCATTGTGAAGACCCCGGTGAAGTGCGGCCGTCCCCATGCCTCTGGACATCAAGGTCGTGACGAAGATGTTCAACGAGCGTTCGCTCAACCCGGTCACTGTGGGCGGGTGTGCTGGGCGGACGTCGTGGTACTGACGAGACGGCGAGGCGGCTCCGGTGTGCCGGCCAGCCGCTGCTGCTCCTGCGCCACGATCATCCGGGCCAGCTGTACCTCGGAGATGTCCACGGCGCCCGGCGCGGCCTGCGCGATGGTGCTGTGCCGGACGTACGCGTCGAAGAGCTGCGCCTTCGAGCCGAGGATCTCGATCATCCGCTCGTCGACCGAGTCAGCGATCAGCAGGCGGTACACCTGGACGGTGCGCACCTGTCCCATCCGGTGAGCCCGGGCGATCGCCTGGGCCTCGATCGACGGCTTGACCTGCGGCTCGCAGAGGATCACCACCGATGCCGCCTGGATGTTCACGCCTACCCCGGCGGCTTCGATCTGGCACACCAGCACGGCCGGCTTCGGCGAGGCGGTGAACTCGTCCACGATGCGCTGGCGGTCGGCGACCGGCGTCGAGCCGGTGATCGGCCCACGGGCGTCAGTGCCGAGCGCGGCGCCCACCACCGCCAGCACGTCGCGGAAGTAGGAGAAGACCACGACGTTGCGATCGTTGGCCATCGCCTCCCGGGCCAGCTCGAGCAGGCGGGTCAGCTTCGCCGAGTCGTGCGGCCGGTGCACGGCGAACGCGGCCCGGCGCATGGCCATGAAGTTGCCCTCGCGCACCGCGGCGCGGTACGCGGCCCCGTCCTCGACGCCGAACTCCTCCCACTCGTCGACCTGGACCAGCTCCGGCAGCTCGGTGAGCACGTCGGGCTGGTTGCGGCGCAGGTAGACCGGCGCCGCCGCGCGCCGGAACGCCTCGACGCTGATCGCCGCGTGCTCGGGCCCCATGCCGGCGGCGACCTCCGGCCGCAGGTGTTCGATCAGAGCCCGGAACTCGTCGATGCGGTTCTCCATCGGCGTACCGGTGAGGAACAGCACCCGGTCGGACTCCGCCGCGACCCGGTTGACCGCCTGCGACCGCTTCGCGCCGGGGTTCTTCACGTAGTGCGCCTCGTCGACGACCAGCAGCGCGGGCCTGAGCGGGGGAAGTCCGAGCGCGCCGAGCGAGCCGAACGTGACCACGCCGACGCCGCCCTCGTCCCGCCATCGGGCCGCCGCCCGCGCCCGGCCGTGGCCGTGCAGGCTGATCATCGGAATCGTCGAGTGCCGGGCGATCTCGCGAGCCCAGTTGATCAGTACGCTGGCCGGGCAGACGACGAGGAAGTGGGTGGCGCCACGGGCGGCCAGATGCGCCATTGTGGCGATGGCCTGGACCGTCTTACCCAGCCCCATCTCGTCGCCCAGCACGACCCGCCGCTGGACCAGGGCGAACCGGGCACCGAACGACTGGTAGCCGCGCAACCGGAGGCTGTCGTTGAGCCGGGAGGTGTCCAGCTGCTGCGCCCCGACCCGCTCGACGATGTCGGCGGGCAGGTAGCCCTCGCTCGCGGCGACGTCGCCGCCAAGGCCGACGACCTGGCTGAGCAGACCGTAGTAGTCCGCCGAGTGCTGTTCGAAGTCGCGCCAGACCTGCTCGTCGTTCGGCGTGCGGACCGCGCGTACCTCCCGGGCGGCCCGCAGCAGGCCACTGGACTCGGCGGTGTCCACCAGGGCCCGTACCCGCCGCGTCGCGGCGTCAGCGACGGCCTTGTCTCCGGCCCGCATGAACAGCCGGCGTATGCGTCCCGTCGCGGCTGGTTCGGCGATCGGCCGCTGCGTGGCCAGCTCCGCGGCGAGCCGCCCGGCGCCGGCCTCGTGTACCCCGGCCGCGTGCCACACCGCGCCCCACTTGGCCAGCGCCCGCAGCAAGCGGGTCATGTCCGGGTTCTTCGGGTCGAACTCGATCCGGAACTGCAGCGAGTCCCGCGCCGCCCGCTTGAGTTGCTCGGCAGCGTGGATGGTCTTGCGTGCGGTGCCTTCGCCGATGCCGGGTACGCCGATCAGGCGGTCCGGGCCGGCCCGCAGCACGTCGGCGACCGAGTAGATGCCGTGTGCCGGCAGCTCGTCCAGCCGGGCCCGGCCGTCCACGGTGTCCTTTACCGTCTCGATCGACATCTTCCCGATCGCGGTCCACACCTGGGGCTCACTCGCGATCGCGTACGCCTCGACGACCTTCGCACGGGCCGAGCTGACAATCTCGACAACCGCTTCGGCTTCGGCCTGCGCCTCGGCCGCCCGGGCCAGCAGCGCGCGTGTCTCTCGGCGACTCGGGGCCGTCATCGCGACGGCGGGCACGGCAGCGGGCCTGTAACGCTCGGCCGGGTCGCCGGCCGCTGGAGCACCGTGGAATACCGCAGAGACATGCCTTGAACGTACCGACAGACCGGCCGTGATGCCCGCTACGCCGGTCCGAACCGCGCCCGACCCCCATCGACGGAACATGCCGCGTTCCGACTGCTACCGACCGTGACGAGTTCTCGAGGCTGCCCCTATATGGCTTGCCCGCAGACAGCGCGTATTGGGATGCTCGGCCGCGCAGGAACGGGGAGGAAACGCGAAGTGGCCGTCACCGCATCCAGCAAGCCGTCCGAGTCCGAGCCGGAAGTCCGCACGACGGCCGGCGTCCTCCGCGGCGGCCGGGAGGCCGGCCTGGCGGTCTTCCGCGGCATCCCGTTCGCCGAGCCGCCGGTCGGCGCCCTCCGTTTCGCCGCGCCGCAGCCGGTGCGCAGCTGGGACGGCGTACGCCCGGCGGTCTCGTACGGCCCGCCGCCCCCGCAGTCCGGCGTGCTCGGGTCGTCCGAGGACGCGGCCGGCGACGACTGGTTGACGATCAACGTCTGGACACCGCAACCGGATCCGGCGGCAGGGCTCCCGGTGATGGTGTGGATCCCCGGCGGCGGTTACGGCATGGGCCACTCCGGCCTCCCGGAATACGACGCCGGACACCTGGCCGGGAGCGGAACCGTGGTCGTGACCCTCAACTACCGTCTCGGTATCGAGGGTTTCGCGCAGATCGACGGGGCCCCGGCCAACCGGGGACTGCTCGACCAGGTCGCGGCCTTGCAGTGGGTGCGGGACAACATCCGGGCGTTCGGCGGCGACCCGGACCGGGTCACGGTCTTCGGGCAGTCAGCGGGCGGCGGATCGGTCGCCGCGCTGCTTGCCATGCCGCGCGCCGCCGGGCTCTTCCGCCGGGCGGTCGCGCAGAGCGTGCCGGGGACGTTCTTCTCCCCCGAACTGGCCGCCGACATCGCCGCCGCCTGCGCCGCCGAGCTGGGGGTACGACCCACGGTGTCCGGCCTGTCGGCGGTGGCCCCGGCCCGGCTGCCCGCCGCCGGCGACGCGATCCTCGCCAAGATGACCCGATGGCGGGAGCGCTGGGGGCCGATCACCCACCGGCCGATCCCGTTCGCACCGGTCGTCGACGGTGACGTCCTGCCGGCAACCCCTTGGCAGGCGCTGGCCGACGGCGCCGCCCGGGACGTCGGACTTCTCGTCGGGCACACCCGTGACGAGCACCGGTTGTTCAGCCTGATCGACGGCGTGCTCGGCCAGGTCACGCACGAGCAGACCGAGACCGCGCTGCACCTGCTCGCCCCCGACCCGGACGGCGCACGCCGATACCGGGAGGCATTCCCGGCGGCGGCCGATGAGGAGCTGTACGAACTGGTCAACGCGGACTGGCTGTTCCGCATGCCGAGCCTCCACCTCGCCGACGCGCAGATCGCCGGCGGCGGCCGGGCCCACCTCTACGAACTGACCTGGTCCGCCCCGGGACTGGGCGGTGGCCTCGGCGCCTGCCACGGCCTGGAGGTACCGCTCGTCTTCGGCAACCTGGGCAGCGGACAGCCCGCCATGCTGATCGGCGACCCGCCCTCCCCAGCGGCGGAGGAGCTGTCCGCGCGGATCCGCGGGGCGTGGACGGCGTTCGCCGCTCACGGCGACCCGGGCTGGCCTCCGTACGACGCCGCCCACCGCCGCACACAGCTCTTCGACACGCCGTCGATGGTCACCGCCTACCCGGAAGAGACCTCGCGGCTGCTGTGGCAGAACCACACCTTCCCCGCGCTCCCGCTGCTCGTCGGTCGTCTTCGTTGAGGAGCTGACGCGCTCAGCCCGGCCCGGCGATTTCTGCGGCGCGCTGGCGCTCGGCGAAGGCGCGCACCTTGGCGCGGTTGCCGCAGACTCGCATCTTGCACCAGCGCCGCGCGCTCCTGGCCGAGGAATCCCAGAAGACCCAGGCGCAGTCGCCGGCCGGGCACTGCCGCATGCGGGCCCAGGCGCCGGTGAGCAGGCCCGTGGCATAACCCGCCACGACCACGCCCAGCGCCGCCATGACCGGACCCTCGACCGTACCGGTAAGCGCGCCCCCGCCGGCGGCGTCGGGCCGGACGGTGAGCGGGAAGGCCCGCAGCGCCGCCCGGAGATCGTCGAGAACAGCCGGCTCCGCCGGGACGCCGTTGTTGGCGAGGGTCATCGCGCGAAGGCCGGCGCGGAGATCGCGGGCCAGGCCGAACTCGGCCGACGTGACCCGCACGTCGCCGTCGTTCAGCAGTCCGTTGAGCGTCAGCCAGCCCGCGAGAGCCGGCGGACCGGCGGCCCACTCGTCCGTATCAAGCTCGATGTCCACCGAATTGACGAACGAGAGGACCGGATCCAGCTCAGGCGGCAGAGGATGCGTACCGCTGCTCATCGCCACCTCCTGGACCAGCTTGACACGGCGAGCTTACTGCTAGACCCTGCTAACTGGTTAGCCCAGCCTACTGGTTATCCCGGAGGGTCGATGTCGCAACCATCGTCGACGGCAAGGACGACCATCACAGCAGCCTCCACCGCGGCCGAGGTCGACGCGACGGTACCGCGGCGCAACGAGTGGATCCTGGTGGCGTTCACGATCCTCACGAACCTCGCCGACGCGGTCACCAAGATCGCTCTGCCGTTGCTCGCCGTGCGGCTGACCGACTCCCCCGCCCTGGTCGCCGCCGTCGCGGTACTGATCACGCTGCCGTGGCTGACCACCGCGCTGCACATCGGCGTCTTCGTCGACCGCCTCGACCGCCGCACCCTGATGGTCTGGGCCGAGGTCACCCGGATCGCGGCGATGGCCATCCTGTTGGGCGCCGTGCTGACCGGCGTGATCAACCTGCCCCTGATCTACATGGTCGGCTTCGGGCTCGGCGTCGCCGAGGTGACCGCCCTGACCTCGGCCGCCTCGATCGTGCCCTCCGCGGTGCCGCGCTCTCGCTGGCAGACCGTCAGCGCGCGGGTCACCGCGATGGAGTACCTCTGCAACGGCTTCCTCGGCGCCCCGCTCGGCGGCTTCCTGGTCGCCGCCGGCTTCGCCCTTGCGCTCGGCACGACCGGCGTCGTCTACGTGCTCGGCGCGGCGCTGCTCCTGCTGCTGGTCGGCAACTTCTCGGTCAGCTCGGGGCAGCGGCGCCGGTCGGTCAGCGTCGAGATCAAGGACGGTCTGCGGTTCCTCTGGCGCACCAAACTGCTGCGCACCATGGCGCTGCTCATCGCGGTGATGGCCGGGTGCTGGAGCGCGTGGCTGGCGATCATCCCGGCGTACGCGGTGTCGGGCCCGCTCGGGCTCAGCGAGCGCCAGTTCGGCCTGCTGATGACCGCGCTCGGCGCCGGTGGCGTGGTCGGCGCGACGCTGACCGGGCCGATCAACCGGCTCCTCGGCCGCCGCTGGTCGATGTTCGCCGACATCATCGGCTCGTTCCTGCTGGTTGCGGTCCCCGCCGTCGTGCCCGCCTCGCCGAGCAGCGCCGTCCTCGTCGCAGCCGCGGCGTTCATCGCCGGCGTGGGCGGGACGATGTGGACGGTCAATGCCCGGGTCATCATCCAGTCGTCCGTTCCCAACCACATGCTCGGCCGCTTCAACGCCGCGAGTCGGCTGGTCGGGTGGGGCATGACGCCGGTGGCTGCGCTGATCGCCGGCGTACTGGCCCAGACCGTCACCTACCGCTTCGCGTTCGGTGTCTTCGCCGCGGTGTGCATCTGCCTCGTGATCCCCTACCTCAGGGTGGTGACGGACTCGGCGCTCGCGGTCGCCGACCAGCCGGAGCCCTCGATGTAGTCGACGCCAGGGCCGATGCCGGTGCGATGCGGGAGGCGGCCGCAGGCCGAAACCGGGTTGCTACCAGCGGTCGAGAGGTATCACGCTGCCGCTTGTGTCGATGCATCACGACGAACTCAGTGTGCCGCTCGAAACCGTGCGTGCGCTGGTGGACGCGCAGTTTCCCGAGTGGCGGGCCTTGCCCGTCAGCCGTGTCGCCTCGCAGGGGACGGTCAACGCGATCTTCCGTATCGGTGACCGATTCGCGGCTCGATTCCCGCTGCAACCCCGGGCCGTCGAGGCGGCGCGCCACTGGCTGGAATGCGAAGCGGAAGCGGCACGCGAACTGCTCGGACGTACGCGATTCCCGACCCCCGAACCGGTCGCCGTCGGCGAACCCGGCGCCGGCTACCCGCTCCCGTGGTCGGTGCAGACCTGGATACCCGGCGTCATAGCCACCGACCGGGACCCCGGCGAATCGGTCGCGTTCGCACACGACCTCGCCGAGTTCATCAACGACGTACGGGCCATCGACACTCGAGGCCGCGTGTTCAGCGGCCAGGGGCGCGGGGGCGAGCTGCGGGCTCATGACTCATGGATGCGGACGTGCTTCCAGCACAGCGAAACGCTGCTGGACGTCCCGAGGCTACGCCGTGCCTGGGCCGTGATGCGACAACTGCCGCGAGGCGAGTACGCGGACACGATGACCCATGGTGATCTGATTCCCGGCAACGTCATCGTCGCCGATTCGCGGCTCGCCGGAATTCTTGACGTGGGTGGCTTGGGGGTTGCCGATCGCGCCCTCGACCTGGTGAGTGCCTGGCATCTGCTGGAACGCGAGCCGCGCCAGGCGCTGCGGGAGCGACTCGGCTGCGACGACCTCGAATGGGAACGCGGCAGGGCGTGGGCCTTCGTGCAGGCCATGGGGGTCGTCTGGTACTACCACCAGAGCAACCCGGCCATGAGCCGGATGGGTCGGCGCACCCTCACGCGCATCATGGCTGATCCGCCACCTGCCTGACCGGTGCAGTGCCAGCGAGGAGGCGCGGCGGGCGACAGGGGACGTCGCTTCGCCGCGCCTCGATATCCCGCCGCTACCAGGCCATGTCGATCTGGTTCTGGTGGTTGACGTACCCGGCCCGGGCGAACGCGCGCGCCATCGGCACGTTGCCGACGTCGGTGGTGGCCCGGATCCGGGGGATGTCGTGCCGGGCCAGGACCCGGGTGCCCTCGGCGAGCACGTCGTCGATGTAGCCGTGTCCGCGGTGGCGCGGCAGGACGCCGATGTACGCGATGATCGGGCCGTAGTCGTTGCGGGCCGGGAAGACGAACCCGACCGGGTCGCCGTCGGGCAGCGTCGCGACCCGCCACCACTCCCGCGGGCTCGGCCACCGTTCGAGCTCGCCGTGGAAGTGTTCGGCGGCGACCTCGCGGGCCGGGCGCCGGGCGAGATCGGTGCGGCTGTGGGCGTCGAGGGTGCCCTCGAGCGCCTCCGTCATCAGGTCGAGGGCCTCGGCGTTGCCGCCGAATTCCCGGAACCGCAGACGGCCCGGATCGGCGGGGATCGGCGTGCCCGGGCGCCACTCCAGGCGGAGCCGCTCGACGAGCAGCCGGGCGCCGAGCCGCTCCAGCGCGGCCATGCGCTCGCGCACGGGCGCCGGGTCGTCGCGCCAGTCCGGCGGCACGAACCGGATGTACTCCGGCGGTGTTGCCCCGGCCGGCAGGATTTCGGCCAGCGCGGCGCGGACGAGCTGCTCGCCGACGTCGGCGTGGCCGCCGACGAAGTCGAAGAAGTCCATCAGGTAGGGGTCCGGCGAGCCGGCGCGTGACCACCACGCGGCGCGGGCGACGACGCGGCCGCCGTCGCCGGCGTCCTGGGCGATCCACATCCAGCCGGGACGGCGCCGCCCGGCGGCGAGGTCGTCGGCAACCTCGTCGTCGAGGACGTACGTCAGGCGGCGGAAGAGGTCCAGCTCGTCGGGCCCGGTGATGGGGCGGAAGGTGAGGTGCATGTGATGCTCCAGAGCTCGGTGCTTTGCTTGCGGGACATGACCGGCTCCTCCCTTCTGGCGATCACTCGTCGCCGCCGCCTGTTCTACCGGCTCACCACCGCGCCCGCAACGGACTTTCCGCGCACGCAGGTCGGCCACCGTCCAGCCAATTGCGTTCGCAGCCGAGAATGCAGGGGTGGACGACCGATCCGATTCCCGCTCTCTTCCGCCGCCGCAGGGCCGCCAACGCGGGGCGAACGCCTCGACACTGACCGAGTGCCATCCGGGGGCGTGTTGACGGGAAGATCGGCAAATACGTAGACTTCCGTCGATTCATCCGCAGTCTTATCCAGGTTCTGCGCTGGCGGCGCTGCCCGTTGCATTGCGGCCCCGTCGCGCAGCCACCCCCCGTGCCTGCCGGAAGGGGCACTTCATGTTGGGCACACGTGTTTCCCGGCGGGGCGCGCGACTCGTTCCGCGGTGGGCCGCCACGCTGGGCACCCTCGTCGCCCTGCTCGCCGCGACGGTCGGCGTCGAGGTCGGCATGGTCGGCACCCCCGCGCTCGCCGCCACGGATCAGTTCAAGGGCGTCAACTGGGCCGACCCGAGGGACAACTACGCCGACGACCCGGTCGTACCGTCGGGGTTGTCCACATCGGACAGTTACTCGACCACATACGCCAAGGCGACGGCAGTCATCGGAGGGTTCCAGAGCAATCTCGGCGCCAACACCGTGCGGCTGCCGATCAACCCGTACACCGTCAACGGGTCGTACTGGTCCTCGTACACGGGCGCGATCGACGCCGCCGTCGCCAAGGGTTTCAAGGTCATCCTCAGCTACTGGGAGGGCACCGCCCACAAGGACGGGATGGTCGACAACACCAGCGCGTACTGGAACATGTGGCAGACCGTCGTCAACGCGTACGGCGGCAACGGCATGGTCTACTTCGAGCCGATGAACGAGCCGTTCGGATACAGCCAGAGCGCCTGGGCAAACCTCGCGGCCAGCTGGATCAGCACCTATCCGTCGGTCCCGAAGAGCCGGATCTTCGTCAGCGGTACCGGCTACAACGACAACGTCACCTCCGTGTGCGCCGACAGCCGGCTGTCCGGCACGTACCTCTCGCTGCACTTCTACGGGTTCTGGAACCCCAGCCAGACCAGCTACTGGTCCTGGGCCAACGACCTGCGGGACAGGATCGGTTCGTGCGCCTCACGCACCGTCCTGGACGAGTGGGGTGCGCCGATGACGACGGGCCTGAACTACAACGGCCCGATCAACGGCAACGCCTACGTCGCCTACATCCAGGCCGCCAGCGACACGCTTCGGCTGCTGGGCATGGGCTCGGTCTACTGGCCGGGGCTGCGCACCGGCGACTCCTACAGCATGGAGAAGCTCGGCGGGAGCGGCAGCGACCTGACCCTCACCAACAACAACGCCTCCGGCGTCAGCCGGCTGCAGTGGGCCTGGGGCTCCGGCGGCGCTTCCGTGATCCGCGGCGGCAGCTCCAAGCGGTGCCTGGACGTGCCCGGCGGGTCGACCACGTGGGGCACGAAACTGCAGATCTGGGACTGCAACGGCGGCGGCAACCAGTCGTGGCTGCTGACGCCGTCGAAGACCCTGGTGGTGTACGGGAAGCTGTGCCTCGACATCCCCGGTGGCGGCACCGCCGCCGGTGCGCGGGTGGAGACCTGGGACTGCAGCGGCACCGGAAACCAGCAGTGGAACGTCAACAGCGACGGCACGATCACCAACGTCCAGACCGGACTGTGCCTCGATGCGAACGGTGGCGGCACGGCCAACGGCACGGCCGTTGTGGTGTGGTACTGCAACGGCGGCGCGAACCAGAAGTGGACGCGCTCCTGAGGCAGCCCTGCATCCGCACGGACACGGCGGGCTGCACTCAGCGGCTGCCACTGGGATCATCGACTGTCGATACCAGTGGCAGCCGGGTTGCGGCGATGAGGCCGGCGCCCGCGACAAGCGTCATGAGCGCGAACACGACGCTGAAGGCCAGCGTCGGAGACGATCCCAGTCCAGTCAGCACCGCACCGGTCACCGCAACGCCCGTCACCGCCGCCACCTGCCGGACGGTGTTGAACATTCCCGAGGCCGCACCGGCCGCCGCCGAGTCCACAGATGCCATGGCGGCAGCCGACAGAGGCGACCAGGCCACGGCGTTCGCGACACCCAGTACCGCAGCCCCGAGTGCCGCCCACCATGGATTGATTTCCAGGACGACCACAAGTCCGATGAGCAAGAGACTTGCCGCAAGCAGCGCCATCCCCACAACCGCCGGACGGCGTGGTCCCACCCGGTCGACCCAACGGCCGGCTGCGGGAGACAACACGGCTGCTACCACAGCGTCCGGCGTCATCACCAACGCTGCCTGCATCGGTCCGAGGCCCCTTGCCTGCTGCAGATACAGCATGGTCGGCAGAGCCATCGCGATGACCGCTGTGCCAAGCGCTGCCATCGCAACGCTTGCCGCGAGGTAGCCGGCCGAGCGGTAGAGTTCCAGCAAAGCCAGAGCCGCAGGCCCCATCCGCCGTTCATGGAACGCGAAGACGACCAACAGCGCTGCGGCGACGACGGCAGCGGTGATCATCGCGGGCGCTGAGATGTCACGCCAGGCAAGGAGCGCCCAGACGAGAACACCGAGGCCGGCCGTGCTTGCGACCGCCCCCAGCAGGTCAACCCGCGTAGCGAGACCTCGGCTCCTGGGAATCCAGCGTAGTCCCAGGAGCAGCGCGATACCGCAGAGCGGAACATTGACCCAGAAGATCCACCGCCAATCCAGGACTGCGGTCAACAAGCCCCCGAGGATCGGGCCGAGCAGCGTGCCGGCTGCCGCGACAGAGCCCCATACACCGAGAACCCGCCCGCGCTCATCGGCTGCGAAAAGGCGGCGGATCAGCGTGAGCGGCTGAGGAGCCATCGCGGCCGCCGCAAGACCCTGCGCAACCCTGAACACGACGAGCCAGCCGACCGACGGAGCCAGCCCGCACAGCGCCGAGGCCACCCCAAAGCCGCCCATCCCTACCAGGAACACGCGCTTGGGGTCATACCGATCGCCGAGCCTCCCGGCGACGAGTAACGGGACCGAGAAAGCCAGCAGATAACCGGCCGTCACCCAGAACAGTCCGGAGACGCCCGGCTTGAGATCGTTCTGGATGCTCGGACTCGCGACCGCCACAATCGTCGTATCGAGCAAAATGACGAAGAACCCCGCGAGGAGTGCCGCAAGTCCCGCCCACCTGTCCGCCACAGGGCCTCCCGAATCCCTGCGCCGAGGGTCCATCAGGCCGCGTCGCGACGGGCGCGGCGGCGGGCGTCGCCGCGTTCCAGCCACCATTCGGCGACGAGCAGATTGAGCACCCAGCTCATCCAGACGCTGGCGCCGGCCGCTGCCCGGATCATCGCGTCCTGGTCGCCGCCGAACGTCGTGTCGACCTGGGGCAGCAGCAGGATGACGAAGAGGATCACCCACGCCCGGTTGACCACGATCGATGTGGTCAGGGCGAAGCTGCGGATCATCCACCGGCGATGCTCGACGAACCTTCGTTGCCGCGCCATGCGGTATCCGGCGATCGACGTTGCGAGCCAGAGGACCGCCAGCATGGTGTTGCCGACCTGTGAGACGAAGCCGGTGCTGCTGAGCGGTGCGACGCCCAGGACCGCGATCCCCGCCGGGAAGACCCCGGCGAAGAAGTACGCCCGGCCCATCCAGCGGTGCGCGGCCGGGTAGCGGCGGCGGAACCATGGCCAGACCTGGAAGCAGCCGGCGAGCAGTGCCACGGAGCCGAAGATGATGTGCGCTACCAGCAGCGGGTAGTACTGCGGATGGCTCTGCGGGACAGGCAGCCGGGACCGGTTCGGGTCGAACGTCAGGTACGGCGGCAACGCGTACACGACGAACGCGACCGCGACCAGAAGCAGCGGTACCGCCCATCGCAGTTGCCGCCGAGTGCGGCTGCGCCCGGCCGGTGCCCCGGTGGCGGCCGGGGATGACGAGCGGTCGACTGTCGTGGGCATGTCGCTTCACCTGTCTCTCGTGACGTGACGAACCGGGCGCCATGAACTCTGCGCCTTGCCGGCCCGTCGGGTCAGCCGTACTGGCCCCCGCATTCACGGTGGTGCTGGCCCCACCGGTCGCGACAAATGCGAAGCGGAGCAGTACGCCAGTTACCCGGTTGCCACCGGTTCCACAGTGAGAGATCGAACAGTGGCCTCGAGTTCGGTGCGGGTGACCTTGCGGCGAGCCACGGCCGCTACTCTGCCGTCCTGGTCGAGGACGACGGTGTTCGGCAGCGTGCGGGGCGAGATCGCGGGAAAGATCAGCGGGATCTCACCGCTCGGATCGAACAGGCTCGGGTAGCTCAAGTGATAGGAGTCAACGAATTTCCTGGCCGCGTCGCGGTCATCGTTGACGTCTACCCCAAGCAGGCGCACGCCGAGGCCGGCGGTCGCGTCGGCGACGGCCTGCAGGTCCGGCGCCTCGTCGCCGCAGGGCGGACACCAGGACGCCCAGAAGTTGACCACCACGACGGAACCGCGCCAATCGGCGAGCCGAAACGCGCTGGTATCGAGAAGCTGCCCGGTCAATGCCGGCGCGGCCTGGCGGTCAGCCGGCGAAAATTGGATGACCGCGGTGGCGGAGGGCCGTGCCGCGCTGTCCTCCGGGCCGTTCGCGGCGGCCGTGTGCCGGACATACCACGCCGCCAGCAGACTGGCCGCAACGATCGTGCATGCAGCAACGCGACGACGCGTGGACAACACACCCCCTGGAGGTCGAAACACCTCTCGAAGCCCCTGTAGACGGTAGCCCATCCCCGGATTCCCAAATACCGGTGCCGGCGATGCAACCGGAACAGGCCGTCGTGGGTCGCATCGGTATGCGTTTCATCACGGGGATCTGCTGCGCGCTGTTACTGATGGGTATCGCGGCCTGCGGGAGCAAGGCCGACACGACGGACACATCCGACACGTCCGCCACCACCGTCGCGGCGGCGCCGAGTCCGATCGACCGGCTGTGCGGGGATGCGGAGCTCAACGACAAGCAGGTGGCCTTCGCCGGGCAGGGCGGCGCGTTCCTGGCCGGCTATCTCCTCGGCTCGGGCGACGTCACGCTGGTGCTCGCCCCGCAGGCCTCCGCCACCGGCTGCTCGTGGCTGGGCTGGGCCAAGCAGAAGGCCGCCGCCGGATACCGGGTCCTCGCGTTCGACTTCAACGGCGAGGGCCGCTCGCGGCGCGCCGAGACCGGCACCAACTCCGGCGACGTCGCGGCCGCCGCGGCGTTCGCGCGGGGCAAGGGCGGGCGCAGCGTGGTGCTCATCGGCGCCTCGCGGGGCGCCACCGCGACGCTCATCGCCGGGGCGCGGCTGGAGCCGCCGGCCACGGCCGTGATCAGCCTCTCCGGGCCGGACTCGTACGCCGGCGAGAGCGCCCTGCAGGCCGTCCCGCGGCTGAGCGCGCCGGTGCTGTACGTCGCGGCGACCGACGACCGCAGCTTCGCGACGGCGGCGCAGGCGATGCACGACGCAACGCCGGGCGACAAGCGCACGCTGTCGATCGTCCCGGGCCGCCTGCACGGCACGGCGCTGCTGACCGTCACCGCCGACGGCGCCCCGGAGGCGACCCGCGCCGTCGACGACTTCCTGGCGAAGAACGCCCCGCCGAAGGGCTGAGCACAGCCGCGGCACGGGCAGCGCCCCCGACGAGACGGTCACACGCACTCGCGCGGCGCGGCCCGCAGCACGGTGCCCAGGTGGTCGGCGGCGGAGCACAGGCCGGCGACGGCGTCGGACACCATCGGGCCGGAGTCGCGCGACGCGAGCAGTTCGATGAGCACGCCCAGCGTGGTGGCGACGGCGTCGGCGGACGGGTCGGGGCGCCGGCCGCGCTGCCGGGCGACGCTCTGCTGCACCCAGGCCAGCCGCGCCGTCTGCAGCCGGACCACGCGGCCGGCCCCGGCGGCGTCGCGGTCGGCCTGCCAGTGCAGGTCGGCGCGGTCCTCGACGTCGAGGCCAGCGAGGGTCTCCAGCGTCTCGAGGCGATCGACGAGCGCCGCGGTGATGTGCGCCAGCAGCTCCGCGCGGCGGCGCTCGTCGGCGTGGTCCTTCATGATGCGCAGCGGATCGCCCGGAATCCCCAGGATGGTCATGACCCGCAGCAGATCGTCGGTGCTCGGCAGGGTTTGCACACGGTCAGCGTAGGTCGCCCGCCGCACGGGCGCTGTGACGAATCCGGCAAGCCGAACGCCGCGAACAGGCCCGATCCGAGACAGCCGGAGGGGCCCTCTTGCCAGGTACCGGATTGCCCTTAGGCTGTGTCGAATTCGTGGCGGCGGGACGTACGGATGACCCGATACATTCCCGTGCAAAGGAGGTGGCACGGTGTCACAAGGTGCGAACGGGGAAGACGAGTTAGGCCGGCGCAATGCCTGGCTGTACTACCTGCTCGTGGGCGGTGTTGGCATCGTGCTGCTGCCGTTCACGGTGGTGCTGCACGAACAGTTGTGGCCGGAGTCGCTGTCGTTGCTGTTGCTGGTCGGGACCGGCGTCGCGGGCGTGGTGAAAGCGATGCGCGGGCAGAAGCCGCGCTCGTTCGTGATACGCCCCGGCGAGTTCGTCGCGCCACCGTCGTACTTCGGACTCGCCAACAACGCCGCGACCATGCCCGCGGTGGTCGGCATTCTGCTGAGCGTCGTCTACAGCGACGACGACTGGGGCATCTTCACCTGGATGCTGTTCGCCGTGACCGTGGCGTTCATGTACTTCGCGGTGTACGGGCTCCTCATGCTGATCCGCGGCACGGGCCGGCTGATCCTGCGCCCGGACGGCCTGACCGTCGTCGACGCCTTCGGCACCTACGACGTGCCGTGGCAGGCCATCATGACCGGGCCGCTGCCCACGGTCTTCGGCGTTGGCCGGCTCGGCATCCTGTGGCCGGAGCTGATCCGCAGCCGCGGCCCGCTGCGCCGGCGCAACCCGCAGCGCATCCAACTGCAGCTGCAACGCTCGGCGGTGCACCGCGAATTCCTGCACGACGCGGTCAACCACTACCTCAACCACCCGGAGGAGCGGCCGGCGATCGGCACCCGCGAGGGCCTGGACGGCCTGCTCGGGGCCCTGCACGTGCAGCGCGTCTGACGCGTTAGGCGGCCATGCCCAGCGAGCGCAGGTGGCGCGCCTCGCGGGCGGAGCGGGCCAGGGCCTGCGTCGTGCGCGGGCCCGCCACGCCGTCGACCGGCAGGCCGGCGCGGGCCTGGAAGCGGCGCAGCGCCTGCGACACCTCGGCCTCGAACGCACCCGGGCGCAGCAGGCCCACGTCGGCGAGCAGCGCGCGCACCTCGCGCGGGTCCGCCGGCGGGACGGCCTCGTCGGTGGCGGAGACGGTGCCGGCCAGCGCGGCGCCGACGACGGTGAAGATGCGGCGTACGGTCATGCTTCCGAGTGTCCTGCCCCCGGGTCCGGCCGTCGTCAGGGGAAATCCTGGGAATAGACCCTGAATTCACAGATCGAGGGCGGCCCGGACCGGGTCGTGCTGCCAGCGGCTCGCGAACGCCTCGCGCACCGTCCAGCCGGCGCGCAGCAGCGCCCGCTGACGTTCCAGGTGGGCGGCGTCGCCGTCCGGGTGCGGCGCGCAGACGTGGCCGGTGCCGTCGACGACCAGGTCGACGGTCCACTGGCCGACCGGGTAGGCCAGGCGCACGTCGCGGCCGGCGGCGGCCAGCTCGGCGGCGAGGCGTGCGGCCCACGGCGGCGCCGCGCCGTCCACGGGGGCGGCCGGCGTGGGCGGCGCCGCGGCATGCGCGAGGAAGTCGGCGACGAGGCCGGTGCCGCCGGTCAGGGACGTGACCACGACGAGGCGGCGGCGGGCCCGGGTGGTCATGACGTTGAACAGGTTGGGGTCGGCGACGAAACGCTGGCGGGCCGGGGTGTCGCCGTCGACGAGGCCGAGGGAGATAACGACGGTGTCGGCCTCGCCGCCCTGGAAGGCGTGCACGGTGCCGGAGCGCAGGCCGAGCCGCTCGATCTCCTCGACGGTGAGCTCCTTGAGCAGCGCCGCCTCGATCGCGTCGGCCTGCGCCCGAAACGGCGTGACGACGCCGATGCCGGTGCGCCCCGCCTCGGCGAGCGAACGGACGGTCGCTAGCACCGTGTCGACCTCGGCCCGGTTGACGCCGTCGCGGACCTCGGCGCCGGGCACCCGCACGACGTCGATGGCGGATGCACGCTCCGCGGCCGGGGTGCGGGTCATCAGCGACAGGCGGCCGTCGTAGAAGCGCCGGGCGGCGAACTCGATGAGGTGCGGCGCGCACCGGTAGTGCTCGCCGAGCCAGGTGACCGGGGCCGCGCCGACCGCCACGTCGTAGGCGCTGGAGCGCCGTACGTCGACCCGGTCGGGCAGCCCGTGCCGGGCCAGGGTGGCGGCCACGTCGACGTCGGCGACGAACGACACGAACCGCAGCTGGCCGGGGTCGCCGGCGACAAGGGCGCGGCGGGCCCGCGCGAGCACCGGCGCGGCGCGGATCTGGTCGATGTGCGCGGCCTCGTCCAGGATGACCAGGTCGAACAGGCCGGGCGTCGGCGGCAGCAGGTCCTCGACGTCGGCGACCGTGCCGATCCACAGCGGCAGCGCGCGCACCAGCGCCGGGCCGTCGAGCGCGGCCAGTGCCTCGCGGCGGCGGTTGCGGCCGGTGCGCAGCGCGGCGGCCAGGGCGGCGGCGCTGCGCCGGGCGTCGCCGCCCCATCGGCCGGCCGCCGCGGCCGCGTCGTGCATCGCGGCGCCGGTCGCGTCCCGCAGGCGCGCGTCGGCGGCCAGCAGGGCCGGCCAGACGGGGCCGAGGTCGGTGCCGCCGTTCACGGCCAGGGTGGCCGCCGCGCGGTCCGCGTCGAGGGCCTCCAGCAGCGCGGGGAGCCGCTCGGGGGCGACGCCGGCGAGCCAGCGCACCCGCAGGCGTGTGAAGAACCGCGAGGCAAGGGCCTTTTTCGCCTTCGGTACGTCGAAATCGCGGCCGAACACCCGCGGTGCCTCCAGCCGCAGGCCCGCCAGCAGCGGCTCCCAGACGGCCATGGTCGACGCCCGCCGCTCCAGCCCGAGGGCCGCGGCGACGCCCTGCTCGAGCGCCCGGACGGCGGCCGTGGCGGCGGCGACCTCGGCCCGGCGGGCCTGCAGCGCGCGGGACGCGACGCCCTCGGGCCGGCCGGACGCCAGCGCCAGCGCGAACCGGTCGCGCCGCTCGGCGTCGCCGAACAGCACCGGCTCGGCGCCCGGGTAGCGGCCGAGGAGCTCGCCGAGCACCTCGGCGGCGCGCGGCGCCTGGGTGGCGACGAGGACGGATCCGCCGCGATACACCGTGTCGAGGGCCGCGGCGACGACGGCGTGACTCTTGCCGTTGCCCGGCGGCCCGGACACCACGACGACCCGCTCGCGCCGGATCCGCCGGACGACCTCGCGCTGGGCCGCGTTGAGCGGCAGCGGGGACTGCACGTCGTCCTCGTCGGCGGGCTCCCCCGGCGCGGTCGCGTCGCCGTACACGTGGGCCAGCGCGGTGTCCTCCAGTCCGGGCCGGGCGGCCCAGGCGCGCAGCGTGTCGCGCAGCCCGGCGGAGGACACGTCGCGGACCACGTACAGCGCCGCGGCGGCCTGGCCGAGCAGCTCCCCGTCGGGCAGCCGGGCGATCGGGGTGTCGGCGACGGCGATGCGGTCCGGCTTCAGCCCGGCCGCCTCCGCCGCGGTGCCGACCCAGGCGGCGGTGCCGGTCGCGGCGGGCCACGCCGCCGTGCCCAGGCCGGGCGCGGACTCCAGCACGGCGGCCAGGTCCCGGTCGCCGATGAGCGGCGTGACCTCGAGGTCGCCGGCCGGCACGACCCGGTGGCCGCGCAGCCCGCCGGCGCGCTCCAGCCGCACCGGCTCGGCGACCAGCGGCAGCCGCAGCCGGCGGACCGACCCGTCGACCTCGGCCGAGCCGAGCAGCCACGCCCAGCCGCGGCGCAGGATCCGCTCGTCGCGGTGCAGTGCGTCCAGGGCGGCGAGCCGGTCGGCGCCCCGGCTACGCGGCGCCCGGTCCGGGTCGGCGAGCCAGACCAGCGGCTGGTCCCCCTTGGCCACGTCGAGGACGCGGTCGCGCCCGGCGGGGGCGAGGTCGGCGAGCGCGGCGAGGACGTGGTCCGGGTGCATAGGTGCCCGATTCTGTCACCGCCGCGCTTCCCCGGCCCGCCCGGTGCGGTTCATCCAGCGCTGACGTCGACGGAGTACAGGTTGACCCGGGAGTTGGTCATCCGCCGCGGTACGAACGCGTTGATGGCGGCCAGCGTGGCGCGCGTGCCGCGGGACAGGCCGCGGCGCACGGCCCAGTCCGGCCGGCTCAGCGGCCACGACTCGCGCAGGGTCAGCCCGAGCCCCCAGTCCTCCGGCTCGCGCGGGTTCTCGCAGGCCCACACGAGGTCGGCGGCCATCGACGTGAGCGGTCCGCGGGGGCGTTTGACGATCCACTCGCCGTACGTGTCCAGCGCGATCCGGCAGCCCGGGAACCGCGTGGCGACGTGTGACAGGGCGCGGCGCACGCCGTCCGGCTCCAGGTAGACCAGGACGCCCTCGGCGAGGAACAGGTAGGGGCCGGGCTCGGCGGCGACCGTGTCCGCCCAGTCCGGCTCCAGCACCGACCCGGTGACGGTGCGCCGCCGCTCGCCGTCGGGCAGCAGCCCGAGCCGGAACTCGGTGGCGTCGGGGAGGTCGACGAAGCACCAGTGGGCCGTGCCGTTGTCGAGGCGGTCGGCCCGGGTGCTCAGCCCCGCGCCGAGCTCCACCACCGTCCCGTGCGGACGCTCGGCGAGGAACTGGCGGGTCCACTCGTCGAGCGCCGCCGAGCGCAGCACGTGGAACAGCGCCGTCGGGCCGGCGTGCCGCTCGAACCGCGTGAAGTCGTAGTCGATCGCCTCGATGAGCCGCGCGGCGGCCGCGTCCCCGGCCGTGGCGCGGGCGTGCAGGGTGATGAGCATCGTCTCCTGCACGGCACCGAGCCCCGGCGCGCGCTTGTCCACGGCCTCAGTCCTCGGCGGCCTTGGCGCGCCGCTTGCGGGGAGTGGTGGTGGCGCGCTTGCGGGGCTTGGACTTCGCCGCGCCGGAGGCCAGTTTGGTGTAGGTGAGCATGTTCGCCAGCCCGATGCCGATCGCGGAGAAGAGCACCTGGATGCCCAGCTCCCACCAGCTCCACTGGATCTTCCAGACCTTGACGACGGCCTTGTCGTCGAGGTTGACCAGCTCCGCGACGAGCGTGCCCAGCAGCGCCGCGCCGACGCCGATCAGGAACGTGATGAACACGCCGATGGACTGCCGCCCGGGGACCACGAGCCGGCCGAGCACGCCGATGAGCAGCCCGATCGGAATCGCGACCCAGAAGTCGTTGATGTGCATGGTCCCGCGCTCCCCTCGCGTTCACTTCGACCTCGGTCAACGAAGGTCGAACGGGACCGTACACGATGGGGCGGGCGCGGGAGCGGCGGGTGTCAGTCAGCTCGCCGTGATCCCGCCGTCGACGGTCACCACCTGCCCGGTGATGAAGCTGGCGTGGTCCGAGCCGAGGAACGCCACGGCGTCGGCGATCTCGTCGGGCGTGCCGAGGCGCCCCATCGGCACCCGGGCCGCGAACGCCGCCCGGCCCTCCTCAGTGCCGACGTACCGGTCGAGCATCGCGGTCTGGATCGGTCCGGGCGCGATCGCGTTGACGCGCACCCCGGACTCGGCCGCCTCGAGCGCCGCCGAGCGGGTCAGCCCCTCGACGGCGTGCTTGCTGGCCACGTACACGGACGCCCCCGGCTCCCCGGCGTGGCCGTAGACCGACGACATGTTGACGATGCTGCCGCTGTGCTGCGGCAGCATGGCCCGCAGCTCGTGCTTGAGGCTCAGCATGGTGCCCAGCACGTTGGTCTCGAACGTCTCGGCGTAGGTCTCGGGCGTCTGGTCCTCCAGGCGCCCGACGAACCCCTCGGTGCCCGCGTTGTTCACTGCCACGTCGAGCCGCCCGAAGCGCTGGACGGTCCCGTCCACGAGCCGGGCGACCTCGTCGTCACGCCGGACGTCGGTGTGCACGTACGCGGCCTGCGCCCCGGCGTCGAGCAGGTCGGCGACCAGCTCCTCCCCGGCCTCGTCGTGCCGCCCGGCGACGACCACGGCGGCGTGCTGCTCGGCGAAGGCGAGCGCGGTGGCGCGGCCGATACCGGTCAGCGCCCCGGTGATGAGAACGACAGGTGTGCTCATGTGCCGGTCACTGCCCCGGCGGCGCCGGTCGAACCCGGTCAGGGGCGGCGCAGCGAGGCCAGGATCGTCTCCCGGACGAACGCGCGGCCGGCCTCCTGGGCGCCGAGCAGCGCGGCGTCGTCCTGCACCCGGGTGGTGGCGATCGTGGTGTCCAGCGGCGCCGCCTCGGCCAGGGCGCTCGCGACCGCCGTGCCGAGCAGGTCGCCGCCGGCCTGCCCGACCTCGCCGCCGATGACGACCAGCGGCGGATCGAGCACCGCGACCACGGCCGACAGGCCGATCGCGATGCGGCCGGCGAGCGCCGTGACGAACTCGCTCGCCGCCGGGTCGTCCGCACCGGCCCGCGCGACCGCGGCGGCCATCGTCTGCGCCGCGCTCGGCGCGGTGATGCCGTGCGCGGCGGCCAGCTCCAGGACCGCTCCGCCGCCGACCAGGTCCTGGAAGGCGACCCGCTCGCCGCCGCCGCCCGCCAGGTTCATCGGCATGTACCCGATCTCGCCCGCGCCGCCCCGGGCACCCCGCAGCAGGCTGCCGCCGAGGTCGATGGCCAGGCCGAGGCCGGCCTCGCCGAGCCAGAGCAGGGCGAAGCTCTCCGCGTCGCGCCCGGCGCCGTGGGCGCGCTCGGCCACGGCCGCCAGGTTGACGTCGTTGTCGACGCCGACCGGCACCCCGAGCCGGCGGCGCAGCTCCTCGACCAGCCCGGGGCGGCCCCAGCCGGGCACCTCCACGTGGTGCAGCACGTCGCCGCGCGGGTCGTACGAGCCGGCCACCGCGATCTGCACCTGCGCGACCGGGTCGCGGGCGACGCCGGCCTCCTTGCAGACCGACTCGAGCGTGTCGACGACCGCGGCGACCGGGTCGGTGCGGGCGAAGTCCACGGCGGACTCCAGCCGCCCGCGTACCGTGCCGGCCAGGTCGGTCAGGGCGGCGGTGACGGTCGGGGTGTCGCTGTCCCCGCGATCGCGCACCGACAGGGCCACCGCGTAGGCGGCGTCGGGGTTCACGGCGTACACCTCGGCGTTGGGCCCGGGCCCCGCGCTGACGTAGCCGACCACGCTTACCAGCCCCGCCTCCGTCAGCCGCCGCAGCGCCTCCGAGATGGTCGGCTTGGACAGCCCGGTGAGGTCGCGCAGCTCCCCGCGGGTCAGCGGCCCGCGTTCCAGCACGTGACTCAGGGCGGCCGCGTCGTTCATGGCCCTGAGCAGCTTCGATGATCCGCCGAGGTGCGTCATGGTGGCTCGAACCGTATGGGGGCCCCAAGTCCGGTGTCAATCGCGGATCTGTCGTAAGCCGACGCAACGGATAAAGGGGATGAGCGCCACCGCCGCGGCGACCCACCGGGGATATCATGAAATGTCCGATACGTCCGGGAAATGCGTCCGGGCGTGTCCGGCGGCGACACGCCGGTCTTCGGGGGCAGCGTGGGCGCGCAGGACGGCCTTGCTCAGGTGCGCCCGGAGAGGGACGGTGGATCCAGAGGGGGTGCGAGATGCTGCTGGAACACAGTCCGATCGTCGTCGGCGTCGACGGTTCGACCGCGTCCCTGGGGGCCGTCCGGTGGGCCGCGGACGAGGCCGCCCGGCACTGCCGGATGCTGCGGGTGGTGCACGCCTTGTCGTGGGAGGGCCCGGCCGACGGGCAGGGCCTCGTGCTCGACGCCGCCGCCGAGGCGAGATCCTGGCAGCCGGGCATCGCGGTGGAGACGATGACACTCGGCGGGTCGCCCGCCCGCGTGCTGCGCGAACAGTCCCGCACCGCCGCGCTCGTCGTCATCGGGGGCCGGGTGCACGACGGCGGCGTGCTCGACGCCTCGGTGGGCGCGCATCTCGCCGCGTTCGCGCACTGCCCGGTCCTGGTGGTCAACAACGGCTGGCGGTGGGCCGACCCGATGGCCGCGCTGCCCGCCCACTCGCCCGTCGTGGTGGGCGTCGACGGCTCCCCCTCCAGCCAGCGCGCCCTGGCCTACGGCTACGGCGAGGCGGCATCCCGGCACGTGCCGCTCATCGCCCTGCACGCCGGCCGGGCCCGGCCGCACGAGGCGGTCGCGGCCGAACTCGAGCCGTGGCTGCGCCGGCACCCGGAGGTCGAGACCCGTTTCGACAGCCGCGACACCGGTGTGCTGGAGACGCTCACCGAGGCGGCCCGCACGGCGCTGATGCTGATCGTGGGTGCGCACCGGGTCGGGTGGTACGAGCAGCCCCACCCCAACCCGGTGACCCAGATGGTCGTGCACCACGCCGCCTCGCCGGTGCTGGTGACGCGCAGCGTCTGACGGGTCCCGACCCGAGGTTCCCGGCCTTCATCCGCTTCTCAGCTTCCGCGGCCTATGGTTGCGGTTGCGGCAAGGGCTGTGGGGCGGAGGAGGCACGGGACGGTGGGCGGGTTCACGGCCCTGGTCGGCCACTACGGCTACCTCGGCCTGGCGGTGCTGGTGCTGGTCGAGGGCTTCGGGGTGCCGGCGCCCGGCGAGACGGCGATCATCCTGGCGGCCGGTTACGCCGGTCACGGCCGGCTCGACCCGTTCGCCGTCGCCGTCGTCGCGGTCGCCGCGGCGGTCGTCGGGGACAGCATCGGATACTGGATCGGCCGCTCCGGCGGGCGGCCGCTGGTTCTGCGCTACGGCCGGTACGTGCGCCTGACCGAGCCCCGCCTCGAGCGGATGGAGCGGTTCATGGCCCGCCGCGGGCCGATCGTGGTCGCGGCCGCCCGGTTCGTCGAGGGCCTGCGCCAGCTCAACGGGGTGGTCGCCGGGGCGACCGGCATGCCGTGGCCGCGGTTCCTCGCCTGCAACGCGATCGGCGCCGCGCTCTGGGTGGGCGTGTGGGCGACCGCCGGCTACCTGGTGGGCGACCATATCCCGGCGGTCGAGGCCACGCTGGGCCGCTACCAGTGGTACGCGCTGGCCGGCCTGGTCGTCGCCGGCCTCGCGTGGCTGGTGCTGCACCGCACGCTGCGACACCGCGAGCCCGGCGACGTCGGCGACCTCTAAGCCGGCACCGGGTCCGGGCCGTGCGCGCCACCGGGGCGGCAGCGGCCCAGGCGGCGTGTGGCCAGCCACAGGCCCCGCACCGCGCCGTGCCGCGTGATCGCCTCGGCGGCGTAGTGCGAGCAGCTCGGCGTGAACCGGCAGCACGGCCGGTCCCGCTTGGCGCTGACCTCCCGCTGGTACCGCCGGATCGCCCCCACCAGGGGTCCGTCCGCGGCCGCCGCCGAGCGCGGCGCCCGCGCCACCGTGAACAGCATGCTCGGCAGCGAGAGCAGCCCGAGCATCAGGCAGCTGCCGTCGATCGCCTCGCCGATGCAGCAGCCGGCCTCGAGCAGGCAGGCGTCGCGGAGGCAGCTGTTGCCCCCGCGCTGGTAACCGTAGTCGGGGTGCCGGCGGTACCGGCGTCGTGACCATCGTTCGCGCATGAGTCCGTGATAGCGCTCCGGCGCCACCACTAAGGGTTTCCCCGAGTCAGCTGGCGCTGCCCTCCCGGGCCTCCTGGAATACGTCGGCGGCGGCGAGCTCGCTGATCACGTCGTTGAGGTGGTCGATCTGCTCGTCGGTGTTGGCCGCGGTGACCTGCACCCGGAAGCCGACCTGGTCGCGCGGCACGCCCGGGTAGGGCGCGAGGGTCACGAACAGGCCCCGCTCCCACAGCAGCTCGGAGACCTCGACGAGGTCGCGGTCCAGCGCGATCGGCAGCTCGATGATCGGCGTGTCGTCGGTGTTCGGGGTGAACACGCCCAGGCCGCGGACGTGGTTGAGCACCCGCATCGACATGCGGTAGAGCTCGGCGCGCAGCTTGTCGCCGCGCTCGGCGTTGACGTCGAAGCCGGCCAGCACCGTGGCCAGCGACGCCGTCGGCGATGGGCCGGAGTACAGGTAGGGGGCCGCGGCCGCCTTGAGCCGGTTCTTGAGCACCGTCGGCAGCGCCAGGAACGCCAGCAGCGACGAGTACGCCTTGGAGAAGCCGCCGACGAGCACGACGTCGTCGTAGGCCTCCCCGAAGTACCGCACGATGCTGTTGCCCGCGACGCCGTAGGGGCTGGTCTCGTCCTCGCGGCGCTCGCCGATGACCCCGAAGCCGTGGGCGTCGTCGATGTAGAGGACGGCGCCGTGCGCCCGGCACAGATCCAGATATTTCCGGACATCGGGGATGTTTCCGGTCATGCTGTTGACGCCGTCCATGCACACCAGCACCGGCGCCGCCAGGGATCCGTCGGCCAGCAGCGACGCGAGCTCGTCCAGGGAGCGGAAGCGCGACAGCGTGGCACCCTGGGCGCGGGCGAAGACGCAGCCGTCCCAGATGGTCTTGTGCGCCCGCGAGTCGACCAGCAGCGTCCCCTGCTGGGCCAGTGCCGGGATCACCGACAGGTGGATCTGCGTGATGGTCGGCAGCACGAGCGCGTCGGGCGCGCCGAGCAGCGCGGCGAGGCGCTCCTCGATCTCGGGGTACAGCGCGGGGTTGCCCAGCATCCGCGACCACGACGGATGGGTCCCCCAGCGGCGTAACTTGTCCTCGACGGCGTCAATGATCTGCGGCTCGAGGTCGAAGCCCAGGTAGTTACACGAGGCCCAGTCGGTCAGCCAGTGCTCGCCGACGCGGATCCGCCGCCCGTCGATCTCGTCGATGACGGCGTCGTAGAAGCGGGTCTGCGAGCGCAGGCGGGCGATCCCGCTGTATCGCGGGTCAAGATCGACTTCCGTGGCGAGCTGTGCGACGTGCAAGTGTCCTCCTGATGGCTCAGGCCGCGGTGCGGCCTCCCCGTTGAGGCCCCGACGCATCGTCCGACAACCATTGACTTGCGTCACCGTAGCTCAACGGCCGCGAGAACAAGTACCCCTGGCCGTGGTCGCATCCCATCGACACGAGTAGTTCCCGCTCGGCGGGAGTCTCGATCCCCTCGGCCACGACCTGCAGTTTCAGCAGCCGGGCCAGCTGAACGATCATGTTCACGACCGCGTGCTGCTCGGTCGAGGAGACGACGGTGTCGATGAAGCTCTTGTCCAGCTTGAGCACGTCGACGGGCAGCCGGCGCAGGTAGGACAGCGACGAGAAGCCGGTGCCGAAGTCGTCGATGGCGATCCGCACGCCGGCCTGGCGCAGCGCGGCGAGCTCCACGGCGACCTCGCCGTCGTCGTGCAGCAGCAGGCTCTCGGTCATCTCCAGCAGCAGGGCGCCGGGCGGCAGGCCCATCCGGTCGATCTCGGCGAGCACCCACTGGGCGAAGTCCGGCGAGCGGAACTGCCGCGCCGAGACGTTGACCGAGACGTAGACCTCCTCGCTCGGGTATGCGATGCGCCACTGCGCGGCGGCGGTGATGGCGTTGCTGAGCACCCAGGCGCCCAGCGGCACGATGAGGCCGCTCTCCTCGGCGACGGAGATGAACTCGTCGGGCGGCACCATGCCCCGGGTGGGGTGGTTCCACCGCACGAGGGCCTCGAAGCCGCGGGTGCGGTCGTCGGCGAGGGTGACGATCGGCTGGAAGTGCAGCAGGAACGCCTTGTCGGCGATGGCCCGGTCGAGGTCTGCGCGCAGCTTGTGCCGCTCGACCACCGCGCTGTGCAGCGACGACTCGTAGCGCCGCCAGCGGTCCCGGCCGGCGTCCTTGGCCACGTAGACGGCGAGGTCGGCGTGGCGCAGCAGGTCCTGCGCGCTGGCCGCCTCGGCGGTCGTGGCCACCCCGATACTGGCGGTGGCGGTGACGGTACCGTGGGCGAGCCCGAACGGCGCCTTGAAGCTCTGCAGCACCCGCTCCGCGACCCGCTCCACGTCGGCGGGCGTGCCCGCCCGGCGCACCAGCGCCGCGAACTCGTCGCCGCCGAGCCGGGCGACGGTCCCGGCCGCACCGTAGGAGCCGTCGACGGCCCGCAGCGCCTCGGTGAGCCGCTGCCCCACCGCGACCAGCAGCGCGTCGCCGGCACCATGGCCGAAGGTGTCGTTGACGACCTTGAAGTCGTCGAGCTCGACGATGAGCACGCCGACGGTGGCCCCGGTCTCCGCACCGGAGGCGACCGCCTCCTGGACCCGGGTCAGGAACACCTCGCGGTTGGGCAGCTTGGTGAGCGCATCGAAGGTCGCCCGCTGGTACAGCTCGGCCTGCAGCCGGCTGCGCTCGGTCACGTCCCGCAGCGTGACCACCACGCCGCGCACGGTCGGCTCGTCGCGCAGGTCCCGGAACGCGGCCTCGACCAGCGCCGGCCGCCCGTCGGCGCCGGTCACCCGCAGGTCCTCGCCGGGCCGGTCGGCGCCGCCGGTGCGCACCTCGTGCAGCCGCCGCTCGACCTCGGTGGCGCTGCCGTCGGAGAACGCGGACGGCAGCGCGGTGCCGACGAGGTCGGAGCCGAACAGCGCCTGGGCCGAGGGGCTCGCGTAGCGGACCAGGTCGTCGGCGCCGACGATGAGGATCACGTCGGCGGTATTGAGCACGAGGGTGCGGAAGTACGCCTCACTGTTGCGCCGCCCGATCTCGTCGCCGAGCGCGATGCGCTCCAGAGCCATGGCGGTCTGGGTGGCGAGGATCTGGGCGGCGTCCTGCAGCCCGACGAGCATCACCTCGTCCGCCGCGACGTAGAGCGCCCGCTCCGCGTCCCGTCCGTCGGCGAGCGCCAGCGGGCAGCACAGTGTCACCTCGAAGTCGCCGAGCGCGACGGCGACGTCGGGGTCCACTGTGGACGTATACGGCATCGACACCTTGTCGCCGAGCGCCGGGCCGAGCGCGACCGCGTGGGAGCGGCCGGGCGGCAGCAGCTCGGCGACGGCGCCGCGCACCGTGCGGGCGACCGCCTCCTCGTCGGTGGCCATGAGCAGCGCGGCACCCGCGCTGCGCAGCCGCCGCTCGCGCTGAACGGTGAGCCGTTGTGCGCGAACCGCCCGGCCCAGCCGCAGCAGGACCAGCCCGGACAGCAGCGCCGACACGGCGGCTATGGCGGCGGCGTCGCGCACCCGGCCTCCCCGCATCTCGACGAACAGCACGATCGGTGCGATGAACAGCGACAGGCCCAGCAGCAGCAGCCGGCCGAGGCGCTCGTCGCCGCCGCGCTGGACCTTGGGCTCGGTGAGCTGCCGCATGGAAGGGTGCAGCGCCGCGACGCCCCACAGCACGTAGAACCCGGCCCAGCCGATGTCGACCGGGCCGCCGGTGTCCCAGTTGCCGGCGAGCTGACGCAGGCCGTACCCGACGTCCGAGCTCAGCAGCCCGATCCCGCCGGCGGCCAGCAGCGCGATCGCGGTGTTGAACCGCACCGAGGCGATGAGCCGCGCGCCGACGAGCAGCACGACGATGTCGGCGAGCGGGTAGGCGATGGAGATGGCCCGGTCCAGCGGGGACAGGCTCTGGTTGTCGACGTACGGGCGGATCAGGAAGATGTACGACAGCAGCCCGAGCCCGGCGGTCAGCGTGATGGCGTCGAACAGCCCGGCGGGGTCGCGGCGCACCACGCCCAGGCGGTAGAGCCAAACCAGGGCCGCGGCGATGAGCACGTAGACCGTGAGGTAGAACGTGTCGGCGACCGACGGGAAGCCGGGCCGGTGCAGCAGCCTCGTCAGCACGTCGGCGGCGAGGTCACCGCTGATGAAGCACGCGACCGCGGCGGCCAGCAGCAGCCACGGCGCCCGGCGGCGCGGCCGGTGCAGATACACGCCGAGCAGGATCGCCGCGACGCTCGCGTAGCCGATCGCGGACCACAGCACGAGGTGGAGTCCGGGCAGCGCAAAGTTGGCGATCACGAGGACCACCATCGTGCCGACGTACCCCGCCAGCACCCCGCGTGCCGACCCGCTCACTCCCAGCTGCCCTTACCTGAAACCCTTACCGGACCCCGCGTTTGCCCGCGGCGAGGCAGACGCTACCCAGTTCGTTGCCGAATGAGGAGTACCTGGCAGGATCGTTCCGAGCGGGCCGCACGACGCTATTCACGCCATTTGCGCATTTGGCGGTTTAGATGGTACTGCCGGAAGCCCGTCACATCTACGCCGCGCGACGAGTTGTTTTACGCACGGCAACCGGTTTCCTCATTCATTCACGCGTTCTTTCGCGATCGTTCGCCCCGCAACGGTCGCCGGGCCGGGTCACGGACGCTGCCGCGGCGAGCCCGGCCGGGGCCAGGCACCGCCGAGCGCCCGCGCGAGTACACCATCATGGCGGATCGCTCCGGCGCGGCCCCGGCGAGGGTGCCCCGGCGCCGCGCCGCCTATTGGATCGCCGCGAGGAACGCCTCCGCGACAGGGCCGGTGACGTCGGCGCCCGAGTCGGCGACGTAGACGCAGTACGCGATGTCGCCGCGGACCCCGGCGCTCAGGCCGGGCACGCTCAGCGCGCCGGAGACGGCGGGGCCGGCGGGGGCCGGGTCGCCCGGCGGCGGGCTCTTGACCAGCGCCGGCTGCTGCCACTTGCCGCGGGTGAGGGCGGCGGCCGCCGCGGCGTAGCCGATCGGGGCGGCGACGACGCCGTCCGGCACGGCCCGGCCGGTGAACACATCCGCGCCGAGGCGCCAGGGCGCGCCGACGCCGAGCGTGGCCGGGTCGGCGGGCCAGGCCGGGCCGGGCACCTCGCCGAGCAGCGCCAGGTCGTACCCGGCGGCGTCCGGGCCGTTGGCGACCGCGAGCACGGCGCCGTCGCTGACCCGGATCGCGACCAGCGCCGACTGCTTGGCCGTCTTGGCCAGGGCGGCGTCGGCGGCGTTCTGGACGCGCACGTCGAGCGTCGTGGCGACGGTGGCGCCGTCTTGAGCCGGGGCCGTGAACAGCGGTTCGCCGGCCTTTCCCGCGGCGGTGGCCACCGGCGCGGACGCCGACGCCGGCGGCGCGGGCGCCGGTTCGACCGGCACCACGCTCAGCGCGGGCAGGCCGCGCAGCTGGGTGTCGTAGCGCCGCTGCAGCCCGGTCAGGCCCGTGACGTCGCCGGCCTTGAGCGCGCCCTTGCTCGCGTCGATGAGCTCCTTCGTCGCGGGGCCGGAGGTGCCCAGCAGCGCGCGGGCGAACGTGCGGGTCATCGGCAGCGACAGGGTGCCCTCCCGGGTGCGCACGCCGTCGGTGCCGGTCAGGTCGCCGGCGATCTCGGTGTAGTCGGTCCGGCGCAGCGTGACCACGTCGACGAACGCGTCGGGCTTGGCGGCCCTGATCCGCGCGGGCAGCCCCTGCACGCCGACGTCGACGCGCACCGACCGGAACACGATGTCGAGCCGCTTGACCAGGGCGTCGACGTCCGGCACCAGCCGCGGCTCGACGCCGACGTAGACGACGGGCACGTCGCTGACGACCGGCGTGCCGTCGGCGGCGACGATCGTGCCGCGCCGGGCCGCCGTGCTGCGCAGCGTCAGCCGCTGGCCGGTCTGCAGGTTCGGGTAGACGGTCCCGGCGCCGAGGTACACGTGCCAGCGCCCGCCCAGCAGGCGCGCGCCGACCTTGGTGTCGTACGCCCACGTCCGCCCGTCCGGCAGCGGCCACGACACGCCGATGCTCAGCGTGGCGTCGGCGTGGTCGACGGCCGCCTTGCCGTGCGCGGTGAGCGTCGGCCGGCGGGCGGCGAGGTCGCCCTCGATGCCGGCGAGGGCCGCGTTCGCCGCGCCGGGCTCCAGCGCGCGCCCCTGGGGTGCGAGCAGGTCCTGGACGCCGGTGAAGTCCGCCTTGCGCCAGGCCGTCAGGAACGCGGCGAGCCGCTCGTCGACCGTAGGCGGGTCGTCGTCGCACGCCGCCAGGGCGGGCCCGGCCAGGGTCAGGGCCGCGAGCAGAAGCACTATCCCCCGAAGCTTCCTCACGGCCCGACCCTATCCCGGTCTATGCGGACAGCCGGGACACCGACCGCATCTTGTTCATCGCGTCAAGCGCGGCAACCTTGTAGGACTCCGCGAGCGTCGGGTAGTTGAAGACCGCGTCCACCAGGTAGTCGACGGTCCCGCCGCAGCCCATCACCGTCTGTCCGATGTGGACGAGCTCGGTCGCGCCCGTGCCGAACACGTGCACGCCGAGGATCTTCCGGTCCTCCGGCGAAACGATGATCTTCAACATGCCGTACGAGTCGCCGATGATCTGGCCGCGGGCCAGCTCCCGGTAGCGGGAGATGCCGACCTCGAAGGGGATGTTGTTGTCGGTCAGGTCGTCCTCGGTGCGCCCGACGAAGCTGATCTCCGGGATGGTGTAGATGCCGATCGGCTGCAGCGCCTGCATGCCGCGCACCGGCTCGTCGCAGGCGTGATGGGCGGCCAGCCGGCCCTGCTCCATCGACGTCGACGCGAGCGCCGGGAAGCCGATGATGTCGCCGACGGCGTAGATGTGCGGCACCTCGGTGCGGAAGTGCTCGTCGACCTTGATCCGCCCGCGCTCGTCGGCGGTCAGCCCCGCCTTGTCCAGCCCGAGCAGGTCGGCGGCGCCCTGCCGGCCGGCCGAGTACATGACCGCGTCCGCCGCGATCCGCTTGCCGCTGGCCAGCACCGCGACGGCGGCGCGGCCGTGCCGCTCCACCGCGGCGACCGACTCGCGGAACCGGAACGACACCGAAAGGTCCCGCAGGTGGTACTTCAACGCCTCGACGATCTCCAGGTCGCAGAAGTCCAGCATGCGCTCGCGCCGCTCGACGACGGTGACCTTGGTGCCGAGCGCGGCGAACATCGACGCGTACTCGATGCCGATGACCCCGGCCCCGACCACGACCATCGACCCGGGCACCTTGTCCAGGTTGAGGATGCCGTCGGAGTCGATGATCGTCACCTCGTCGAAGTCCACGCTGTCCGGCCGCGCCGGCCGCGTCCCGGCCGCGACGATGATCTTCTCCGCGGACACGTGGGACTCGCGCCCCTGCTCGTCCTCGATCACGATGGTGTGCGGGTCGACGAAGCGCCCGGTGCCCTGCAGCAGCCGTACCCGGTTGCGGGCCAGCTGGCTGCGGATGACCTCGATCTCCCGCCCGATCACGTGCGCGGTGCGGGCGCCGAGGTCGCCGACCGTGATGTCCTCCTTGACGCGGTAGCTCTGGCCGTACATCTCCCGCTGGTTGAGACCGGTCAGATACATCACGGCCTCACGCAGCGTCTTGCTCGGAATGGTCCCGGTGTTGATGCAGACCCCACCGATCATGTTGCGCCGCTCGATGACGGCGACCCGTCGGCCGAGCTTCGCCGCGGCGATGGCGGCCTTCTGCCCACCCGGCCCGGAGCCGAGGACGAGGACATCGAAGTCGTACATGGGCCACAGTGTCCCGGCCGCGCCCGGGCTCGTAAAGTCGGGGCCCGTTATGGTCGTCGGCGTGAAACGACTCCTTCAGGCGGTGGCGACGCGCCTCGGCATGCGCCGCCGGTCCGCTCCCGTCGCCGCCCCGGCCGCCCGTCCGGTCCCGGCGCCGCCCGGCCCGCACCACCCGGTGCCCGGCCCGCCGCCGCGGCACGAGACGCAGAAGCTGCTGATGTACGCCCCGCAGCTGGACGGCGACGCGGACCCCGGCGAGATCGTGTGGACGTGGGTGCCCTACGAGGACGACCCGAGCCAGGGCAAGGACCGCCCGGTCCTGGTCGTGGGGCGCAAGGGCAGCTCGGTGCTCGGCCTGATGCTGTCGAGCCAGTCCGAGCGCGACGGCCAGCGCAACTGGTTCGCGCTGGGCCCGGGCTCATGGGACCGTGAGCAGCGCCCGAGCTGGGTACGCCTGGACCGCGTCCTCACGGTCGCCGCCGACGGCATCCGCCGCGAGGGCGCGATCCTGGACCGCGAGCGCTTCGACCGCGTCGCCGCGGAACTGCGCTCGGGCTACGGCTGGTCCTGACCGCCGTGCGCGGGGTGGCGCGGCTCAGGACTTCGCCGGGGCCATCGACAGCATCCGGCCCAGTTCGTCACGCATGACCGCCGCCGCGGCGTCGAAGTCCTCGGCGGTGGTCTCGGTGCCGTCGCGGGTCACGACCCGCCGGTCGGCGTCGGTGAGCCCGAGCAGCCGCGGCGTCTCCCCCGGCCGGTCCCCGCTGGCCAGCACGAATGACAGTTCGGCGGCGGTCATGCTGAGCTGTTCGGTGGCGGTCCCGTCCATGGTGTCCATCCCGTCGCGGTCGCGGCAACGAAAAGCCGCGGTGATACGCCGCTGCGAAAGGGGGCATACACGCGTCGCTGTGCACAACGGCTCCGCACGGCCCGGGGTCACGCACCGAATCGTCCGGGGGCGGTAACATGCCGCGTGTCCGAGCGAGAGGTGCCACGATTGAGGCGGCGCAGCAGGCAGCGGGAGCGCGCATGACCGACGGCATCGCGACCGGCACCGTCGGCGGGTGCGTGGTGGTCACGCCCACCGGCGCGCTCGACGTCGCCACCTCGCCGGCCCTGCACACGCTGCTGCACCAGACCCTCGACGACGGCGCGACCCGGCTCGTGCTCGACCTGTCGCAGGTCGACTTCATCGACTCCACCGCGCTGCGGGTGCTGGTGTCGGTGCACAAGCGGCTGCGGGAGAGCGGCGGGTTCGCCGTGGTCTGCCCGCACGCACGGCTCCGGCGCATCTTCGACCTGACCGCGCTGGACCGGGTGCTGATCCTGACCGGCACCGTCGATGAGGCCCGCGCGGCGCTCGAGTAGCGCGCCGCCGGAGGACGGCGCTACCGGGGCTGCAGGACCCGCGGGTGGCGGATGCCCGGGTGGCCCTGCGGCAGCGAGCGGCGCAGCACCCACCAGCTGACCGCCAGGCACGCCGCCACGAGCGGCCAGGTCAGCACGGTCTGCGCGGCGGCGAGCCACAGCACCTGCCCGGCCCACCAGAGCGGGACGAAGACGAGCAGCCGCACGAGGTACTGCCCGACCCACACCCAGCTGGCCCGCTGGTACGCCCGCAGCAGCTGCGGATCGGCGCGCCACCGCGCCTTCTGCCCGAGCACCGTGCCGACGACCAGCCCGAGGAACGGCCAGCGCACCAGGATGCTCGCCGCCCACGCCAGCGCGCTGGCCGCGTTCGTGAGCACCCGGACCCCGAAGAAGTCCTCGGCCCGCCCGGTCCGCAGCGCCACCAGCGCCCCGACGCACACGACGAGCAGGCTGACCACGGTGCCGATCGGCCGGCGCCGCTCGGCCACCCGCCACGCCGCCACGCCCGCGCCGGCCAGCACCGCCACGCCCGCGCCCAGCGGGATGGAGTGCCCGCCGCCGAGCCAGCCGGCCGCGAACGCGAGCACCGGGACGGCGGTCTCCACGGCCGACCGCCAGCCGCCCAGCAGCTCGCTCAGCGTCTCCCCGGACTCCCCGGACTCCCCGGCCTCACCGTCGCGCGCCATCCGTCCCCCGCTCACCCGTTACAAACGAAGGTAAGCCTGCCCTATGCAGAACGGTCCAGGCAAGGAACTCAGCGGCGTGGGAGCGTGTCCGGGTCGATCAGCGCCTCCGCCTCCTCGCCGACGATGTCCTGGCGCAGCTGGTCGAGGCGGCCGAGCAGCGACACCGAGTCGAGCACGGCAAGCGCCGTCGGGAACACCGTGTGTACCTGCTCCACCGCGGCGATCAGCCCGGCCCGCAGCGAGGTGTCGTCGGACGGCTCGCCGTCGACGCGCTGCTCCAGCAGCTCGGCGAGCGCGGCGAGCAGCGCCCGGAGGGTGTCGCGCTCCAGCGCCGGCGCCTGGCCGGGCCGGTCGTAGAGCCGGTCGACCGCCAGCGAGATGGCCCGCACCTGCAGGGTCACGCGGGTCAGCCACAGCTGCTCGCGCCGCGCCTCGTTCACGTCGCGGCGCAGCCGGCGGGCGAAGACGTCGAGGAGGGTAACCTCCTCCACCCCGGCGATCGCGGCGCCCGCCTCGGCGCTGACGTCGTTGAGCTTGCGCGACTCGGGGATCCACCCGTGGCGGTCGTCCGGGCCGAGCGGCTCCTCGTCGCCGGCCCGGGCGACCAGCTCGTCGGCGATGCGGCACAGCACACCGACGCACGCCTGCCCCCAGGCGTTGAGGGCGGCGCGGACCTTGCGGGTGTGCGGCGGCTCCGGTACGACGACCGCGATGGTCAGGCCGACGACCGAGCCGATGGCGACGTCGATGAAGCGCCATTGGCCGTACCCCCGGGCGACCGGCGCCAGCACGAGCACCGCGAGGGTGGCGATGGTGACCTGGTTGCGCGCCAGCGGCGTGTTGGTGATCTGCCGGGCCACCGCGAGCGCGGCGAACGCGGCGAGCGCCAGCGACCACCAGGTGAGCCCGAGCAGCTGCGTCCAGCCGATCGCGAGCACCGTGCCGACGAGGTTGGCGAACAGCAGCTGCAGTCCGGTGGCGATCGAGCCGTACACGCTGGCCTGCAGCGTCAGCACCGCGATCACCGGCGCGAAGAGCACCGCCGCGTTCTCACCGAACTGCCGGGCGAGCACCCAGGCGGTCGTCGCCGCGGCGGTGGTCTTCAGGACGGTGAGCCAGCTGGGCCGGCTCTTCGGCACGCTGGCGAGCAGTGTGCCGAGGGGCTCGGTCACCACGGCGTGCGGTCTGCGCGGCACGCCACGATCCTCTCAAACTCCGGTTACCGCACCGAGTCGCGCGCCAGACGGCGGTACGCCCGCCGTCGACGTCGAGCCGGGCGTCTCCTTCAGACATCTCCGGCGGTTCGGGTTCCAAACGGACTCACCGGAAACAGACGATTCAGGAGTCGCACGCTATGGTCCTCGCGTGCGGAACTACGACCATCCCAACCTGTTCAACTTCCGCGACCTGGGCGGTTACCCGGTTCCCGGCGGCCGCAGCACCCGCTGGCGGCGGCTGTACCGCTCCGACTCGCTGAGCCGCATCGACCCCGCCGACGCCTCCTCGTTCACCGCGCTCGGCGTGCGCACCGTCATCGACCTGCGCCGGCCCCGCGAGATCGAGCGCGACGGGCGCATCCACGCGTTCGACGGGCTCACCTACCACCACCTCAACCCGATGCACGCCGAGTGGGAGGAGGCCACCGACCACGACGAGCCCAGCGACGCGCGATGGCTGGCCAACCGCTACCTCGACCTCGCCGAGCACGGCCACGCCGCGATCTCCGCCGCGGTCGAGGTCATCGCCGAGGCCGACAACGCGCCGGTCGTCGTGCACTGCGTCGCGGGCAAGGACCGCACCGGCGTGGTGTCGGCGGTGACGCTCGGCGCGCTCGGCGTGCCCGACGAGGTCATCGCCGAGGACTACGCGCTGACCAGCGCCGCGACCGACCGGACCATGGCGTACCTGCGCGGGCTGCACCCCGAGATCGCCAAGATGCCGGACCGGTGGCTGCTCTCCCCCGCCGAGACGATGCTGATCTTCCTGGGCGACCTGCGGGCCCGCCACGGCTCGATCCGCGCATACCTGGGCCTACCGGAGGACACGTACGCCCGCCTGGAGGCGAGCCTGCTGGAACCCACGGCATGACGCGGGTCTGCGTGGTCGGCGCCGGGGCCGTCGGGGCGGTCTTCGGCGCCCGGATCGCCGGGCCGCTGTCGGTGCTCGCCCGCGGCGCGACCCTGGCGGCGCTGCGGGCCCACGGCTGGGCCCTCAACGGCGCGGCCCGGCCGGTGACCGCGAGCGACGACGCGGCCGACCTCGGCGAGCAGGACGTGGTCATCCTGACCGTGAAGGCGCACGCGCTGCCCGCCCTCGCCCCGGCCCTGAAGCCGCTGCTGGGGCCGGACACCGTGGTGATACCGGCGCTCAACGGCGTGCCCTGGTGGTTCTTCCCCGACCGGACCCTGCGCAGCGTCGACCCGCACGGCACGGTCGGCGCCACGCTGGACCGGTCCCGGGTCGTCGGCTGCGTGGTGCACCTCAGCGCCGCGGTGACCGCGCCCGGCGAGGCGGTGCTCACCGCGGGCAACGGGCTCATCCTCGGCGAGCCGGACGGCGGCGGCAGCGAGCGCCTCGACGCCGTGGCGCGGCTGCTGGAGGCGTTCGACGTGACGCTTTCCGCCGACATCCGGCGCGACGTGTGGTACAAGCTCTGGGGCAACATGACGGTGAACCCCATCTCGGCGCTGACCGGCGCGACGGCCGACCGCATCCTGGACGACCCGCTCGTCAACGGGTTCGCGCACGCCGTCATGCGCGAGGCGGCCGCGATCGGGGCGCGCATCGGCTGCCCGATCGAGCAGACCCCGGCCGACCGCAACGCGGTGACCCGCCGGCTCGGCGCGTTCAAGACCTCGATGCTGCAGGACGCCGAGGCCGGCCGGCCGCTGGAGCTCGACGCCATGCTGACCGCGGTGCGCGAGATCGCCGTGACCGTGCAGATCCCGACGCCGGCGCTGGACGCGTTGCTGGGCCTGACCCGCCTCGCGGCGCGCGAACGCGGCCTGTATCACGATTGAGCAAGGTCAACTGTTCGGTTGATTCCGATTGGCCCGAGAAGTTGACATAGTGCCCCTCGCATCGTTCGCGGGGGAGGCAAAAGTGAAGCGAATCGCGGTGCTGGCGTGCGCCCTGGCGCTGCTCGGCACGGGCGCCGGCTGCGGCGGGCCCAGGGTGGGCGACGGCGACCTGACCAACAACTGGGCGATGCTCGGCACGCCCAAGGTGCCCGAGCCCAAGGCCGGCGACTGCTGGACGACCATGGCGACGACGATCGGCAAGATGAAGTCGAGCGGACTGACCCAGGCGCCGTGCGACATGGAGCACATCTTCGAGACAGCCAAGGTCGGCCACTTCACCGGCACCGCGGCCGACTCCAGTTCGCCGCCGTCGCCGTCGCAGCTGACCGAGGCGTGGACCGACTGCGACAAGGCGGCCTTGGACTACCTCGGCGCCGAGTGGCAGGCCGGACGGGTGCACGTCGTGGTCTCCTCGCCGACGAACCGCCAGTGGACCGGCGGCGCGCGGTTCTACCGCTGCGACATCGGTGCTCTGCGCACCGAGGCCGGCACCTTCGAGCCGCGCCACGACACGATGAAGGGCGTCCTGGCCTCCGACGGCGACCTGAAGCTGGGCTGCGGCACCCAGGTCGGCACGACCGCGGACAGCTGGGACGACATCACGCCGGCCAAGTGCACCGAACCGCAGGACGTCGAGTACGTCGGCTCCGTCAGCAGCCCCGGCAACGACTACCCGGCCGACGGCAAGGCCTACGACGCCGCGTTCGGCAAGACGTGCCAGGCGAAGATGCTCGCGTACATCGGCATGAGCCGCAGCCACTGGTCGTCGGTGAAGGCGCTGTACTACGGGTTCTGGATGACGACCGGCTCGAAGGACGAGTGGACGGCCGGCAACCACACCGCCCGCTGCTACCTCATGATCGACAAGAAGAAGATCACCCGGTCGCTCAAGGGCGCCGGCGACGTGAGGATCTGACCGCCGTGCGCCGCCTGGCCTTGATCGCGATCGCGCTGCTGCTGGCCGGTACCGCCGGCTGCACAGCCCGCCCTGCCGGTACCGACGGCGACCTCACCAACGACTGGGCCATGCTGCCCGCGGCGAAGGTCCCGGAGCCGGTCGTCGGCGAGTGCCACAACTCCGGCGGCTACCACACCTACGACGTCTCGGCGTTCGACGGCGTGGCGCCGCCGGTGCCCTGCGACCAACCGCACCAGCTGGAGGTCGTGGCCGTCGGGCAGCTGCCGGCCGAGCTCGCCAAGGCCGCCAAACTGCCCGGCCGCGACCAGTTCGCGTCGCTGTTCCCCGATTGCGAGCAGGCCGCCGCGCAGTACCTCGGCGGCGACTGGCAGGCCGGCCGCGTCTACCTGTACCTGCAGCCCCCGACGTACGCCCAGTGGCTCGGCGGCGCGCGCTTCTACCGCTGCGACGCGGTCGCGACGGGGTCCGACAGCCACCAGATCGTGACGTACGACAAGACGTTCAAGGACGCGGTGCGGCCCGGTGGCGGCCTCGCCCAGGGCTGCGGCACGACGGCCGGCGGCACCAAGGACACGTTCTTCGAAACCGTCGAGCCGACGCCGTGCGACCAGCCCCACGACATGGAGTTCGCCGGATACGTCACCGCCCCGGCCACGGCCGCGTGGCCAGACAACGAGAAGACCAACGACGACCTGTTCGGCAAGGCGTGCGAGGCGAAGATGCTCGCGTACACGGGCATGTCGAGGGCCTGGTACAACCGCCAGCGCGACGTGTACTACATCTGGTGGCGGCCCTCGGGGCGGACCGGCTGGAAGGCCGGCGAGCACTCCTCCCGCTGCTTCTTCCTGCTGCACAACCGCAAGCTCAGCCGGTCCGTCAAGGGCATCGGCGACGCCCCGTTGTAAATCACGTTGCGGGCGGCGGGCCCGGCCGGTTACCTTCAAGGGGATGTGATCACCGGCCCTTCCCGCGCCCGCGACCGAGGCACCTTGCCCGGCGGGCGGAAGCGTCTACCCGCCGGCGGTCTTTCTTGTCTCTCGCACCCCTGCTCGCCCATGACCTCGTGCGCACGTTCGGCACCCGCCGCGTGCTCGACGGGGTGTCCCTCACCGCCGCGCCCGGCCGCCGCATCGGCCTGATCGGCGAGAACGGCACCGGCAAGTCGACGCTGCTGCGGCTGCTCGCCGGCGCCGACCAGCCCGACGGCGGCACCGTCGTGCGCCCGCCCGATCTCGGCTTCCTGCACCAGGAGATGCCGTACGACCCGCACGCCACGCTCGCCGACGTGCTCGACGACGCGCTGCGCGAGGCCCGCGCGTGCCTGGCGGCCATGGACGCCGCGCTCGCCGGCGGGCGCCTGGACGAATACGCGGCGCTGCTCGAGCGCGCCCAGGAGATCGAGGCCTGGGACGCCGACCGGCGGGCGGAGATCGTGCTCGCCGGGCTGGGTCTGGCCGCGGTACCGCATGATCGGCCCCTGCGAACCCTGTCGGGCGGGCAGCGCGGCCGCCTGGCGCTCGCGGCCCTGCTCGTGCGGCGCCCGGCCGCGCTGCTGCTGGACGAGCCCACCAACCACCTCGACGACGCCGCCGCGGCGTTCCTGGAGGAGCAGCTGCGCGGCATGCCCGGCGTGGTGGTGCTGGCCAGCCACGACCGGGCGTTCCTCGACGCCGTCTGCACCGACCTGATCGACCTCGACCCGGCCGTCGACGGCCCGGTGCGCTACGGCGGCGGGTACACCGCGTACCAGGCCGAGCGCCACGCCGAGCGGGAGCGCTGGGAGCGCCGCTTCGCCGAGGAGCAGGAGGAGCTCGCCGACCTGCGCCGCGCGGTCGCCGTCACCGCGCACCAGGTCGCACACAACCGGCCCAAGCGCGACAACGAGAAGATGAACTTCGGCCGCACCACCGGCCGGGTCGAGCAGCAGATCTCCCGCCGCGTGCGCAACGCCGCGCGCCGCCTCGACACCCTCACCCGCGAGCAGGTCCGCAAGCCCCCGCCGCCGCTGCGCTTCCGCGCCCGCGCCCTGGCCGCGGAGGCCGACGGCCTGCTGGTCTCGGCGCGCGACGTGCGCGTCCCGGGCCGCCTCGCCCTCGACCGCCTCGACGTCCCGGCCGGAGACCGCCTGCTGGTCACCGGCGCGAACGGGGCGGGCAAGTCGACGCTGCTGGCGGTGCTGGCCGGCCGGCTGCCCGCCGGGGGCGTGCGGCGCCGCCCGGGCCTGCGCCTCGGCCTGCTCACCCAGGACACGACGTTCGACCGCCCGGACCGCACCGCGCTGCAGACCTACGAGACGGTCCTCGGCGCCGATCTGGCCGAGTCGGTACCGCTGCGAAGCCTCGGCCTGCTCGCCCCGCGCGACACCGCGAGGCCGGTCGGCGACCTCTCGGTGGGCCAGCGCCGCCGCCTGGCCTTGGCCCTGCTCATCGCCGACCCGCCCGACCTGCTGCTGCTCGACGAGCCGACCAACCACCTGTCCCCCGCCCTGTGCGACGAGCTGGAGGAGGCCCTCAACACCGGCCCGGGCGCGTTCGTGGTCGCCAGCCACGACCGCTGGCTGCGCGCCCGCTGGCCGTCGCGAAGCCTGCACCTGCCCTGACCGGGGCGGCCCCGCCCGCAAGATCACCGCTGGCAGACTGAGGCCATGGTGTCGGCCGGCTTCGCGGGCCAGTCGAAGGCGGCGCGCACGGCCCGCGCCCTGCTGTCCGAGGCGGGCGACGCGCGGTGACCGGGCGACGGCCGGGCCGTGCGTTCCGGCCGCACGCCTCCGGAAGCGTTCCCGCCGCGGCGCTACGGGAGGTCGGCCGTCTCCCCGGTCGCCTCGTCGGTGACGTGGACGCGCTGGCCGTCGGGCGGGCGGTGGCGCGGCGTGGCCAGGACCGCGGCCAGGCGGGTGACGCCGTCGCGCCACCAGTCGCAGGCGGGCACGCCGAACAGGCCGGGGTCGAGCTCGGAGCGGATCGTCACGTCGAGGTCGCACCACACGTGTTCGCCGCCGGTCAGCCGCGCCTCGCACGGCGGGGCGACGTCAACGACGGTGGAGCGGGACAGCTCCGTGTACCACATCCCGGTCCGGATGATGTCGCCCACGGGCTGTGCGTCGCCCGCGGCCGGTGCCGTGACGCGGGCGCCGCGCACGGACGCCGACAGGGCACCGCCGCGGTGCAGGGTGAGCTCGACCCGCGGCGCCTCCTTGGCCAGCCGCAGCAGGTCGGCGGCCGTCCAGGCGGCGATGACGAGCGGCCAGTCGGCGGCCGGGTAGGCACCGAAGTACATCCCCGGGTGCGCCTTCACCGAGTCGGACACCGACCGTACCCGTGCGCGCAGGCGCGGTAACCCATTGTCAGCCACGCCGGAGATTGTGACAGTCGCCTCCGTCGATGCACAGTCCGCTCAGAAGGATTTAACAATCGCCACGCCGGCGGCGGGGCGCAGCAGCGCGGCGATCTCGCGGACCGCGTCCCGGCCGGCGCGGTTGGCCCCCACGGTGCTCGCCGACGGGCCGTAGCCGACCAGGTGCAGGCGGGGCTCGCGGACCACGCGGGTGCCGGCCATCCGGATGCCGCCACCGGGCTCGCGCAGGTGCAGCGGGGCCAGGTGGGCGAGGTCGGCGCGGAAGCCGGTAGCCCAGATGATGGCGTCGAACGGCTCGAACCGCTCGCCCCACATCGCGCCGCCGGGGACCAGCCGGTCGAACATCGGGTGGCGGACCAGGGCGCCACGCTCCAGCGCCGCGCGGGCCAGGGCGGTGTAGCCCAGGCCGGTCACGCTCACCACGCTGCGCGGGGGCAGACCGGCCTCGACCCGCTCGGCGACCCGGGCCACCACGTCGCGGCCGTAGTCCTCGGTGAACTCGCCCTCGTGGAAGACCGGCTCGCGGCGGGTCACCCAGTAGGCGTCCGGGAGCTCGGCTAGCACGTGGATCGCCGAGTTGCCGCCGCCGACCACCAGCACCCGCCGGCCGGCGAACGCGGCCGGGCCGCGGTAGTCGGCGTAGTGCGACTGGCGCCCGGCGAAGTCCGCGATGCCGGGATAGAACGGCACGTACGGCGATCCCCAGGTGCCGGTCGCGTTGATCACCGCCCGGGCGTCCCACACGCCGCCGGCCTCGGTGACGACCCGCAGGCCGCCCTCCGTGCGCGACACCGCGCGGACCGGCGCCGGGCGCAGCACCGGCAGGTCGAAGGCCAGCTCGTACGCGCGGAAGTAACCGGCGACGACCGGCGCGGCCGGGCCCGACGGCGGCGGCGTGAAGGGCATGCCGGGCAGGTCGAAGATGCGGTGCAGCGACTCGACGCCCAGCGACGGCGAGCGGTGCCGCCACGCGCCGCCCGGCCCGCTCCCGGCGTCGAGCACCACGAACGACAGGCCACGCCGCCGCAGCGCGTGGGCGGCCGACAGGCCCGCCTGCCCCGCGCCGATCACCACCACGTCCACGGCGGGTAGAACCCCGCCGCGGACGCGTGGCATACCAGCGGGTGACGGACCTTACTCCACGAAGTGTCGCGGCATCACAACTGCAAGATCAGCAAGGGCGGGCGCGGTCGGCGGGCCTCCCCAGCGGGGGCTCGGCCGCGTAAGGTGTGCGCGTGTCCGCCGTCATCAGCCCGACCCAGCGCCAGCTGACCGCCGAGTCCGTCGCCGCCGTGCTGCGCGAGCGCTTCGGTCGCACCGCCGTCCACTGTGGACCACTGTCCGGCGGCACCTTCGCGGCCGTCTGGCGGGCTACCCTCGACGACGGGACCGAGGCGGCCGTGAAGATCGGCCCGCCGCCCGGGGTGCCGCTGCTGCGCTACGAGCGGGGCATCATCGCCGCCGAGGCGCGTTACTACCGGCTGGCCGGGGCCGCGGGCGGGGTGCCGGTGCCGCCGGTGCTCGACGCCGACGACGAGGTCGTCGTGGTCGGCCTGCTGCCCGGCCGGCCCCTGACGGAGCAGCCGGAAGATCAAAAAGCCGAGGATTCGGTACGGCGGGAGCTCGGCGCCGCCCTGCGCCGCCTGCACACCGTGAAGGGCACCCGGTTCGGCTATGACGGCGACGGCCGGACCGGCGGCGAGACGTGGCCCGAGGCGTTCGTGGCGATGACCGCCGACCTGCTCGCCGACGCCCGCGACTGGGGGGTCGCCCTGCCGGTGCCCGACGAGCGGATCATGGACGCGTTCGAGCGGCACTCGGGCGCCCTGGCCGAGGTCCGCGAGCCGGCCCTGGTGCACTTCGACCTGTGGGACGGCAACGTGCTGTGCGACGCCGGCCGGCTCACCGGGCTCGTCGACGGCGAGCGGTACTTCTGGGGCGACCCGCTCTACGACCTCGTGTGCACGGCGATGGGCCGGCGGATGGAGGAGGAGCCCGGGCACCCGGTGCTGCTCGGATACCACGGCCCGGCACCGCACGCGTTCACGGCGGCGGAACGGGCGCGGCTCATGATGTACCGAATCCAGTTCTATCTTCTGCTTTTGGCCGAAATGCCGAGCCGTGCGATGACCGGTGAGGTGGCGCGCGAACGCCGCGAATGGGTGACACCATTGCTGCTGGCGGAGCTGCGCGACCTGGGCTGACCGGCGCCTGTGTGGTAAGAAACGCTATCCAACGGTGAGGATGTCGATGGGCGTGTTGAGCGGTAGGCGACTCCTGATCGGCTACGCCGGACTCATGACGGCGCTGGCCGCCCTGCTGTTCGCCCGGCCCGACCTCAACTCGGTGGCGTGGGCCGGCATGGGCCTGTGCGCGGCCGGTGCGATCGTCACCGGCATCGTGCGCGCCCGTCCGCAGCGCTCCTTCGCGTGGTGGGCGCTGGCCGGCGCGCTCATCTCGATGATGGTCGGCGACGTCATCTACGGCATCTACGCGCCGGAAGGTGGCCCCGGGCCGGTCGTGGCCCAGATCGCCTACCTGGCCATGTTCCCGGCCGGGGCGGTGGCGCTCATCGGCCTGACCCGGGAGAGTGCCCTCCTCGAGGACCGCTCCCGCCTGCTCGACCTGCTGGCGCTGGGCACCGCGGCACTGCTGGCGAGCTGGGTGTTCGTCGCCTCGCCGCGGATGGCCGGCGGCGGCATGACGGCCGCGGACTGGTCGACCCAGGCCGCGTACACGCTCGGCGACGCCATCGTCGTCGTGGTGACCGTCCGGCTGGTCACCGCCGCCCCGCGCAACGCCTCCGCGATCCTGCTCGCGATCGGCGCGGCCGGGATGCTCGTCGGCGGTGTGGCCTACGACATCGGCCAGGCCGCTGACGGCGGCCTCAAGGCGGGCGGCCCGGCCGACCTCGCCTACGTCGTGCTCTACGCGGCCTGGGGCGCCGCCGCGCTGATGCCGTCGATGGCCCGGCTGACCGCCGCCCCGTCCGGCCCTGTGGGCGCCGCCCGCGAGCCCGTCCAGGGGCTGCGCATGGTGCTGCTGCTGGCCTGCGTCGCGTTCGCGCCGCTGCTGCTGCTCGTGCAGGCGATGACCGGCGGCGTGCACGACGGCCCGATCATCGCGGTGGCCTCCGGCATGACCCTCGGTCTGCTCGTCGTGCGGCTCAGCGACGCGGTCGGCAAGCACGCCAGCGCCCTGCGCCGCGAGCGCGCCCTGCGCCAGGCCGGCACCGTGCTCGTCGCCGCCGCCGACCCGGGCCAGGTCGCCGTCGCCGTGCAGGCCGCGGTGCGCACCCTGCTGCCCGAAGGGGCCGAGTACGACATCGTCGTCGACTTCAGCCTCACCGACCTGCTGCCGCTGGGCGAGTTGTCCGCGCCCCGTGTCCAGCCCGTCGCCGACATCCCGCCGCTGTGGAGTGCGCGGCTGGCCGGGTACGACCACGTGCTGGTCTGCCCGCTCGACGCCGGCGTGCTCTACGTCGCCGGCACCCGCCGCGACCTCCTGCCCGCGCTCGACGCCGTGTCCGTGGTCGCCGGGCAGGCCGCCCTGGCGCTGGCCCGCATCGGCCTGACCGAGGCCGCCAGCCGCCGCGACAGCGACGACTATCTGCGCGCGGTCACCGAGCACGGCACCGACGTGGTCCTGGTGCTGGACGACGACCAGCGCATCCGCTACACGAGCCCGTCGGTCACCGACGTCCTGGGCATCTGGCCGACCCCGTTCGCCACGCTGCGCGAGATCGTCGCCCCGGAGGACCGCGATCAGGTGCTGCGCACCGTCAAGCGCGCCCTGAGCGGCGACCGCGACGGCACCAGCGACCTGTGGAGCCTGCGCCGGCCCGACGGCGCCCGCGTCCTGGTCGAGGTCATCTTCCGCGACCTGCGCGACGACCGCCTGGTCCGCGGCATGGTCGTGACCCTGCGCGACGTGACCGATCAGCGCCGCGCCGAGCACGAGGTGCTGCGCCGCGCCTTCAACGACACCCCCGGCGCCCAGAACCGCGACAGCTCGGCCCGCAAGTTCCAGTGACGGACGTCGTCGACGCCTGGGAGACGGCGCTGACCCCGGCCGACCACGAGGCCCTCTCGGCCCTGCTGACCGCCGCGTTCCCGGGCTCGGAGTTCGGCCCTGGCCGCTCCTGGCCGGCGTCCTGGGCCCGCAAGGAGGCCCGCTTGTGGCTGGCCGCGCCCGACGGCACGCCGCTGGCCCACCTGGGCCTGGAGCGCCGCACGGTCGGCACCCCGGCGGGCGACCTCCTGGTCGCCGGCGTGGGCGACGTGGCCGTCTCTCCCGCCCACCACGGCCGTGGCCTGGGCGCCGAGCTGATGCGCGCCCTCGACGCCCGGCTGCGCTCGGGCCCGTTCGCGGCCGACTTCGGCTTCCTGCAGTGCCGCGAGGCGGTCGCCGGGTTCTACGCCCGCACTGGCTGGACCGCGGTGGCCAACCCGACCCGCTACCTGGCCGTCACCGACGCGCGCACGGTCCGCGAGGGCCACTGGCCGACGTTCGTCCGCCCGGGCCGCCGCGACCTGCCCGAGTGGCCGGACGGCCTGATCGACCTGCGCGGCCTGCCCTGGTAGGGGCCGCCACCGGCGCCCACCCGGAAGGGCGCCCTCACACCGGGCGTCCTACGGGACCACGGTGACCGGCCAGCGGCCGGACTTGACCAGGCGTACGGCCAGCGAGCCGACGAAGCGATGGCCGAAGCGGCGCGACGAGCCGACCACGACCGCGTCGGCGCGCAGGTCCGTGGCGATGCGGACCAGCTCCGCGTAGGGGTCGCCGCGCACGGCGATGAAGTCCGTGGACACCCCGGTGTGCAGGGCGCCCTCCTCGACCTGGCGGCGCATGTCCTCGATCGACTCGTTGATGGCCTGCTCGACGGCGCCCGCGGCCTCGGCGATCAGGCGGCTCGCGGCCGGGGCGCCCGTCACGAAGACCACGACGAGGCGGGCGCGCTGGCGGCGGGCCAGGCCGGCGGCGTACGCACCGGCGCGCATCGACGTGTCCGATCCGTCGACACCGACCACGATGACTTTGGGTCCGTCGGTCCCGAGTTCGAACTGCACGCGAACAGCATGCCCCAGGCGTCCGGCGCCGTCCCTTCGGGGCGGTGGCTACTGCGGGTCGCGGCGGTGACCGGCGTGCGGCTCGTCGTCGCTGACGAAGTGGTTGGTGAACCGGCTCGCGTCCAGGTGCTTGAGGATGGGGAGGTACCGCAGCTCGAGCGTCAGCAGCACCAGCAGCGTGGCGCCGGACGCGACGAGGAGCAGGCCCTCGCCGGCGCAGGCGCCGATGACCGCGGCGGCCAGGATCGTCGCCGCGGTCGTCACGCCGTGCAGGGTCGCGAGCTGACTCTGGCTGCGCCCGACGCTTTTCGGCGCCGACGCGATCGGATCCTGCGCGGTGGCCTGCGGCGGGTTCTGCCGGAACAGCAGGCCCGCCCCGATGAACCCGACGCCGGTGATCGCCCCGGCCAGCGCGGTGGGCGCGTTGTGCTCGGCGAGCACGCCGATCACCCCGCCGGCGACCCCGACCAGGGCGAACGTCCGGTCGCCGGCGGTCGACCCGCGCAGCTCCCGCTCGTAGCCGAGCGCAAACGTCAGCGCGAACGAGACGAACAGCCGCCCCAGCAGGACGAGGTCGTGTGTCACGCGGCCATCCTGCCCGATGGGCGCCAGCCGCGCTTGCTCAGATCGTCACGGGCAGGCTTTCGAATCCCCGCAGGACCCGGGTGCTCCGTCGCTGGGGCGTGCCGTCGATGCGCAGGTCGGGATAGCGCTCGAACAGCATCCGCAGGCCGATCTCGCCCTCGAGCCGGGCCAGCGCCGCGCCGAGGCAGTAGTGCACGCCCCCGGAGAACGACAGGTGCTCGCGGGCGTTGGCCCGCGTGACGTCGAACCGGTCCGGGTCGGCGAACACCCCGGGGTCGCGGTTGGCGCCGCCGAGCATCGCCATGACCACCTGCCCCGGCTCGATGCGCTGCCCGCCGATCTCGGCCTCCCGCTGGCACACCCGGGCCGTCACCTGGACCGGGGAGTCGTACCGCAGCATCTCCTCCACGGCGTTGCCCCACCGCTGGGGCTCGTCGCGCAGGATCGCCAGCTGTTCCGGGTGCCGCATCAGCAGCCAGGCGCCGGTGCCCAGCAGGTTGACCGTGGTCTCGAAGCCGGCGGCGAGCAGCAGGCCCGCGGTCGCCAGCAGCTCGTCCTCGCTGAGGTCGTCCAGTTGCACCAGCTGGCTGAGCAGGTCGTCGCCGGGGTCGCGGCGCAGCCGGGCGAAGTGCCCGCGCATCCACACGTTGACCCGTTTGATATTGATCTCCGTCCGGCGGTACGTCATGAAGGGCAGCCCAAGGTCCAGCGTCGGCGCGGCCGCATTGCCCCAGGCGAGCAACTTCCGGCGCATGTCCAGCGGGACGCCGAGGATCTCCGCGATCACCGTGACCGGCAGCAGGGAGGCGAAGTCGGCGACGAGGTCGGTGGGCTTGTCCCGCAGCAGTTCGTCGCAGGTCTGCTCGATGCGCGGGCGCAGGCCCTCGATGGCGCGGGCGGTGAAGACCTTCGAGACCAGCCGGCGGTACCGCGTGTGATCCGGCGGATCGACGACGAGCATCGACGGCGGGTCGACCGGCCCGATCGGGGAGCTGCGGCGGCTGAACCGGAACATCAGCGCGACCGGGGCGGGCAGCGGCCGGTCGGTGAATCCGACGCCGAAGGCGTCGTTGCGCAGCACGGCGCTGACCAGGTCGTGGCGGGCGGTGGCCCACATCAGGCGGCTGTGCACCAGCGGCGCGGTGTCGCGGATCGTCTTGTAGAACGGATACGGCTCCTGGCGCACGGCCGCATCGGTGAAGAATCTCGCCTGCTCGTCGCCCTTGCGCGCGGCGGCGTTGATGCCCGCCCGCATGAACCCGTGCTTCGTGGCCCAGCGAATCGCGGTTCCCGGCAACATGGCCCACCCCCTTGGTACTTTACGGTACCAAGGGGGTGGACGGTGGTCTACCTCGTCTCGCTGACGGCGGTCACGCCCCCGCGCGCAGGGTGATCTCGGTGATCTCGCTCGGCGCGAACACCCGGAACGGTGGCCCCCAGAAGCCGGTGCCGCGGCTGGTGAACAGCTGGGTGCGCGCCCCGTGGCGGGTCAGCCCCTGCACCACCGGCTGGTCGACGCGCACGAGATAGTGGAACGGCCAGATCTGCCCGCCGTGGGTGTGCCCGGACAGCTGCAGGTCGATCCCGTGCGCGACGGCGGCGTCGATCTGCTTCGGCTGGTGGGCGAGCAGCAGCACCGGCAGGTCGGGATCGGCGCCGTCCAGCGCCAGCGCGTGGTCGGCGCGGTGGCCCTCCAGGCCGGTCGCGGCGGCAGTACGGTCGTCGACGCCGGCCACGACGAGCCGGTCCCCGCCGCGCTCGACGACGATGTGCCGGTTGTGCAGCGGCTCCCAGCCGAGCGCCCGCATGTGGTCGAGCCAGCCCTGGGCCTCGCCGAAGTACTCGTGGTTGCCGGTGACGTACACCCGCGCGAGCCGGGCCCGCACGTCCCCGAGCGGAGCGGCCTGGGCGGTGCGCTGGGCGACGGTGCCGTCGGCGATGTCCCCGGTGTGCGTGACGATGTCGGGCTCCAGCGAGTTGACCACCTCGGTCACGCCCTTGGACCACGCGACACGGTCGATCGGCCCGTAGTGGGTGTCGGTGAGCTGCACGATCTTCAGCCCGTCGAGCCCGGCCCCGAGCCGCGGGATGCGCACCTCGACGCGGCGCACGCGCGGGACGCGCATCGCCTCGCGATATCCCCAGGCCCCGAGCCCGACGGCGACGATCGCGGTGAAGCCGGCCGCGACCCGCGAGCGCACCGGGTCGTCGACCCCGCCGGCGAGCAGCGCGAGGCGCAGCAGGTCCCCGGCCAGGGCCCAGACGAACAGGATCCACACCGCCCCGAGGATCGTGTCGCCGGTACGCGCCGCCCAGTCCACGCCCCGCCCGTGGCCGAGGAACATGGTGACGGGAAACACGACGAGCACCGCCGCGAAGACCAGGGTCCCGAGCACCTGCACGACGCCGGGCCATTCGTTGCCGGCCATGACGAGCGACCACCACGGCACCCCGAACAGCAGCCCCAGCACAACGGTGAGCGTCGCCACGAACGCGAGCGGCCGAAGGAGCGAACGCCGCCGAACGGCAGGACCCGATACCGCCTCAGAAGTCGCCATTTGGCAATATTGGCACGCCGTGCCACGCACTTGCTGAGAGACACCTGAGAGAAAACTGACTGTCGGTAGCCGGCGCGGAGCGGAAACAGTTTGTGCGACCCCTCGCCGGGTAACGGTCGATCATGGCACGGTACGGCGACGACATCGTTTGCCTCGCCGCGCGGATCGAGGAGCCCGGCCAGCTCGACGAACTCGTCGAGCGGGTAGGTGACGCGCGGGTGGTGATGCTCGGCGGGGCCACGCACGGCACGCACGAGTTCTCATGGTGGCGGGCGGCGCTCACCCGGCGGCTGATCACCGAGCGCGGCTTCTCCTTCGTGGCCGTCGAGGGCGACTGGCCCGACTGCGCCCGCGTGGACCGGGCCGTGCGATGGCACCCGGACACCCCGCGGATCGATCCGCGCGAGGCCCTGCTGGAGTTCGGCCGGTGGCCGACCTGGATGTGGGCCAACGAGGAGGTCGCCGACTTCGGCCGCTGGCTGGCCCGGCACAACACCGAGCTGGAGGAGCCCGATCAGGTCGGCTTCCACGGCCTGGACGTCTACTCGCTGTGGGAGTCGCTGCGGGAGATCATGGTGTACCTGCGCGAGCACGACCCCACGATGGTGCCCGCGGCCCTGGAGGCCTACCGCTGCTTCGAACCCTTCGCCGAGCAGCCCCACCAGTACGCGATCGCGACCCGGTTCGTGCCGATGAGCTGCGAGAACGAGATCGTCGACCTGCTCATCGAGCTGCGCCGGCGCGCCGCGCGGGACTCGGGGTGGTTCGACACCTGGCAGAACGCCGAGGTCGCGCTCAACGCCGAACGGTACTACCGCGCGATGGTCGGCGGCGGCCCGCAGGCGTGGAACATCCGCGACTGCCACATGGACGAGTCCCTCGCCCGCCTGCTCGCGCACTACGGCAGCGACGCGAAGGCGATCGTGTGGGCGCACAACACGCACGTCGGCGACGCGCGGGCGACCGACATGTTCCTCACCGGCGAGGTCAACATCGGCCAGCTGGCGCGGCAGCGGTACGGCCGCGACGACGTCGCCCTGGTCGGCCTCGGCACGCACCGGGGCACGGTCGTGGCAGGCGAGTCGTGGGGCGCACCGGCGCACGTGATGCCGCTCCCGCCGGCCCGCGACGGCTCGCTGGAGGACTTCCTGCACGCCGCCGCGCCCGAGCGGGCGTGCCTCGTCTTCCCGCCCCGGGACGGCCGCCCGGACCTGCTCACCGCGTGGCTCGACCATCGCACGATCGGCGTGGTCCACGACCCGTCGCAGGAGCGCGACGAGAACTACGTCCCAACGGTCCTCGGCGACCGCTACGACGCGTTCCTGTGGTTCGACCTAACCGAGGCGCTGTGGCCGCTGCACACCAGGCGCGTCGACGAGCTGGAACAGGAGACGTACCCGGCCGGCGTGTGACGCCCGGCGGCCGCCCGGGATCAGCGCCGGCGGACGTGACGGCCGCGGGAGGCCGACGCCACCGTGGCCAGCAGGGTCATCACCGTCGCCGCGCCGAACACCACGACCAGGCCGTCGTGGAAGGGCTGGGCGATGAGGTTCGGGAAGAACTCGTGGCCGGTCAGCGTGGCCACGTTGCCGGCCGGGAGCGTGGCGAGCACGGCGCCGCCCAGCAGGTGCTCGATCGGGTTGCTGCCCAGGAACGCCGCGAACAGGGTGCTCACCGGGGGCAGGGACGCGACCGAGGCGGCGACGTCGTGCGGTACACCCTGGGCGGACAGGCCCGCCGTGAGCGTGTCCGGCAGGGCTCGGGCGAGGCCCGCCACCATGAGCGAGAAGAACACCCCGATCGACAGGGACGTGCCCGCGTTCTGGAACGTGCCCCGCATGCCGGAGGCGACGCCGCGCTGGTTCGCCGGGACGCTGCTCATGATGGCCGACGTGTTGGGGGCGGCGAACATGCCCTGGCCCAGGCCGCTGAGCAGCAGCAGGGCGGCGAACAGCGGGTAGGGGAAGTTCACCGGGATCAGCAGCAGGCCCGCGAACGCGGCGGCGACCAGCACCAGGCCCGTGGTGGAGAACAGGCGGGCGCCGAAGCGGTCGGAGAGGTACCCGGAGACCGGGCCCGCGATGAGGAACCCGGCGGTCAGCGGCAGCATGAAGATGCCCGCCCACAGCGGCGTGTCCTCGAACCGGTACCCGTGCAGCGGCAGCCAGATGCCCTGCAGCCAGATGATGAGCATGAACTGCATTCCGCCACGGGCGACCGAGACCAGCAGCGCGGCCAGGTTGCCGGCGGCGAACGCGCGGATGCGGAACAGTCCCAGGCGGAACATCGGCTCGACCGGACCCAGCCCGAACAGGCGCGACTCGATGACGACGAACGCGATCAGCAACGCCACGCCGAGGCCGACGCCGCCGAGGACCTTCGGGCTCGTCCAGCCGGTCGGGTGGCCGCCGTAGGGCTGGATGCCGTACGTCATCGAGGCGAGGATCAGCGCGGTGCCGGCCGCGAACGTCACGTTACCGGCCCAGTCGATCGGGGCGCGATGGCGCTCGCCGGTCTCGCGGAGGCTGCGGTACGACCAGATCGTGCCCACCACGCCGACCGGCACGCTGACCCAGAACACCGCCCGCCAGTCCACGGCGGCGAGCACCCCGCCCAGCAGCAGGCCCAGGAACTGCCCGGCGAGCGCGGTGATCTGGTTGATGCCCAGCGCCATGCCGCGCTGGCTGGCCGGGAACGCGTCGGTGAGGATCGCCGCCGAGTTGGCGGTGAGCATCGCGCCGCCGAACGCCTGCACGATGCGCCAGCCGATGAGCCACAGGGCGCCCGACGCGGCGCGGAACGGGTCGACGGAGAGCGCGACGGAGGCGATCGCGAAGATCAGGAAGCCGGTGTTGTACATCCGGACGCGGCCGAACATGTCGCCGAGGCGCCCGAGCGCCACGACCAGCACCGCGGACACGAGCAGGTAGCCCATGATCATCCACAGCAGGTAGCCGATGTTGCCCGGCGCCAGGGGGTCCAGGCCGATGCCGCGGAAGATGGCCGGCAGCGAGATGATGACGATCGAGCCGTCGATGGTGGCCATGAGCATGCCGAGCGTGGTGTTCGACAGCGCGACCCACTTGTACCGGTCGTGCTTCGTCCGCTCGAGGGTGGCCGTCACAGCTCCTCCGCCAGCCGGTCCAGCAGCCGGGCCGCCTCGGTCAGGGCGCGCCGCTCGTCGTCGTCGAGCCGGCCGATCGCCTCGGCGAGCGCGTGCGTCTTGAGCGAGCGCCGGTCGGTGAGCAGCCGCCGGCCCTCGTCGGTGATGCTCATCAGCACCCGCCGGCCGTCGCCCGGGTCGGGCGAGCGCGAGACGAGGCCGCGCTGCTCCAGGGCCTGCAGGGTGACGCCCATCGCCTGCGGCTTGATCCGGTCGCCGATCGCCAGCTCGCCCGGGGTGGCGGCGCCGTCGCGGTCGAGGCGGGACAGCACCGACGCCTCGGAGAGGGTCAGCTGCCCGGGCACGTGCGTCTGGCGGAGCCGCCGGACGAGCCGGCCGACCGCGATCTGCAGCGCGGCGGCGGTGCTCTCGTTCTCCATATAGTAAATGTAGACTGATAAACCTGGACTGAAGAAAGGGTGGCGCGGGTGAACCACGCCACCCCCTTCCCTCGGGACGGGTCAGAAGCCGACGGCCACCAGCAGGTACTGCGGGTTGCCGTGCGAGATGAACGAGGACTGGCCGGCGTAGTCGTCGTACGGGAAGCCGTACGCCAGCTTGTTGATCGCGTGGTCGTGCCAGAACTTCGCGTAGTAGTTGGCCGGCGCCGCCTGGTAGTACAGGCTCGGCGTCGACCAGTCCGACTGCGGCAGCTGGCGCACGTGCCGGTTGAGCGCGGCGCAGTTGCCCGGGTCGTTGGCGAGCACCCCGGCGCAGCCGAACACGTCGGAGGTCGGGGCGTTGATGCCGTACTGCGACGCGTAGGCGGTGAAGTAGTTCTGGTTCACCCCGCCGGAGCGGAACGTCGGGTCGCTGCCGGGCGCGATGATCCGGTAGGGCGCCTGGGACTGGGCCAGGACCTTGAACTCCTGCGGGACCTCCGCCTGGAACTTGGCGAAGGTGGCCTCCCGCGTCTCGGTGAAGGTCTGGTAGTCCTCGCCGACCTGCACGTCGTAGCCGTCCTTGGCGTGCAGCCGCATCGCGATCTTCAGGCCGAACGCGTCGACGCGGGTGGTGTTGCCGTTGAACACCGCCGGGCCGACGGTGAACTCGATGAAGTCGTAGTACTGGCTGTTCGGGCTGCCGACGTAGAAGTACATCCGGCCGGCGGTGTTGGCCGGCATGTCGAAGTACGGCTGGTCGGCGATCGAGTGCACCTGGCCGTTGTAGCTCCAGTACACCTGGCTGTCCGGGTAGCGGCCGTTGGTGCGGTTGAGCACCTTCACCATCACGACGTTCTGCGCCGCCGGGATCGTGCTGGTGTCGCCCCAGAACTGGTCCGGCGGCGGCGTGCTGGTCGGCGGCGTGCTGCCGGGCGTGGTCGGCACGGTGCCGATGACGCGCACGCCGAACTCCCACAGCGAGTAGCCGTACGCGGTGGCCCGGACGGTGCCGTACATGCGCACGTAGCGGCCCGAGCCGGAGGCGGAGATGTTCTGCACCCCGCCGGCGCCGGTCGTGGTGCTGTAGATCGTCGTCCACGACGTGCCGTCGGCGGAGACCTGGATCTGGAAGGACTTCGCGTAGGCGGCCTCCCAGTTCAGGTCGACGCCGCAGACGCTCGCGGTGCCGCCGAGGTCGACCTGGATCCACTGCGGGTCGCTGAAGGCGCTGGACCAGCGGGTGCCGGTGTTGCCGTCGAAGGCGGCCGAGGCAGGCGTGCCGGCGTTCTCCGCCGAGGAGGCGGTCGCCGGGCGGCCCTGGGCGGCGTTGGCGGTGCCGCAGGTGCCGGTCGAGAACGAGCCGAACACCTGGAACTCCCACAGCGAGTAGCCGTAGGCGGTGGCCCGGGCGGTGCCGTTCATGCGCACGTACCGGCCGGAGCCGGACACCGCCAGGGTCTGCACCCCGCCGGTCCCGGTGGTGGTGCTGTAGATGTTCGTCCAGGTCGTGCCGTTGGCGGAGGTCTGGATCTGGAAGGACTTCGCGTACGCCGCCTCCCAGTTGAGCACGACCTGGTCGATCGTGGCCGTCTGGCCCAGGTCGACCTGGATCCACTGGGGGTCGCTGAAGGCGCTGGACCAGCGGGTGCCGGTGTTGCCGTCGACGGCGGCCGAGGCGGGCGTGCCGGCGTTCTCCGTCGAGGAGGCGGTGGCCGGCTTGCCCTGCGACAGCAGGGTGCTCGCGGCGCTGGCGTTGCCGATCGTGAATGCCGCGTAGCCGACGAGCAGAGCCGCCACGGAGAGCGCGCTCACGATCAGCGGGCGCCGCCGTTGCTTCTTACCTCTGTCGATGTCTTGCTGGGTGGGTGGTCTGGTCTTGTCGAGCATCAAGGCTGCTCCCTGACGTGGGTTGGGGCGTCGGCGATCGACGCCGCACCTCGGGATGCGCCGGGTCAGGCGGTGGACCGGCGCTGGCGGGCGTTGGTCGCTGGCGGGGATGAGAGAGCGCTCTCTCGATAGCAGCCTTATCGATTCGCACGCTCACGTCAAGTGGCGGGTTTTGATGTCTGGCGCATCGGGCACGTCCTGACGCAGGTGCTTCCTGGGAGGTGCACGTTGGCTGACACACAATCGGCATCCGCCCCCACCGGCGGAATCATCCGCAGCCTGATCCCGGCCCGGATCGACAGGCTCGGCTGGGCCCCGTTCCACACCCGGATGGTGCTGGCGCTCGGCACGGCCTGGGTGCTCGACGGCCTCGAGATCACCATCGCCAGCGCCGTCGGCGCCGTGCTCAACAAGCACGAGACCCTGGGGCTGTCCAGCACGCAGGTCGGCGCGATCGCCACCGTGTACCTGCTCGGCGAGGTCTTCGGCGCAGTGTTCTTCGGCCGCCTGTCCGACGCGCTGGGCCGCAAGAATCTCTTCATCGTGACCCTCGGCGTCTACCTCGCCGGCAACGCGCTCACCGCACTGACCTGGGGCAACGACGCTTTCGGCCTGGCCTTCCTCTACCTGACCCGGTTCATCGCCGGCGCGGGCATCGGCGGCGAGTACGCCGCGATCAACTCCGCGATCGACGAGATGATGCCGGCGAGGTATCGCGGCCGCGTCGACATCGGCGTCAACGGCACCTACTGGGGCGGCGCCATCATCGGCACCCTGGGCACGTACGTGCTGCTCAACCACGTCTCGCTGAACGTCGCCTGGCGGCTGGGCTTCCTCATCGGCCCGATCATCGGCCTGCTGATCTGGAATCTGCGCCGGCACCTCCCGGAGAGCCCCCGCTGGCTTCTCATGCACGGGCGCGAGCAGGAGGCGGAGGAGGCCATCGCCCAGATCGAGCGCGACATCGCGTCATCCGGCCAGGCCCTCGCCCCGGTCGACGAGTCGAACGCGCTGGAGATCCGCCCGTCCTCCGGCCACGGCTACCTGGCGCTGCTGCGCGTGCTCTTCTCGCACATGCCGGCCCGCTCGACGCTGTCGGCGACCCTGATGATCACGCAGTCGTTCCTCTACAACGCGATCTTCTTCACGTACACGCTGGTGCTGTCGAAGTTCTACCACGTCGACGCCGAACGGACGCCGATCTATCTGATCGCCTTCGCACTGGGCAACCTCGCCGGCCCGCTGCTGCTGGGCCACCTCTTCGACTCCATCGGCCGGCGCAGGATGATCGCCGGCACGTACATCCTCTCCGGCGCGCTGCTCGCGGTCTCCGCGTGGATGTTCGACGCGGGCATCCTCAACGCGTTCACGCAGACGCTCGCCTGGTGCGTCATCTTCTTCTTCGCCTCGGCGGGGGCGAGCTCGGCGTACCTCACCGTCTCGGAGATCTTCCCGCTGGAGATCCGCGCCCAGGCCATCGCGGTGTTCTTCGCCATCGCCCAGTGCTTCGGCGCGATCGGCCCGGTCTTCTACGGCTGGCTGATCGGCGAGGGCACAGACCCGGGCAAGCTGTTCATCGGCTATCTCGTCGGCGCCGCCGTGATGATCATCGGCGGCGTGGTGGAGATCGTGCTCGGGGTGGACGCGGAGGGCAGGTCGCTGGAGCACGTGGCGACCCCGCTGTCCGCCGTGAGCACCCGCCCCCGCGCCACCGGCTGACCGCCGCCACCGGGCGCGCCGGGCCCGCTACCGATCAGGATTCGAGAAGCACGGGCCACTGCGCGCCGCTAGCGTGAGGGCCATGGACCTCACCATTCACGGCACGTTCCTGCCGCACGAAGACCCGGAGGCGGCGCTGGCCTTCTACCGCGACCTCCTGGGCTTCGAGGTGCGCAACGACGTCGGCTACGGCGGGATGCGCTGGATCACGGTCGGGCCCCCGGACCAGCCCGGCACGTCCATCGTGCTGCACCCGCCGGCCGCCGACCCCGGCATCACCGACGACGAGCGCCGCACCATCGCCGAGATGATGGCCAAGGGGACCTACGCCATCATCACGCTGGCCACCGCCGACCTCGACGGGGTCTTCGCGCGGCTGCAGGAGAGCGCCGAGGTCGTCCAGGAGCCGACCGAGCAGCCCTACGGGATTCGCGACTGCGCCGTGCGCGATCCCGCCGGCAATCTCGTGCGCATCAACGAGCGGCGCTGAGCCGGCCCGCTCCCGAGCAGCCCTGATCCACCGACCGCAGAACAAGCATGCCCTCATACCGGGCATATCGAAACATACAGGGTCGTTTCGACCCACGACTTCAGGAGCGAACATGAGCGACCCTTCCAACCAGGGAATCAAGACCGTGCTGCACCCCGTGTCGGACCTGGAGGCAGCCAAGGCGGTGTACACCGCCCTGCTCGGCATGCCGCCGCAGACCGACTCGTCCTACTACGTCGGCTACGAGGCCGCCGGTCAGCAGATCGGGCTGGTGCCGGGCGGCGGAGCGCAGGGCATGAGCTCGCCGGTGGCCTACTGGCACGTGTCGGACATCGAGGCGAAGCTGGCCGAGGTGACGGCCGCGGGTGCCACCGTGAAGGAGCCCGCGCACGACGTCGGCGGCGGCCGCCTGGTGGCCACCGTCATCGACCCCGACGGCAACGTGCTCGGGCTGCTGCAGGACCGGTGAGCGGTTCGGAGCGAAGCGGAGAGGCCGCTCACCATAGGCGCAGGTTCAGCTCACGCTGCGGCCGGAGCGAAGGAGGTAACAGCGTGAGCGGTGCGCCCGGCCCGCCCGGCGTCGTCCGGGCGGGCCTTCGCCACCCCGGCCGGCACCGCCGATCAGGTAGACAGTAGACAGCGGGCCGTCGCCGCGACCGCACCGACGAAGGAGAACCGGACATATGGCCACGAGGACGGGCACGCAGTCGTCTGAGCTGCAGGTCGCCGACAGCCACGATCTGATCCGCGTGCAGGGCGCGCGCGAGAACAACCTCAAGGACGTCAGCGTCGAGATCCCGAAGCGCCGGCTGACGGTGTTCACCGGCGTCTCCGGCTCGGGCAAGAGCTCGCTGGTCTTCGGCACGATCGCCGCGGAGTCGCAGCGGCTGATCAACGAGACCTACAGCGCCTTCGTGCAGGGCTTCATGCCGACGCTGGCGCGGCCGGAGGTCGACCTGCTGGAGGGGCTGACGACGGCGATCATCGTCGACCAGGAGCGGATGGGGGCCAACTCCCGCTCCACGGTCGGCACCGTCACCGACGCCAACGCGATGCTGCGGATCGTCTTCAGCCGGCTCGGGCAGCCGCACATCGGCTCGCCCAACGCGTTCTCCTTCAACGTGCCCACGGTCCGGGCGAGCGGTGCGATCACGGTCGAGCGCGGCGACAGCAAGGCCGTGAAGAAGACCTTCACCCGCGCCGGTGGCATGTGCCCGCGCTGCGAGGGCATGGGCAACGTGAGCGACTTCGATCTGTCCCAGCTCTACGACGACAGCAAGTCGCTCAACGAGGGCGCGCTCACGATCCCCGGCTACAGCATGGACGGCTGGTTCGGCCGCATCTTCAACGGCTGCGGCTTCTTCGACCCGGACAAGCCGATCCGCCGGTTCACCAAGAAGGAGCTGCACGACCTCCTCTACAAGGAGCCGACCAAGATCAAAGTCGACAACGTCAACCTGACGTACGAGGGCCTGATCCCGAAGATCCAGAAGTCGCTCCTGGTCAAGGACCGGGAGGCGATGCAGCCGCACGTCCGCGCGTTCGTGGACCGGGCGGTCGTCTTCACCACGTGCCCCGAGTGCGACGGCACCCGGCTCACCGAGGCGGCCCGGTCGTCGAAGATCATGGGGATCAACATCGCCGACGCCTGCGCGATGCAGATCAGCGACCTGGCCGAGTGGGTCCGCGGCCTCGACGAGCCGTCGGTGGCGCCGCTGCTCGGCGCGCTGCAGCACAACCTCGAGTCGTTCGTGGAGATCGGGCTGGGCTACCTCTCGCTCGACCGGTCGTCGGGCACGCTGTCGGGCGGCGAGGCGCAGCGAGTCAAGATGATCCGCCACCTCGGGTCCTCGCTCACCGACGTCACCTACGTCTTCGACGAGCCGACGATCGGGCTGCACCCCCACGACATCCAGCGGATGAACGACCTGCTGCTGCGGCTGCGCGACAAGGGCAACACCGTGCTGGTCGTGGAGCACAAGCCGGGGACGATCGCGATCGCCGACCACGTCGTCGACCTCGGCCCCGGCGCCGGCACGGCGGGCGGCACCGTCTGCTTCGAGGGCACCGTCGAGGGGCTGCGCACCAGCGGCACCATCACCGGCCGCCACTTCGACGACCGGGCCTCCCTCAAGGCGACGGTGCGCAGGCCCACCGGCAAGCTGGAGATCCGCGGCGCGGCGGCGCACAACCTGCGCGACGTCGACGTCGACATCCCGCTCGGGGTGCTCGTCGTCGTCACCGGCGTCGCCGGCTCCGGCAAGAGCTCGCTCGTGCACGGGTCGATCCCCGCCGGCGAAGGTGTGGTGTCGATCGACCAGGGCTCGATCCGCGGCTCGCGGCGCAGCAACCCGGCGACATACACCGGGCTGCTCGAGCCGATCCGCAAGGCGTTCGCGAAGGCCAACGGCGTGAAGCCGGCGCTGTTCAGCGCCAACTCCGAGGGCGCCTGCCCCACCTGCAACGGCGCCGGCGTCACCTACGTCGACCTGGCGATGATGGCCGGCGTCGCGACCACCTGCGAGGAGTGCGAGGGCAAGCGGTTCGAGGCATCGGTGCTCGAGTACCGCCTCGGCGGCCGCGACATCAGCGAGGTGCTCGCGATGTCGGTGACGGAGGCCGAGGAGTTCTTCGGCGCCGGCGAGGCGCGCACGCCCGTAGCGCACGCCATCCTCGACCGGCTCGCCGACGTCGGGCTCGGCTACCTCAGCCTCGGCCAGCCGCTCACGACGCTGTCCGGCGGCGAGCGGCAGCGGCTCAAGCTGGCCACCCGCATGGGCGACAAGGGCGGCGTCTACGTCCTCGACGAGCCGACCACCGGCCTGCACCTCGCCGACGTGGAACAGCTGCTCGGCCTGCTCGACCGGCTCGTCGACGCCGGCAAGTCGGTCATCGTCGTCGAGCACCACCAGGCGGTCATGGCGCACGCCGACTGGATCATCGACCTCGGCCCCGGCGCCGGCCACGACGGCGGGCGGATCGTCTTCGAGGGCACCCCGGCCGACCTCGTCGCCGCCCGCTCCACCCTCACCGGCGAGCACCTCGCGGCCTACGTCGGCGCCTGACCGAGGCCACCGGTCCGGCCCGACGCGGCTTCGCGGTGCCGGGCCAGACCAGGCTCCGCGACCAGGAGCGGGTGGCGGCCCGGCGCGCCGCAGCGCCGGGTCAGCGCGCCGCGCGGAGGGCGGCGATCAGCTCGGGCGGGGCGCCGTCGAGCTCGGCCAGCCGGGCCGGCGTGAAGCCGAAGCGGTCCCGCGCCCGCGGGTCCAGGCCGGCGGCCAGGAGCCTCGGCAGCAGGCGCAGCCGGGACTCGTCCGGCACCAGGCACGGCAGCAGGTGCAGCAGCGTGCGGCCGTCGCCGTCGCGGCAGTGCGGGTCGATGCCGGCGTCCAGCATCGACTCCAGCGTGTCGGACTCGCCGGCGGCCACCCTGGACATCAGCTCCCGGCGCGCGTCGCGCAGAGAGCGGGCCAGCCGGCTCGGGCCGCCGCGCCAGGCCGTGTACGCGCCCGCGCAGCCGGTCGGTGGCGGGCCGCCCAGGGCGAGCATGGCCGCCTCGCGGTCGACGTAGCCGGGCGGGTGCGGGGTGCTCAGCACGCCGTCGCGAAACTCCGTGCGGTGCCAGTCGGCGCCGCAGCGCACGCGCACCGGGGCCGGCGGGCGCATGTCCGGCGGGCCGGCCGGCTCGGCGCCGGGCAGGGCGGGGAACAGCGCCGCGGCGACCAGCGGGTGCAGCTCGTGCGGCGCGATCCGGCCGTGCACGAGGTCCCGGAAGTCCTCGGGCCAGAACAGCTCGGTCAGCGGCACCGGGGCGGCCGGCTCGCGCCGCAGCCGCAGGGCCTCCACGACCCGCAGGCGTGGGCGGGCGGCGCCGCCGGGGTCCAGGCGGTCGAACCACAGGACCCAGTTCGAGCCGGCGGGCGCCCAGGCTGCGGTCAGGCCGTCGCGGACCGCGGCCCGCCAGGCCGCGGCCGGCAGTTCGGGCGCGGCCAGTGCGTCGCGGTGGGCGATCGCCTCCTGCCAGCCGTCGTGCCGGCCCTGGGCCAAGTCGTCGAGGTCGAGGTCGAAGCCGGCCTCCTGCCAGCCCTGCTCCGGGCGGTCCTCGCGGAAGTGCCGCAGGACCCGCTCGGCCACCGCCTCCGGGCCCGCGCCCTCCGAGCGGGCGCCGTCCGGGGCGAAGCAGGGCAGCCGGGTGCGGCCCCCGCAGCGCGCGAGCAGGCCGGCGGTGTGCCGGGCGTCCCAGAGCTCGCGCAGGCCGGCGAGGCTCATCGCGTGATGCGGCGCGGGCGGGACGCCGAAGCGCAGGGTGAAGCGGGCCGGGCCGGCTGACGACGCCGTGCGCCCCGACCAGGGGCCGGAGGCGTGCGACGGGGCCAGGTACAGCGCCCGGTCGCCGTGCAGGCTCAGCGAGAACACGTCGCGGGTCTGGTACACCGCCGCGCGGTAGCGCGAGTCCGCGCGGGCCGGGTGGTCCCGCAGCCGCAGCACGTGCCAGCGCAGCAGGTCCGGGACGAGGTGGCGCAGGTCGTCGTCGACCGCGGCGGACACCTCGGCGCCGTGCTCGCGGGCGATGGCGCGCGGGTCGACGGCCGCCTCGATGCCGGCGACCGCACAGGCGCCGGCCCAGTCGCCGGCGGCGCGGCGCTCGTGCGCGGCGGCGATCTGGTTGCGCGTCAGGCCGTACCGTGGCCGCCGCTGTTGCTCGTTCGGCATCGCCGGCAGTGTAGTGGGGGCCGGAAGACGGACGACCCCACCGCCCGCGAGGGGTGGTGGGGTCGCCGGTGTACCGAACCGTCAGGCTCCGCCGCCGCCCGGCTGGACGACGCCGTTCACCGTGAGGGTGTACGGCGCGTACTGCTGCACCTGCTCCGTCGGCTCGTCGTAGGCGACGATCGCCACGACCTTCGGGAACAGCGACAGCAGCGCCAGCTGGATCCAGTTGAGCTGCAGGTTGTCCTTGCCGTTGTACTCGAACTGCCAGGCGAACGCGTGGGCCTCGTCGATGCCGACGAGCTTGACGTTCCAGTTCTTGACCGTGACCGGCTTGATCTGGCTCGGGGACTTGAACGGGGCCAGGCTGGACCCGTCGCTGAGCAGCGTGCCGCCGACCTTGATGTCGTCGACGAGCAGGCCGCCCTCGTTGACACCGCCGTCGCTGACGTACCGGAACGAGAGCAGGATCGACTTGCCGGCGAAGGCCGACAGGTCGAACGTGTGCTGCTCGAAGCCGTTCGTCGTGCCGTTGAGGCCGGGGCCCAGCGGCGCGGGGACGGTCTTGTCACCGGGGATCGAGGTGTACGTGCTGCCACCGTCGGTGGAGACCTGGACGTATCCGTAGTCGTAGCCGAGCTCGGCGCCGTACTTCGCGAGGAAGGTCAGCGTCGCGTTGGTGGCCGGCACAGTCACCGGGATGACCGCCGAGGCGTCGGTGTTGTTCGCGTTGCCGGAGAACAGCACCGAGTTGCCGGCCCGGTCCGGGTCGTTGCCGACCAGGGTCCAGGCCAGCGGCAGCGTCGGCAGGGTCTTCGCGCCGCTGAAGTTCAGCGAGCGGAGGTCCTTGCCGGCCAGCGCCTTCCCGTTCTTCTGCAACAGCACGTAGTCCGCGCCGTTCGGGGCCGCGCCGGGCACGCTGTAGGACTGCGGGTTGGCCAGGTTGACCGTGGACCGCAGGCTCTTGGACGTGACGTTCTTCTTGTCCGCCCCGAGGACGATCCCCAGCTTGGAGTCGCCGACGATCTTGTCGAGCAGCACCATGCTCTGGTATTCGTGCAGGACCGTGTACACGTCCTTGGCGCCGTACGCCTTCACGGCGGCGTCGAGGCTCGCGAGGCCCTGCAGCTCACTGTCGCGGTGGAGCCGCTCGATGATGCCCTGACCGAAGCGGTCGTAGAGGTACAGCATCAGCTCGTAGGCGTTGCCGTAGTCGGCGAGCACCCCGTTGCCGTTGCCGCCCTCGCCCCAGAGGTTGAGCGAGTTCTGGGCACCGCCGCAGTCGCGGGGGTTCGGGTTGTACGGCGTCTGCACCGGCCCGAATCCCTGGAAGCAGTACAGGTGGCTGTCGCCGCCCTTGTCGAAGACCGTCTTGGTCCCGTCGACGTATCCGGTGAGCGTCTGCGCGAAGTCGGACAGACCCTCGTTCATCCACGTCGTCTCGTTCGGGTCCGAGTAGGACTCGACCAGGTGCTGCCACTCGTGCGCGAACGTGCCCTCGTAGAGGCGCGGGCGGCCCGGGCGGCTGGTGCACAGGTCCGACGTCGGCGCGTCCGCCGGGTCGGCACCGGTGCGGTGCTCCCAGTCGTAGGCGTCGATCGTCATGACGTTGCGGTCGAACAGCTCGTTGAACTGCGTGGAGAAGAAGCCGGCGATGTAGGTCGGCGCGGCCGGGAACGTGTAGTAGTTGGCGTCCCGGACGTTGTCGACCAGCGTCACCGTCTTGTTGCCGCCGCCGGTGTACACGCCACCGTTGCCGTTCCTGTCCGGGCCGAGCAGCGCGTTGCTGCCGTCCCGGTCCGGCGGGGTGGCGAAGGCGGCGGTCTCCTTCGGATACATGTTGGTGTCGAACTCGTGGATGAAGTTCGCCACCTGGGCGTCGGTCACCGTGGTGGTGTTCGGCACCTGGTTGCGGCAGTCGCCCGCCGGGAACGAGGTGTCGACGGCGACCCAGACCTCAATGTGCTCGCCGACGCCGCGCAGGATGTAGTCCTTGCGGTACAGCGTGCCCTTGTAGTCGTCGGAACCCAGCCATTGACGGACCGTGCCGACCGGCGGGGTGGCCGCCGCGGCGAGCGTGGTGCGCTGCTTCGCCCTGCCGCTCGCCATCTTCGACGTGTCGACGACCTTGCCGTCCAGCGTGAAGTTCGTGCGGGTCATCTCCCGCACGTCGGACCCGCCCGTCGTGGCCGGCGCCGGGACCTTCGCCGGAGCCGCGTGCGCCGGCACGGCCGGCAACGCGACGAGCACCGGCACGGCCAGGGCGACGGCCGCGGTCGTGGCCAGGCCTTTTCTCACCATGGAGCCTCCTTACGACGGCGCGCGGGACCGGGCGGGATTTCCGCCTGGATCCCGGTCGCGCCGGGTTCGGGATCGTATTGACAAGGCACACTATCGCCGGGGCCGACATCGGCGAACGTCGCATCGAAGGCAGAGGGTGTTCGCAAGGGGTTGCCGGGCTTGCCGCCCGTCGCCGGACCGTGATTATCGTCGATGTTCGGCCGCGCACGGACCCCGCCGGGGCCACCCGCCCACGGCGGTGACGCAGCGTGACGGCTGGAACGCGAGCGTCTGTAACCGGGACACGCGAATCGGTCATCCGGTTGCAGGCGGGCACGAATTCACCGCGAAAACATCCGGCCGGGCCAATGGCGCCGCCGACCGAAGGATCACGCACCGCTACGTCCGGTGGTCCGGGCACCGGCCGGACGGACGGGGTTCCCGGCTGGACAGCGGTTCACGGACCGTCACCGCAGAACGTATCGTCGCAGCATGACAGCCCTGACCCTCGCAGTGGAACGACTCGCTGCCGCCACGGTGCTGTCCTGTCACGGGGAGCTGGTGGCGGCCAGCGCGATGCAGTTGGAGACCGCGCTGTCCCAGGTGCTGTTGCGGCCACAGACTCGAATCGTCGTCGATCTGGCCGCGGTGGCCACGATCGACTGCACGGGCGTGATGATGCTGCGCGTGACCGCGGGCATCGCCACCGAACAGGGCGGATCGCTGGTCCTGGCCGGCCCGAACACGCAGGTCGTGAACACGCTGCGTGAGGGCGGGTCGCTGAGCACCATTCCGACGTACCGCACGGTGCAGGCCGCGCTCGACAGCGACGCCGGCGCGCTGATCACCGAGACCGACGCGGCGGCGGCCCCCACGGCGTGGCCGATGAACCGCTCGGACCGCCGCACCGCCTGACCGCGCCGTGTAGAGAATCGCCGCGCGGCGCCGACCCTCGGGCATGACGAAGTTTCTGTTGCTGCACGCGCGCGTCGCGGCGCCGCCGCCGGACCTGGCCGGCGAGCTGCTCGACGCGCGGCGCCTCGCCGACCCGAGCCTGGCCGTGGTGGTCGGGGCGCCGGTCCGCGGATCCTTCATCGGGTACTGGCTGATCGACGTCGACTCGCTGGAGCGCGCCGTGGAGATCGCGGCGAACACCGGCGGGCCGGTGGAGATCCGCCCGCTGATGAGCGACGGCCCCGGTCCGGACCTTTGACCCCGGTCCCGCTCGGCTAACGCCTGGCGCCGGCCGCCCGGGCCGCCACCAGGTCGCCGAGGAGGCGCTGCAGCTCGGCCAGGTGGGCCGGCGGGTAGACGCGGCCGGCGGGGTCGACGACCCGGCGCACGCCGCGCAGTAGGCGCCAGGCGTCGCCGGCGTGGCCGAGCTGGGCGAGGGCCTGGGCCTCCAGCCAGTCGCAGGGCGGAGCGCAGCCGCTCGGGCGCCGCCGCGGCCCGCTCGTCGGCGTCGACGCTCAGCACCCACTCGGGGGCTCCGGCCGCCGCGACGGCCGCGTTGCGCGCCGCGGCGAAGCGCCCCGCCACTCCCCCGTGCTGACCGTGGCCCCGAGCGAGCGCGCCAGGGCGGCCGACCCGTCGGTGGAGCCGGTGTCGTGCACGTGTACGCCGTCGACCGCTCCGCCGAGGGAGGCCAGGCAGCCGGGCAGGTTGACCGACTCGTCCCGGACGATGAGCACCGCGACCAGGTTCACCCCGACCCGATCGGCGCGAACGCCCCGGGCCTGAGCAAAATCAGCGGCCGACGGTGGCGTGGTACTGGTCGACGATCTCCTGCTTGATGCGGCCGCGGTCGGAAACCTGGAATCCGACCCCTTGCGCCCATTCCCGGATGGCCCGGTTCTGGTCGCGGTCGCCGCGCGTCGTGCCGCGTCCCCGGCCGGGAGCAGTTCGGGCCCCAACGGTCGTGCTGCGCCCCACCTTGGTGCCCGCGGAAATGTAGGGCTTCAGCGCGGCGCGCAGTTTCTCGGCGTTCTTCTTGGACAGGTCGATCGAATACTGCACGCCATCGAGGCCGAAGGTGACACTCTCATCGGCGGGCTTACCGTCCAGATCATCGATCAGTTCCTGAATGACACGCTTGGCCATGCCGGCCGACCTCCCGTGAGCGACACGAACGTACTGTAGGAAACGGAGCCCGTCGGAAAACAGTATCGCCAATCTATTGATTCGACGCCAGATAGGCGACGAAAACAGTTCTTCACCGATCGTGTCGGTTCAATTACAGGGACACCGGGCGCGGGCGGTACGGACTACGCCGGAGCCGGTGAGCGCGGCGCGTATTTTTCCGCCGAACCGACCGTGAAACGATCCACCACGGCGCTTTTCCGCCGGCCCAGTCAGCCGGTCAGCGGCGGACAGGCCGCCAGCAGCGCCTCGCTGACCGCGTTGTGCGCCGCGGCGCCGTCCTCGCGGGGCAGCAGGAGATTGGTCAGGTAGGCCACCGCGAGCCGCCGCGTCGGGTCGGCCCACGCCAAGCACACGTTGCTGCCGTTGTGCCCGAACGCCTCCGGGCTGCTCGTGCGCCCCATCGGCCGGGGGCGGTGCGGTTGCAGGCCTGGCCCGCCGAGCTGGAAGCCGTGCGACCAGCGGATGGGCAGGCCGATGTGGCCGTCCACGGTGCCGTCGCTCGTCGGGGTCGTGGCCACCGCGAGCGTCGCCGGGGTGAGCAGCCGTACGCCGTCCAGCTCGCCGCCGCGGACCAGCAGCGCGTACAGCACCGCGAGATCGCGGGCCGTCGTCGAGATGCCGGCCGCGGGAATCACGGCGCGGCGGGTCGAGCGGCGGTTCAGGTGCGCCGCCGCCGCGAGCGGCCCCGGCCCGCGCCCGCGGATCGGCACGTGCCGGGGCCACTGGGCGTCGGGCAGCCCGAGGTGGGTGTCGCGCAGCCCCAGCGGCCGCAGGATCTCGGCCCGCAGCAGCTCGCGGACCGGCTCGCCGGTGACGCGGCGCAGCAGCTCGCCGAGCAGGAAGCCGTAGCTGACGTACTGGTACGCCGGCCCCTCCCCGGCCGGGAAGCGCGGCCGGGCGCGCTCGACGGCGCGCACCGAGTCGTCCCAGTCGGTCATGGCGAGCGCGTCGCGCAGGGTCGAGCGCGCGACCGGCAGCCCCGACCGATGCTGCAGGACGTGCCGCACGGTAATCCCGCCCTTGCCGTTGGCGGCGAACTGCGGCCAGTGCGCGGCGACCGGATCGTCCAGCCCGAGCGCGCCACGCTCGGCCAGCCGGTGCACGAGCAGCGCCGCGAACGGCTTGCTCGTGGAGAAGATCCAGAACAGGGAGGAGGACTCGCAGCCGTATGCCCGGTCGAGCACCACCACGCCGTCACGCACCACGCACAGCTGAGCGGCGCCGCCCCGGTCGCGCACCAGCCGGGCGGCGGCCTCGAGGCCGTCACGGTCCACGTCGCCGGTGTCGCGTTCGCCCCAGTCGAGCACGGCAACCAACCTACCCCCGCACCGCACGGCGTCATCGGGCGGAGCAGACGTGACCTCGGGCCGGACGGGCAGGTCAGGACTTAATTGGAGACTTACTTTAACTATTAGGGTTCTTTACCTTGTGCGGGACCTCATCGATGGCCGATGATTCGACAGAGCGGATCCGCCCATCCCTCCCGCCTACACCCGAAGGACCCCAACCGTGCGCAGAAAGCTGGCGCTGGCAGCGCTTGCCCTGTTGACGGCGTTGGGGGTGGGCCTCGCGATCCGGCCCGCCCTCGCCGCCACCCCGTTCAAGGTGCTCGCGTTCTACAACGGCACCTGGGACGCCGCCCACATCGACTTCGACAAAGAGGCCAGGGACTGGTTCCCCCAGCAGGGGGCCCAGAACGGCTTCACGTGGGAGGCCACGACGGACTGGAGCCGGCTCAACGCCGGCAGCCTCGCGCAGTACAAGGTGATCATGTTCCTCGACGACGCGCCGCCGGCCGCGCAGCGCGCCGCGTTCCAGCAGTACATGCAGAGCGGCGGCGCGTTCATGGGCTTCCACGTCAGCGCGTTCACCACCGACCCGGGCTCCTGGAGCTGGTACTACAACACGTTCCTCGGCTCGGGCGCCTTCCAGACCAACACGTGGGGCCCGACCCGGATCACGTACAAGGTCGAGGACCGCAATCACCCGTCCATGGCCGGGCTGCCCGCGACCTTCCAGTCGGCGGTCTCCGAGTGGTACTCGTGGAGCAACGACCTGCGGCAGAACCCGAACATCGACATCCTGGCGTCGGTCGATCCCAGCAGCTTCCCGGTCGGCACCGACCCGAACCAGTCCTGGTACGGCGGCTACTACCCGATCCTGTGGACCAACCGCAACTACCGGATGCTGTACGCCAACTTCGGCCACAACGGCATGAACTACACCACCAACACGCGCACCTCCTCGACGTTCGACAGCGCCAACCAGAATCGCTGGATCATCCAGGGCATCCTCTGGCTGGCCGGAGAGTCCTCGACGCCGCCGTCCTCCGCCCCGCCCACGTCCAGCGGGCCGATCTCGCCGTCGGCGTGGTACTCGGTGGTCAACAAGAACAGCGCCAAGTGCGTCGACGCCCGCGCGGCCGGCACGGCCAACGGCACGGCGATCCAGCAGTACACCTGCAACAGCACGAACGCGCAGCAGTACCGCTTCCAGCCCACGAGCAACGGGTATGTGCGCATCGACAACCGCGGCAACCCGGCCCAGTCGCTCGACGTGACGAACAAGTCCACTTCGGACAATGCGCCGATCCAGCTATGGGCGTACGGTGGCGGCACCAACCAGCAGTGGCAGCCGGTCTCCGAGGGCAACGGCTACTACCACTTCGTCAGCCTGGCCAGCGGCAAGTGCCTCGACACCCCGGGTGCGTCCACTTCGGACGGTGTGCAGCTCGTGCAGTACGCCTGCAACGGCACCGGCGCCCAGTCGTTCCGCCTGGTACAAGCGCTTTCCTGAAAGTTTCATCGATCCCGGGACCGCGACCTGCGGTCTCGGGATCGATGACTTTCGAAACCCTTGCCGCGGGTCTACGGTCCGGCCGCAACAGGCCCCTGCGGATGAGGAGCGGATCGTGCGAAAAGCGGTGGCCGCCTCGGCGGCAATCCTGGCCGGCGGCGTCGGCGCCACGTACGCGGTGCACATGGCCGCCGCGGCGGCCGCCGGATGCCGGGTCACGTACACGGTGACCAACCAGTGGCAGGGCGGTTTCGGCGCGAACGTCGACGTCACCAACCTCGGCGACCCGATCAACGGCTGGGCGCTGACCTGGACCTTCGCGAGCGGCCAGGCGGTGACGCAGGCGTGGAGCGCGACCGTGACGCAGAGCGGCACGGCGGTGTGGGCGGCCGACGCGGGCTACAACGCGGCGATCGCCACCGGCGCCACGGTGTCGTTCGGCTTCAACGGATCGTTCACGTCGGCGAACCCGGTCCCGGCCGCGTTCGCCCTCAACGGCGTGGCGTGCAACGGTACCGCGCCGACCACTCCCCCGGCGTCGTCCTCGCCGCCGCCATCCTCACCGCCGCCATCGTCCCCGCCGCCGCAGGGCGAGACCGGCCGCCAGATGGAGAAGCTGGACCGGGGCCTGATCTCGGTCCGGTCGGGCAGCGGCAACCTGGTCTCCTGGCGGCTGCTGGGCACGGAGGCCTTCGAGACCTCCTTCAACGTGTACCGCGGGAGCACCCGAGTGGCCACGGTGACGAACTCGACGAACTACCACGACGCGGGCGCGGCCGCCGACGCCTCGTACACGGTCCGCGCCGTCGTCGGCGGGGTCGAGCAGGCGGCCTCGCCGGCCTCCCTGCGCTTCACCGGCGGCGAGTACCTCGACGTGCCGATCCAGTCACCCGGCGCCATCTACAGCGCCAACGACGCGTCGGTGGGCGACCTGGACGGCGACGGGCAGTACGAGATCGTCCTCAAGTGGGACCCGTCGGACTCCAAGGACAACTCGCAGTCGGGTGTCACCAGCAACGTGTACGTCGACGCGTACCGGCTCAACGGCCAGCGGCTGTGGCGCATCGATCTGGGGCGCAACATCCGGGCCGGCGCGCACTACACGCAGTTCCAGGTGTACGACTACGACGGCGACGGCAAGGCCGAGGTCGCGATGAAGACCGCCGACGGCACCCGCGACGGCACCGGCAAGGTCATCGGCGACGCGAACGCCGACTACCGCAACTCCTCCGGCTACATCCTGTCCGGCCCCGAGTACCTCACCATGTTCAACGGCCAGACCGGCGCCGCGATGTCCACGGTGAACTACGACCCGCCCCGCGGTACCGTCTCCAGCTGGGGCGACAGCTACGGCAACCGCGTCGACCGGTTCCTGGCGGGCACGGCCTACCTCGACGGCAAGCGCCCCTCCCTGATCATGGCCCGGGGGTACTACACCCGCACCGTCATCGCCGCGTGGGACTTCCGCAGCGGGGCGCTGACGAAGCGCTGGACGTTCGACAGCGACGCCTCCGGGAACTCCTCCTACGCCGGGCAGGGCGACCACCAGCTCGCGATCGCCGACGTCGACGCCGACGGCCGCGACGAGATCGTGTACGGCGCGATGGCCATCGACGACAACGGCACCCGGCTGTGGAACACCGGCAACGGCCACGGCGACGCGCTGCACGTCGGCGACCTCGACCCGGCCCGCCCCGGCCTGGAGGTGTTCAAGGTCGACGAGGACGGCACCAAGCCGTCGTCGTGGATGGCCGATGCCCGCACCGGCCAGGTGCTGTGGACGACCCCGCCCAACGGCGACAACGGCCGCGGCGTCTCCGACGACATCTGGGCGGGCAGCCCGGGCGCCGAGTCGTGGTCGGCCGCGGCGGACGGCCTGCGCGACACGCACGGCAACGTGGTGGCCTCCCGCAAGCCCGGCTCGACGAACTTCGTGATCTGGTGGGACGCCGACACCACCCGGGAACTGCTCGACGGCACGCACATCGACAAGTACGGCCCGAACGGCGACACCCGCCTGCTCACCGCCTCCGGCGTGCACTCCAACAACGGCACGAAGTCGACCCCGTCGCTGTCGGCCGACCTCTTCGGCGACTGGCGCGAGGAGGTCATCTGGCCCACCACGGACAACACCGCGCTGCGCATCTACAGCACCACGACGCCGACGACGACCAAGCTGTACACGCTGATGCACGACTGCCAGTACCGCGAGGCGATCGCGTGGCAGAACACGGCGTACAACCAGCCGCCGCACCCGTCGTACTTCATCGGCAGCGGCATGGCCGCCCCGAAGCAGCCCGTCATCTACGTGCGCTGACCGGCGTCCACCCGGGCACCCCGACGAACGCGAACGTCGGGGTGCCCGGCCGGGCGGCGGCTACGAGGCGGCGAGGCCGCGCTCGACGGCCGCGATGATCTGCGGGCGCAGCGCCTCGGGGCGGATGATCGCGTCCACGGAGCCGACCTCGACCGCGCGCTGGATGCTGTGCACGCCGTCGAACTCGGCGGCCACCTCGCCCAGCTTCTCCGCCCGGACCGTGGCCCGGACCTCCATGAGCTGCCCGACCAGCGCCGCCCGCTCGCCACCGGTCGCCGCGGCCACCCGCGCCTCCAGCCCGGCCACCCTTGGGTCCTTCGCCGTGCGGGCGTCGACGTCGCCGGAGAAGACCACGGCGGCGGCGGGCGCGCCGCCGATGACGGAGGCGAACGAGCCCTCCACGGCGAGCACGGTCATGTTGGGGTTGAGCGCCTTGGAGAACACCACGAACGCGCCGCCGTGGTAGCGCGAGATCACGCAGAACACGATCGGGCCCTCGAAGTTGACGATCGCCCGGCCGATCTCCGCGCCGTACTCCAGCTGCAGCAGGCGCATCGACTCGGGCGAGCCGTCGAAGCCGGACAGGTTGGCCAGCACGACCAGGGGGCGGTTCCCGCTGGCCGCGTTGATCGCCCGGGCGGCCTTCTTGGACGAGCGCGGGAACAGGGTGCCCGCGGTGTAGGTGTCCGGGCCGTCGGTGGGCGGGAAGCCGCGCCGCGGCACGGACCGGGACTCGATGCCGAGCAGGCACACCGGGATGCCGCCGAGGTGCACGTCCTGCACGACCGCGGTCTCGGCGTCGGCCATGCCCGCCCAGCGCTCCAGGACGGCGTGGTCCTGGTCGGCCAGGGCCCGCATCAGCGTGCGGATGTCGAACGCCTTCTTGCGGTCGGGGTTGCTCTCGCGGGAGAAGATCTCGCCGACGGTGGTGAAGTCGCTGTCGGGCACCGCGTGCGGGTAGCCGGAGATGTCGCGGTCGAGCGGGTCGGACGTGTCCGCCCGGCGCGGCCGGGGCTCGCCGGGGGCGATGTAGGTGTGGTCGTAGTGCGCCATGAGCACGTTGCGGGCGGCCCACAGGTCGGGCGCCCAGTACTGGGCCTGGCCATTCGGGCCCATCACCCGGTCGTAGCCGCCGATGCCGAAGTTGTCCTCGGCCGACACGCCGCCGGAGAAGTCCAGCGACTGCTTGCCGGTCAGCACCATGGCGGAGTCCGGGGTCATCACCAGGATGCCCTTGGTGTGCATGAGCATCGTGGCCTCGGCGTTCCAGTACGGCTGGGCGCCGACGGTGATCCCGGCGACCACGATGTTGATCTCGCCGCCGGCCTGGGTGAACTCGACGATCCGCTTGAGCGCGGCGGCCACCCAGTCCATGTTCTCGGTGCCGGAGCTCATGGAGATCCGGGCGCCCGCCGACAGCGCGAACCAGTCGAGCGGCACGCGCATCCGCTCGGCCAGGTCGAGCGCGGCGATGACGCGCGCGCACTCCGCCTCGGCCAGGGCGCCCAGCGACTTGGTCGGGTCGCCGAGCAGTACCACCCGGGTGACGCCCTCGGGGTAGCGCTCGGTCGGCGTGCTCACCACGCCGGCGACGATGCCCGCCTTGTTGTGCCCCCTCGGCCGCTCGACCGGGACCAGCGCGCCGATGTCGTTCAGGTCGTGCTCGACGAAGCTGCCCTCGGGCCCGGCGAGCATCTCGGTGAGCTCGTACGGGTACGTCGTGCCGCGCCGGCGGGCCGAGAGCACCTTCTGCCGGTAGTCGTCCAGCGGCTGGACCGGCTCGGCGGTCGGCGCGGTGACGGACACCTGGATGCCGGCGTCGTAGGAGATCTGGACCGCCATGTCGGTCACCTCGCCGGTGGCCTCGTCGCGCCGGCGGTGCAGGAACAGGACCTCCTCCAGGCCCGCGCCGGCCGTGATCGGCACCACGCGATGGACGACGAGGCTCAGCTCCTCGATGGTCAGCTCGGTCGGCGGCCAGACGTACAGGGTGATCCGGTTGGTGTCGAACCGCTTCTTCGCGGGCCGGCCCGCCTGGACCTTGCGGATCGCGTCGAGGCACGCGTCCAGGGCGCCCTCGAGCGCGGGCAGCGCGATGATCCGGCCGTCGGAGTCGCGCAGCGGCGTGAGGTCGCGGACCTGGGCCATCGCCGCCAGCCGCTCGTCGGCCGGGTTGTCCGGGGCGACGCAGTGGAAGAGGAAGACCTCCTCGTCCGCGGACGGCAGCCGGGTCAGGTCGAAGTTGCGTAGCCGCGGCAGCTGCAGGCGCTGGGCGATCAGCGGGTGCAGCCCGCGGATCACCCGGTCCTCACCCAGGCCCGGCCGGAAGGTGAAGTGGTGGTGCATGGCCGAGCCGGTGCGCCCGGCGACCGACATCGTCACGCGCTGGAGCACGTCCAGCAGCCCGGCGCGCTCGATGATCTCCCGCAGGGTCGCGGCCATCGCGTCCGGGTCGGGCTGCTCGCGCCAGGTGAGGTACACGTCGGCGACGGAGTCCGCTCCGGCCAGCCCGGCGACCTGCTGCAGGGTCGCGGGCAGGTCGGCGAAGTCCGTGGCCGCGGCGACAACCCGGAAGCGCTCGCCGTCGCGGTCGTACTCGGCGGTGAAGAACGAGCGCCCCGCGACCTCGACGCAGCGCGCGTCGAGCGCGCCGCGGTTGCCGTAGTAGCGGCGGCTGAGCACCTCGAGCATCGGGCCGTGGTCGGCGCTCGGCGCGCCGATGCGCTGGCCGAGCAGCCGCACGAGCGGCTCGGGCGAGGCGACCATGTGCGCGATCCGCTCGGCGCGGTCGGGCGCCGCCGGGTTTTCGTCGAGGTGGCGCAGGTGGCCGCGGACGCCCGCGTACACCTCGGCGCGCTTGCGGCGCAGCATCGGCTGGCCGGCCCAGCGGAACACGATGCTGCGGGCCAGGTCGCCGACGACCGGGAACCGCAGCTGGGTGGCGGAGATGAGGTGCTCCAGCGCCTGGCCGACCAGCTCGCGCAGCCCGTCGTCGGGCAGCGGCTCGGTCAGCCACTGCTGCAGGAACGTGACGATCACCGAGACGTCGGCCGAGGTGCGCTGCTGGGCCAGGAAGATCCGGAACACGGCCTCTTCCAGCGCGGGCGTGCGCTCGAAGTCGTCGATGCCGTAGTGGGTGAGCACCCGGGCCAGCCGGCTGCGGAAGGTGTCGGACAGCCCGGCGCGCTCGACGTCGAGGCTCTGCAGGTAGGTGTGGAAGTACTCCCGCGGGCTGTGCACCCGGTTGTCGGCCCTGCCCTCCTCGCCGGCCGGCCGGTTGCGGCTCAGCTCGGCCAGGTCGGCGAACACCCGCAGCAGCTCGACCTCCTGCTCGATCGGGCGGCGCCTGAGCTCGGCCCGCGCGGCCAGGTATTTCGACAGCGCCCGGCGCTCGTCGCGGGGGTCAAGATCGTAGCCGAGCAGCAGGCTGCGCAGGTCGGCGATGCCGCGTGCCATCCGGGCCTCGGCGGACAGGCCGGCCGGCTCGGGCGGCAGTTCGAGGTCGACGGCCTCGGCGGCGGCCGAACCAGCGCCGGCCGTCGCGGCCTCGTCGCCGATCGGCTCCAGGCGCAGCAGCGGCGCGCCGGTCTCCACCTGGCTGCCGACGGAGACCAGGCACTCGCGCAGCCTCGCCTTGAACGGCGCGCGCAGCACGGTCTCCATCTTCATGCTCTCCAGGACGAGCACGGGCGCGCCCGCCTCGACCTCGTCGCCGGCCACGAGCGGGGTCGCGACGACCAGCGCGGGCGCGGGCGAGCGCAGCACGCCGCCCTCGTCGCGGCCGACGCGGTGCGTGATGCCGTCCACCTCGACCAGGTGTACCGGCCCGTGGGTGTGGGTGACGAGCCGGTGCCGCCGGCCGTTGACCAGGATCCGGCCGGTGTGCTCGTCGAACCGCTCGAGCTCGGCGTCGACGGTGGACGCCTCGCCGACGCCGACACGGAACCGGTGCGGCCCCGTCTGCGCGACGGTCACCCGGTAGCCCGCCCCGCGCAGCTTGAGGTCGATCGGCCGGCCGCTCTCGTGCTGCACCTGCGGGCGGCCGCCGTGCGCGGTGGACAGCAGCCGCTGCCGCTCGACGAGCGCCTCGTCCTCGTACGCCTCGATCGCGGCCGCGGCCAGCGCGACGCCGGAGTGCTTGGTGGACACCAGGCGGCCCTCCGCGCGGACCCGGTCGATCCAGCCGGTGTCCGCGCTGGCGTCGATCACCTCGGGCTGGTCGAGCAGGTCGAGCAGGAAGCTCTTGTTGGTGGCGCCGCCCTCAATGATCACCGTGGTCTCGGCGACCGCGCGGCGCAGCCGGCCGAGCGCCTCGTCGCGGGTGCGGCCATACGCGATGATCTTGGCGATCATCGAGTCGAAGTCGGCCGGGATCACGTCGCCCTCGCTCACCCCGGTGTCGACCCGGATGCCGGGGCCGCTGGGCAGCGCCAGCCGGACGATCCGGCCGGGCGCCGGGGCGAAGTCGCGGTCGGGGTCCTCGGCGTTGAGCCGGGCCTCGACGGCGTGCCCGGCCTCGGCCGGGACCAGGTCGCCGAGCCGGCCGCCGGCGGCCACGTGGATCTGGGCCTTGACCAGGTCGAAGTCGGTCGTGGCCTCGGTGATCGGGTGCTCGACCTGCAGCCGGGTGTTGACCTCGAGGAAGGCGAACAGCCGCTCGCCCGGGTGGTAGAGGAACTCGACGGTGCCCGCGCCGCGGTAGTCCACGGCCAGCGCGAGCCGCTCGGCCGCCGCCTTCAGCTCCCGGGCCTGCTCGGGGGCGAGCACGGGGGACGCGGACTCCTCGATGACCTTCTGGTTGCGCCGCTGGACCGAGCAGTCGCGCACGCCCAGCGCCCACGCGGTGCCCTGGCCGTCGGCGATGACCTGCACCTCGACGTGGCGCGCGCCGGTGACCAGGCGCTCCAGGAACACGATGCCGCTGCCGAACGCGCGCTTGGCCTCCAGGCTCGTGCGCTCATAGGCGTCGGCCAGCTCCTCGTCGCTGCGAACGACCCGGATGCCCCGGCCGCCGCCGCCGGCGGTCGCCTTGAGCATCAGCGGGTAGCCGATCTCGGCGGCCGCGCGCGTGGCCGCCTCCAGGCTCTCGACCGCGCCGCGGCTCCACGGCGCCACCGGGACGCCGACCTCCTCGGCGATCAGCTTCGCGCCGATCTTGTCGCCGAGCTTGCGCATGGCGTCGGCGCTCGGGCCGATGAAGGTGACGCCGATCTTGTCACAGCGCTCGGCGAAGGCGGGGTCCTCGGCGACGAAGCCCCAGCCCACCCAGGCGGCGTCCGCGCGCGTCTCGACCAGCGCACGTTCCAGGACGCCGTGGTCGAGGTAGGGGCGCGCCGACGCGGGCCCGAGGCAGTAGCTGTCGTCGGCCTCGCGGACGAAGGTGGCGGTGCGCTCGGCGTCCGTGTAGAGGGCGATGGTCTCGATCGGCGGTGCCCCGGTCACGGCGTTGAGCTCGCGGACGGCGTGGATCAGCCGCATGGCGGCTTCTCCCCGGTTGACGATGGCGATGCGGCTGAACACCGAGTAAGCCTCCCAAAGGTGCGGGAACCACCTCGGGGCAGGGGTACCCGTCCGACAACCATTCCCCCTACCGTCGGGTAGAGAAACCACCGGACTCGCCACCTGCAACGGGCGAAAGTTGTGGACACCCGCCAAATCCCACATGCCGGACCGGCGGGTTCCGGTGAGCCCGGGTGAGCACGGCCCGGGGAGGCGCCGAATCCCTCCCCGGGCCGATTCCCCCTTATGCGCAGGTCGAGCCGTTGAGCTTGACGCCCGAGGGGGCGGGGCTCGACGGGCCGTTGGCGGTGAAGCCGATCGTCGCCGAGGCGCCCGGCGCCAGGGACGTGGCCCAGCTCGGGGCCTGCGCGGTGAACGTCGTGCCGGACTGGGTGACCGTGGCGTTCCAGCCGTTGGTCAGCGCGACGCCGGACGGGACGGTCCAGGTGACGGTCCACGGGTTGATCGTCGTGGAGCCGGTGTTCTTCACCGTGACGCTGGCCTGGAAGCCGCCGGACCAGGCGTTGTCGATCACGACCGTGGCGGTGCAGCCGCCCGTGGGCGGCGGGGCCGACGGCGACGAGGACGCCGACCGGGACGGCGACGGCGAGGTGGACGCCGACGCGGACGCCGACTTGGACGGGGACGCGGACGCCGAGCCCGTGGGGCCGGTGCCGCCGCCGACCGGCGGGATGAGGTACGGCTGCAGGATCGACTGCTTCTGCTGGTTGACCGTCTTCCAGTCGTCGCCGACGATACCGCCCGTATCGCCCGAGTTAGGGTTCCATGACCAGTAGGTGAAGTTCATGCCCGTAACGCCGGTTCCCATGTACTGCATGAGCTTCTGCAGCCACACCACGTCCTGCGGGTTCTGCAGCGTGCTGCCGAACTCGCCGACGAGCACCGGGGCGATGTTCTGCTTCTGCAGGTAGCCCCAGAACTGGTCCCAGATGCCGGGCAGGTTGTTCGGGAAGGTCGGGTCGTCGAACCACGCCTGGTGGAACACCGAGTTGGCGTACTCATGCGCGGAGTACACCAGCTTGTTGGGCTTGTTCAGGCGCACCGGGTACTGGCCGGCCTTGGACAGGTTGCCGCCCCACCAGCCGCACGGCTCGGTCGGCTGGCCGTTCCACACGTTGGCGTTGCCGCCGCTCGGGCAGCTGACGCCCTCGACGACGATGAGCCAGTTCGGGTTGGCGTCGAGGATCGCGTTGCCGGCCCGCTCGGCGGCCAGGCGCCAGTCGCGGTTCACGTCGCCGCAGCCCCAGCAGGCGCCGGTGCCGTTCGGGTCAGTACCGTCGGCGTGCGGCTCGTTGTGCAGGTCGGCGCCGATGACGGTGGGGTTGTTGGCATAGCGCTTGGCGAGCATCTGCCAGTTGCTGATCCAGGTCGCCTCGGGCGTGGCCGAGACGTACCACAGGGCGCTCTGCCCGGCGGAGGTCGGGCGGTGCCGGTCGAGCAGGATGCGCATGCCCTTGCTGCCGGCGTAGTCGATGACCTTGTCCAGGATCTGCAACGGCGTCAGGCCCTGCAGGTCGGGGTTGCTGTACCCGTCGACGCTGTTGGCCTGCGCGCCCGGCTTGAGCGCGTCGTCGGAGTACGGCACCCGGATCGTGTTGTACCCGAGGCTCGCCATCTGGTCGATGTGGTCCTTCCACGGCCGGGCCCACAGGCCGTGGAAGGTCTTGTTGTCAGTCTCCATGCCGAACCAGTTGAGGCCGGTCAGCCGCACCTTGGTGCCGGTGGCGTCCACGAGCTGCGCGCCCTGGGTGCTCAGGTACCCGGTTCCCGTGCCGCCGACGGCCGCCGACGCCTGGCTGTTCAGCCCGATGACGACGGCGGCGCCGACGAGAGCCATGCTGCTGGCCGCGACGGCGGCCCAGAGTCTCCTCATGGGAGCTTTCATAGGAGCCGGATGCGCTACCGCGCAGCCAGCGCCCGGGCACGTCCCACGTTCGCCCAGCTCAGCGCGGTACAGCCGGGGAAACTTACACCGCCGGCAGCGACGCCAGGAGCTTGCTGTGCGCGTCGAGGACCTGCGCCGCGGCGGCCTTCGTCGCCGGGTCGGCGCCGGCCTTGCCCTCGGACGTGGCCAGCGCGACGGTCCCGGTGAGGTGCTCGCGCAGCACCGCGACCGCCTTCGCCGCGCGCTGGTCGGCGGGCGCGTCGCGGACGGCCGCGAGGTCCGCGTCCAGCACCATCCCCGGCAGGTCGTGCCCGGCGTGCTCGGTGGGGTTCTCGATCCCGCCCCCGCCGGCGAGCGCGGCCCGCAGCGTCACGAGCTCGGCCCGGTGCCCGTCGGCCCCGCTCACCGCCGCGCCCTGCAGCGCCGGCACGTCCTTGGCCAGCTCGAACAGCGGCAGCGCGCTGTTGTCGAGCGAGATCATGAGCTGCAGGAACGCGAGGTCGGTCGGGTTGAGCACCCCGACCACGTCCGGCACGCCGCTGGGCGGCTCCAGCGGCGGCGCCACCGGCTCGTGCGCGGGCCGCGCCCACAGCACCACCACCGTCAACGCGGCGACGAGCACGACGGCGACGGCGAGCACCCGCCGCCACGCGTCCCGGCGCGCCGGGTCGTCGTCCGGCGCCGGCGGGGCCTCGTCCGGCGCCGCGGGCGGTGCGCTCGTCGTCCCGTCGCCCGCCGGAGCGGGCGACAGCGCCACGCTCGAGCCGTTGATGTGCTGCTCGCCACCGGGGGTCGCGCTGCTCACGATCCGACCGTAGGGCCGAGCCCGGGACGGGTGCTATTAGCTGCGCATGAAGTTGTCCCGATGTTTTTCGACGCCCACGAATATCTCTTTTAACCTGGAGATAAGGGTGAACCGGCGCGGTAGCGTCAGGAGCCGATCCGGGTCACCTGGCCGTGCGGCGCGTTCTGCCACCACATGCAGTCGACGAGGTACGCCGCGCCGCCCGACGACGAGACGAACTGCACGACGAGCCGGCTGGGTTCGGTCTGCGACTGCGACACCGAGAAGCCGTCGCGGGGCGTTGCCGTGACGACCGAGACGACGCCGGCCCGGATGCGGATCACGGCGTCGCCGCCGTCGGAGCGAAACGACCTGAGGTACACGTCGACGCCGTCCGTGCCGGTCGTGACCGTCCAGCCGTCGACCATCCGGGCCGGGGCGGCGGTGGTGGGCTTCTGTCCGCCCGGTGCCGATGCGCCGGCGTGGGCCGGCGGGGCGCTCGTCGGCGGCGTGAACGCGGAGCTGGGGTCGGACAGGATCGTCGGCTCGGGCCGCGGGGAGCCGGTCGCCTGCGCCGGCAGGGTCTGCGTGACGACCGCCCGGTTGCCGCGCTCCTCGTCGGTCGCGGCCGGCATCATGTCCTGGGGCACGGCGGTGCGCAGCACGGGCCGCAACGCCAGCGACGCCACGCCGATGCTCGCGGCCGTGGCCAGGCACCACAGCAGCACCGGCACTGCGCCTCGCCTAACCCGCATCGACGGATCCTCTCACGCGGGTCCGGACAAAGGGTCCGGCAAGGTGGCGATAGCGTGTTGCCATGCCGCTCATCCTGCTTGTCGAGGACGACGTCGCCGTCTCCGGTGCCCTGTCCCGGGCGCTGACCGACGCCGGGCACGTGGTGCGCCCGGTCGGCAACGCCGGATCGGCGCTGCGGGTCATCGCCACCGACCCGCCGGACCTGGTCATCCTCGACCTGGGCCTGCCCGACATGGACGGCCTCGACGTGCTGCGCATGCTGCGCGGCATCTCCAACGCGCCGGTCATCGTGGCGACCGCGCGCCGCTCGGAGCGCGACATCATCCGGCTCCTCGACGCCGGCGCCGACGACTACGTCACCAAGCCGTTCTCCAGCGCCCAGATGTCGGCGCGGATCAACGCGGTGCTGCGCCGCGGCCAGGGCACGCCGGGGCCGGCCGCCCCGCCGGCCGGGGTGACGGTCGGTGCGCTGCACGTCAACCCGCAGCAGCGCTCGGCGTCCATCAACGGCCGGCCGCTGCAGCTGACGAAGAAGGAGTTCGACCTGCTGGCGTATCTCGCCCAGCGGGCCGGCCGCGTGGTCAGCCGCCGGGAGCTGCTCACCGAGGTGTGGCAGCGCCCGGACAGGTCCGGCGAGGACCAGACGATCGACGTGCACGTGTCGTGGCTGCGGCGCAAGCTGGGCGAGAGCGCCACCGCGCCGCGATATCTGCGCACGTTCCGAGGGGTCGGGGTGATGCTCGTCGACCCGGATCAGGCGCAAGCATGAGAAGCGCACTCATGCGCCTGTCGTTCGCGATCACCTCGATGATCGCCCTGGCGTTCCTCGTGCCGCTGGCGTACGTCACCAAGCAGATCGCGCACGACCGGGCCCTGGCCGAGGCGCGATACCAGGCCGACGCGATGGTCGCCGCGCTCGCCTCGGCGCCCGGCAACGGCTCCGGGTCCCTCGACCTCGCCGTGGCGACCGTGCCGGCCGGGCAGTCGGGGCGGCTCGCGGTACACCTGGTGGGGGAACCGACGGTCGGCACGAGCCACGCCCTGCCGTCCGACGTCGACCGGGCGGCCCGCCAGCGGCGCTCGCTGACGGCCGACGCGCCCGGCGGCGTCGCCTACCTGCAGACCGTGGTGCTGGACGGCGACCGGACCGCCGTCGTGGAGGTGTACGTCTCCGACGCCGACCTGAGCCGGGGCGTCGACGCGGCCTGGCTCGCGCTCGCCGGCCTCGCCGTGGTCCTCGTCGCCGGCTCCATCCTGGTCGCCGACCGGCTCGGCGCGCAGATCGTGCGGGCCACCCGCAAGCTCGCCGACGGCGCCCGCGCGTTCGGCGACGGCGACCTGCACGCCCGGGTCGAGCCCGACGGCCCGCCGGAGCTGCGCGACGCCGCCCGCAGCTTCAACCGCATGGCCGAGCAGATGGTCGCGTTCGCCGACGCCGAGCGCGAGCTGGCCGCGGACCTGTCGCACCGGCTGCGCACCCCGCTCACCGCACTGCGCCTGGACGCCGACGCCATGCCGCCCGGCCCGATCGGCGAGCGGATGCGCCAGGCGTTCGACGCCCTCGACGACGAGATCGAGCAGATCATCACCGCCGCGCGCCGCTCCGCCGCGGACCGCCGGCCGGAGACCACCGACCTGGTCGAGGTCGTCGCCGACCGGCTGGCGTTCTGGTCCGTGCTCGCCGAGGACCAGAACCGGCCGTGGCGGGTCACCGGCGGGCACGAGCCCGTGTATGTGCCCGTCGCCGAGTCCGACCTGGTCTCGGCCGTGGACTGCCTGCTCGGCAACGTCTTCCAGCACACCGCCGAGGGCACCGCGTTCGAGGTGCACGTCTCCGCGCGCGGGCTCGTCGTCGACGACGCCGGGCCGGGCATCGCCGATCCCGACCGGGCGCTGCGCCGCGGCTCCAGCGGCGCCGGCTCCACCGGCCTGGGGCTGGACATCGTCCGCCGGGTCGCCGAGGCCACCGGCGGCCGGCTGGTCATCGAGCGCGGCTCGCTGCGGGGCGCGCGGATCGCGATCGAGCTCGACCCGTCCGCCCGGATCGTGCGCTGAGCGTCGCCGCGGCCGCACAACGGGTACACGCGAAATCCCGGCGGCGCCTATCCTCGTCGGCATGCGTCGCCTCGCCCCCGTGCTCGCCCTCGTCACGGTCCTCGGCACAGCCCTCGCCGCCTGCGGCTCGTCCGGCCCGTCCGGCTCGTCCGGATCGTCGCCGGCCGCCTCGCCGGCGCCGCACGCCGGCAGCGCGTGCCCCGACGAGTCGAAGGACGCCGGCCGCCAGGTCAGCTTCGCCGACGCCAAGGACGGCACGGTGCTGCGCGGCATCCTGATGAACCCGGACGGGAAAGGCCCGGGCGTCGTGCTGGGCCATCACAACACCGGCTCGGTGTGCGAATGGCTGCCCTTCGGCAAGACGCTCGCCGGGAAGGGGTATCGCGTGCTGGCCTTCGACTTCGCCGGCGAGGGCGACTCCCAGCCGCACACCGGCACCGGCACGGTCGACCTGGACATGCTCACCGCCGCCCGCTGGCTGCGCACCCAGGGCGTCACCGACCTGGTGCTGATGGGCGCCTCGAAGGGCGGCACGGCCGCGCTCGCCGCGGCGCAGGAGCTCGACCCGCGGCCGAAGGCGGTCGTCACGCTGTCCGCCCCGGCCACGTTCCGCGGTGTCGACGCCCTCGGCGCCGCCCGTAAGGTCACGTTCCCGGTCCTGTACTGCGCCGGCGCCCTCGACTCACCGTACGGCGAGCAGGCACAGGAGCTGTACGACGCCACCCCCGCGGCCGTCGACCGCCGGGTCGTCGTCGGCCCGACCGCCACCGAGCACGGCACCTACCTGCTCACCGGCAGCGACCAGGATCGGTTCACCAAAGCCATCGACGACTTCCTGAGCAAGAACGCCCCGCCGGCCGCGTGACCCCGGCCGTGGACCCGATCCCCGCTCCTCAAGGCCGTCCGGGCGGGGTGGGCCGCCGACGCCCCGAAGGCGGCCCACCCCCTTTCTCCCACCGGACACCCGAGGAAAGCCGGAACCTCAGCGGGAGCGGCCGGCGCGGCGCTTCGCCCATACGTCGAAGGCCACCGCGGCCAGCAGGACCAGGCCCTTGACCAGCATCACGCGCTCCGGCGGGGAGCCGATCAGGGACATGCCGTTGTTGATGACGGCCATGATGAGGCCGCCGGTGATGGCGCCGACCACCTTGCCCACGCCGCCCTGCACCGCCGCGCCGCCGATGAACGCCGCCGCGATCGCGTCGAGCTCGAAGGCGTTGCCGGCGGTCGGGCCGGCCTGGTTGAGCCGGCCGGCGAAGATGATGCCGGCGATCGAGGCCAGCAGGCCCATGTTGACGAAGATCCAGAAGGTGACCTGCTTGACCTTCACGCCCGACAGGCTCGCCGCCTGCAGGTTGCCGCCGACCGCGTAGATGTGCCGGCCGAACACGGTGCGCTGCGAGACGAGGGTGTACGTCAGCACGAGCGCCGCCAGCAGCACGAGCACCCACGGCAGGTTCTTGAACCGGGCCAGCTGCACGATGATGTACATCAGCACCAGCGAGGCGCCGGCCAGCTTGGCCACGAACACCGGCATCGAGTCGACCTGCTGGCCGTAGCCGATGCGCCCGCGGCGGGCGCGCCACTGCACCACGACGATGCCGGCGACCGCCGCGATGCCGACCAGCAGCGTGAAGAGGTCCGCGCCGCCCAGCGGGCCGAGGCCGACGTTGTTGAGGAAGCCGGGCGTGAAGCCGTTGGCCAGGGTGCGCACGTCGTCCGGGAAGGGGCCGATGCCCTGGTTGCCCAGCACCGTCATGGTGAGCGCCCGGAAGACGAGCATGCCGGCCAGGGTCACGATGAAGGCCGGGATCCCGAAGTACGCGATCCAGAATCCCTGCCAGGCCCCGATCAGCGCGCCGGCGACCAGCGTCACCAGGATCGCCAGCGGCCAGGGCACGTGCGCGTCGACCATGAGCACGGCGGCGAGGGCGCCGGTGACGGCGACGACCGAGCCGGCGGACAGGTCGATGTGCCCGGCGATGATGATCAGGATCATCCCGATCGCGAGGATCAGGATGTACGAGTTCTGCACGACGATGTTCGAGATGTTCTGCGGCTCGAGCAGCGAGCCCTGGGTCAGGATCTCGAACAGCACCACGATCGCCGCGAACGCGATGTAGATGCCGCTCTGGCGCAGGTTCACCGAGAACCGCGTCGGTGGCGTGACGGTCGGCTCGACCGCGGGCTCAACCACAGTGGTCATGGACGGGGTACTCCTATGAATCCTGTTATTCCGTGATCCGGGTCATGAGGTGCATCAGCCGCTCCGGGGAGAACTCGGCGCGCTCGACCGAGCCGGTGATGCGGCCGGCGGACAGGGCGTAGATCCGGTCACAGATGCCGAGCAGTTCGGGCAGCTCGGAGGAGATGACGAGGATCGCCTTTCCCTGTTCGGCGAGCTGGTTGATGATCGAGTAGATCTCGTACTTGGCGCCGACGTCGATGCCGCGGGTCGGCTCGTCGAGGATCAGCACGTCGGGGTCCGTGAAGATCCATTTCGCCAGTACGACCTTCTGCTGGTTGCCGCCGCTGAGCGTGCCGGTGACGGTGCCGACGCCCGGCGCCTTGATGTTGAGGCTGCCGCGGAAGTTCTCGGCGACCTGGTACTCGCGGTTGTCGTCGACCCAGCCGCGGACCGCGAGCTTGCCCAGCGCCGCGCCGGAGACGTTGCGCTGGATGTCCTCGATGAGGTTGAGCCCGTAGCGTTTGCGGTCCTCGGTCGCGTAGGCGATGCCGTTGGCGATGGCCTCCTCGACCGTGCGCAGGCTGATCGGCTTGCCGTTCTTGTAGACCTGGCCGGTGATCCCCACGCCGTAGCTGCGCCCGAAGACGCTCATCGCCAGCTCCGTGCGCCCGGCGCCCATGAGCCCGGCCAGCCCCACGATCTCGCCGGCCCGCAGCGTCAGCGACGCGCCGGAGACGACCTCGCGCCCGTGCTGCGTCGGCGAGTGCACGGTCCAGTCCTCGATGCGCAGCACCTCCGCGCCGATGTTCGGGGTGTGCGGCGGGAACCGGTGCTCGAGGTCGCGGCCGACCATCCCGGCGATGATCCGGTCCTCGCTGACCGTGCCCGAGCGCATGTCGAGCGTCTCGATCGTGCGCCCGTCGCGCAGGATCGTGGTGGAGTCGGCGATCGCCTCGATCTCGTTGAGCTTGTGCGAGATGATCACGCAGGTGATGCCCTGGTCGCGCAGGCCGCGCAGCAGGTCGAGCAGGTGCGCGGAGTCCTCGTCGTTGAGCGCCGCGGTGGGCTCGTCGAGGATGAGCAGGCGCACCTCCTTCGACAGCGCCTTGGCGATCTCGACGAGCTGCTGCTTGCCGACGCCGATGTCCATCGCCGGGGTGACCGGGTTTTCGCGCAGCCCGACCCGGTCCAGCAGCGCGGCCGCGTCGGCGTTGGTGCGGTTCCAGTCGATCAGGCCGCGCTGCACGCGCTCGTTGCCCAGGAAGATGTTCTCCGCGATCGACAGGTGGGGGATGAGCGCCAGCTCCTGGTGAATGATGACGATCCCGCGCCGCTCGGAGTCGCGGATGCCGCTGAAGTGGCAGGGTTGCCCGTCGAAGAGGATTTCCCCGGTGTACGTCCCGTGCCCGTACACCCCCGAGAGGACCTTCATCAGGGTCGACTTGCCGGCGCCGTTCTCTCCGCAGATGGCGTGGATCTCGCCGCGGCGCACGGTGAGGTTGACGTCGTCCAGGGCGGTGACGCCCGGAAACGTCTTGGTGATGCCCCGCATCTGCAGGAGCGCGTCCGTCATGCCGTTCTCTCCTCGACGCCCCGCCGGGGGCCGCGGGGCCCCCGGCGGATCACCCTTACTTGAGCTGGTCCTCGGTGTAGTAACCGGAGTCGATCAGTACGGTCTTGTAGTTGGACTTGTACACCACAACCGGCTCGAGGAGGTAGGACGGCACGACCTTCTTACCGTTGTCGTAGTCCTTGCTGTTGTTGACCTCGGGCTTGCCGCCCTTGAGCACGGCGTCGGTCATCTTGACGGTGACGTCGGCGAGCTTGCGGGTGTCCTTGTAGATCGTCGCGTACTGCTCGCCGGCGATGATCGACTTCACCGAGGCGACCTCGGCGTCCTGGCCGGTCACGATCGGGTACGGTTGGCCGGCGGTGCCGTAGCCGCTGCTCTTCAGCGCGGACAGGATGCCGATGGAGAGCCCGTCGTACGGGGACAGCACGCCCTGCACCTTGGTGCCGCCGTTGTACGTCTTCGTGATGATGTCCTCCATGCGCTTCTGGGCCGTCGCCGGGTCCCAGCGCAGGATCGCCACCGTCTTGAAGTCGGTCTGGCCGCTCTTGACCACGAGCGTGCCCTTGTCGATGTACGGCTTGAGGGTGTCCATGGCGCCGTTGAAGAAGAACGTGGCGTTGTTGTCGTCGGGCGAACCGGCGAACAGCTCGATGTTGAACGGTCCGGTCGCGGTGCCGTCCGAGCCGTCCTCCTTCTTCAGGCCCAGGCCGACCAGCAGCGAGGTCGCCTGTTGCACGCCGACCTTGTAGTTGTCGAACGTGGCGTAGTAGTCGACGTTCGGCGAGTTACGGATCAGGCGGTCGTAGGCGATGACCGGGATGTGCTTGTCGGCCGCCTCCTGCAGCTGGGTGGTGATGGCGGTGCCGTCGATCGAGGCGATGATGAGGACCTTGGCGCCCTTGGTGATCTGGTTCTCGATCTGGTTGACCTGCGTCGGGATGTCGTTCTCGGCGTACTGCAGGTCGACCTTGTAACCGAGCTTCTCCAGGGCGGCCTTGACGTTGTTGCCGTCGGCGATCCAGCGCTCCGACGACTTGGTCGGCATCGTGACCCCGATCAGGGAGCCGGCGCCGGCGGGCGCGTTGGCCTCCTTGTCGGCGGTCTTCTCGCTCGATCCGCAGGCGGTCATGCTGAAGGCGACCGCGAGGCCCACCGCCGTCGCGGCGATACGTGTGAACTTCATGCTTCTCCCTCAGGGCAGCGCGCAGCGATCGGCCGGCGGCGCATGTGAACGCTGCCACCGACGCGATTTCGAATTTGTTGCCGGGGCGTTGCCGCCACAGTGTTAACGCTCACAAAGACGGGTGTCAAGACGAGCGGATAGATCGTGATCTGGCCGTTCTGCACGCTCCGCGCGCGTGTGACGATTGGGCCCATGCGCCTGCTCAAGGGACTGCACGCCCATGCACCCACCGTGTCCGTCGCCGGTCGCGTGCTGTCGGCCGAGCGGTTACTCAACGCCGCCACGGCGGTCGCGGACGACGTCCACGGCGCCGCCACGGTCGCGGTCGATGCCACCCCGACGCTGGAGACCGTCGTGGCGGTGACCGGCGCGCTGCTCGCCGGGGCCGCGGTGGTGCCCGTGCCGGCCGACGCCGGCCCGGCCGAGCGCGAGCACATCCTGCGCGACTCCGGCGCCGAGGTGACGCTGGGCAACCGCACCGGGCCGTTCGCCGCCCCGGTGCCGGTCGACGTGAACAGGGGCTCGTCGGGCTCGTCGGCCGGATACCCGGCGCCGCCCGGGGACGCCGTCGCGCTCGTCATGTACACCAGCGGTACGACGGGAGCCCCGAAGGGCGTCGAGCTGACCCACGCCGCCGTGGAGGCCGGGCTGGACGCGCTCGCCGAGGCGTGGGCCTGGACCCCCGAGGACCGGCTCGTCCACGGCCTGCCGCTGTTCCACGTGCACGGCCTGATCCTCGGCGTGCTCGGCGCGCTGCGGCACGGCTCGGCGCTGACGCACACCGGCCGCCCGCACCCGGCCGCGTACGCGGCCGCCGGCGGCACCCTCTACTTCGGCGTGCCGACCGTGTGGTCGCGCGTATGCGCCGAACCCGCCGCCGCCCGCGCCCTGCGCCCGGCCCGGCTGCTGGTCTCCGGAAGCGCCCCGCTGCCCGCGCCGGTCTTCGAGCGGCTCTTCGCCCTCACCGGCCACCGCCCGGTCGAGCGTTACGGCATGACCGAAACCCTCATCACCGTCAGCAGCCGCGCCGACGGCGAGCGCCGCCCCGGCCAGGTCGGCGTGCCGGTCGCCGGCGTGCGCACCCGGCTCGTCGGCGAGGACGGCGCCGAGGCGCCCCGCGACGGCGAGACCATCGGCGAGCTGTGGGTCGACGGCCCGATGCTGCTGCGGCGGTACCGCGGACAGCCCGAATCGGCGGCCCGCACGCCCGAAGGCTGGTTTCGCACCGGCGACCTAGCCCGCATCGACCCCGACGGCTGGCACCGCATCGTCGGGCGGGCCTCCACCGACCTCATCAAGTGCGGCGGATACCGCATCGGCGCCGGCGAGGTCGAGGACGCCCTGCTCGCGCACCCGGCCGTACGCGAGGCCGCGGTCGTCGGCGTCCCGCACGCGGACCTCGGCGAGGCGGTGACGGCCTACGTCGTGACCGCCGGCGCAACGGTCGGCGAGCGCGACCTCATCGAGTTCGTGGCAACACACCTGTCGGTCCACAAACGGCCACGTGTCGTACACTTCGTGGACGTCCTGCCACGCAACGCCATGGGCAAGGTGCAGAAGAAGCGGCTGGCAGGTCCTACGCTGTAGGGCAGACTTTTTTCTTGGTGGGTGGTGGTTCGCGGTGGAGACGGGCCGGATTCTGCGGTTCGACGAGGTTCGTGGTTATGGTTTCATCGCGCCGAACGCCGGCGGTGAGGACGTGTTCGTCCACGCCAACGACTTCGGCGAGCAGCGCCATCTCGTGCACCCCGGCATGCGGGTCGAATACGAGGTGGAGGAGGGCGAGCGCGGCCTGAAGGTCTCGACCGTGCGCATCCTCGACATCTCGGCCCGCCGCGAGCACTCCCGGGCCACTGCCTCCCCGTTCGCGCCGGTGACCGCGGCGGCGGCCGGCTCGTCCGGGGAAGACGACGGCCTGTGCGACGTGCTGTCCAGCCGCGAGTTCACCGCCGAGGTGACCGAGCTGCTGATCCAGCACGTGCCGTCGCTGACCGGCGGCCAGATCGCCCAGGCCCGCCAGCACCTGGTCAGCTTCGCCCGCAGCCACGGCTGGGTGGAGAGCTGACATGGCGTTGAAGGTCCTGTTCATCGGCGGCAGCGGCATCATCAGCTCCGCGTGCTCGCGCCTGGCCGTCGAGCGCGGCATCGACCTGCACGTGCTCAACCGCGGCGAGTCGAACCACCGGCCGCTGCCGGAGGGCGCCAAGGTCCTGCGCGCCGACATCCGCGACGCCGCCTCGGTCCGCGAGGCGATCGCCGGGCACACCTTCGACGCCGTCGTCGACTGGGTCGCCTTCACCACCGACCACGTCCACGCCGACATCGAGCTGTTCCGCGGCCGCACCGGGCAATACGTCTTCATCAGCTCCGCGTCGGCGTATCAGACCCCGCCGGCCCGCCTGCCGGTCGTGGAGTCCTCGCCGCTGCGCAACCCGTTCTGGAAGTACAGCCGCGACAAGATCGCCTGCGAGGACCTCCTCGTCACGGCGTACCGCGACAAGGGCTTCCCCGCCACGATCGTGCGCCCGTCGCACACGTACGACCGCACCCTCGTGCCGTTCGACGGCGGCTGGACGGTCCCGGCCCGCATGCGCGCCGGCAAGGAGATCGTGGTGCACGGCGACGGCACCTCGCTGTGGACGCTGACCCACCACGAGGACTTCGCCCGCGCGTTCGTGCCGCTGCTGGGCCACCCCCGCGCGGTCGGCGACGTCTTCCAGATCACGAGCGACGACGTGCTGACCTGGAACCAGATCGCCGAGCACCTCGCCGTCGCGCTGGGCACCACCGCGAAGATCGTCCACGTCCCGTCGGACGCGATCGCGGCCGCCGACGCGGAGTGGGGCGCGGGCCTGCTGGGCGACAAGGCCCACTCGATGGTCTTCGACAACGCGAAGGTCAAGGCCCTCGTCCCGGACTACGTGGCCACGATCCCGTTCCACCACGGCGCCCGCGAGATCGTCGCCTGGTTCGACGAGGACCCGGCCCGCCAGGTCGTCGACGAGCGCCTGGACAAGGTCATGGACGATCTTGTCGCCCGCTGGCGATTGGGCTGAGCCGACGGTCAAGGCGGTGCTGAAGGATGTGGCGGCGGCGGCCGGTCAGCGGCGGTAGGCGTCGACGAGGTCCAGCAGGGCGCGCAGGGCGGCGCTGGGGCGGCGGGCCGACGCGGTGGCGACGGCGAAGGTCCAGCGCAGCCGGGCGTCGACCGGCAGCACCCGCAGGCCCGGCTCCTCGGAGACCGAGAAGCGCGGGATGAGGGCCACGCCGAGGCCCTCCCGGACGTACTGCCGGACGGTGGCGATGTCGGCGACCTCCAGGGCCACGCGGCGGCTCAGGCCTGCGGCGGCGAAGCCCCGGTCGACCTCGGTGCGGTTGCCGTACCCGGGCGGCGAGTCGACGAACGGCTCGTCGGCGAGGTCGGCGAGGGTCAGCCGGGGGCGGCCGGCGAGCGGGTGGGCGGCCGGCAGCACCGCGACGATCGGCTCGGCGGCCAGGGTGCGCACCGACAGGCCGGTCGGCACGCGGCCGGACAGCGACAGGAACGCCACGTCGAGCTCGCCGTCGAGCAGGTCGGCGGCCAGGCCCGCGGAGCCGGTCGGGGCCGCGCGCAGGCGCAGGTCGACGGCCGGGTGCTCGGCGCGGAAGCGGCCCAGCAGGCCGGGCAGGTCGACGAAGCCGACCGAGATCAGCGTGCCGATGCGCAGCTCGCCGCGCAGGCCGCCGCGGACCTCGGCGACGGCGTCACGGGCGGCCTGGGCGGCGTCGATGGTGGCGCGGGCGGCCGGCAGCAGGGCGGCGCCCGCGTCGGTGAGGACGACCCGCTGCGAGCTGCGCTCGAACAGCGGTGCGCCGAGCTCGCGCTCCAGGGCGCGGACGGCGGCGGAGACCCCCGACTGCACCACGCGCAGCCGCTGCGCCGCCCTCGTGAAGTTCCGCTCCTCGGCGACGGTCACGAAGTACACCAGATGCCGCAGCTCCATGGGGCACATCATCGCATTTCGTGATGCTGCCCAGCACGAAGATTCGTTGTCGGTGCTGATGCCGGCGCGGCACAGTGGCGCAATGACCACCGTCCTGTCCCGCCCGGCGGCCCCGCGGGCCGCCCGCGACCGCCGGCTCAGCCACGAGCAGGGCTTCTGGGCGATCGCGCTCGCATTCGCCGTGTCCCTGGCGTTCACGGTCGTGCCGACGCCGCTCTGGGCGCTGTACCAGCGCCACGACGGGTACTCGACGATCGCCGTGACCGTCGCGTTCGCCGCGTACGCGTTCGGCGTGATCGTCAGCCTGTTCCTCGCCGGCCACGTGTCGGACTGGCTGGGCCGCCGCCGCGTGCTGCTCCCGGCGGTGCTGCTGGAGGCGGTCTCGGCGACGCTGTTCCTGACCTCGACGTCGCTCGGCGTGGTGATCGTCGCCCGCGTCCTGTCCGGCCTCGGCATCGGCATGATCACGGCGACGGCGACCGCGCACCTCTCCGAGCTGCACGCCGCCGCCCGCCCCGGCGCCGGCCGCGCCCGCGGCGACCTCGTCGCGACCGTGGCCAACCTGGGCGGCTTCGCGCTGGGCCCGATCACGTCGGGCCTGCTGGCGCAGTACGTGTCGGCGCCGCTGCGCACGCCGTACCTGGTCTTCCTGGGCCTGCTGCTCGTCGCCGCGCTGGCCGTGTCGCTCGTGCCGGAGACGGTCGCGGTGCGGTCGCGCCGCTACCGCCCGCAGCGCGTGGGCGTCCCGGCCGCGACGCGCCCGCGGTACTTCGCCGCGGCCACCGGCGCCTTCGCGTCGCTGTCGGTCCTGGGCCTGTTCACCTCCCTGGCGCCCGCGTTCGTCGCCGGCACGCTGCACCACCCGTCGCGCGCCCTGGCCGGCGCTGTGGCGTCGCTGGTCTTCGGCACCGGCGCGCTCGCCCAGGTGCTGCTGCGCCGCCGCCGCACGCGCGACCAGCTGGCCGCGGGCCTGACCCTGATCGCGCTCGGCCTGGCGACGCTCACCGCCGCGGTGTGGGCCGAGTCCCTGCCCGCGTTCCTGGCAGGCGGCGTGCTGGCCGGCGCCGGCGCGGGCGCCCTGCTCAAGGGCGCGGTCTCCACCGTGGTCGACCTGGCACCGCCCGCGATCCGCGGCGAGGCCCTGGCCGGCCTGTTCCTCGGCGGGTACCTCGGCCTGGCCGTCCCGGTCCTCGGCCTGGGCGTGTTGACCCAGCTGGTCAGCGCGCCGGTGGCACTGCTGGGCTTCGCCGCCGCGATCGTGGCCGTGGCCGCCGCGGTGAGCCGGCCCCTGCTCCGCCCCTGAACGCGCGGCGTTTCCGGATATGTCCGCCACTTCTTGACGGACATATCCAATATTTCGGTTATGCGTCGGTTCCGGCGAAGGCCGGGGAGCGCGGCAGTCGGCCGGTTACTTCGGGAGGCGGGCGCTCGCGCCGCCGCGGGTCTCGGCGACCTGCTGCGCCAGGGCCTTCACCGCCGGGCTGGTGCCGTTGGCGATCTCGGAGGCCGCGAGCCTGGCCAGCTGGTCGAGGTGCTCCCGCAGGCAGTCGACGGCCTGCCGCTCGAACTCCGCCCCCGAGCCGGCCCGCAGCGCGGCCAGCCGGTCGGCGTCGACGAGGCCCGGCATCTTGTGGCCCTTGTGCGGGTTGTCCTTGGGCAGGCCGGCCTGGTCGGAGAGGGCGCGCAGCCGGGGCAACTCCCCGTCGTACACCCCGCGCAGCTCCCCGGCGAGCGCGACCAGCGCCGGGTCGGACGCCCGCTGCCGTAGCAGATCGAGCACCGGCAGCAGTTGCTCGTCCATCGGGATCATCAGCTCGACCCAGGCAAGATCGGTACCGCCGAAGTCACCCGCGGCGGCAGCGACGGAGGCGGGCGGCGCGGGGTGTTGCACGGTGGCGGGCGCGGCGCAGCCCGCGGCGAGGGCCAGGACGGCGGCGAGCGGTAGCAGCGGGTTCGGCAGGCGTCGCATGGCGGTGAGCCCCTTCCGGCGGCGGTACGCGGATCCTGCGGCTGCGGCGGTCCCGGGCGCCCAGAGCCCGGAGCGGACCGCCGCAGCCGCAAGGTCGGCGCGGGGTGCGACCACTCGCGCGGCCGCGCCCGGTGGCGGGGACCCCAACCCGGTCACCGCCACGACGCATGCGGAGCGTCCGATACCGCTCGATACCCGGCCCGGACGCCGCGCCCGGCCCGGCGCGGCGGGTGTCCCCGCCCGGAGACACCGGGACGCCCGGGCAGCCCCCGCCTGGTGACCAACCCGAACGACCATGGCTCGTACGCCACCGGCCGGGCGCCTCAGTCAGCCCCCGTCAAGCCCGTTGACCCGCTGAGCTGGCCGCCCCGGACAGCGCGCTCCGCCGGCACCCGACCCTTTGGAGAGCGCTCTCCGTACCGCCAGTCTCCCGCCTGGCCGGAGCCCTGTCAACGGCGGGGAGGGCGTTGCGCGGGGCCGTCGGGCGAGATCATGGGAGAGCGCTCTCCGGAACGAGCGCCCCTCACCCCAGACGCACCTCGCGCAGGGTGTGCTCGGCGATCGCGGCCATCTCCGGGGGGCACGTCGCGTCGGCGGCGATGGCGGCGCCGATGTTCAGCGCCCAGCCGCGCGCCCGCTGCCAGGTCGCCTCGTCGCGGCCGAGGCCGGAGCCCAGCGCCGCACGGAACGCGGCCCGCGCCGGGGCGTCGAAGACCAGCCACGCGGCGGCGAGGTCGGTGGCCGGGTCGCCCGAGGTGAGGTCGCCGAAGTCCAGTACCGCGGCGAGCCGCCCGTCGGGGCCAGCGAGCAGGTTGCCGGGGTGCGGGTCGCCGTGCACCCACAGCGGCGGCCCGGCCCAGAACGGTACCGCCACGAGCTCGTCCCACAGCCCCCGCAGGCCGGCGGGCACGCGCCCGGTGGCGAAGCGCTCGGCCATCGCCTCCGCGCGGGTGGACAGCGGCACGCCGCGCACCGGGTTCGGCGGCGCGGCGGCGGGCGCGGGCACGTGCAGCGCCGTGAGAAACCCGGCCAGCTGCTCGGCGAACGCGGCGCGCGGCGCGACCGGGCAGGCGGCGACGACGGTGCCGGTCAGCCACGGCGTGATGCTCCACGGGAACGGGAAGCTCGCCGACGGCACGCCCACCCGCACGGGCACCGGGACCGGCACCGGCAGCACCGCGGCGAGCTGCGGCAGCCAGCGCTGTTCGCGGTACACCAGCTCGGCGGCGACCCGGCGGTGCGGCAGGCGCACGGCCAGGTCGGCACCGAGGCGGAAGATGGCGTTGTCCCAGCCCGTCGCGACCGGCGACAGCGGGCCGTCGAGATCGGGGTGCTGCTCCAGGATCAGTCGGCGCACCAGGGCGGCGTCCACGTCGATGTCGGCTTCCACCAACACAGCATGCCAACATCCACGAAATCCAGGGCTACGCGGACTGGCGTACCACCAGCTTCGGGTCGAAGATGACCGACTCCACGCGCAGCGCCGGGTCGTCGATGCGGGCCAGGACCAGCCGCGTCGTCTCCGCGGCCATGTCCTCGAGCGGGTGGCGCACCGTGGTCAGCTGCGGCCGCGCGTCCAGCGCCGCGCTGCTGTCGTCGAAGCCGATCACCGCGATGTCGTCGGGCACCCGAACGTTGCGCGTGCGCAGGGCCATCAGCGCGCCCTGGGCCATGAGGTCGTTGGCCACGAACACGCCGTCCAGGCCGGAGTACTGCGACATCAGCGTGAGCATCGCCGACTCGCCGGACTCGTAGGTGAAGCCGCCCTCCACCGTGGGGAACCAGGCGTGCCCGTGCCGGGCCAGGGCCTGGCGGAAGCCGGTAAGGCGGTCCTGCGAGGCGGGCACGTGCGCCGGCCCGGTGATCATGCCGAGGCGGGCGCAGCCGCGGCCGATCAGGTGCTCGGCGGCCAGGGCGCCGCCGGCGTCGTTGGCCAGGTCGACGTACGAGATCGGCACCGGCTGTGCGGGGCGCCCGACGAGCGCGGCGGCGACGCCGGCGTCGCACAGCTGCTGCGGCAGCGTGTCGTCGGGGTGCAGCGACAGGACCACGGCCCCGTCGGCCTGACCCTGGCCGAGGTCGCCGACGAGCCGGGTGCGGGCCTCCTGGGTGCCGACGATCTGCAACGCCAGCTGAATGCCCTTCGGCCGCAGGACGCTCATCACGCCGCCGACGATGCGGCCGAAGAACGGGTCGGCGAAGAACCGGCGCATGAACGGGTCGTCATCGTGCGACACCGCGTCGGAGACGACCAGCGCCACGGTACCGCTGCGGCGCGTGACGAGCGATCGGGCGGCCCGGTTCGGCACGTAGCCGGTCGCGTCGACGGCCTGCCACACGATCTCGTGCAGCTTGGGGTCGACGTTGCGTACGCCGTTGATGACCCGGGAGACGGTGGCCCGGGATACGCCCGCGGCCTCAGCAACGTCTTCGAGGGTCGGTCGCCGTTTTTCGCTCATCACGCGCTTTTATAGCACGACGCCGGAAAGCGCTCTCCGGGCAAAACTCCCAGAGAGCGCTTCCTCGTCGAAATGCTTACCGGTATACGCCGAACTCCCAGAGGGAATATCCGTACGTAGTGGCCCGGACCTGCCCATTCATCCGCACGTACCGCGCGTTGCCGTTGACGTTGATGTCGTCGAACCCGCCGTCGCCGGCCGTGGTCGAGTAGATCGTCGTCCAGTTGGCGTTGTCGTCGGACGTCTGGATCTGGTAGCTCTTGGCGTACGCCGCCTCCCAGGCCAGGAACACCTTGTTGAAGGTCTGCTTACTGCCGAGGTCCACCGTGATCCACGCGGTGTCGACCCACTCGCTGGCCCAGCGGGTGCCGTAGTTGCCGTCGGTGGCGTACGAGGGCAGCTGCGGGCCGTTGGCGCCGGTCGGCTGGTAGCTCGACGCGGTCGTCGGCTTGTTCAGCGCGATGTTCGTGCCGGGGATCGACGGCGCGACGACCCGGAACGAGCGGGTCTCGATGCCGACGTTGCCCTGGCCGTCGAACGCGTACACGTAGATCTTCCACACGCCGAGCGTCTCCGGCGCGGTCACCGTGAACGTGGTGCCGTTCTGCGTGAAGTTCAGGTTGCGCAGGCCGGTGCCGCCGGTGATGTACTTGTCGCTGGCCATGAGGTTGTAGCGGATGGTGTCGCCGTCGGGGTCGCTGGCGGCGACGTTGACGGTGAACTGGCTGGCCGCCGGCACCGCGGTCTGGTTGCTGACCGTCATCGAGGTGATCTGCGGCGCGGTGTTGGCCAGCGGGGAGCCGGTGTACGCCTGCTTCAGCGCCCCGTAGCCGAGCCGCCGCCAGCCGCCACCGTAGGTGTTGAGCCACACGCCGCCGAAGTCGTTCTCCAGGCCGTAGTGGAACTCGGTCGCGCCGAGCGCCACGCCCGGGTGCGACTTGATGGCGTTCCAGCTGGCCGTGTAGCCGTCGCGCTTCTGCAGGTCGGTCGGCTCGGTCGGCACGCCGTTGACGTCGTTGGGGACCTCCCACTCGCCGGACGGGCCGGCCTCGGTGACCACGTACGGCTTGGTGTACCCGCCGTTGATCCAGTCCTGCTTGACGTTGCCGATCGCGCCGTAGGAGTTCACGGCCAGCAGGTCCAGGTGCGGCGAGTTCGCCTTGTAGTACGGCCACGCGCCGGTGTAGGCGTCAGTCGAGGTGACCGGGTGGTTCGGGTCGGCGGCGTGGATGGCCACGGCCAGCTCGTCCACGTACTTGGCGTACGCGACCCGGCGGGCCTCGACGTCGGCGGCGGACAGGCCGTGGTCCTGCATGGTGAGGATGACCTCGTTGCCGACGTCCCACATGAGCACGCCCGGGTTGTTCTTCAGGGCGTTGACCCGGTTGACGATCTCGGTCTTGGTGTTGTTCTTGTACGCGGTGTCGTTGACGTAGTCCGCACCCTGGTTGAGCCAGTGCCCGACGATCACCTTGATGCCCTGCTGGGCGGCGCGGTTGAGCAGCTCCGGGGTCTGCGCGTCGTCGACGCCCCAGGTGCGCACCGTGTTGACGCCCATGTTCTTCAGGTCGCGCATGTACCCGTCGGCGGCGCCCTGCGGCGGGCCGTAGGTCAGGCCGCGGACCTCCCACGGCTGGCCGTTGACCTGCAGCTGCCAGTTGCCCTGGCTGCCGGTCACCTTGACCACGCTCGGGCCGGCCGGCGTCGCCGGGTCGGTCATCGCGGCAGGGGTGGTACCGGTCGCCTTCGACACGGTGACCGAGTCGACGGCGAGCACGCCGCCGGAGGTGGTGTTGGGCGTCGGGGTGGTGAAGCCGGCGATCGCGTTGGGCAGCGAGCCGCCGATGGACAGGTCCAGGCGCAGGTAGAAGCCGTGGTGCACGGCCGCGTTCCACGCGGTCACGCCGACCTGGCTCTCCCGCACGACCCACGACTGCTTGCCGTCGAGGTAGAAGCGGATCTCCTCGTCCGTCTTGGTCCGGTCGATGACCTGGGTGTACTCGTGGTAGCCGGTCTGGCAGCCGGTGCAGCTGGCCAGGCCGGAGCTGCGGCCGTTGTACTCGCCGCACGGCCCGTCGGGCGCGGTGCCGCAGTGCAGGGTCTGCGCCAGCTGGCTGCGGCCGTTGACGTCGGTCATGATGTCGGTCTCGCCGACACCGGGCCAGTTGTTGAAGTTGCCGCGGTACGCCGCACCGGTGGCCCGGAAGCCCGGCCAGTAGCCGGCGCCGTTGGCGACGTCGGGCTGCTTGATCAGCGCGGTGAACTTGACCTGCTCGCCCGGCCCGGCCTGGAAGTCGGTGCGCTGGGTCTCCAGGCGGCCCGAGGTCCAGTTGCCCGCGCCGTCGCGGATCGCCTTGATGTTCAGGTTGCCGGCGCCGTCGAGGTACACGTTGGCGGTGCTGTTGCTGGCGGTCTCCACCTCGCCTGTCCCCCAGTTGGCGGCGCCGCCGGGGAACTGGGTGCCGGTGCGCAGGATCCAGTTCGCGGCCGACGGCGAGGTGTTCGCGGCGCCGTCGAAGGTGTCGGTCCACACGGTCGTCCAGCCCGGCTCCTGCGTCGGGGAGGTCGACGGGGTCGGCGACGCGGTGGGCGAGGCCGACTGCGTCGGGCCGCTGCTGGTGAAGACCTTGAACTCCCACAGCGAGTAGCCGTACCCGCCGATGCGGGCCGTGCCGTACATGCGCACGTAGCGCCCGCTGCCCGACACGTTCAGCGTCTGCGTGCCGCCGGTGCCGGTCGTGGTGCTGTAGATGTCGGTCCAGCTGGTGCCGTTGGTCGACGTCTGGATCTGGAAGGCCTTGGCGTAGGCCGCCTCCCATTGCAGGACCACCTGGCAGATCGACTGGGTCGAGCCGAGGTCGACCTGGATCCACTGCGGGTCGCTGAACTGGCTGCCCCACCGGGTGTTCGCGTCGCCGTCGAAGGCGTAGCTCGCGGCGGTGCCGGCGCCCTCCGACGAGGAGGCGGTGGCCGGCTTGCCCTGCGCGACGTTCGTCGTGCCGCAGGCGCCCGACGACGGGTTGCCGCCGCCGCCGCTGAACGAGCCGTAGACCTTGAACTCGTACAGCGAGTAGCCGTACCCGCTGCCGCGGGCGGTGCCGTACATGCGCACGTAGCGCCCGCTGCCCGACACGTTCAGCGTCTGCGTGCCGCCGGTGCCGGTCGTGGTGCTGTAGATGTCGGTCCAGTTCTGGTCGTCGGCCGACGTCTGGATCTGGAAGGCCTTGCCGTAGGCGCCCTCCCACTGCAGCGTGACCTGGCTGATCGTGGCGGTCGCGCCGAGGTCGATGCGGATCCACTGCGGGTCGCTCCACTGGCTGCCCCAGCGGGTCCCGTCGTTGCCGTCGTTGACGTTGCTGGCCGCCAGGTCGGCGGACTGCACCGACGAGGCCGTGACCGGTTTGCCTTGCGAGATCAGGCCGTCGGCGGCGCGCGCGAACGGCGCGACCACGACGGCGACGGCGGCGACGACGACGGCCACAAGGGCGATGCGCCATCGCGAACTGAGCAGTTTCCGCCAGGTGGGGGCGGACGTGTGCGCCGGATGCACGAGAGGCTCCTTGCTGGGGTGTGAGGAGGCGCGGCGGCGGTTTGGAGAGCGCTCTCCGATTGGTCGCAGTGTTGTCCGGCACTTTCGGCCGTGTCAAGTGTTTGGCTGTTTGCCAGCCCGGCCCACATTCGGTCAAGAAGTGCCCGCGAAGCGGGCATGGGGGGTGTGGGGTGGGAACCCCCACCGATGCTCGAGCGAAGCGAGAGCCAGGCTAGCTGACAGGACCTTGACACCCGGCCACGCCACGTCGCAGTCTGGTCACACGGTTTGGAGAGCGCTCTCCAAGCGTATCCACAGGGTGATGACTTCGACACGGGGTGATACGTGTGAGCACGACGGCGGTCCAGGCCACGCAGGGCCGGCTGACCTTTCCCACGAACTTCTGGTGGGGCGCCGCCACGGCCGCCTACCAGATCGAGGGCTCGGTGGACGCCGACGGCCGCACCCCGTCGATCTGGGACACCTTCGCCGCGCAGCCGGGCCGGATCGACAACGGCGACACGGGCGCCACCTCCACCGGGCACTACCTGCGGTACCGCGACGACGTGCGGCTCATGGCGGAGCTCGGCCTGTCGGCGTACCGGTTCTCGGTCGCGTGGCCGCGGATCCGCCCGGCCGGCGGCGCCGGCGTGAACGAGGCCGGCCTGGACTTCTACGACCGGCTCGTCGACGAGCTGCTCGCCGCGGGCGTGCGACCAGTCGCCACGCTGTACCACTGGGACCTCCCCCAGGAGCTCGAGGACGCGGGCGGCTGGACCAACCGCGAGACCGCGCTGCGCTTCGGCGACTACGCCGCGGCCGTCGCCGCCCGCCTCGGCGACCGGGTCGCGATGTGGAACACGCTCAACGAGCCGTGGTGCTCGGCGTTCCTCGGGTACGGCACGGGCGGGCACGCCCCCGGCCGGCGCGGCCACGTCGGCGCGCTCACCGCGACCCACCACCTGCTGCTCGCGCACGGCCTCGGCGTCGCCGCGCTGCGCGCAGCGGGGGTCGCCGGGCAGGTTTCGGTGGCGCTCAACGCCGGCGCGGTACGCCCGCTGACCGCCGACCCGGCCGACGCCGACGCCGCGCGCCGCATCGACGGCCTGCTCAACCGCATCTTCTTCGACCCGATCCTGCGGGGCGCGTATCCGGCCGACACCATCGAGGACACCCGCGAGCTGACCGACTGGCATTTCGTGCGCCCCGCCGACCTGCCCGTGATCGCCGCGCCGATCGACGGCGTGTGCGTGAACTACTACCAGCCCGACCTGGTCAGCGCCGCGCCGGAGGGCCGGCTCGACCACGCCACGCCGTATCCCACCGCCCAGGCCGTGCAGTTCCACCCCACGCCCGGCCCGGTGACCCACATGGGCTGGTCGGTGGACCCGACCGGGCTGCGCGACCTGCTGCTGCGCATCCGCCGGGACTACGGCGACCGCCCGATCTACGTCACCGAGAACGGTGCGGCGTACGACGACAGCGTCGGCCCCGACGGCGGCATCGACGACCCGGAGCGCATCGGCTACCTGCGCGCCCACCTGGCCGCGGTGCACGAGGCCATCACCGCCGGCGTCGACCTGCGCGGCTACTTCGTGTGGTCGCTGCTGGACAACTTCGAGTGGGCGTTCGGCTTCAGCCGCCGCTTCGGCCTGATCCACGTCGACTACGCGACGCTGGGGCGCACGGTGAAGGCGAGCGGCCGCTGGTACTCCGAGGCCATCGCCCGCAACGCCATCGACCCGCCGCTGACCTGAGCCGGGGCGGGGCGCCGGTCAGCGCTCGTCAGCGTTCATCGAGGACGCGGCGCATCTTGCCGACCGAGCGCTCCACCGCGCCCGGCTCCAGCACCTGCACGCGCAGCGTCACGCCGATCGAGCCCTTCGCGGCGTGCTCCAGGGCCGCGGCCGCCGCGGCGGCGGCCTCCGGCGTGGCGTCGGGGCGGCGTTCCGTGCGTACCGTCAGCACGTCGAGGCGGTCGTGGCGCGACAGCACGCACTGGAAGTGCGGGGCCAGGGCGGGCTCGCGCAGCAGCAACTCCTCGATCTGGGTCGGGAACACGTTGACGCCGCGGACGATCATCATGTCGTCGCTGCGGCCGGTCACCTTCTCCATGCGGCGCATCGTGCGGGCGGTGCCGGGCAGCAGGCGGGTCAGGTCGCGGGTGCGGTACCGGATGACGGGCATCGCCTCCTTGGTCAGCGACGTGAGGACCAGCTCGCCGCGCTCGCCGTCGGGCATTACCGCGCCGGTGTCCGGGTCGACGATCTCGGGGTAGAAGTGGTCCTCCCAGATCGTCAGGCCGTCCTTGGTCTCGGCGCACTCGTTGGCCACGCCGGGGCCCATCACCTCGGACAGGCCGTAGACGTCGACGGCGTGCATGTCGAGGCGCCGCTCGATCTCGGCGCGCATGTCCTCCGTCCACGGCTCGGCGCCGAGGATGCCGACCTGCAGCGACGTCTCGCGCGGGTCGAGGCCCTGGCGGACCATCTCGTCGACGATCGCGAGCAGGTAGGACGGGGTCACCATGATGACGTCCGGGCGGAAGTCGCGGATCAGTGTCACCTGACGCTCGGTCATGCCGCCGGAGACGGGCACGACCGTGCAGCCGAGGCGCTCGGCGCCGTAGTGGGCACCGAGGCCGCCGGTGAACAGGCCGTATCCGTAGGCGACGTGCACGACGTCGCCGGGGCGGCCGCCGGAGGCCCGGATCGAGCGGGCCATCAGGCCGGCCCACGTTTCGATGTCGGCCGCCGTGTAGCCCGCGACGGTGGGCCGGCCCGTGGTACCGGAGGAGGCGTGCAGGCGACGAATGCGCTCGCGCGGCACGGCGAACATGCCGAACGGGTAGTTGGCCCGCAGGTCGTCCTTCGTGGTCATGGGAAACCGCGAGATGTCCGACAGGTCCGTCAGGTCGTCCGGCGCCACGCCCGCCGCGTCGAACGCGGCCCGGTAGTGCGGGACGTTGGCGTAGGCGGTGCGCAGCGTGGCCCGTAGGCGGGCGAGCTGCAGGGCGGCCAGCTCGTCGCGGGAGGCGGTCTCGATCGGTTCCAGGGTGCCCGGGGCGGGGGTGACATCGCGCACACCAACATCCTGCACCCGCAGCTCAGCCGGTGCGTGCCGGCCGTCACCGCGCATTGGTCAGAGATGATCTTTCTGAATCGATACAGTAGCACCGGAAGCCAACGACGAAGGAGTACACGAACATGGAGACCGCAACCCGCCGCCTGCGCGCCACCGTCGCCGAGCGCGTCGAGGCCCGCCGCGCACGCCGCCGGCTGGCCCGCGAGATCGCCGCGTACCAGACTCCGGCCGAGCGCCTGGAGCTGGACCTGATCCTGGGCCGGCACACCGAGGAGCAGATCGCCGAGATCGACGCGATCCTGCGGGAGCAGCGCAACGCCCGGGCGCTCGACCTGACCTAACGCGGACGCGCGAGGTGCGGCACCCGCCGGCGCCGGAGCTCGACGCGCCGTCATAGCGCCGCGACGGCCGCCTCGACGGTGTCGAAGAGCGCGAACACCTTGTCCAGCCCGGTAATGCGGAACACCCGGCGGACCCGCTCGTCGGTGCACACCACCGCGAGCCCGCCGCCGGTCTCCCGGGCCCGGTTGTACGCCCCGATGAGCACGCCGAGCGTCACCGAGTCCATGAACGTGACGGCGGAGAGGTCGACGACGAGCCCGGGGTGTGCGTCCTGTGCGGCTCCGACCGCCTCGCGCAGCTGCGCCGCGGTCCCGACGTCGAGCTCGCCCTCGGCCCGCACCACGCCATGCCCGCCGACCGTGTCGATCGTGAACGCCACCCGTAGACCGTAGCCGTCATCGGCGGCGGCTCCGGGGCGGGGGCATGACGGACCGCCAAGTAAAGAATTCTTGACACGATGTCCGATCAGCTTTACCTTCGAGGATGTCAAGGATCTTTTACATGGAGTGGGTCGATGTCCTATCTCGAGAAGCGGGCCTGGATCTACGCGATCGTCGCCCTCGTCGTGCCCGTCGCCTACGTCGCGACGCTGCTCGTGCGGGCGCCCGCGGCCGGGCTCGCCACCAGTCACTACGTCGTGCCGCTGCTCGTCGCCGTCGGCGTCGCGATCGTGCTCAACATCGCGGCCGGGACGGTCGCGGCGTCCGGGGCGTCCGGGGCGTCACGGGAGGCGCGGGCCGGCGACGAGCGGGACCGGGCCATCGGCCGGCTCGGGGAGTACGCCGGCTACTACGTGGTCAGCATCGGGGCCGTGGTGCCGCTCGTGCTGGCGATGCGCGAGGCGCCGTACTTCTGGATCGCCAACTCGCTGTACCTGGCGATCGCGCTCTCCGCGCTCGTCTCGTCGGTCGTGAAGATCATCGCGTACCGGCGGGGGCTCTAGGCGTGGGCAAGCCGACCCGCGTCACCAACTCGATCCGGGCGCTGCGCTTCGCCCACGCGGAGATGACCCAGGCGGAGCTGGCCGAGCGCATCGGCGTGACCCGGCAGACCGTCATCGCGATCGAGCAGGGGCGCTACTCCCCCACGCTGGAGACGGCGTTCCTGATCGCGCGCGTCTTCGCCGTACGGCTCGAAGAAGTCTTTCAATATCCGGAGGAGTCCTGATGAGAGCGATGGTCCGGGAGGAGTACGCCGCGCCGCTGGAGCCGCGCGACGTGCCCGAGCCGGCGATCGGCGCCGGGGGCGTGCTCGTGCGGGTGCGCGCGGCCGGGGTGGACCAGGGCGTGTGGCACGTGGTGACCGGCCTGCCGTATGCGGTCCGCCTCGCCGGGTTCGGGCTGCGCCGCCCGAAGCTCCCGGTGCCCGGCCTCGACGTCGCCGGCGTGGTGGCCGCGGTCGGCCCGGGGGTCACCGGGCTGCGCCTCGGCGACGAGGTGTTCGGCGCGTGCGACGGCGCGTTCGCGCAGTTCGCCGCATCGGACGAGCGGCGGCTGGCCCGCAAGCCGGCCCGCGTCTCGTTCGAGCAGGCCGCGACCGTCGCCTCGTCCGGGGTCGCGGCGCTGCAGGGCCTGCGCGACGCGGGGCGACTGCGGGCCGGGCAGCGGGTGCTGGTGCTCGGCGCCGGCGGGGCGGTCGGCACGTTCGCGGTGCAGATCGCCGTCGCCCTCGGCGCCGAGGTCACCGGCGTGTGCTCGGCGGCGAAGGCGGGCCTGGTCCGCTCGCTCGGTGCGGCGCACGTCGTGGACTACGCCCGCCAGGAGCCGCAAGGGCGCTGGGACCTCGTCCTCGACACCGGCGGCGCCCGGCCGCTGCGGGCCCTGCGCCGGCTGCTCACCCCGGCCGGGACGCTGGTCATCGTCGGCGCCGAGGGCGGCGGGCGGTGGCTGCAGGGCAGCGACCGGCAGCTTCGGGCCGGGCTGCTCGGCGCGTTCACCCGCCAGCGGCTGACCGGGCTGATGGCCAAGGTCGGGCCGGAGCCCCTGGAGACGCTGCGCGCGATGATGGACGACGGCCGCGTGTCCCCGGCGATCGACCGCACCTTCCCGCTCGATCAGGCGAACGAGGCGATCGCCTGCCTGCGCTCCGGGCGCGTGCGGGGCAAGCTCGCGCTTACGATCTGAGCCGCGGCGGCCCCTCCCGGCGCTGCGCCACGAACGCGACCAGCCCGGCCACGTCGATGCCGTGCGGCGGGTCATCCCGATACGCCTCGATGCGCAGCGCCGCCCGCTCCAGCAGCCGGGCCGCACCCGCCGCGTTGCCGCGCCCGGCGTGTGTCAGCCCGACGGCGAGCTGCGCCAGCCCCCGCCACAGCTCCCGCTCGGCGTCGGGCGCGGCCTTCCAGGCGGCCTCGAGCACCTCGTGCGCGTGGAACGGCCGGCCCTCGTCGAGCAGCCGCTGGGCCTGCTCGAGGGCCTCGTCCGGGGTCACCGTCAGGTCGTCGGGCATCGTCGGCACGCCGGCCGCTCCGCGGGGCAGCGGCCGCCCGAGCTCGTCACGCGGGCGCGCGCTGCGGGCCCTTCCGGCCGCGTCCCGGTCCCTGTCGCGATCCACCCTCCGACCGTACTTCACGTAAATCCGTGACGGTGGAGTAGCTCGATGTCAGGCATGATGGACCGCGTGACGCAATGGGAATACGCGCGACTGGAATACCGTGCGGCGGGCACGCTGGGCACGGACAAGTTCGAGGACTGGGACGCCGTGTTCCACCACCCCGGCGGGGTGCAACGCTGGGGCACGGACGAACGGTTCAACGACCTGCGCCACCTCAACCGCGCGGGCGCGGAGGGCTGGCAGGCATACGACCGCGCCGCGATGATCATCGGCCAGCCGCACCGGCTGCACGCCGTCACGTACTCGCTGCGCCGGCCTCTTAGCTAGCCTGGCTCTCGCTTCGCTCGAGCATCGGTGGGGGGTTCCCACCCCACACCCCCCATGCTCGCTTCGCTCCCACTCTTGGCGGGCGCTTCGCGCCCCTGGCGTCCCGGTTGCTCTTTCCTGCGGGCGCCTTCGGCGCGGGCGAGTCCAGGTCCACGCCGCTTCGCGGCACTTTTTGCCTGCGCTTCGCGCCCCTGGCGTCCCGGTTGCGGGCGGGCGCCTTCGGCCAAGCAGCGATGACCGCGGCGGTGCCGCGGGCCGGGCAGCCATCGACCCGGCCCGCGGTACCCCGCCGGTCAGTAGCCGGGGAAGACCGCGCGCAGGTCGTCCAGCGTGATCGGTCCCGAGATCTGCACGTCCGCCGGGGTGTACTCCGGCTTGAGGCGCCCGGCGGCCAGCCGCAGCCACGCCTCCAGGGTCAGCGACAGCTCGCCGTCGGGCGCGGCCGGCGCCTCGGCGGTGAGCGCCACCGGGTCGGCCAGGTGCAGACCGAGGGTCTCGCCGGTGTCGGTGAGCCGCACGAGCAGGTCCGCGGTGCGCCCGTCCAGGTTGGCGGGCTTGGCGATCCAGCCGAGCAGGCCCTCGATCCGCTCGGTGAGGAGCGCGGCCGCCTCCGGCGCGAGCACCGCCGACGGGTCGAACGCGACCCGGACGTCCCAGTCGTGGTACGCGAACTCGCTCAGCCGCAGCAGCGCCGAGGTGGCCACGTCGACCGGCTCCGGCATCCAGCCGACGTCGATGCGGTGCGAGGCGCGCTGCTGCGGCGTGAACGCCTCGTACGCCTCCACGAGGCGCCGGTTGGCCTCGGGGAATGCCTCCTGCCGCTCCTGCGGCGTCATGCCGTCCCAGCGGGCCCAGACGCCCTTGTTGAAATCGAAGTCCGGGGCCGGCCGGCCCTCCAGGGACGCCCGGACGGCCTCCAGGTTGATCTCGGCGCCGCTGCCCAGGTGGCTGATCACCTGCGACACGTCCCACTCACTGGCCGCCGACGGCCCGGTCAACTGGTCCGCGGTCAGGCCGGCGACCAGCGTGGACAGGTCGTCGTGGCCCTGGCGCAGGGCGGCGATCGTGAGATCGGCCCGAGTGCTCATGAAACCCCCTAAAATTTGAAGCATAAACAAACCGGTGACGCACGACACGCAATGGGTGCCCAATCAGCAATATTGCCGGTACCGCAACATCAGGTAGCTTCGCTTGGTGAACGCGGGGGCTGGGATAGGTGAACGCGAGCGCACCACACGGTTACGGCCCCGCGCCTGGACCGAGCTGCTGCTGGTACTCGGGCTGTTCCTGGCGTACAAGATCGGGCGGCTCGCCGTCGACGGCCGCGTGGGCGCCGCCTTCGCCGACGCCGACCTGATCTGGCAGATCGAACGGGCGCTGCGCCTGCCGGACGAGGACTCCGTCCAGCACGTGCTGCTCAGCGCCGAGGCCCTCGTGCGGGCCGCGAACGTCTTCTACGCCGTCGTGCACTTCCCCGCCACGATCGCGTTCCTGGTCTTCATGTACTGGTTCCGGCCCGAACACTACATTCGGTTCCGGCGGATCCTGGCCTGGCTCACCGCGATCGGGCTGGCGATCCACTTCGTGTTCCCGCTCGCGCCGCCGCGGATGATCAGGGGCCTCGGCCTGATCGACACCGCCGCCGCCTACGGCCCGTCGGTCTACGGCCCGCCGCAGACCGACACGTTGAGCAACCAGTACGCGGCCATGCCGTCGCTGCACGTCGGCTGGGCGCTCGTCATCGCGGCCGGGCTCATCCACGCGACCCGGAGCCGATGGCGCTGGCTGTGGCTGGCCCATCCGCTCGTCACCATGCTCGTCGTCGCCGGCACCGCCAACCACTACTGGCTCGACGGCGTGGTCGCCGCCATCCTGGTGGGCGTCCTGCTCGTGGCCACCAGCCGGCAGGAGCACCCGTCCCCCTCCGTGCCGGTGCAGGTGCGCCGCACCGGAGACGGGACGCGGGAGGCGGTCGTGAACACCGCCGCGGTGATCGTCCACACGGCCGAGGGCGGCGTGCAACCGGCGAAGCCGTAAAGCCGACGTGAACGGCGCGCCGGTGGCGCCGATGCGGTATCAAGGTCGCGTGGATTGGAACCTACGCACCTGCGCGCGCCGCGGACACGTGACCTACGCACCCACCGAGGACATGTTCCGCGAGAAGCTGCACGCCACCACCCCGGTCGGCCCCGCGTGGCGCTGCCTGCGGTGCGGGGACTTCGTCATCGGCGAGCCGCAGCGGACCGGCCCCGCCGAGCGGGCGCCGATCGTGCTGCGCGGCCGCGCCCTGCGCGACGCGCTGATCCTGCGGCTGCTGTCCCTCGAGCGGTTCATCAAGGGCCTGCTCTGCCTCGCCGCCGCATACGGCGTGTTCCGCTTCCGCAGCCACCGCGACGGCGTCGAGCGGGCCTTCAACGAGGACCTGCCGCTGCTCAAGCCGTTCATGGACAAGGTCGGCTGGAAGTTCGAGGACTCCGCGATGATCCACACCATCCGGACCGTCATCGAGGCCGAGTCCAAGACCCTGCTCTGGGTCGCCGCCGGCCTGGCGCTCTACGGCACGTTGCAACTCGTCGAGGGCGTCGGCCTGTGGCTGCTCAAGCGCTGGGGCGAGTACTTCGCCGTCGTCGCCACCTCGCTCGGCCTGCCGATCGAGATCTACGAGATCATGGAGAAGATCACCGTCACCCGGGTCGGCGCGCTGGTGATCAACATCGCGGCGGTGCTGTACATCCTGCTCTCCAAGCGGCTCTTCGGCCTGCGCGGCGGGCACGCCGCGTACGAGGCCGAGCGCCACGAGACGAGCTTCCTGGAGGTGGAGCTCGCCGCCAGCGAGCCGACTCTGCCCAGGGGCCTGCGCAACCCGAAGGTGCCCGCCGGCATCCGGTGACACAACCGTCATGGAAACTGCCACTGGCGGGAGACGTGACGGCGTCGTATAGTTGAACGCGAGACCGGCATCTTCCCCCGTGGATGCCGGTCTTCTTATTGTTCTGACGCCGACGGCACCTCGGTGCCGACGTTCTTGCGGATCGTGCGGATCGCGTTCAGGTTGTGCTCGCGCGCGCACGCCTCCAGCACTCCCGCGTCGTCCTCGCCCCGCTCCAGCCGGTCCAGCAGCGCGTCGTGCTCGTCCACGGCCGTCGACAGCCGCAGCGCCGGGTAGAGCGTCATGAGCACCCGGGACGCGTCGATGCGGTCCCAGATCCCGTCCAGCGACTCGATCACGTAGCGGTTGCCGCAGCAGCGGTACAGCGCCCGGTGGAACCGGCGGTGCAGCAGCATCACCGCCCCGTGGTCCATCTGCTCCGTCGACGCGGCCTCCCGCAGCGAGGCGTTGAGCCCCCGCGCCTCCGCCAGATCCGGGGGCGTGATCCGCGGCGCGGCCGCCGCGAACGCGAAGCCGTCCAGCAGCGCCAGCATCTCGACGAGTTGCTCCCACTCGTCGTCCTGCAGCTTCGCCACCCGGGCGCCGACGTTGCGCTCGAAGTGGACCAGGCCCTCCGCCTCCAGCCGGCGGATGGCCTCGCGCACCGGCACCGGGCTGATGTCCAGCTCCCGGGCAAGGCTGCTCAGCACGAGCCGGTGCCCCGGCCCGTATCGCCCGTCGACGATGCGTTCACGGATCTCGCGGTACGCGATCTCGTGCTTGGAGGGCTCAGGGTGCACGTGCACATCCGCTCTTGACAGGGTCCGGGCGGGCCCACAATCATATACGATGCGCATCATATACGATCGCCGATCCGTTACCGGTGGTGCGGCCGAGGTGAACGGGGGCGGCCGCACCACCGATGACGGATCGGCGCACGCTCGATCGATCACGCCGAGTCAGCATGCCAAGGCCCCGCTCCCGGCGGGATAGCGGGCGGTGCTGCGTGGTGAGACGGTCCCGCCGCGCCGCGCGGAAAGCACCCCCTGTGCGTACGCTGGCAGTGATGGGCGACACCCCGGCCGAACCGTTCTTCGGCGACACGGAGGTCAGCCGCGACCTGGCGGCGGTCGACTGGGCGGCGACCCCGCTCGGGCCGCCGGCGTCGTGGCCGCAGAGCCTGCGCTCGGTGGTGCGCATCCTGCTCGGTTCACGCTTCTCGATGTGGATGGCGTGGGGCCCGGAGCTGACGTTCCTGTGCAACGACGCCTACCGCCGCGACACGCTGGGCAAGAAGTACCCGTGGGCGCTGGGCCGCCCGTCGGCGGAGGTGTGGGCCGAGGCGTGGGACGAGGCCGGGCCACGCATCCGCACCGTGCTGGAGACCGGCCAGGCCACCTGGGACGAGGGCCTGCGGCTGTTCCTGGGCCGCAGCGGGTACACCGAGGAGACCTACCACACCTTCTCCTACAGCCCGCTCACCGACGACGACGGCGCGATCGCCGGCATGCTCTGCGTGGTCAGCGAGGACACCGACCGCGTCGTCGCCGAGCGCCGCATGGCCACCCTGCGCGACCTGAGCTCCGACCTCGGCGCGACCCAGAGCGAGGCGGAGCTGTTCGCGGCCGTGGCCCGGCACCTGGGCGACCGCCCCGACGACCTGCCGTTCACCCTCACCTACCTCTTCGACGGCGACGACACCGTGCTGGCCTGCGCGACCGGCGTCCCGGCCGGACACCCGTGCGCCGACCCGGCCGTGTGGCCGGTCACCGACGGCGCCCCGCTCACCATCGGCGGCCTGACCGGGCTGCCCACCGGCGCCTGGGACGAGCCGCCGACGCAGGCGCGGCTGGTGGCGCTGCCGCAGCCGGGCGAGGGCCGGCCGTACGGCTTCCTCGTCGCCGGCCTCAACCGGTACCGCCCCTTCGACGACGCCTACGCCGGCTTCGTCGACCTCGTCGCCGGGCAGATCGCCGCCCGGCTGGCCACCGCCCGCGCCTACGCGGCGCAGCGGCGCCGCGCCGAGAGCCTGGCCGAGGTCGACCGGGCCAAGACGGCGTTCTTCACCAACGTCAGCCACGAGTTCCGCACCCCGTTGACGCTGCTGCTCGGCCCGGCCGAGGACGCGCTCGCCGAGCAGGCCGAGCCGCTGGGCACCGCCCAGCGGGCCCGGATCGAGGTGGTACGCCGCAACGCCGAGCGCCTGCTGAAGCTGGTCAACACGCTGCTGGACTTCTCGCAGCTGGAGTCGGGCCGGCTGGAGCCGCGGCTGGAGCCGCTCGACCTGTCCGAGGTCACCGCCGAGCTGGCCGGCATGTTCGCCCCGGCGGCCGAGCGGGCCGGGCTGCAGCTGATCGTCGACTGTCCGCCGCTGCCGCGGCCGGTGTACGCCGACCGCGAGATGTGGGCGAAGATCGCGCTCAACCTGCTGTCGAACGCGCTGAAGTTCACGTTCGCCGGCTCGATCACGGTGCGCCTCGCCCCGGCGGGCGACGGGGTGGAGCTGAGCGTCACCGACACCGGCGTCGGTATCGAACCGGCCGACCAGGGCCGGCTCTTCGACCGCTTCCACCGCATCATGGGCGCCCGCTCGCGCACCCACGAGGGCTCCGGCATCGGCCTGGCGCTGGTCGCCGAGCTGACCGCGCTGCACGGCGGGCGGGTCGGCGTGCGCAGCCGCCCCCGGGAGGGCAGCACGTTCACGGTGCGCATCCCCTACGGCGCGGCGGAGGCGGGCGCGACGCCGCGGACCGCCGGCCGTGTCCACGCCGACACCGGGCCGCAGGTGCGCGGCTACCTGGCGGAGGTCGAGCGGTGGGTGGGCGCCCCGGCCGCCGCGCCGCCCGCGGGGCTCGGCCCGGGCGCGCCGCGAGTGCTGGTCGTCGACGACAACGACGACATGCGCGAGTACATCCGGCGCATCCTCGGCACCGACTACCGCGTGACGGAGGCCGCCGACGGCGTGCAGGCGCTGCGGATGCTGCGCGCCGACCCGCCCGACCTGGTGCTCACCGACGTGATGATGCCCAACCTCGACGGGTTCGGGCTCGTCGCCGCGCTGCGCGAGGACGAGGTCGCCGGGCACCTGCCGGTCGTCATGCTCTCGGCCCGGGCCGGCGACGAGGCGACCGTCGAGGGCCTCGACGCCGGCGCCGACGACTACCTCGTCAAGCCGTTCAGCCCGCGCGAGCTGCGCGCCCGGGTGCGGGCCAACCTGGAGTTCGACCGCATTCGCCGCACCCGCGACGAGCTGCAGCGCAACCGGGAGCTGCTCGACCAGGCGCAGCGGCTGGCCTCGGTCGGCTCGTGGGAGCTGGACCTGGCCACCGGCGACATCCGCGGCTCCGAGGAGTTCCTGCGCCAGTTCGGGGTGACCGCCGAGCAGCTGCTCGACGAGCACGGCCGCCAGGTCATCAACAGCCGGGTCCATCCCGACGACCGCGTCCGTGTCGACGCGGCCATCGACGCCGCCGTCGAGGGCGCGCCGCTGGACTACGAGTCGCGGGTCCTCATGGCCGACGGCGAGCTGCGGGTCTTCCGTACCATCGGCGAGCTGGAGCGCGACGCGGCCGGCCGCCCGGTCCGGCTGCGCGGCTCCAACCAGGACATCACCGAGCAGCGCCGCGCCGAGCAGGCGCTGGCATCCGCGGCCGCCGCGCAGGAGGCCGCCGCCCGCGAGCACCGCATCGCCGACCAGCTGCAGCGCAGCCTGCTGCCCCCGGTGACCCTCGCCCCGGAGCACCTCGAGGTCGCCGCGTACTACCGCCCCGGCGTGGCCGGCACCCAGGTCGGCGGCGACTGGTACGACGTCATCGAGCTCGGCGCCGACCGCACCGCGCTCGTCATGGGCGACGTCATGGGCCGGGGCGTGCCCGCCGCCGCGGTCATGGGCCAGCTGCGCGCCGCGGTGCGCGCCTACGCCCGGCTCGACCTGCCCCCGGCCGACGTGCTCGAGTACCTCGACGGCGTCGTGCGGGACCTGCGGGAGGACCAGATCGTCACCTGCGTCTACGCGGTGTACGACCCCGGGGAGCGCAGCCTCACGTACGCCAACGCCGGCCACCTGCCGCCCCTGCTCCTGCTGCCGGGCGCCGAGCCGCGCCAGCTCACCTCGTCCGGCCCGCCGCTGGGCACGGGCCCGCTGACCCTCGCCGAGGAGCGCGTCGAGCTGCCCGTCGGGGCGCTGCTCACGCTGTACACCGACGGCCTGGTCGAGCACCGCGACCGCGACCTCGACAGCGGCATCCTCACCCTCGCGAGCCTGGTCGGCGACATCGCGGGCCCCCTCGCCGAGGTCCCGGACCGCTTGGTCGCGCTCCTGCTGCCCGACGGACCCGACGACGACATCACGCTGCTGCTGACCCGGGTCGTCGGCGAGCCCGGCGACGAGCAGTCGGTCATCCACCGCATCCCGGCCCAGGAGCGCGCGGTGCGCGACGCCCGCCGCGTGGTCGACACCACCCTGCGGCGCTGGCACGCCCCGCCGCGGGTGGTCGACGACCTGGTCCTCGTGGTCAGCGAGCTGACCGCGAACGCCGTGCTGCACGGCCGCCCACCGATCCAGCTCCGGCTGCGCCGCACCACGACGCACGTGGTACTCGAACTGCACGACACGGCCCCGTACCTGCCACGGAAACAACGCCCCACCCCGGACGACGAACACGGCCGCGGCCTGCAGCTGGTCTCATCCCTGTGCGACCGCTGGGGCACCCGCCCAACCGCCGACGGCAAGGCGGTCTGGTGCATGCGCTCAATCTGACCGCCGGCTAGGCGCCGTCGGCGAGGTGGGCGAGGATCGCGGCGCGGGTGGGCCGGCGGTCGATCTCCATGAAGCGTTGCGGCCGGCGAGGGGCTCGAAGCCGCTGCGGCGGTACACCTCGTGGGCGTCGCGGGTGGCCAGCAGCAGGCGCAGGACGCCGGCGGCGGTGAAGTCCTCGACCATGGCGTCGACGAGCCAGCCGCCGAGGCCGCGGCCCCGGTGCGCGCGGTCGACGTACACGTCGCAGATCCACACGAAGGTGGCGCCGTCGGTGACCGCGCGGGCGAAGGCGACCTGGTCGGGGCCGGCGAGGATCGTGTACGGCACCGAGCCCTCGATCGACCTCGCCACGACCTCATAATCGCGCCCGGCCGCCCAGTACGAGTCCTCGGACAGCCACCGGTGCACGACGGCCTTGTCAACCCGGGCCGGGTCGGTGGTCAGCAGATACCCGTCACGTACGCGTTCGCTCACGTGCGGCAGCGTATCCACCGCGCCCCGGACCGTCGCGGTCCAAAGTTCGATCAGCGGACCGGGTCCCGAACGGTCAGGCCAGCCACGCCCGGGTCATGGCCTGCGTTTCGGTACCGTCGACGTCGGCGAGCTTGCGGGCGAGGTACCGGGCCGCGTGCGCGCTCGTCGGGATGCGAAACGGCGGCGCCTCGGCGGTCAGCGCGGCCACGATCACGGCGGCGACCTCGGCCGCGGTCTGCGCGCCTTCCACCGCGCCCGAGGCGACGAAGCGGCGGTAGGCGCGAAACGCGTCCGCGTAGGGGCCGGCCGAGGCCAGCAGGGCGGCCGGGTCCAGCGGCGAGGACGCCACGAACGCGGTGTCCAGGACCGCGGCGGGCTCGACGATGCAGATCGTGACGCCGACGGCGGCCGCGGTCGGGGCGAGCGCCTCCAGGTAGCCCTCGACGGCGAACTTCGCCGCCGAGTAGGCCTCGTTGAACGGCTGGCCGATCACGCCGCGGACGCTGCCGACGGTCACGACCCGGCCCCGCGTGGCCCGCAGGTGTGGCAGCGCGGCCCGCGTGACGGCCAGGACGCCGAAGAGGTTCACCTCCAGGTTGGCACGGATCGCGTCCAGGGACGCCCGCTCCAGGGTGAAGGCGTTGTTGGCGATGCCCGCGTTGTTGACGACGGCGTCGAGGCGGCCGTGTGCGGCGAGCACCGCCCCGACGCAGGCGGCGACCGAGTCCGGGTCGGTGACGTCGAGCTCGCGCACGTCGACGCCGTCGAGATCGGTGGGCTTGCGCATGCCGGCGACGACGGTGAACCCGGCCGCCGCGGCGGCCAGCGCGGTGGCCCGGCCGATGCCGGTCGAGGCGCCGGTGACCAGGACGACGGGGTCAGGCTGCGGTGTACGGGACATACTCGCGCTCCAGCATCGGCTGCACCGGGGCCAGCGGCAGGTACGCGGACAGGCCGATGACGGTACCGCCGAGCATGGTGGCGGTCACCGCGGTGCGGATGTCCATCGCGTGCGACAGCGCCGTGACGACGAGCCCGCCGGTGAGGGCGCTCAGCGGGATGACGCCCCACGTGACGGTGCGGTACGCGGCGTAGATGACGGCCTGGTCGGCGACCGGCATCCGGGCCTGGCGCACCGACTGGCTGCAGATGTTGTACCAGGCGAAGAAGAACATGTACGCGGCCAGCGTGGCGGCGAGCACGACCGCCGGCGCGCCCAGGCCCATCGCCAGGATGCCCAGGCCGCAGGCCGAGTGTGCGGGCATCGCCCAGGACATCATCCGGGCCGGGCCGAGCCGCCGGCTGACCGCGGGGGCGACCAGGGCGCCGGCGACCGCGCCGGCCGCGCCGACGGTCATGACGGTGCCGAAGACGCCGACGCTCAACCCCCAGCCGTTGTACGCCAGGACGGGCAGCTGCGTGACGAAGACCGGGCCGCCGATGTTGGCCAGCAGGGTGCCCGCCGTGCAGCGGCGCAGCACCGGGTCGCGCCAGTTCGCGCGGACGCCGACCAGCAGCCGCTCGCGCAGCGAGCCGGTCGGGCCACCGAGCGCGCCGAGCGGGCGCATGGCCCGGATGCAGGCCGCGGAGAACAGGTAGCTGGCCGCGTCGACGAGCAGCCCGGCGGCCCCGAGCAGCTGGTAGAGGCCGCTGCCCAGGGCCGGGCCGCTGACCTCGGCGGTCATCCGGCTCGTCTCCAGGCGGGAGTTACCGGCCACCAGCCGGTCCCGCTCGACGATATGGGTGAGCGCCGGCACGTACCCGATGTTGAAGAAGACCGTGGCGGCGCTGATGACCACGACGCAGCAGAACAGCATCGGCACGGACAGCACGCCGCGCCAGTAGGCGACCGGGATGACCGCGACGGCGGCGCAGCGCAGCACGTCGCAGGCGATGAGCAGCCGGCGCAGGTCCCACCGGTCGACGAGCACGCCGGCGACCAGCGACAGCACCGGGATCGCGAGGTACTGCGCGGTGGAGACCAGCCCGACCTGCAGCGGCGAGGCGTGCATGGCGAAGATGAGCAGCGCCGGCACCACGAACAGCGTGACGCGGTCGCCGGCGTTGCTCACCGTCTGCCCGGCCCACAACAGGTTGAACTGCCGGCCGAGGGAGGCCCGGGCGATGGTCGTGGTCATCGCGGGCGGCGGACCACGAGGTTGGGGACCTTGCCGGTGCGCTCGTTGCCGATGAGCGCCGGCACGACGCTGACCTCGAGCGCGTCGGCGTTGCGCTGGAACACGATCGACGGCCCGAACGCCGAGCCCAGCAGGTGGCGGTGCACGGCGTCGGCGAGCCCGGTGTCCGCGGCGCCCGTTGGGAGCACCAGGACCTCCAGGACGCTGCCGCGGTCGTCGAACTCCTTCACCACCAGCTGGGCGCGCGCCACTCCGGGCAGGGTGCCGACGTCGCGGACCAGGTCGTCGACGTTGACGAGGTGGCCGCGAAACTTGATGAGGCCGTCGCGGCGGCCGAGCACCTGGAACGCCCGGCCGGGGCGGCCGCACGGGCAGGTGACGAACCGGCCGGCGTCGCCGGTGCGGTACCGCAGCACGGGGTTGAGCCCGTGCGGGTCGAGCGTGGTGAAGTCGAGCATCTCGTCGTCAGCGGCACAGACCAGCTGCGAGGGCAGGGGGTGCCAGGTGTCGGCCGGGCAGTCGGGGGTGTTCGTGGCCACGACCCACGTCTCGGTGCTGCCGAACATGCCCCAGCGCCGGGCGTTGGGCGCGACCGCGGCGAGGTCCTCGTCGAGCTGGTCGCTCCAGGCCTCGCCGAGGAACAGCACGGCGCGCAGGTCGGGCAGCTTGACGCCGGCGTCGCGGGCGTGGCCGAAGATGAGCCGCAGCACGCTCGGGGTGCCGCCGAACGCGGTGACCTTCCGCGCGGCGAAGAACGCCAGCCACGGGTCGTACTCGTCGCGGGTCATCGCGCCGAGGTTCATCGCGGTGCAGTGCACGTGGTCGGTGTAGGCGTTGACGAGGAAGTGCGCGCCCCACATCTTGCCGGCGCTCCACCCGTTGACGAACACGTCCTGCGGGCCGATCGGCCGCCACTGCTCGTACACCTCGCGCATGTAGAGCCCGGTGGGCGCGTAGCCGACCTGGGGCGCGCCGGTGCTGCCGCCGCTCTGGAACACCCACGTGGTCGCGCCGGCGGCCCGCGGCTGCAGGTGCGACAGCGCCGCCTGCAGGTCGTCCTTGAGCATGGTGGGCAGCGCGGCCAGATCGTCCAGTGTGGAGGGTTCGGCGATCCCGGCGTAGCGGGGCGCGAGGGCCGGCACCGAGCGCAGCTGGGTGAGCAGGTGGCGCACCCGGGCGACCCCGGCGGTGTCGAGGCCGTCATGCGAGAACTCAGGCATTGCGGGCTTCCCTCCAGGCTGCGTGTGCCCGGCGGTACGCGCCGAACCGGGCGGCGATGAGGTCGTGCTGGACGGTCGCGTCGCCGTCCGGGTTGATGCCGATGGCGCCGTCGGTCTCGATCTCCGACAGCCAGAACCGGGTGCCGTCGTGCAGGAAGTCGACGCAGAAGTACGGCGTGGGGATCCGTTCGGTGAAGTAGTCGACGGTCGCGGCGAGCTCGCCGGGCAGCGGCGCGAACCGCATGCTGCCGCCACGGCTGCGGCTGGAGCACGGCGCGTCGCCGGTGGGGCTGCGCACCAGCACCGCCTCGACCCGCCCGTCGACGACGTGCAGGCGGTAGTCGCTCGTGCCGGCGCCGAGGTACGGCTGGCAGACCAGCGTGGTGTCGCCACCCTGCGCGAGGCTGAGCAGGCCGCGCAGGTCCTCGACCGAGCGGGCCAGGCACACGCCCCAGCCCGACGCCCAGCCGGCCGGCTTCACGATCGCCGGGAACGTCAGCCCGTCGAGCGCCGGCTCGTACAGGCGGTGCTGGACGTCGCGCCCGCAGCCGATGCGCACGGTCGGGATCGGCGGGATCGGCGAGCCGGAAAGGAACAGGTTGGTGGCGAGCTTGTCGTTGACGATCGCCGACAGCCACGGCGGGATCGGCAGGTAGAAGCCGGCGTGCTCGAGCACGGCGTAGACCGCGTACTGGTTGAACACGTCCATGGTGTGGTACGGCAGGGAGTACAGCGCCGTGATGAACGCCGTGTCGTCGGGCGACACCTCCTCGGCGTCGACGTAGACGCGGGGCCGGCCGGCCCGCAGCCCGTCGACGGCGATCGCGTCGGGCGCGTGGATGGTGAAGGACATGCCCAGCTCCGCGGCGACCTTCTGGTAGGCGTCCCAGAACACCCGCCGCCACAGCGCCCCCTGCCGCGCCGACTCGCGGTCCGGGAACACCCAGCAGATGCGTTGCAGCGTCTCGCTCATCGCTCTCCTCGCTGTCTTGGCAGGGCCGCGCTCTGCCCGCGGAACTCGGCGACCACCTCGCCGCCGGCGGTCCGCACGGTCACGTCGTAGATCCCGCACGCGCCGGCGGCGGCCCGCTCGGCCGCGACGGCGGTCAGCTCGGCCCCGATCGGCACAGGCCGCAGGAAGACGATCTGCGCCGCCTGGGCGAGTGCGATCCGGCCCTGGTTGCACGCGTAGGCGAACGCGGTGTCGGCGAGCAGGAACACGTACCCGCCGTGGGCGATGCCGTGCAGGTTGGCCATGTCGGCGGTGACCTTCATCCGGGCCGTCGCCCGGCCCGGGGTCACCAGCTCGACCTCGATGCCGTGGGCCTGCACGACCCGGTCGATGCTGCTCGTCACGCCGGCTCACCTCCGCCTGCGGAGGCTGCCGCAGCCGGCTGCGGATCGGCCACGGATCCGGTGGCGGGGGGCGTACCGCGATCGTGCGGCGGATCCGTGGCGGCGCCCGGGACACTGCCCTGCACCCATCGACGAGCAGGGGGTTGGGCATGCTGCGACGAATGTGCTGGCTGTTTCCGGACCGGGAGTCCAGCCGGACCTCGGCGACCTGGAACGCGGCGTTCTGGCAGACCTATGCCGAGGTCGCCAAGGAGCTGGACCTGTCCTGGGAGCGGGTGACCCCGGAGTCGGTCGCCGTGGACGCCCTGGACCCGGCGCGCCCGCGGGTGCGCATCGACGGCGCGCCGGTGTCGCCGGAGGACACGCTGTTCATCACCTCGCTGTACTCGCTGCCGTACCAGGCCGCGGACGTGTTCAACCAGCTGGCGCTCTACGCGGTGCTCGAGCAGGCGGGCTTCTACCTGCCGCACCCGACGTCGCTGGCCACGCTGTGCAACGACAAGCTCGCCTCGGTGCTGTTCCTGCGCGACTGCCCGGTGCCGCCGATCCCGACGGTGCGCATCGGCTCGGGGCGCGACCTGGTCTACGACGACTACGAGGCGTCCATCGCCGCGCTGCCGTATCCGGCGCTGGCCAAGCCGTCGGGCTGGTGCGCCTCGCGCGGCATCAACCTGGCCCGCGACCCGCACGACGTGTGCGGGCTGCTCAGCCTCGCCCAGGGCGGGGACACCGCGCTGGTGTTCCAGCCGTACCTGGGCCGCTCGACCGTGGACTACCGGGTGTACCTCGTCGACGGCGAGCCGCTGGGGGTGCTGGTGCGCCGGCCCGGCGACGGGGCGCTCTACACGCAGTTCAGCACCGGCGGCTCGCTGGCGTACACGGACCTGCCCGACGAGCTGCGGCCCGCGATCGCCTACTTCCGGGACAAGCTGCCGGTGCCGTACCTGTGCGCCGACTTCCTGCACGACGGCACCCGATTCTGGCTGTCGGAGATCGAGCTGGACGGCACGATCCAGTGCCCGGACGCCCGTTCGCCGGAGGCGGTGCGCACACAGCGCGAGCTCATCGCGGCCCGGTTCGACGCCTACCGCCGCGGTCACGCGCGCCGGTTCGCGGGCACGCCGTGACGGCCGCCGAGGCGCCGGTGCGCCTGGGGCGGGAGTTCAACCTGCTGTGGGCCGGGCAGACGGTGAGCAACATCGGCGACAAGATCAGCATCTTCGTGGTACCGACGCTGATGATCCTGGTCCTGCACGCCTCGCCGTTGCAGGTCGGGCTGGTGGCCATGGCGCAGTACCTGGCGATCCCGCTGCTGAGCCTGGTGGCGGGGGCGCTGGTGGACCGGTGGGACCTGCGCCGCACGCTGATCGGCTGCGACCTGGTCCGGGCCGCGGTCATCGCGCTGGTCCCGGCCGCCTACTTCGGGGACTTCCTGTCGGTACCGCTGGTCTTCGCCGTCGTCGCCGTCGTCAACGCCACGGCGGTGTTCTTCAACGTCGGCTACACCGCCACCATCGCCTCGATCGTCGGGCCGGACGGCCGGGTCAAGGCGTACTCCCACCTGGAGGCCAGCCGCACCACCTCCGACGTGGTCGGGCCCGCCGTCGCCTCCGGCATCTACGTGCTGCTCGGCGCCGGCGCGCTGCTGGTGGACGCGGCCACGTTCCTGTTCTCCGCCGTCCAGATCCGGGCCATGAAGCCGTACGGCGGGGGCGGCGGCCGGCAGGAGTCGATGTGGCGGCGCCTGGCGCACGGGGTGCGGCTCAACTGGACCGACCCGGTGCTGCGCCGGACGCTGCAGGGCACGCTGCTGGCCAACATCGGCGGGCCGATCTTCGTGACGGTGCTGCCGATCCTGGCGTACCGCGGCCTGGGGATGTCGGTCGGGGCGCTCGGTACCGTCATGTCGGTCGCCGCCGCCGGCGCCGTGGCCGGCTCGCTGGTCGCGCAGCGGGTCAGCCGGCTGCTCGGCCCGGCCCGGCTGATCCCCTGGTCGATCTTCCTGCACTCGCTGGTCGGCCTGGGCATCCTGTTCGCCCCGGCGCTGCCGGCGGCGCTGGTGCTCGGCGCGACACTGACGCTCTACGGCATCTTCATGGTCTGGTACAACGTCAGCACCGCCGCCGTCCGCCAGGCGCGGGTGCCCTCGCGGGACCAGGCCGTGTCGCACGCCGCGTTCCGCACCATCACCTGGGGCGTGATCCCGTTCAGCGTCCTCGCCGGGGGCATCATCGTCGATGCGCTCGCCGGGCGGCTGGGCATCCTCGGCGCCTCGAAGCTGACGATGGTCGGCGGGACGCTCATCGGCACGTTGTTCGCGGCGATCCCGCTCGCCCCGCTGCACGCCCTGCTGCGCCGCGAGCGGGAGACGGCGCCGGCCCCGCAGCTGAGCGAGGTGAGCACCACATGACGAAGGTTCTGCTGGTGACCGGCGCGTCGACGGGCATCGGCCGGGAGGTCGCGACCGCCGCGGCCGCGGCCGGCTGGACGGTGGCGGCCGGGATGCGCAAGCCGTACGACCTGCCCGGCATCGACGTGCGCGAACTCGACGTCACCGACCCGGACTCGGTCGCGGCCTGCGTCGAGGGGGTCGCCGCCGACCACGGCCGGCTCGACGCCCTGGTGAACAACGCCGGCGTGGGCAACACCGTACCCACGATCGAGATGGCCGACCTGGCCGCGTTCCGGGCCAACATCGAGGTCAACTTCTTCGGCGTGGTCGCGATGACGAAGGCCGCGCTGGCGCACCTGCGGGCCTCGGGCGGGCGGGTCGTGACCCTCGGCAGCACCCGCGGCCTGGTCGGGCAGCCGTTCAACGAGGCGTACTCGGCGGCGAAGTTCGCGGTCGAGGGGTTCATGGAGAGCCTGGCGCCGGTCGCGGCCGGCCTGGGCGTCACCGTGGTGCTCGTCGAGCCCGGGCCGGTGCTGCAGACCGCGTTCGCGGCCAACACCGGGGTGACCCGCGAGTCGCTGCTGGCCTCGGCCGGCCCCTACGAGCCGGTGCTGCGCCCGTATCTGGACTGGGTCGCCCGCACCGCCTGGCCGGGCGCCCAGCCGGCGTCCGAGGTCGCCGGGATCGTCCTGGCCGCGCTGAGCGAGCCCGACCCGCCGCTGCGGGTCCTCACCAGCGACTGGGCGCGGGAGTTCGTGGGCGTCAAGCTCGCCGACGCCGACGGTACCGTGATCCGGAAGCTGGCCCGTTCCTGGCTCGCCTGAGAACGTTTCCCCCGCGCCGCTCGAACAATCGTTCGAGCGGCGCGGCTTTGTATATCCATCGATCATTACTGATGTTGAATGCCATTCCAGGGATTCTTGTCGATGCCTGGCCTGCCGGGTTTCGCGGCACTGGCGGCGAGCGTGGCAGCCTGCCACCATAGCGGGGGTTCCACGGCAAACCCACGCTTCGCCGGATTACGGCCGATCGAGGCGTATGCCGGCATAGGCCCGAACTCGCGGATGGCGCGAATCGGCGCGACGTTCCGGCCGATTCGCCCCCTCGGCCGCGCACGCACAGTGACCATCCTCCATGGGGCTTGCCCCGGCCTGTCGTCCTCGTGCACGAATAGATGCCCGATCGCGAACCGATCGGTCGCAATCGATCACACGCACACGATGTGTGTCAGCCCGAGGGAAGAGGTTCATCGATGCTCGAGATATCGCTGCTGGGGCCGACCGAGGCACGTTTATCCGGCCGTACCGTTTCCCTGTCGCCGTTGGAACGTAATGTGCTCGCCATTCTGGCGTTGTCCAGAAATGCGGTGGTGTCCACCGAGCGGATCATCGAGCTGCTGTGGGGCGACCGGCACCCGGCGGCGCCGCGCTCGCGGGTACAGGGCCTCGTCTCGGGGCTGCGGCGCAAGGTCGGCGCGGCGCTGGCCACCCGGCCGCCCGGGTACGTGCTGGAGGCCTCCGGCGCCACCACCGACCTCGACGCCATGCAGGCGCTGGTGCGCCGGGCCCGGCGGGCGACCACGGCCGCGGACACCGCCCGCGAGCTGCGCGCCGCCCTCGACCTGTGGCGCGGCGACCCGCTCGACGGCGTCACCGCGCCCGGCGCCGAGGTCGAGCGGGTACGCCTGGCCGAGCTGCGCATCGGGCTGTACGAGGAGCTGTTCGAGGCCGAGCTGGCCACCGACCCCCGCGCGGACCTCGCCGGCGTCGCGGACCTGGTCGGCGAGGTCTCGGCGCTGCTGGCGGCCAACCCGCTGCGCGAGCGCCTGGCCGGGCAGCTCATGCGGGCCCTGCTGCGCGCCGGGCGGCAGGCCGACGCGCTGCACGTGTACGAGGCGCTGCGCCACCGCCTGGCCGAGGAGCTGGGCAGCGACCCGTGCGCGGAGCTGCGCGCCCTGCACGCGGCGATCCTGCGTGGTGAGGCCCGCTCGATGGGCGCATCGATGAGCACCGCCCCGGCCCCGGACGCCTGGCTCGACGCCGTCGCCGCGTCGGCGCCCGCGGCGACGGCCGGCTCGATGGCCTCGGCCGCTGCGGTGTGGCTCGCGCACGCGCCCGACGTCGAGCCCGCCCAGCCACCCCGGTCACACACGGCGTGGCCGCCCGGCTTACCCTCCGCACCGCCCGGCGCGTTACGGCCGCCGGCCACGCTGCCGGCCAGTGTCGGGCACTTCACCGGCCGGGACGAGTCGCTCAAGGCGCTCACCGACGCGGTGACCCGCCCCGCCGACGAGCCGCGCGTCGTGCTGGTGTCCGGCCTCGGCGGGCTCGGCAAGACCGCGCTGGTGGTGAAGTGGGCGCACGGCGCGGCCGGCGACTTCCCCGACGGGCAGATCTTCGTCGACCTGCACGGCGGCGCGCTGTCGCCGATCGGCGCGCTCGGCGCCGTGCTGACCGCGCTGGGCGCCGGGCGCGACGAGCTGCCCGACGGCCTCGACGAGCGCACCGCGCAGTACCGTGCCCACCTCAACGGCCGCCGGGTGCTCATCGTCGCCGACGACGCCGGCTCGGTCGAGCAGCTGCTGCCGCTCGTGCCGCCGACCGCGGCCGGGCAGCTCGTCGTCACCAGCCGGCTGCGGCTGCCCGCGCTCGCCGCGCACCACGCGGTCGAGGTGCTGCCGATGGATCCGCTGACCGCCGAGGCGACCCGGGAGCTGCTCGAGCGCACCTCGGGGCGGGAGCTGCGCCACCACGACCCGGCCGCCGAGCGCCTCGTTCGCTGGTGCGGCGGCTACCCCCTTGCCGTGCGCACCGCCGGGCTGCGGCTGGCCGCCCGCCCGGGGCAGTCCCTCGAGTGGTTCGTCGACGAGCTCGCCGACGGAGCCGAGCCGCCGTTCGAGGGCCGCAGTGTCCCCGCCGCGCTCGCCCCGGCCCTCGACAGCGCCCGCGCCGCGCTCAGTCCCGCCGCCGCGCACCTGTTCGGCCGGCTCGGGCTGCAGCGCGGCGCCGCGATCGCCGTGGACCGCTCGATGGCCGCCACCGACCGGGCCGTGCGCCGGGTGCGGCAGCTGCTCGACGAGCTCGTGGCGGTCAACCTCCTCGCCGAGTCCGGGCCCGGTGGGTACCGCTTCCACGACCTGGTGCTGCGCTACGCCCGCGAATGCGGCGCCGAGCTCGTCGACCGCGACGCCGTGGACGAGTGGATGCGCCACCGCATGCGCGTGGGCACCGCCGTGTAGCCGATCCGCAGCCGATCTGTAGTGATCGATGCCACGCTCGTCGGACCGAACGGCCCGTCGAGCAGGTGAGGTGGCATCATCGACGCGCTCCTGAACGCCGTGACCGCCCACGCGGCGCGGCATCCGCTGCGCCCGGCGCTCGTGCACAACGGCATCACCGTCGGCTACGGACGGCTGGCCGAGGACCTGGCCGCCGTACGGCGCCGCCTCGGCGAGCGCCCCGGCACCGTGGCCGTCGAGGCCGTGCACGCCCCGGCCACGATCGCGGGGCTGCTCGGCGTGTGGGCGGCCGGCGGCACGTACTGCCCGATCGACCCCGCGTTCCCGGCCGCACGGCGGGCCGCGATGATCGAGGCCGCCCGCGCGAGCCGCGACGACGATCTGGCCTACGTGCTGTTCACCTCCGGCTCCACGGGGGCGCCGAAGCCCGTCGGCACGCCCCGGGCGGCGATCGGCACCGTGGTCCCCGCGCTGTGCGAGCTGTTCGGGCTCACAGCGGACGACCGGGTGCTGCAGTTCGCGTCGCTCAACTGGGACACCTGCTTCGAGGAGATCCTGCCGACGCTGCTGACCGGGGCGGCGGTCGTGCTCGCCGACGACGCGCACAGCGGCTCGTTCCCGCGGTTCCTGCGCGCGGTCGAGCGCGACGGCGTCACCGTGCTCGACCTGCCGACCGCGTTCTGGCACGAGCTGGTGCGCCACCTCGCCGCGGCCGGCACCGGGCTGCCGCCGTGCGTGCGGCTCGTCGTCATCGGCGGCGAGGCGGTCGCGCCGGCCCGGCTCGCCGAGTGGCGGGCCCTGCAGGCCGTGGGCACCGGGCGGGTGCGGCTGCTCAACACGTACGGCTGCACCGAGACCACGCTCATCACGCACGCGATCGACCTCGACGGCGAGGAAGCCGCCCCGATCGGCCACCCGCTGCCGCACGTGCGCGAGCGGATCGGGCCCGGCGGCGAGCTGTGGATCGCCGGCCCCGCGCTCGCCCGCGGCTACCTCGGCCGCCCGGACGAGACCGCCGGGCGCTTCGTGGAGCTCGACGGCGAGCGCTGGTTCCGCACCGGCGACCGGGTGACGCGCCGCGCCGACGGGGCGCTGCTGCACGAGGGCCGGCTCGACCGGCAGGTGAAGATCCGCGGCATCCGGGTCGACCCCGGCGAGGTCGAGGCGCGCATCGCCGAGCACCCGGGGGTGCGGGCCGTGGCGGTGGTGCCGTCCACGCTCGGCGGCCACACCGTCCTGACGGCCTACGTCGTGCTGAGCGCGGACCTGGCCGCCGGCACGGACCTCGAAGCCTTCCTCCGCGAGCGGGTGCCGGCGCATCTCGTGCCCGCGCGCATCGCCGTCGTGCCCGAACTCGCCTACACCGCGAGCGGCAAGGTCGATCGCCTTGCCACCGCATCAGCCCATCGCGCCGAGGAGGCCCTGCGTTGACCGTCGACAAGCTGATCGAGATCTACGCCGAGGTGCTGGAGACGCCCGGCATCGCCCCGGACGACGACTTCTTCGCCGCCGGCGGCGACTCGCTGCTGGCCACCCGGGTGCTCAGCGCGGTCGCCCGGGCCGGCGGCGCCGAGCTCACCTTCGAGGACTTCCGCGCCGCGCCGACCCCGGCCGGGCTGTCCGCGCTGCTGACCGCGCACGCCGGGGCGCCGCTGGGCGTGGCACCGTGAGGGTCGTCGTGGTCGGCGCGGGGCTGGCCGGGCTGACCGCCGCCACCCGGCTGGCCGCGGCCGGCGCCGACGTCACCGTGCTGGAGGCGCGGGAGCGGGTCGGCGGGCGTACCCACGGCCTCGAGATCGCCCCCGGGACGTGGGTCGACGCCGGCGCCGCCTACCTCGGCGAGCGGCACACCGCGCTGCTGGACCTGCTCGCCGATCTCGGCCTGAAGACCGTGCCGACCGCGATGGAGGGCGCCAGCCGCTTCGCCCTGGACGGCACGGACGGCACGGTCGAGCAGCGGCCGGGGCGGTTCCCGCCGCTGGCCGCCGTCGCCCTCGGTGACCTGTTCGACCGGCTGGAGGCGCTGACCCGGCGGGTCGACCCGGCCGCGCCGTGGCTCAGCGAAGGGGCCGCGGACCTCGACGCGACCACCGCGGCCCAGTGGGCGCGCGACAACCTGGCGCACCCCGACGCGCGGACGTTCTTCCCGCTGTTCCTCGGCGAGATGATGGCCGCCGCGCCCGGGGACGTCTCCGTGCTGCACATGGCGTTCTACCTGCGCTCGGGCGGCGGGCTGCGATACCTCAACGCGTTTGAGGGCGGCGCGCAGGACAGCCGCGTCGACGGCGGCGCCCACCAGGCGGCGCAGATCCTGGCCGCGCGGCTCGGCGACCGGGTCGTGCTCGGGCACCCCGTGACCGCCGTGCACCAGGACACGCACGGCGTGACCGTCGACGGGCGGTACCGCTGCGACGCCGTCGTGGTCGCCGTGCCGCCGCTGCTCGCCGACGCCATCGACTTCCGCCCCGCCCCGGCGGCGCCGCGGGCCGGGCGGGGCACGGTGCCCGGGTGCGCCGTGAAGGTACACCTCGTCTATCCGTCGCCGGCGTGGCGCGAGCACGGCCTGTCGGGCTGGTCGGTCAGCGCGGCCGGCCCGCTGACGTCCACAGTGGACGACAGTCCGGCCGGCGGCGGGGCCGGCGTGCTCACCGGGTTTGTCACCGGCGCCGACGCGCACCGCTTCGGCGCGCTCGGCGCCGCCGAGCAGCGGGCGGCCGCGACCCGGCAGGCGGCGCGGCTGTTCCCGGGGCTGCCCGAGCCGGTCGCCGTGCACGTCACCGACTGGGTCCACGAGCGCTACAGCCGCGGCTGCTACGCCGCGCTCATGGGCCCCGGCGACTGGCTCGCGACCGGGCCGCGGCTGCGGGAGCCGCACCACCGCGTGCACTGGGCCGGCACGGAGACCAGCACCGAGTTCTTCGGCCTCATGGAGGGCGCGATCCGCTCGGGCCATCGGGCGGCGAGCGAAGTCATCATTCGTCACCAACGTTGAACGAGGGTATCGCCATGAGCGACAACGCGCAGAGTCCGGTCGCCCCGCTCGCCGTCCGGGAGCGGTTCATGACCGAGCCCGGCCTCGGGGCCGGGAACTTCCTGCAGTACGCCGTCGACCACAACCCCAACCGGGCGCTGCCGATGGTGTTCAGCCACCACCCCGACCACACCGGCGGCGTGTTCCTGCGCGGCCACAGCCTGCTGGACCTGGCCGCGCTGCGCGACCGGTACGCGAAGTGGTACCACACCAACGGCGTGCGCCCCGGCGAGCCCGTCGCCGTGGTCGTCGCCGAGGGCCTGGAGCCGCTGCTGCACTTCCTGGCGCTGACCGCACTCGGCGCGATCCCGGCGATGGTCAACGACGCGATGCGCCCGGACGTCATGGTCCGCTACCTCAACCACGTCGGCGTGGTCGGCGTCGTGGCCGACGACACCACCCGGCTCGCCTCCGCCTACCGCGCCGACCCGCAGCGGCGGCCCCGGTTCCTGGCGCTCGCGGCGGAGGTGCAGGCGTTCGACGCGGCCGGGGCAGGACTGCCCGAGGTGTACCCCTTCCAGCACAAGCCCGACGACGTGGTCGCGCTCATCCACTCCTCCGGCACGACCGGTACCCCGAAGTCCACGATGCTCGCCCACCGCCAGTTCTGGAACGGCAAGCAGCCGCGCATGGTGCGCTTCCCGGCCGAGCCCTACGACCGGCTCATGTCGCTGATGCCGCACACCCACGCCGGCGGGCTGAGCTACTTCCTCACCGCGATCCTGCTGGGCCTGCCCGTCGTGGTCATGGGCGACCACCGGCGGGTCACCGTCGAGCCGGTGATGGAGGCGTTCCGCCCGACGATGGTCGCGTCGTTCCCGCGCACGTTCGTCGAACTGGCCACCGGCGAGCTGCCCGTGAAGGGCGCCGCGCGGGTCCACTCGTGGTTCAACACCGGCGACTCCGCGCACTACGGCCACATCCGGCGGCTGGTGCAGCTCGGCGAGCGCCCCGCCGGGCTGATCAAGCCGTGGCTGCTGCCCAGCGACGCGGCGGCCGAGGCGGCCCTGCCGGGCTCGCAGTTCGTCGACGGGCTCGGCTCCTCGGAGATGGGCATGGCCCTCTTCGGCGGGATCACCACCCCGGAGACGCCGCGCAACGACCGTTGCGTCGGCAAGCCGCTCGAGGTCGTCGAGCACGCCACGATCCTCGACGAGGACGGCGACGAGCTGCCGGACGGCACCGTCGGGCTGCTGGCGGTGAAGACCCCGTCGCGGACCCCCGGCTACTGGCACAACCCGCGGCTGACGGCGAGCTTCGAGCTCAACGGCTACTGGCTCACCGGCGACGTCGCCTACCGCGACGCCGAGGGCGACTTCTACCACCTCGACCGCACCGTCGACGTCATCGACACTCTCGGCGGCCCGGTGTACAGCCTGCCGATCGAGGAGGTGCTGCTGGCCGACTGCGCCGATGTGGTGCGCGACTGCTCGGTCGTCGGCGTGCCCGCCCCCGAGGGCGGCCAGCGCCCGATCGCGGTCGTGCAGCTGCAGGCCGACGCCGAGGGCTGGGGCGAGGACGCGATCCTGGAGAAGGCGAACAAGGAGCTCGCCGGGGCCGGCCTCGCCTCGCTGGCCGCGGTGCGCGTCGCCCGCGTCGCGGCCGACTTCCCGCTCGGCCCGACCGGGAAGGTCCTCAAGCGCGAGCTGCGGGCCCGGCACGCGACGCTGCTGTCCCACGGATGACCGCGTACCGCTACGTCCGCACGGCCCTGGTCGAGCCGGACTGGCGGCGGCTGCCCGGCTGGCGCGGCGTCACCGAGAGCGAGTGGCGCAGCGCCGGCTGGCAGCGGGCGCACTGCGTGAAGACCCCGGCGCAGCTGCGGGCGGTGCTCGGCTCGCTCGTCGACGAGGACTTCTACGCCGACCTCGCCGCCGACCAGTCGCGCTTCGCGACGATGTCGATGCTGCTGCCGCCGCAGATGCTCAACACGATGGTGCCAGGGTCGGTGCCCACCGCCGAGGCGCTGCGCGCCGACCCGGTCCGCCGCTACATGCTGCCGCTGGCCTCCGACCGGCACCCGCGGTGGCCCAGCCATCCGCTCGCGCAGCGCGACTCGCTGCACGAGGCCGAGATGTGGGCGGTGGAGGGGCTCACGCACCGCTACCCCACCAAGGTGCTCGCGGAGCTGGTCACGACCTGCCCGCAGTACTGCGGCCACTGCACCCGGATGGACCTGGTGGGCAACTCGACGCCGCAGGTGCTCAAGGCCCGGCTCGCGCTGAAGCCCGCGCACCGCCGCGACCTGATGCTCGACTACCTCAAGCGCACCCCGGCCGTCCGCGACGTCGTCGTCTCCGGCGGCGACGTGGCCAACGTGCCGTGGCACCAGCTGGAGTCGTTTCTGCTGCGGCTGCTCGATCTCGACTCGATCCGGGACGTGCGCCTGGCCACGAAGGCGCTCGTCGGCCTGCCCCAGCACTGGCTGCAGCCCGCGGTCGTCGACGGGGTGGCCCGGGTCGCGGCCCTGGCCCGCCGGCGCGGCGTCAACCTGGCCGTGCACACCCACGCCAACCACACGGCGTCGGTCACCCCGCTGGTCGCCGAGGCGGCCCGCGCGCTGCTGGACGCCGGAGTGCGGGACGTGCGCAACCAGGGCGTGCTGCTCGCCGGGGTCAACGACAGCGTCGCGGACCTGCTCGACCTGTGCTTCGCGCTGCAGGACGAGGCCGGCATCCTGCCGTACTACTTCTACCTCTGCGACATGATCCCGAACGCCGAGCACTGGCGGATCCCGCTGTCCGCGGCGATCGCGCTGCAGGACGGGCTGATGGGCTACCTGCCCGGGTACGCCACGCCGCGGCTGGTGTGCGACGTGCCATACGCCGGCAAGCGGTGGGTTCACCAGGCCGTCTCGTACGACCGGGAGCGCGGCGTCTCCCTCTGGACCAGCTCACGTTCTCCCTACTACGACCCGATCCACACCCTGCCCGAGGCGGGCCAGCAGTGGTGGTCCGCGCACTGAGGAGAGGCACATGTCACGCTACGACTGGGGCGACACGCACCCCGGGATCGAGAAGCTCAAGGCGGAGATCCGGCCGGCCCGCGACCGCGTCGTCGGCCACCCGCTGTACGCCGCGCTGCGGACCCACGCGGCGATCGTCACGTTCATGGAGCACCACGTGTTCGCCGTGTGGGACTTCATGTCGCTGCTCAAGTCGCTGCAGCGCAGCCTCACCTGCGTCGACGTGCCGTGGGTGCCCAGCGGCCCGACCGGCAGCCGCCGCCTCATCAACGACATCGTCCTGGTCGAGGAGAGCGACGAGCTGCGCGGCGGGTTCATCAGCCATTTCGAGTTGTACCTCGAGGGCATGACCGAGTCCGGCGCCGAGCGCTCGGCGATCGACGCGTTCATCGCCGCCCTCCGCGACGGCGTCGCGGTGCCCGACGCCCTCGTGGCCGCCGGCGCGCCCGGCCCGTCGGCGGCGTTCACGAACACCACCTGGCAGTTCATCCGGGAGGCGCCGGTGCACTGCCAGGCCGCCGCGTTCGCCTTCGGCCGCGAGGACCTCATCCCCGACATGTTCGAGCAGGTCGTCAGGGTCAACGAGCGCGGCGCCGGGCGCCTGGACACGTTCGTGGACTACCTGGCCCGGCACATCGAGGTCGACGGCGAGGAGCACACCCCGATGGCCATGCAGATGCTCGCCGACCTGTGCGGCGACGACCCGGTGAAGTGGACCGAGGCCGCCGACACCGTCAACCACGCCCTCGCCGCCCGCGCGCGGCTGTGGGACGGCATCCTGGCGGCCGTCGGGCAATAGATTGGGCGGGTGTACTTCGTCAGTGACAACAACGCCGGGGTCCACCCGGACGTGTTGGCGGCCGTCGTGGCCGCCAACGACGGGCACGCCCGCTCCTACGGCGCCGACCCGGTGACGGCGCGCGCGGAAGAGCTGTTCCGCGACCACTTCGGCGCGCACGCCGAAACGGTGTTCGCCGTCACCGGCACCGCCGCCAACGTCATCGCCCTGGCGGCGGTGCTGCGCTCCTACGACACCGCGCTGTGCGCCGAATCCGCGCACGTGTACACCGACGAGTGCAACGCGCCCGAGCGGTTCACCGGCGCCCGCCTCACCGTGGTGCCCACCGCTGACGGGCGGCTCACCCCGGCGCAGGTGGCCGCGTTCGCCGCGAGCGCGCACCCGCCCCACGCGCCGCGGCCGCGCGCCGTGTCGATCTCGCAGCCCACCGAGCTCGGCACCGTCTACACCGCCGCCGAGTTGCGGGCCGTCGCCGACGCCGCGCACGAGCACGGCCTGCTGCTGCACGTCGACGGCGCCCGGTTGGCCAACGCGGCCGCGGCGCTGGGCACCGGCCTGGCCGAGGCCGCCGCCGGCGCCGACGTGGTGTCCTTCGGCGGTACGAAGAACGGGGCCCTCGCGGCCGACGCCGTGGTTTTCCTCGACCCCGCCCTGGCCGGGGCCCGGCGGATGCTGCAGAAGCAGGCGATGCAGCTGCTGTCGAAGGCGCGTTTCGTGGCGGCCCAGTTCGTGGCGCTGCTGTCGGGGGAGCTCTGGCGTACCAATGCCGAAACCGCCAACGCGACGGCGTCCCGGCTCGCCGGGGTGCTCGCCGGCCTTCCCGGTGTGGAGCTGCTCCATCCGGTGCGGACCAACGCCGTCTTCGCGAGCCTGCCCCGCCCGGCCCTGGCCGCGCTGGACGGCTACGGCGGGGTGTGGGAGCCCGGGGGCACGATGGTGCGGTTCATGACCGCGTTCGACACCACCGACGCCGACGTCGACGCGTTCGCCACCGTCCTGCACGCAGCGCTCAACCGCTGACCGTCCGGCTCGGCCCGTCCGGGCCGCGGCGTTCCTACCTGTTCGCCATCGCCCTTCACGCAGCGTTCACCCGCTGATCGGCCGATCGGCCCGTGCGGCCGATGCCCGGCGGCCTGCGGCCTTCCTACATTGAGCCCGTGACCTTCGGGGTACGCCTCGGCATCGACTTCGGCACCCTCACCACAGTCGCGGCGCTCGCCGGCCCGGATGATGCGCTCCGCCCGCAGCTCTTCGACTCCGACCTGCCGGCCGACGCGGCGCGCGAGGCGCCCGCCGCCGAGCACGTCGCCGCGGTCCTGGCCCGAGTGGCCGCCGAGGCCGTCCGCGCCGCCGGCGCCGTGCCGCCCACGGTGCTCACCCACCCGGCGGCCTGGCGGCCCGACCGACGCCGGCTGCTCGCCGGTGCGGCCCGCCTGGCCGGGCTCGGCGACCCGGAGCTGCTGCCGGAGCCGGTGGCCGCCGCGCGGTACTACACCGCCGTCCTCGGCCGGCACGTCCCGGCCGGCAGCTGCCTCGTCGTCTGCGACCTCGGCGCCGGCACGTTCGACGTCAGCGTCGTACGCCGGGCCGCCGACGGCTTCTCGATCGCCGCCGCCGACGGGCTCACGGACGTCGGCGGTCTCGACCTCGACGCCGCCGTCGTGCGGCTGGCCCGGGCCCGCACCGCCGGCGACCCGGCCTGGGACCGGCTCGACCGGCCGCGCACGCCCGAGGAGGCCGCGGCGCGGCTGCGGCTGTGGCACGGCGCCAGGGCCGCCCGCGAGGAGCTGTCCGCCGCACCGGTCGCCGAGCTCTACGTGCCGCTCGTCGGCGCGCTGCCCATCGCCCGCGACGAGCTCGAGCGCGCCGTCGAGCCGCTGCTGGACCGCACCGTCGAGCGCACGGTCGCGGCGCTGCGCGACGCGTGGGTGACGCCGCAGGACGTGGCCGGGGTGTTCCTCGTCGGCGGGGCCAGCCGGACGCCGCTGGCCGTCGACCTGCTGCACCGGGCGCTGCGCATCGCCCCCGTCGCCGTCGAGCACCCGGACGTCGTCGTCGCCTGCGGCAGCGTGCAGGAGGTGCGGGCCGCCGCGCCCGCCGCCCCGCCTCCGCCGACCGCCCGGCCCCGCGCCAAGCCGGCCCTGCTGCGCACCTTCTCCCCCGGCGGGATCGTCCGCGGCGCGCCCCCGGTCCACGCGGTGGCGGTCAGCCCCGACGGCCGCCTGCTCGCCGCCGGCGGCGACGACCGCCGGGTGCGGGTCTGGGACCTCGGGACCGGGCAGGTCCGGTACACCCTCGGCGACCACGACGGCGCGATCCGCTCGGTCGCCTTCAGCCCCGACGGCGCGCTCATCGCCTCTGCCTGCGGCAACCCCCGCCGACCCGGGCGGACGCTGCGCGTGTGGCGCGCCGGCGACGGCCGCCGCAGGCACGTCTTCGACACCGACCCCGGCGGTCCTGCCGCGATCACCTTCCACCCGACCGGCCGCCTGCTCGTCGCGGCCGGCCGCGACGGCGCGATCCGCCTGTTCGACCTCGCCGGCGGCCGCCCGTTCACCCACCGCCCGGCCGGCGGCGCCGCGATCCACACGCTCGCGTTCAGCCCCGACGGCGCCGTCCTGGCCACCGGCGACGACCGGGCCGTCGTCGCACTGCACCACGGCGCCCCTGCGCTCCGCCGCAGCGCCGCGCCCTTCTTGCCCCGGCACGGCGGGGCGGTGCTGCACGGCCACCGGGGCGCGGTGCTCGGCGTCGCGTTCGGCGGCGCCCTGCTGGCCAGCGCCGGCGCCGACGCCACGGTGCGGTTGTGGGACCCGGCCTCCGGCGCGCCGCACGCGACGCTGGAGGGCCACACGGAACCGGCGACCGCGGTGGCGTTCAGCCCGTCCGGGACGCTCCTGGCCAGCGCCGGCCTCGACACCACGATCCGGCTGTGGGACCCGGCGACCGGCGCGCACCTGCACACCCTCGACGGGCACGACGGTGCCGTGCACGCCGTGGCCTTCGCCCCCGACGGAGCGACCCTCGTCTCGGCCGGCGCCGACGGCGCCGTCCGCCTCTGGAACGTCTCGGGCTGATGCATCGGATGCATCGCCCTCTTCGTCCCGGGCCGGTGCACCGCTTGTTTCGCCGCGGGCTTGTGCTTCGCCGCGGGCCTGGGTTCTCAGCGCGGCCAGGACGGTCGCCCACATTCCGCCGAATCCGGGCAGTACCAATCGCGCGATCTCGCGGGTGTCGGCCATGCGGCGGCTCCTGAATGTCGCGATCAGATGTTCCCATCATCTGGATGGTGACGGTATCCTGAATCGGACCCGCCGGCAACGCCCACCGAGGAGCTCGATTGGACCGTCTCAGCCGCGCCGAAACGCAGCAGCGCACCCGTGCCCGGGTCCTCGCCGCCGCCCGCGACGAGTTCACGTCCCGCGGCTACCGCGATGCGAAGATCGACGCCATCGCCGAGCGCGCGGGCCTCACCCGCGGCGGCGTCTACTCCAACTTCCCGGGCAAGCGCGCCCTGTACTTCGCCGTCCTCGCCGAGGACGCCACCAGCACCCCGGCACCGCCGCCGTCCGCCCCGGGCCGGACCGCCCGCGAGGCGCTGGGCCGGTTCGCCCGCGCCTGGCTGGGCCGCCTCCCACTGATGGCTGACGGCGAGCGCAGCCCCGGCCGGCTGTCGGTCGATCTGGTCCCCGAGATCCTGGCCGACGAGCGCACCCGGGTGCCATACGCGCAACTGCTCCGCCTCGACGCCGTCCTGCTCGGCCTGGCGCTCGAACAGTTGCACCCCGCCGCCGGCCGCCGGGTCGGCGTGGCCGGAACCGTGCTCACCCACCTGCAGGGCGCCGGCCGCCTGGCCGCCGCGGCACCGGGCTTCGTCGACGAGTTCGCGGTGGTCGGCGCCTGCGAGCGGCTTGCCGGCCTCGACCTGGAGGAGGTCTGGGACCCGCCGTACCTGGCGCATGCGCCGAGGCCCCGCCTCATCGACGAGCCTTGGTCCCCGCCACCCGCCCACGACACGGTCCGCGACGCGCCCCTGCCCGAGGCCGACTCCGGCGTGGTCGCGGTCCTCGGCCTGCACCGGGCATCGGCGATCGAGGAGGCGGTCCGGTCGGCGCCGCCGGGCGTCCCCGTCACCGCCGTGCTCGTCACGGGGGCTCCCGACGAGCTCGCGGACCTCGCCCGCCTGGTCCTGGCCGAGCTGCTCACCTGCCTGCGCCCCGCGTTCCCGCCCGCCGCCTGGCCCGATCTGCGGGTCGTCCACGATCCTTCGGGAGCGCTCGCGGCCGCCGTCGGCGTGGAGGTCGTGAGCGACGCGACGGAGACCGCCGTACACATCCGCTCGGGCCGGATCGTCGCCCGCGCCGACGGCTTCGGCGCCTGCCACGCCGCCGCCTCCGTCGGCTGACCCACGCGCCCGCCGGACCTCGTCGTCAGCCCCGCGGCGCGGTATCCAGTTCGGCGTCGATGGCCCGACGGGCCTGCACGCAGTCGACGAACAGGTGGGTGCGCATGCCGATGTCCTCGGCAGCACGGATGTTCTCGACGCGGTCGTCGATGAACAGGGTGCGCCCTGGCGCGACCCGGAGTGCCTGACCGCACCATCGATAGGCGTCCGGCTCGGGTTTCGTATGGCCGATTCGGCAGGAGAAGGCGACCACGTCGAAGTGCCGCAGCCATCGGTGGTGTTGCTCGTAATGCCGGGCCAGTTCTTCCGGGATGTTCGACAGCAGCGCGACCCGCCGCCCAGCCGCCGCCATCTGCTCGACCAGCGTAACCATGTCGTGGTCGACGGCGCTCCAGCTCGCGACGTCGGCGGCGATGAGACCGGCGATGCGGTCGCTGTCGAACGTGGCGCCGAGATCGGCTGCGACGCGCCCCCAATACTCCGAGCCGGTCACCTGGCCACGATCGTAGGGAGGGCGAAGCCGCCAGTACGTCTCCCAGAACGCCGCGACCATACGGTCTGCGACACCCGCCGTCGCCGCCAGCGACTGCCTGCCCGATGGTGACTGTTGGCGGGCGATGACACCGAACAGGTCGAACAGCACGACGTCCGCCACCTGGTCACACCTTCCGCACGACGACACCGGCGGCGCTCAGCGCGGCCGTCTCGCTGTCGGGGGCGTCCTCTGCGGTGACGACGAGGTGCACCGCGGACGCGGGCGCGACGAAGGCCAGGGCCGTGTGGGACAACTTCGACGCATCGGCGACCGCGATGACGCGGTGGGCCGAGGCCATCATCGCGCGCTTGATCGCCGCGTCGGCCAGATCGTAGGCGGTCAGGCCGTTCGCGGCGTTCAGGCCGCAGCAACCGATGACCGCGGTGTCGAAGCGCAACGCGGCGAGCGACGCCTCCGCCAGCGGGCCGGTGAGCGCCAGTTCGCCGGGGCGCGGCTCCCCGCCGGGCAGCAGCAACTGCAACTGCGGCGCGCCGACCAGCGCGTTGGTCGCGTGCAGCGACAGGGGCATGACGGTCAGGCGGCGGCCGATCAGGGCGCGGGCCACTTCGAGGCAGGTGGTGCCGCTGTCGATGACCACCGCCTCGCCGTCGGTGAGCATGTCGGCCACGGCCGCGGCGATACGCTGCTTGGCCTGCTGGCCGTCATGCGCGCGGAGCGCGAACGGGGGCTCCTCGCCGCGCATCAGCAGGCTTCTGGCCCCGCCGCGGTAGCGCTCCAGCACGCCCTGCTCGGCCAGGATGTCCAGATCCCGGCGGATCGTCATCTCCGAGGTACCGGTGAGTTCCGCCAGTTCCGCCACGCTGAGCTGGCCGCTGTTCCGAACGGCATCGGTGATGTGCCGGTGCCGGTCCACGCTCGTCATCCCTCTACTAAACACCATGCTCGTTCGGAGAGCAAACTTCCGAACACCAAACATGTTTGTTACGTTCGAAAGCATGTTGCTTTCCCTGCGGGCTGCCCGGCTGGCCACCTTCACCTACTTCGCCCTCAACGGCTTCGTGCTGGGCATCTGGATCGTCCACATCCCCGCCGTCGAACACCGCACCGGCATCAGCCACGCCGTGCTCGGCTGGCTGCTACTGCTCCTCGGCGCCGGCGCCTTCAGCGGAATGCAGCTGGTCGGGCCCCTCGCCGACCGCTTCGGCGCGCGCCGGGTCGTGCCGCTCAGCGCGGCGCTGTGCAGTGCGGCGCTCGTCCTGCCCGCCGTCGCCGTGAACGCCTGGACGCTCGGCGTGGCACTGCTGGTGTTCGGCATCGGCAACGGCAGCCTGGACGTCAGCTTGACATCCTCCCCTCCCTAAAGGGGAGGGGATTCCCTGAGTCACCCCAGGGGTTTCCTGCTTCACCGCCGACTGCCCCGTCTGGGAGGACTCCCGTTGAGGTCTTACACCAGCTCCACAGGCAGACACCGCCAGCCCGGCGGCCAAAATGTTGCGTGCCGCGTTCACATCCCGGTCATGGACGGTGCCGCACCCAGCGGCTTGCGCGCCGGTCGGGTAGCAGCGGAACTTGAACGCCCGCTTCACCGTCCTGGACATGCCACACATCTTGGCCGTTCTATTTGCGAGCCTCGCGGTGACACGCGGGCAGACGCCAATCCGCCCTGGCGGCGAATCAGCCGTGCCCGTCCTGCTCCGCAGGGGGTCCGTTTCCTCCCCCGCCTGAAGGCGGGGGTCTCCACGGAAGGAATCCGATGAGCCACCCGCGGAGGCGCGGCAGCGCCGGCCGCGCAAGCCTGGGCACACTGCTGCGACACGTGCACCTGCACGGGCCGCTGTCGCGCGCCGCACTGGCCAGGCTGATGGGCGTTGATCGCAGCACGATCCTGACGCTGACGGCCGAACTGGCCGCGGCCGGTCTCGTACGGCAGGAGCATCCGATCGGTACCACGGGTGTCGGCCGCCCGTCGCTCGTCGTGCGCCCGGAGTCCGAGCGGGTGTACGTGCTCGCCTTCGACGTGTCCGCGGACCGGCTGGTCGCAGCGCGGGTCGCCCTCGGCGGACCGATCATGGACCGCAGGACGGCAACCCGTCCGCCGGCCGGAGCCGGCTTCGACGACGAGGTCGGCGTGCTCGCCGGATTCGGGCGGGATCTGCATGCCGCCGCCCCGGCGAACTCGGTGTGCGTCGGCACGGGCGTCTCCTACAGCGGCACGATCAGCCCGGGCGACGGCAAAGTCCGATACAGGCCAGAGATGGGCTGGGTCGATCAGGCGTTCGGCACCGACCTGCAGCGGGCACTCGACATCGGACACCCCGTCGCCGTCGGCAACGACGCACACGTTGGCGCCATGGCCGAGTATCAGCGCGGCGCCGGCGCCGGCGCACCGAACCTCATCTACCTGCACGGCGACATCGGTGTGAGCGGCGGCATTCTGGTCGGCGGCGAACTGCTGGGCGACGAGGGCGGATACGGCTGCAAGATCGGGCACATGCTGGTCAACCCGTACGACGGGCGGCACTGTCGATGCGGCGCACGCGGCTGCCTGGAGGCCGAGACCGGGCAATCGGCGCTGCTGGCCGCCGCGGGCCGCTCCGACGAGCAGTTCGGCCGCGACACGGTACGCGCGATTGTCCGCGACGCACGCGCAGGCAACGAGGCGGCAGCGGCCGCGCTGTCCGAGATCGGCGGCTGGCTCGGCATCGGCGTGGCCAACCTTGTCAACATCATCGACCCGGCCGTGGTGATCTTCGGTGGAACGCTGCGCGAGGTGTACGCCGCAGCCGCGCCGCAGGTGGCCGCCCGGATCGCGCAGCACACGATGCCGACAACCCGGAACCGCCCCCGACTGCTCCTGTCCGGCCTCGCCGACGACACCACGTTGGTCGGTGCCGCCGAACTGGGATTCGCCGCACTGCTCGCCGATCCGCTGCAGCACACGGCACACGCCGTCTGAGACGCCCACAGCGGCGGGCGCAATCCGTTGCGGCGCCTGGGCTGCGGCCCTCGCGGAACCATTACGTATTGATGTACACCGAATAATTCACCGCTAGCACGCATCCCGGTCAGGCCACACTCATGATCGTGTATTCGTGGCTCTCGACGATGTGGCGTCATCCCTGCCCACGAAGGGGGAGCCTTCATGTCGATCCGCCGGGTGGTGCTCGCGCTCGCGACCACCGCCCTCGTCGCCACCGGCGTGACCGCCGCGGCGTCGCAGGCGCAGGCCGCGACCAGCGTGCCGCGCTTCGACCACATCGTTCTCGTGATGTTCGAGAACCACGCCTACTCCCAGATCAGCGGCTCCAGCAGCGCCCCGTACTTCAACTCCCTGGCCACCCAGGGCGCGAAGTTCACCAAGTCGTACGCGATCACGCACCCGAGCCAGCCGAACTACATCGCGCTGTTCTCGGGCTCCACCCAGGGCGTGACCAACGACAACTGCCCGAAGAACTTCACCGGCGCCAACCTGCAGTCGCAGCTGGCCGGCGCCGGCCTGACGTTCACGGGCTACTCGGAGTCGATGCCGTCCAACGGGTACACGGGCTGCTCGAGCGGCAACTACCAGCGCAAGCACAACAGCTGGGTCGACTTCAGCAGCGTGCCCGCGGCGTCGAACCTGACGTACGCGAGCTTCCCGTCGTCGTCGAACTACGCCAGCCTGCCGACGGTCGCGTTCGTCACGCCGAACATGTGCAACGACATGCACGACTGCTCGGTCGCCACCGGCGACACCTGGCTGAAGAACAACCTCGACGCCTACGCCCAGTGGGCCAAGACGCACAACAGCCTGCTCATCGTGACCTTCGACGAGGACAACAGCGCCGCGCTGAACCAGATCTTCACGGTCTTCGTCGGCGCGAACGTCAAGGCCGGCTCGTACTCCGAGCAGATCAACCACTACAACGTGCTGCGCACCATCGAGGGCGCGTACGGCCTGCCCGGCATCAACGGCGCGGCCAGCCTGTCCCCCATCACGGACGTCTGGTCCTGAACACCAAGTGGGCGCCCTCCCTGCGGGGCGCCCACCCCACTCGTTGCACTCCGCCGACCCGTGTGAGGCCCGCGTGTATCTGTCCACAGTGCACAAACCGGCGACGCCGGCCCTGCCGGCGCAGGCGAAGACCCGCATCGCCGCGACGGTGCTCGCCCTCGGCACGGTCAGCCTGATCACCGACGTCTCGGCCGAGATGGTCACCGCCGTCCTGCCGCTGTACCTCATGCTGGGCCTGCACCTCGGCCCGCTGGGCTACGGCGTCGTCGACGGCGTGTACACGGGCGCGACGGCGCTGCTGCGCCTGGTCGGCGGGTACGTCGCCGACCGCATCCGCCGCCGCAAGGCCGTGGCCGCCGCCGGCTACGGCATCTCCGCCCTGGCCAAGCTCGGCCTCCTGGCCGCCGGCTCGTCCGTCCCCCTGCTCAGCGCCGTCATCGTCGCCGACCGCGCCGGCAAGGGCCTGCGCACCGCCCCGCGCGACGCGCTCATCACGCTGTCCACCCCGCCGGACCGCCTGGGCCGCGCGTTCGGCGTGCACCGGGCGATGGACAGCGTCGGCGCGTTCGCGGGCCCGCTCGCGGCGGTCGCGGTCCTGGGCGCGTCGGCCCAGTCCTTCGACGCGGTCTTCGTCACGAGCTTCTGCATCGCCGCCCTGGGCGTGTTCGTCCTGGCCACGTTCGTCCCCGACCACCGCGGCCCGTCGTGGCCGACCGGGCCCGCCCGTTCCGCCGCTGCTTCCTCGCCCCCCGTCCTCCCCGCCCCGCCCCCTGCCCCCTCCACCGCCGACCCGCACGCCGCGAACGCGCACGCCGCGAACGCGCACGCCGCGGCCACAACCGCCGAGGCCGCGGCAGCAACGGCCGGGGAAGCCGCGGCCGGGCAAGCCGCGGCCGGGCAAGCCGCGGCCGGGGAAGCGGCGACCGCGAAGGCGCCGGCACGGCGGCCCGCGACGCCCGTGTCGCTCAAGGCCGCGTTCGCGCTGCTGCGACGGCGCGAGTTCCGGCTCGTCGTGGTCGCCGCGGCCGTCATGGGGCTGGCCACGATCGGGGACGGGTTCGTGTTCCTCGTGCTGCAGCGCCAGCACGACGTCGCCGCAGGATGGTTTCCGCTGCTCGCCGTCGGCACCAACCTGGCCTATCTCCTCCTCGCCGTGCCGCTCGGGAACCTCGCCGACCGCCTCGGGCGGGCCCGCGTCTACCTCGCCGGGTTTGCGGCGCTCATCGCCGTGTATCTCGTCCTCGCCGCCGGGCCGGGCGGGACGCCGGCGCTCGTGGTCACGGTGGCGCTCTACGGGGCGTTCTACGCGGCGACCGACGGCGTGCTGATGGCCGTCGCCGGGCCGCTGCTGCCTGAGGCGCTGCGTACGACCGGCATCGCGCTGGTGCAGAGCGGGCAGTCCCTGGCATATCTGGTCTCCTCGATCCTCTTCGGCGCGGCGTGGCAGCTGTGGGGGCCGGGCCCGGCCCTCTTCGCCGCCGCCGGGCCAACGGCTGGCGGCCGGCCGTGCTCGACCTCGCCACGCTGCACCCCACGGTGCTGGCCGAGACGCGTTCGGTCGACGACCAGATCGCGTGGCTGGACGACCACACCGTCATGTACGCGCTGCACCGCGGCCATGACCATGCCGGGGACCACGCCGACGTGTGGTCGCTGCCGGCCGACGGCGGCGGCGCCGCCACGCTGCTGGTGCCGGACGCGGAGTCGCCCGCGTACCTGCGCTGAGCCATTGAAGGGCCTTGAACCCTCATCTACCACAGAGTAACTTGGCCGGATGCGAACGCTGGCATTGCTCATCGCCGCCGTCGGGATCCTGCTCGAGGGCCTCGTCATCGGCGTCGTGCTGGTCGCCCTCGGCGGGGTGATCGACGCGTACTCGATGTCGCTCAACGGCACCGACCCGTCGATGGCGCAGGCCGCGGTCAAGATCATGGGGGTCGCGCTCGCGGTGCTGCTGGTCGTGCTGGCCGCCGGGCTCGCCGCCGCGGCCGCCCGGGGCCGCCACGCCCGCCGCATGACGTTCGCGGCGCTGGTCATCCAGTGCGTCGTGGTCGTGATCGCCGGCATCGGGCTGGGCTGGGCCGTCTTCGCCGGGACCTTGGTGGTGCTGGGCACGCTGCTGTACGCGCTGCTCGACGACAGCCACCAGCCGGCCACCGGCGGACGCCCCGCCCGATAGGTGTGCAACGAGCCGGGGCCCCGCCGAAGAAGGATCGGCAGGGCCCCGGGCCGGTAGTGGTTAGTGTTCCGGCGTGATGTTGCCGCTGGAGCCGAAGACCTGGACCTCGGCGATACGGACCTGGTCACGGAACTGGCTGGCAGTCGCGCAGTCCGTGTTCGCCCGCGGGTCGTTGTCCTGCTCCCCGGCGTACAGCGGGTTGCCGGTGCACTGGCTGGACAGCACCTGGATACGCACGTGCGTGGCCAGCGTCGGGTGGATGTCGAAGCTGCGCAGGTTCAGCTGCGGCGACGTCGGGCGGAAGGCTCCGCCGGGGAACGCGTCGGCCGGGCTGCGGTACACCTCCTGGAAACTGGAATCCTTGCTGCAGTCGGCCTTCTTGGCGTTGCAGGTGAGGATGGCGAACGAGCGCAGGGCGCTGAACCGGTTCTGGGTACCGGCGTCGACGTCGCCGTTGATCGCCGGGCGCAGCAGGGCGCTGACGTTGACCGACTGCACGTTGACCGGCTTGTCGCCGGCGAGGGCGATCGTGACCTGCTTGCCGGCCACGCCGTTGAGCGAGGCCCAGTCGGTCCCCTCGGTCTCATCGTTGATCTTGGCAAGGTTGATGCCGTCGCCGTACGCCACGGCGCCCAGTGCCGACGATGCGACGTTCTCCGGCAGCTTGAGCTTCAGGTCCTGCTTGCCAGGCTTGAAGGAAGCGGTGAACCTCTGGCTGCCGTAGCCCTTGCCGTTGACCACGAAGTGGAACTCGGTGTTGGGCAGGATCTCGAACGTGTCCGGCAGCGGCGTCGACGGGTCGGTGTCGGCCACCGGGGTCGCCCGCGCCTCGTAGTCGCCGACGTACAGCGTGACGTTCGCGCCCGAGGAACCGGCCATCGGCCGGAGGGTCACGGTCGCGTTTTCGGCGTACGGCGAGTGGAAGCTCGGCGTCGGGTGGGTGTTCGACGGCGCGCCCGTCGCACCCTCGCCCAGGCCGGACTCGGCGAAGCCCTTCCAGATGATGTCCTGGTTGGCGCCGCCGAAGCGGACCAGGTCGGCGGCCAGCATGTTGTCGCGCATGCCGGTCATCGTGGCCCCGCTCGCCGCCTGCAGCAGGAACGAGTCGAACATCAGCTGGATCCATTGCCGGTTGCCGGGGCAGGACGCCGCGTCGACGAGGCCGTCGGCGCACTTCTGCTGCAGCTCGGGGGTGCCGAGACCGTAGCGGTTGACGAACTCCTTGCGAACCCGCAGGTTGGTGGCGACCCAGATCTCGCCGTCCGCGTGCACCTCGGGGCCGACCAGGTCGAAGCCGAAGTCCGAGTAGTTCAGCGGGCTCTTGCTGGCGTCGTAGTCGCGGATGCCCTCGTGCATGTTGCCCGTGACGTAGGCACCGGTGACGAACTCGGTGTCGCCCGGAGCGCGCAGGCCGTTCTCGTACAGGAACTCGGCGGCGACCAGGTCGCTCCAGGCCTCGCCCATCGAGCCACCCTGCGTGCCGGTGATCCCGTTGTTCGGGCCGGCGATCATGCGGTTGGTGATCGCGTGGGTGTACTCGTGCCCGATGACGGTCATGTCGTAGTCACCGTCAACACACGGCGGGTACGCCGAGCCGGCCACCGGCTGCCACAGGTACATGTTGGTGGTCGACGTCGCGCCGTCGCGGCCGGTGCTCTGGTTGGCGTTGTTCCGGCTGCCGCTCAGTGCGCCGGACTGCGCGCGGCCCTGCTCCGGGTCGTTGCCCAGCCCGCCCGGCTTGATGTTGACGACCTGCATGTTCCAGGCGGCCTCGGTGAAGCCCAGGTAGTAGCTGAAGTCGTGCATCCGGTTGTGCATGCCGAACAGGTTCGACACAGCCGCGTCCGCGTCGTTGCGCGTGGCCGAGGTGAACACGTCGGGGTTGCACTTGGACTGGTGCCACTGGTCGGTGAACGGGTAGGTGTAGTTGCGGTCCGTCCGCGTCGCCGCCGGGAAGGCCGCGACGCCGCCGCCCCACTGCACCAGGTTGTTCGCCGAGTTGCCCGACGAGGTGTTCGTCGGCTTGCCGGTGGACAGGTTGAGGTCCCAGGCCTTGCCCGACGCGGCGTCACTCACGGTCTTGATGCAGCCCACCTTCGGGGTGAAGCACCAGGTCACCCGCGAATCGGAGCCATCCTGCGACGCGGCGGTCGGGAAGACCGCCCAGGTCGGGTTGTCGGAGTCGAAGTCGACCATGTCCTCGCGGACCAGGATGTCCCCGGTCCGTCCGTCCACATAGGTCATGTACGCCGTGGGGTTGTCGGCGTCGCTCGAGACCAGGCTCACCTGGTAGGCGGAGCGCACCCCGTCCTGTGGGGTGGGCACCGCCACCTCGACGACGTCGGGCGCGCCGACCTGTTCGGCGTTGAGCCCGGCGTCGGCCAGGGCCGCCGCGAAGGCGTCGGCCGCCGACAGCGTCGACGGCTCCGGCGCGGCGGTGTCGCGCGTGAGCGAGGACGTCACGTGCACGACGTTGCCGTTGTTGAGCAGGATCGTCACGAGCCCGTCGTGGCCGGCCGGCAGGTCGCCGAAGCGCTGCTGCAGCGTCACGACCGTGCCGGTGCCCAGGCCCTGGACGAACAGCGGCTCCATGGCGTCCACCGCCGTGGCGTCGAGCGCGTACAGATCCTCGTTGTCGAGCAGGTACTGGCGGGCCGCGGCGACCGGGTCACCGGTCAGGCCGGTGGCCAGGGCCTTGTCCGGGCCGACGGATTCCGGCTCGCCGAGCGAGTTGAATCGGACCTTGGCGGCGCCGACGCGGTCGGCGGCCGCCTTCTGCTTCGCGGTCGGCGCCTTGCCGCCGTGACGGTTGTCGACGGCGCGGGACGGCCGGACGTCGACGTCGTGGGGGTTTCCGGGGTGGGGCTTGGGATCGGCGGCTGCGGGCGCGGAGGTCACCGCGACCGTGCCCACCAGTGCGGCGGCCGTGAACGCGACAAATGTCCGTCCCGGCCAGCGCCTGGGGATCGACCCAGATTTGCGCACGATCGAACTCCTTTGATCGATTGGGGGGAGCGCAAAGTTGATCTATTGGAGTCGTACCACAGGCGGGCTCTAGCTGCATAGATGCGCAATTCGATTCAAGTAAATGACGAATCTGTAACCGTAACGCCGGGCATCGGTGCGCCGCTGCTTCGCACGGCTCGTCACGGGCTCCAGCCCGGGAGGGCCTGTTCGCCGCCCGCGGGGTTGCCGGTCTGTCCGGATACAACCTCCGGTATCTGGACAGACCGCCGCCGCGCGAGCGACCGGCTCGACAGCCCCCTCCGCGGGCAAAATTTTTTTCTTCGCGGGCAACCCGACCCGGGCCGCACGTGCGCGGCGCCGGTACCGTGACGGCTCATGAGCGACACCGAGGTGAGCGCCGGCGCGAAGGTCGGCCGGCGGGTCGGGCGGCTGCTCGGCCGCGTGCTGCTGCGCATGCAGCCGCCGGAGCGCCTGCCGCACCTGCTGCCGCGCCCCGAGGACGAGGCGGCGGTGATGGACTGCGCCCTGTACGTGCGCGGCAGCCGCCAGCCGGGCCGCCCGTCGTTCGCGGACGCCTACGCCGCGGCCCGCCGCCGGCGCAACGGGTTCGTGTGGCTCGGGCTGTTCGAGCCGACCCAGGCGCAGTTCACCGCGATCGCCGAGCTCGTGGGCTTGGACGAGGCGACCGTCGACAAGACCCTGGCGGTGGACCGGCGCCCGGCGATCGAGCAGCGCGGGGACATAACGGCGCTCACCCTGCGCACCGCGCGGTACGTCGAGCACGCCGAGCTGACCGAGACCTCCGAGGTCGTCGACACCGGCGCGGTGACGCTGCTCATCGGCCGGCAATTCGTCGTGTCGGTGCGCCACGGCGGGGCCGGCGCCCTGGCCGACGTGCGCGAGCAGCTGCAGCAGCGCCCCGCCCTGCTCGGGCTGGGGCCGTGGGCGGTCGGCTACGCGGTGATCGAGCGGATGGTCGAGGTGTACCACGACGTGGCCAACGGCGTGGAGCAGGACGTGGAGAAGCTCGAGGAGACCGCGTTCCTGCGCAACGGCGGCTGCGACGTGCAGCAGATCTACCAGCTCAAGCGCGAGCTGCTGGAGTTCAAGCGGGCGGTGCTGCCGCTGCAGCAGCCGCTGCGGCGCATGACCGATCCCTCGTCCGACGTGCCGCCGGGCCTGCGGCAGTATTTCCAGGACGTGCACGCCCGGCTCAGCCAGGTGGTGGAGCGCGTCGGGTCGTACAACGAGCTGCTCGACTCGATCCTGCAGGCCCGGCTGGCCCAGGTGGGGCTGGACCAGAACAACGACATGCGCAAGATCGCCGCGTGGGCCGCCATCGCCGCCGTGCCGACCGCGATCGCCGGGATCTACGGCATGAACTTCGACCACATGCCCGAGCTGCACTGGCGGTACGGCTACGGCCTGGTGGCCGCGATCATGGCGAGCGCGATGGTGACCCTGCACAGGCTGTTCCGCAGGTCCGGCTGGCTGTAACCGGCTGACGCCCACCGCCGCGCGCGGCTCGACCCGCCGGCGGCGCGGGCCGAAACGGGCACGCGGCCGGCGGCCGGTCGTACTACGGTGTACGCGACTCGGGGGAGGACAGACGATGCGCGTGTCCACGCAGGTCCGGTTGGTCCACTGGTCCTTCACGGCCGCGACGGTGCTGCTCGCGGTCGACGCGGCGCTGTCCGAAGCGGCGCTGCTGCATCTCAACCGCCAGCACTTCCGGATGATCGCCGAGGCGCAGGTCGTGCAGGTGCACGCCGACCTGTTCAGCAGCCTCGCGGTGGCGGTGGTGTCCGTCGTGGTGCTCGCGGCGATCGCCGTGTTCATGCGCCGCCGGTCCAACAAGGTCCGGGTCGCGGTGTGGATCGCCGCGCCGATCATCGCGCTGACGACGCTGTGCTTCCTGGTCGGCGGGCCCGAGTGGGCGGTGGCGCCGACCGGCGGGGAGCCGGCGCCGCTGCTGGCGGAGTACAAGGAGGCGGTCCCGTCCTGGTACACGGCCCCGCACGGGGTCGCCGGGCTGGTCGCCGTCGCGCTGCTGCTCTTCGTCTCGGCGTTCATGTTCCGCGCCGACGTGGGCGAGTACTACGCGGAAGGCGCCTACGACGACTCCCGGCCGTACAAGTCCTGGGTCGACCGCACCGGCGGCCCGTGACGCGGGTCACGGTGCGACGTAAGGTGTCGCCGTGAGCGATGCCTCGCCTCCGTCCGGTCCCGCACAGGGACCGCGGCCGCCGGCCTGGAACCGGCCGCCTCAGCCACCCGCTCCCCCTGTCCCGCCGGCACCACCGCCGCCGCGGTCGGTGCCCGCCGGCGGGTACGGCCTGCCGCCCGGGCCGCGGGCGCCGATCGCCGGGCGCATCCCCGACAACCTGCCGTTCGTCGCCCGGCCCAGCGCGCTCAAACGCGCCCTGATCATGGTTCCGATCGCCGTGGCCTCCCTGCTAATCGTGGGCTGTCCGGCGGCGCTGGTGTTCACCACCGACGGGCCGAACCACACCAGCGGCGACCTCGTCGCGCTCGTCGCGCTGATGGCCTGCCTGGTGGTCGTGTTCGCCGGCACCATCGGCGTGATGACCTTCCTGGTCTCCTCGGGCGGCCCGGTGCTGGCCGCCGGTCCGGCCGGGTTGTGGATCAGGACCCGGCCGACCCGCGGGCAGGCGATCTGGCTGCCGTGGGAGGGCATCGAGCACATCCGGCGCCGGCGCTGGGGGCTGCACAAGATGGTCGTGGTGAAGCCGCGCGACCCCCGCGTCGAGGGCGGTCTCGGCGCGTACACCGCCGTGGACTCGGCGGCGCTGAAGCTGCTCTACGGCTCGGGATTCACCGCCACGCTGACCTTCGCCGACCGCTCCGAGGACGAGATCCTGGCGGCGCTGCGGGAGTTCAGCGCGGGCCGGACGCCGTTCACCATCTGAACCGGGAGTCGATGCCGGTCCGCCGCGCCCCGCGTGGCGGTCGGCCGGTTCGGGCTGCGGGCGAAGTAGTATCCGAGGTCGTTGTACACGTGTTCGATGCCACGGTGACCTCGGCGAGGTGGCGCGCGGACCCCGCCCGCGCCGGCGGGACTGTGGGCGCGATCACGGCGTTCAGGGACTTGCCGCCCGAAACCGGGCGAGGGCGACGCGAAAATGTCAGACCCTCCGGCTACGCTCGCGGGCAGCACAGGGAACGGGACCAATGGGAGAAGAGCCGAGTTGACCGCACAACCCGAGACCCTCTACGGGGCTGACAACCTCACGCTCCTCGAAGGGCTGGACGCTGTCCGCAAGCGCCCGGGCATGTATATCGGTTCGACCGACAGCCGCGGCGTCGCCCACCTGTTCAACGAGATCGTGGACAACTCGACCGACGAGGGCATCGCCGGGCACGCCACCCGGGTCGAGGTGACGCTGCACGCCGACGGCTCGGTCCAGGTCGACGACGACGGGCGCGGCATCCCGGTCGACGTGCACGCGAAGTCCGGGATGTCCGGCGTCGAGCTGGTGCTGACCCGGCTGCACGCGGGCGGGAAGTTCGGCGGTTCGGGGTACAAGACCTCGGGCGGCCTGCACGGTGTCGGCGCCTCCGCGGTCAACGCCCTGTCCACCCGCTTCGACGTGACCGTGCGCCGCGACGGCAAGGTCCACCACATGGCGTTCCAGCACGGCGTGCCGGGCGAGTTCGACGGGGCGGGCGCCACGGCGAAGTTCACCCGCCGCGGCGGGCTGAGCGTGCAGGGCCGGATGAAGCGCGGCTCGTCGACGGGCACCTCGACCCGCTACTGGCACGACCCGCGGTATTTCGAGACCGGGGCGGCGCTGGACCCCGAGGCGGTGCGGGCGAAGCTGCGCAACACCGCGTTCCTGGTGCCGGGCGTGACCTACGTGCTCAAGGACGCCACCCAGGGCTCGATCACCACCGAGACCTACCACTACCCCGACGGCCTGTCCGACATGGTGGAGTTCCTGGCCCCCAGCGGCGACAAGCCGGTGTGCGGCACGCTGCTCATCAACGGCGAGGGGCACTACAAGGAGAACGCCGCCGACGAGAACGGCGTGATGAAGGCCAACGTCGAGCGGCGCGCCGAGGTCGAGATCGCGTTGCGCTGGGGCACCGGCTACGACCGGGTCGTCGAGTCGTTCACCAACACCATCCGCAACATGCACGGCGGCACCCACCGCCGCGGCTTCGAGCGCGGCGCGCTGCGGGCGCTGGCCGAGGCGATCCGCAACACCCGCGGCCTGCTGCGGCCCAAGGAGGACCTGCCGACCCTCGACGACGTGCTCGAGGGCATGACCGCGGTCATCCACGTGCGCATCCCGGAGCCGCAGTTCACCTCGCAGACCAAGGACGAGCTGTCCACCGCCCCGGTGACGCGGGTCGTGCAGCAGGTCGTCGAGCAGCACATCAAGGCCTGGATCGAGGCGCGCAAGACCAAGTCCGAGGCGCGCACCGTGCTGCAGAAGATCGTCGACGCGGCCCGGGTGCGGCTCACGCAGAAGCAGCAGAAGGACGCGGCCCGGCGCAAGACGGCCCTGGAGGGCGCGTCGATGCCGGCGAAGCTCGTCGACTGCCGCTCCACCGGCGTGCACCGCAGCGAGCTGTTCATCGTCGAGGGCGACAGCGCGCTGGGCACCGCCCGGATGGCGCGCTCCTCGGAGTATCAGGCGCTGCTGCCGATCCGCGGCAAGATCCTCAACGTGCAGAAGGCCAACATCCAGCAGGTCCTCGACAACGCCGAGTGCTCGGCGATCGTGCAGGTACTCGGGGCCGGCTCCGGGCGCACGTTCGACCTCGAGTCGATGCGCTACGGCCGGATTCTGATCATGGCCGACGCCGACGTCGACGGCTCGCACATCCGCACGCTGCTGATCACGCTGTTCGCCAAGTACATGCGGCCGGTGATCGCCGACGGCCGGCTCTACGCCGCCGTCCCGCCGCTGCACAAGATCGTCACGAAGGGGCGCAACCCGGAGACGATCTACACGTACACGCAGCAGGAGATGACCGGCACCGTGGCCCGGCTGGAGAAGGCCGGCAAGCAGGTCGTGACCCCGATCCCGCGGTTCAAGGGTCTGGGCGAGATGGACGCCGACGAGCTGTGGGACACCACGATGAACCCGGCGACCCGGGCGGTGCGGCGCATCACGCTGGACGACGTCGAGGCCGCCGAGGAGGTCCTCGAGCTGCTCATGGGCGAGCGGGTCGAGCCTCGACGCAACTGGCTGATCGACTCCGCGGCGCGGGTCGACCAAGAGACCATCGACGCCTGAGAAGACCGGAAGGCCAACACTTCACCATGGCACGCAAGAGCACCAAGGCTGTCAAGGCCGACCTGTCCGCGTTCGATCAGGCGGGCGCACGGGTGCTGAACAACCCGCTCACCACCGAGGTCGAGGACTCGTATCTGGAGTACGCGTACTCGGTCATCCACTCCCGGGCGCTGCCGGACGCGCGGGACGGGCTCAAGCCCGTGCACCGGCGGATCCTCTTCTCGATGAACGAGCAGGGGCACCGCCCCGACCGCGGGCACGTGAAGTCCTCGCGCGTCGTCGGTGACGTCATGGGTAAGTACCATCCGCACGGCGACAGCGCGATCTACGACGCCATGGTCCGCATGGCGCAGGACTTCTCGCTCAACGTCCCGCTCATCGACGGGCACGGCAACTTCGGCTCGCCGGACGACGGGCCGGCGGCCTCGCGCTACACCGAGGCCCGGATGTCCCGCGAGGCGATGCTGCTCGTCGGTGAGCTCGACGAGGGCACCGTCGACTTCCGGCCCAACTACGACGGCTCGCTGGAGGAGCCGGCGGTCCTGCCCGCCGCGTTCCCCAACCTGCTCGTCAACGGCTCGTCCGGGATCGCGGTCGGCATGGCCACCAACATGATCCCGCACAACCTCGCCGAGATCGTCGCCGCGACCCGCTGGCTGATCAACCACCCGACGGCCACGCTGGACAAGCTCATGGAGTTCGTCCCCGGGCCCGACCTGCCCACCGGCGGGCTGCTGCTCGGCCTCGACGAGGTCCGCAGGGCCTACGAGACCGGCCGCGGCGTGGTGCGCATGCGCGGCCGGGTGGAGATCGGCCTGCTGGAGGGCAGCCGGGGGCGGCAGGCGATCACGGTGACCGAGCTGCCGTACGGCATCGGCGCCGAGAAGGTCATCGAGAAGATCACCGACGAGGTCAACAAGACCAAACGGCTGCAGGGCATCGCCGACGTCAAGGACCTCACCGACCGGGAGAACGGCACCCGCCTGGTCATCGAGTGCAAGGTCGGCGTCAACCCGCAGGCCCTGCTCTCCGACCTCTACCGGCTCACCCCGCTGGAGCAGTCCTTCGGCGTCAACAACCTGGTCCTGGTCGACGGGCAGCCGCAGACGCTGGGGCTCAAGGCGCTGCTTGAGGTGTTCCTCCAGCATCGCTACGAGGTCGTCACCCGGCGCACCGAGTTCCGCCGCAAGAAGCGCCAGGACCGGCTGCACCTCGTCGACGGTCTGCTCATCGCGCTGCTCGACATCGACCGGGTGATCGCGCTCATCCGCGAGAGCGACAACGCGGCCGCGGCCAAGGCGGGGCTGATCAGCGAGTTCGGCCTCACCGACATCCAGGCCACCTACATCCTCGACACCCCGCTGCGCCGGCTCACCCGCTACGACCGCATCGAGCTGGAGGCCGAGCAACAGCGGCTCAACGAGGAAATCGCCGCGCTGAGCCAGATCCTCGACGACGAGAAGGTGCTCAAGAAGGTCGTCTCCGACGAGCTGGCCGCCGTGGTCAAGGAGCACGCCCAGCCCCGGCGCACCACGCTCATCGACGGCGACCTCAAGGAGGTGCTGGCCGCGTCGGTGCCCGCCGGCCCGCTGGAGGTCACCGACGACCCGTGCCAGGTGCTGCTGTCCGCGACCGGGCTCGTGGCGCGTACCGCGGCCGAGTCCGAGGAGGCGCGGGAGGGCAGCCGCAAGGCCGGCCGCGACAAGCACGACGCGGTCCGCGCCGTCGTGCACACCACGGCCCGCGGCCAGGTGCTGCTCGTCACCAGCCGCGGCCGCGCGTTCAAGGTCGACGTCCTGCCCTTGCCGGTCCTGCCCGAGCAGCCCGGCACGGTGTCACTGCGTGGGGGCATGTCCACCGCCGAGCTGGTCCCGCTGGAGTCCGGCGAGACGGTCGTCGGCCTGGCGCCGCTCGGCGAGCGCGACTCCGGCTCCCCCGGCCTGGCCCTGGGCACCCGTGCCGGCGTGGTGAAGATCTGCGCCCCCGAGTGGCCGGTCCGCGCCGACGAGTTCGAGGTCATCGGCCTGCGCGAGGGCGACGAGGTCGTCGGCGCCACGTGGCTCGCCGACGGCAACGAGACCCTGGCGTTCGTGAGCTCCGACGCCTCGCTGCTGCGCTTCCCGGCGTCGATGGTTCGCCCGCAGGGCCTGAAGAGCGGCGGCATGGCCGGCATCAACCTCGCCGCCGACACCCAGGCGATCTTCTTCGGCGCCGTGACGATCCAGGACCCGCAGCACGGCGAGCCGATGGTCGTCACCGCGACGATGGGCAACGCGAAGGTCACCCCGCTGCGGCTCTACCCGGCCAAGGGCCGCGCCACGGGCGGCGTCCGCGCCCAGCGCTTCCTGAAGGGCGAGTCCCACCTGGTCCTGGCCTGGATCGGCCCCCGCCCGGTGGCCGTCAACACGAAGGGCGACCCGCGCGACCTGCCCACCGTCGACGAACGCCGCGACGGCTCCGGCGCCCAGCTGCGCGCCCCGGACCTGGTCGGCCACCAGGTCGAACGCGGCTGACCCCACCCCACCCGCACGTCCTCGGCCGCGCCGCGGCTACCAAGCCCGGCGCGGCCCCACCTCCGGCCCACCTTCAGCCCAGCGCGCCGAGACCGGCGCGCCGAGACTGGGAGGCCGCAGCCCGGGGCGGCCCCAGTCCGGGCCGCCGCCCCCAGCCCACGGGCAGCCTCAGCCGGGGCGGCCAGGTTCGGCTCCGCCAGCGGCCGTTCGCCGGCGTCGGGCCGGTCGTCGCGCTCGGCGCGCGCCGGCCGGAGCTCGACGCCGCGCGTGCTCATCGCGGTGCATGGGTTCTCCCTGATCACGGAGCGAACGTGCTGCTCCTTGTACGTGTCCACTCCGTGATCATGAAAACGCCGCACACCGCGGCCGCCGGGTGCATGATCGCGGAGGCGTTGTGCCGGCCGGGCCCGGCAAGGTCGGTCCGCGGCGCGCGCCGGGCTCACCCGCAGGTGTGATACCTGTCGGAATTCCCAGCATTGTCGACTTAGTTGGTGGACAAAATCGACTCGAGTCGGCAGACTTCTGCGGATGGACCCACTGCTGGCCTTCGCCGGGCTTGGTGTCGGCGTCATCGTCGGGCTGACCGGGATGGGGGGCGGCGCGCTCATGACGCCGATCCTCGTGCTGTTCTTCGGCGTGCCGCCCCTCGCGGCCGTCTCCAGCGACCTGGCGGCCAGCGCGGTGATGAAGCCGTTCGGCGGGTTCGTGCACGCGCGGCGCGGGACGGTCAACTGGGCGCTCGTGCGATGGCTGTGCCTGGGCAGCGTGCCCAGCGCGTTCCTCGGCGTCCTGCTGATGCGGGCGATCGGCGGGGGTGAGCGGGTCCAGGACGTGGTGCGCACCGCGCTGGGAGTCGCCCTGTTGCTGGCCGTCGTGGGCCTGCTCGTCAAGACGTACCGCCGGGACAAGCCCACCACCGGCGAGCGCCCGGCGATCCGGATCCGGCCGGTCCCGACGGTGCTGCTGGGGGCGCTCGGCGGCCTCGTGGTCGGCATGACCTCGGTCGGGTCGGGGTCGCTGATCATCGTGATCCTGCTCGCGCTGTACCCGGCGCTGCGGCCCGGCGACCTGGTCGGCACCGACCTGGTGCAGGCGATCCCGCTGGTGTTCTCCGCCGCGCTCGGGCACGCGCTGTTCGGCGACCTCAAGCTCGACCTCGCCGCGGCGGTGCTCGTCGGGTCGGTGCCGGGCGTGCTCATCGGGGCGCGGCTGTCGTCCCGGGCGCCGGCCGGGGTCGTGCGGGCGGCCCTGATCATCGTGCTCATCGCGAGCGCGTTGAAGCTGTTCGCGGTACCGACGGGAACTGTTCTTCTGATCGTCGCCGCGGCGACGGCGCTCGCGGTGGCCGAGGGGGCGCGCCGGCGGGGGCGAGCGCGGACGACGCCACGAGATCCGGGCACCGACGACGAGACGAACGCGAACGGGGCAGAATCAGCGAGTGGAGTGGTACCACGCTGACTCTCTAGGAGTTTCCTGATGCCTCGGCTCAACCATCTGCCCGAGTGGTCCGCGCTGGCCAAGCACCGTGCGGAGCTCGGAGAGGTGCACCTGCGCGACCTGTTCGCCGAAGACCCCGACCGGGGCAGCCGCTATTCGCTGCAGGTCGGCGACCTCTATCTCGACTACGGCAAGCACCTGGTCACCGATGAGACCCTGCGGCTACTGCAGGATCTCGCGGCGGCGCGCGGCGTGTTCGAGCTGCGCGACGCGATGTTCCGCGGCGACAAGATCAACTTTACCGAACACCGGGCCGTGCTGCACACCGCGCTGCGGGCGCCGCGGGACGCCGAGATTTACGTCGACGGCGAGAACGTGGTGCCGAAGGTGCACGCGGTGCTCGACCGGATGGCCGCGTTCGCCGACCGCATCCGCTCGGGCGAGTGGACCGGGCACACCGGCGAGCGGATCACCACGATCGTCAACATCGGCATCGGCGGCTCCGACCTGGGCCCGGCGATGGCCTACGAGGCGCTGCGCGCGTTCACGGACCGCTCGCTGACGTTCCGGTTCGTGTCCAACGTCGACGGCGCCGACCTGCACGAGGCCGTCCGCGACGCCGACCCGGCCCGCACGCTGTTCATCGTGTCGTCCAAGACGTTCACGACGATCGAGACGATCACCAACGCGACGGCCGCGCGCACGTGGCTGGTCGACGCGCTCGGCGACGAGGCCGCGGTGGCCAAGCACTTCGTCGCGGTGTCGACCAACGCCACCGAGGTCGCCAAGTTCGGCATCGACACGACGAACATGTTCGAGTTCTGGGACTGGGTCGGCGGCCGCTACTCCTACGACTCCGCCATCGGCCTGTCGCTGATGATCGCGCTGGGGCCGGACGGGTTCCGCGCCATGCTCGACGGTTTCCACCGCATGGACGAGCACTTCCGCACGGCGCCGCCCGCATCGAACGCGCCACTGCTGCTCGGCCTCCTCGGGATCTGGTACCGCAACTTCCACGACGCCCAGACCCACGCCGTGCTGCCGTACAGTCACTATCTGTCGCGGTTCACGGCGTACCTGCAGCAGCTCGACATGGAGTCCAACGGCAAGTCCGTCGACCGCGAGGGCAGGCCGGTCGAGTGGGCGACAGGCCCGATCGTGTGGGGCACCCCCGGCACCAACGGCCAGCACGCGTACTACCAGCTGATCCACCAGGGCACCGCGCTCATCCCCGCCGACCTGCTGGGCTTCGCGCGCCCGGTGGCCGAGCTCGGCGCCCTGGGCGGCCAGCACGACCTGCTGATGGCCAACCTGTTCGCGCAGGGCCAGGCCCTGGCGTTCGGCAAGCCGTCGGAGCAGGTCGCCGCGGAGGGCGTGGCGGAGGCCGAGGTGCCGCACCGCACGTTCCACGGCAACCGGCCCACGACGACGATCCTGGCCGACGAGCTGACGCCGTCGGTGCTGGGCCAGCTGATCGCGCTGTACGAGCACAAGGTCTTCGTCCAGGGCGCCATCTGGGACATCGACTCGTTCGACCAGTGGGGCGTCGAGCTGGGCAAGGTCCTGGCCAAGCGCATCGAGCCGGCGCTGACGTCGCCGTCCCCGGACCTGTCGGCCCTGGACTCGTCGACCGCGGCGCTCGTGGGCCGCTACCGCGAACTGCGCGACCGCTGACCATTCCCCGCGCGGGGCGGTCATCGATCGCCCCGCGCGTGGCGATGCGGCAAGAGGCCGCATCGCCCGGCGGGGACAGAGCCCGTCGCTGGGAGGTCGCTGTGCAGCGTCCCCTCGTGCGGGCGGCGTACGACGCCGCCGAAGTATGGTCGACGAGTGATCGGGGACGCCGATCTGCGCTTGATGTCGCCGGAGGAGCGGGCCGACCTCGCCCGGCGGCTTGCCGCGCTCGCGCCGCCGGTCACCCGGCGCTCGAGTGGGACCGCGGAGCGGGTGCGGCGACGGTTCGTCATCGTCGTCGGGGTCGCGAGCGTGCTGATGGTCCCGTGGGTCGTCGGGCTGTCGTTGACGCTGCCGCCGCGATACCTGGCCGGGCACTGGCGGGCCACCTGGGTCGGGTTCGATCTCGTGCTCGCCGCGGCGCTCGCGCTCACCGCCTGGGCGGCGCTGCGCCGGCGGCAGATCATGATCCTGGCCGGCGTGGTGAGCGCGACGCTGCTCGCGTGCGACGCGTGGTTCGACCTGCTGACCGCCTCCGGGCCCGACCGGTGGTTGAGCCTGGCCACCGCCCTGCTCGTCGAGTTGCCGCTGGCCGGGTGGCTGCTATTCATCTCGCACCACCTGGTGCGGCTCAGCATGCGGCGACTGCTGATCCTTTCCGGTCAGTCGCCGGACGTGACGCTGTGGCGGCTGCCGCTGCTGGGCGTTCCGCCCCGCCGCTGAGATCGCCGGGTGTGATCATAAACGGACTACGGCCGCGCCGCCGCGGAGAGCAACGGGGCGGCGCGGCCGTGTGCGCTCAGGGGCGGCGGTCCAGGGACACCGAGGCGGCCGCGGTGTCGACCTGCAGGGCGTAGCGGTCCGACGCGGTCGCCCAGCCCTGGCCGGCCACCGTGGTCCCGCCGGTGAGGTTCTTGCTGGACTGGTCGTCCAGGCGTACCTCGCCGATGGTGCCCGAGGCGCCCAGCGTGAGCTGCGCCGGCGGACCGGTCGGGGCGTGCACGGCGAGCCGGCCCACGCCGCCGACGTGGATGGGCATCGTGCCCTCGGGCTTGGGCACCGTGACATCGAGCTCCTGCACGCCGGCGAGGACCTCGATGCCGGCCAGGCGGCCGCTGCCGAAGTCCACGACCTGGCGCAGTCCGCCGCCGGCGAGCTTGAGCTGCCAGCGGACGTGGTCGTTGAGGTACACGTGCACGGTGGCCTGGCCCGCGATCTCCGTGCCGTTGAGGCGCAGCCGCACGGTGTCGCCGACCTCCTCCGCAACCGGAGAGACCTTGCTGCCGGGCAGGGTCGAGGCGCGGTACAGCAGGCCCTCGATCGGCTCGCTGTGGATGATGACGGACTCGACGCCGCTGACGACCTCCAGCTCCGCCGACTGCCGCGCGCCGAGGGAGCCCTGGACGCTGTGCACGACCTCGCTCGACGGGGGCGGCGGGTCGGCCTGGCGCGTGACGAGGACGAGCGCCACGAGTACCACTGCCACCGCGGCGAGACCAACGACGAACCGCAACTTCACCGGGGGTGCCCTTCCGGACGGACGCTGGTGGTGCCCGCACGCGGAGTGCGGGCACCACACAGGGACGGATGGATACAGATGGATACGGATGAATCAGGATGTATCAGGATGGATCAGGACAGAAACGGATGGATCAGGGGCTGGTGCAGGTCAGCGCCGGCGGGGTGGCCGGGGCCGTGCCGGTCGCGTTGAAGCCGAACGACGTGCTGGCGCCCGGGCCGAGGACCCGGTTCCAGTCGACGTTCTGCACCGCCACGTTCGGTGGCTGGCTGGTGAGGGTGCCGTTCCACGGCGCGCCCTCGAAGCCCTGACCGCCGGTGTACGTCCAGCGCACCGTCCACCCGTTGAGGGTCGATGAGCCGGCGTTCTTGACGGTCACCTCGACCTGGAAGTGCCCGGCCCAGCTGCTCGGCACGATGGCCCAGGTGGCGGTGCAGCCGGAGCCCGACGGGCCCGGGGAGGCCGACGCCGAACGCGAGGCCGACGCCGAGGCGGACGCCGAACGCGAGGCCGACGGCGACGCGGACGCCGAACGCGAGGCGGACGGCGACACCGACGGCGAGGCCGACGCCGAGCGCGACGGCGACGCCGACGTGCTGGGCTGGGTGCCGCCGACACCGGTCACCTCGCCGTGGCCGCCGTCGAAGACGACGTCGGAGCAGCTGAAGAAGTTCTCCTGGCTGTCCGAGCGCACCCACTGGATGAACAGGATGTGCCGGCCGGTCTTGCCCGCGGGCAGGGTGGTGTCCCAGTAGTAGTAGTTGAAGCCGCCCGGGCCGCCGGACTGCGGCGGGTCGGTCACGCTCCAGAACGACTCCAGGTCACCCCACGCGAGCGGGGTGGTCGGGTTCCAGCCGTTCTTGGTGATGTACATGCGGAACGTGCCGGGGTGGGCGGCCCAGTTGCTGTAGTGCAGCTGGATCGTGGAGCCGGCGGTCAGGTGCGTGGTCGGCCAGTCGGTGCGGGCGGCGTTGTAGGCGTCGTACTTCGTGGTGCCGGCGCCGCAGATCTGCCCGTCCGGGATGTAGCCGGTGGTGCGCCCGTTGGCGTCGGAGCGCAGGACGCCGAACCAGTCGTACAGCGGCTGCTGGCCGCCCTGGGCGACGGCGTCGGCGCAGGCCGGGTTGGTGGGGATGATCTGGCCGTTGGCCTGCAGGCCGTCGACGTAGCACAGGTACGTGCGGCTGCCGGGCACGAGCGCGACACCGTGCGCGTGTGCGGATCCCGGCGCGACCAGGACGGCCGCGACGAGCGCCGCCGCGGTGACCACGGACGGCCACAGCGCGCGTCTGACGAATCTTGCCAAGGTAGGTACCTCCTCGAGTCTGGGGCACGGCGGAGTAGCTCGGCTCCCACGAGGTAGGCGCAGTGTCGGCGGACGACCCGCCGATTGGCAAGCATGATCATGAATGTGTGCGTGCGGGGCGTGAAACTTACGCGAGCCGGGCCGGCGGCCGCTCCGCCCGGCGCCGCAGCGAGCGGCACCCCCTCACCACCGCGCCGCCCGCGAGTCGCCGGCGGCGCGGTGGTCGTCCATCTCGGTCAGTCGACCTCCACCGCGGCGGCGGCGAACTGGGCGGAGTACAGGCGGGCGTAGGCGCCGCCCGCGGCGAGCAGGGAGTCGTGCGTGCCCTGCTCGACGATGCTGCCGTGCTCCATGACCAGGATCAGGTCGGCGTCGCGGATGGTGGACAGGCGGTGGGCGATGACGAAGCTCGTCCGGCCCGCGCGCAGGGTGCTCATCGCGCGCTGGATGAGGACCTCGGTGCGGGTGTCGACGGAGCTCGTCGCCTCGTCGAGGATGAGGATCGTCGGCTCGGCCAGGAACGCGCGGGCGATCGTGATGAGCTGCTTCTCCCCCGCACTGACGCCGGCGCCCTCCTCGTCGATGACCGTCTCGTAGCCCTCGGGGAGGGTACGCACGAACCGGTCGGCGTGCGCGGCCTCGGCGGCCGCGACGATCTTCTCCGGGGTGGGATGGTCGGCGCCGTACGCCAGGTTCTCCGCGATCGTGCCCTGGAACAACCAGGTGTCCTGCAGCACCATGCCGATCTGTTCGCGCAGCTCGTCACGCGACATCGTGGCGATGTCGACGTCGTCGAGCAGGATCCGGCCGCCGGACAGGTCGTAGAACCGCATGACGAGGTTGACCAGCGTGGTCTTGCCGGCGCCGGTCGGGCCGACGATCGCGACGGTCTGGCCCGGCTCGACGCTCAGCGACAGATCCTCGATGAGCGGCTCGTCGGGCTTGTAACGGAACGAGACGTGCTCGAACGTGACCTTGCCGCGGACCTGCTCCGGGCGGGCCGGCGCGGCCGGCTCCGGGGTCTGCTCGGCCGCGTCGAGCAGCTGGAAGACCCGCTCGGCCGAGGCGATGCCGGACTGCACGAGGTTGGCCATGCTGGCGACCTGCGTCAGCGGCTGGGAGAACTGCCGGGAGTACTGGATGAACGCCTGCACGTCGCCCAGCGACATCGTGCCGGAGGCCACGCGCAGGCCGCCGACGACGGCGACGAGCACGTAGTTGATGTTGCCGATGAACATCATCGCGGGCTGGATCAGCCCGGAGATGAACTGGGCGCGGAACGACGAGGCGAACAGGGCGTCGTTGTGCTCGTCGAACGTACCGGCGGCCTCCTCCTGCCGGCCGAAGATCTTCACGACCGAGTGGCCGGTGAACATCTCCTCGATGTGGCCGTTGAGCCGGCCGGTGCTCGCCCACTGCTTGACGAACTCCGGCTGGGACTTCTTGCCGACGCGGGCGGCGACGAACACCGACACCGGAACGGTGACCAGCGCGATGACCGCCAGCAGCGGGGAGATCCAGAACATCATGCCGAGGACCGCGATGATGGTCAGCAGCGACGTGAGCAGCATGCTCATCGACTGCTGCAGCGTCATCGCGATGTTGTCGGTGTCGTTGGTGGCGCGGCTGAGCACCTCACCGCGGGGCTGCTGGTCGAAGTAGCTCAGCGGCAACCGGGCGAGCTTGAGCTGGACCTGCTCGCGCAGCCGGAAGACGGTGCGCTGCACGACGACCGTGGTGAGCCGGGCCTGCAGCAGGCCGAAGATCCAGGCGAAGAGGTACACCACCGCGACCCACAGCAGCACCCGCTCGAGCCGGTCGAAGTCGATGCCCCGGCCCGGCACCAGGTTGGTCATGCCCGACAGCAGGTCGGCGAAGCGGTTGTTGCCCTGCGCGCGCAGGGCCTCGATCGCCTGCTCCTTCGTGGTGCCGGCGGGGATCTTCTTGCTGACGATGCCCTCGAAGATGACGTCGGTGGCGTGGCCGAGCAGCCGCGGGCCGAGCACCGACAGCACGACGCTGGCGATGCCGAACACCAGCACCACGGCGACGACGAGCCGGTCGGGGGCGAGCATCTTCAGCAGCCGCTTGGCGGAGCCCTTGAAGTCCTCGAGCTTGGCCGGCGGTCCGCCGCCCATCATCATCCGGCCGGGGCCGAACCCCGGGCCTCCGCCGGGGCGCGCGCCGCCCGCGGGTCGAGTCGGTGCACTCATGCCGTCACCTCCGCTTCGCTCCGGCAGCGGCACGAGTTGAATCTGCGCTCCTGATGAGCGGCCACTCCGCTGCGCTCCGTACCGCTCATGCCGCCGCCTCCTGCTCGGTCAGCTGGGACAGGACGATCTCGCGGTAGGTCTCGTTGTCGTCCATGAGTTCCTGGTGGGTGCCGATGCCGACCACGCGGCCCTCGTCGAGCACGACGATGCGGTCGGCGTCGCGGATGGTGCTGACCCGCTGGGCGACGATGACCACCGTCGCGCCGGCGATCTCGGTGCGCAGCGCCTCGCGCAGGGCCGCGTCGGTGGCGTAGTCCAGCGCCGAGAACGAGTCGTCGAACAGGTAGACCTCGGGGCGGGCGACCAGGGTCCGGGCGATCGCCAGGCGCTGGCGCTGCCCGCCGGAGACGTTGGTGCCGCCCTGCGCGATCGGCGCGGCGAGCCCCTCGGGCATGGCGCGGACGAAGTCGGCCGCCTGCGCAACCTCCAGCGCCTGCCAGAGCTCCTCGTCGGTGGCGTCGGGCCGGCCGTAGCGCAGGTTGGACGCGACGGTGCCGGAGAACAGGTACGGCTTCTGCGGCACCATGCTCACGGTCCGCGCCAGCAGCGCGGGGTCGAGCCGGCGCACGTCGACGCCGTCGACGAGCACGGTGCCGCCGGTGGCGTCGAACAGCCGCGGCACGAGGTTGAGCAGCGTCGTCTTCCCCGCGCCGGTACTGCCGATGATCGCGGTCGTCTGCCCCGGGTGCGCGACGAGGTCGACGCCGGAGAGCACGGCCGACTCCGCGCCCGGGTAGTGGAACGACACGCCCCGCAGCTCGAGCTCGCCGTGGACGTCGAGGCTCGTGACCGCCTCGTCCGGCGGATGGACGCTGGACTCGGCGTCGAGGACCTCCTGGATGCGCTCGGCGCACACCTCGGCCCGCGGGATCATGACGAACATGAACGTCGCCATCATCACCGACATGAGGATCTGCATGAGGTAGCTCAGGAACGCCGTCAGCGCGCCGACCTCCATGCCGCCGCTGTCGATGCGCTGCGCGCCGAACCACAGCACAAGGATGCTGGAGGCGTTGACGACGAGCATGACGGTCGGAAACATCAGCGACATCAGCCGGCCCACGGCCAGCGACACGTCGCGCAGCTCGGCGTTGGTCTGGGCGAAGCGGACCCGCTCCTGCTCGTCGCGGACGAACGCGCGGATGACCCGGATGCCGGTGATCTGCTCGCGGATGACGCGGTTGACCAGGTCGATGCGCACCTGCATGAGCCGGAACAGCGGCCGCATCCGCACCACGATGAGCGCGATCAGGCCGATGAGCACCGGCGTGACCACGAGCAGCAGCCCGGACAGCGGCACGTCCTGCTTGAGCGCCAGGATGATGCCGCCGACGCACATGATCGGCGCCGACACCATGAGCGTGAACGTCATCAGGACCAGCATCTGGACCTGCTGGATGTCGTTGGTGGTGCGCGTGATCAGCGACGGGGCGCCGAACTCGCCGACCTCCCGGGCGCTGAGCCGCTGGACCTGGGCGAACAGGCCGGCCCGCACGTCGCGGCCGAGCGCCATCGCCGTCCGCGCGCCGAAGAAGACCGCGGCGGCCGAGCACACGATCTGCACGAGCGTCACGCCGAGCATGAAGCCGCCGATGCGCAGGATGTAGCCGGTGTCGCCGGTGATGACCCCGCGGTCGATGATGTCGGCGTTGAGGGTCGGCAGGTAGAGGGTGGCGAGTGTCTGCACCAGCTGCAGCACCACCACCAGGGTGATCGGCCCGCGATAGGGCCGCAGGTACGTTCGCAGCAGACGGATCAGCATCGGTCAGGCTTCTCCCGGATCGCTTGGTACAGCGGGACGTTTGAGCAGGCCGTCGAGCAGGACGGCAACGATCTCGTCGGGCGTGAACAGCTCTTCGGTGGGCAGGTCGCCCCGCACCGCGCTCACGACCAGGGCGAACAGCAGCCGGGCGGTGGTGTCGGGGCTGCGCCGCAGCAGCGCCCGGTCGGGCTCGACCAGCGCGGCGACGGCGTCGGTGAGCCGGCGGCGGCTCTCGATCAGCGCCCCCATCGGCGACTCGTCGGCCGGGAACGGCATGGTCCGGGCGAGCATCATCAGCGGTACCGAACCCTCGACCCGGCGCAGCAGGATCGCCGCCGCGTCGCTGAGCCGCTCGCGCAGCGGCGCCTGCGGATCGATCGCCGACAGCGCCCGCAGCACCGGGCCCGGCTCGAAGGCGCTGCACAGCGCGGTCGACAGCAGGGACGCCTTGTCGGGGAAGACGCCGAAGATGGTGCCCTCCGCGACGCCGGCGGCCTCGGCGATCTGCCGGGTCGTCACCGCCGCGCCGTGGGTGCGCAGCAGCGGCAGCGTCGCGGCGACGAGCGCCGCCCGCCGGTCGTCGGGCGCCAGCGCGGGCACCCGTCGCCGCCGGCTCTGCTGCTGCTTCGCATTCACGGCGACACTGTAATGAGCGAGTACTCACTCGAACAAGCGAGTTTCTCTGACGGCGAACCACGGCGAACGTCCGCAACCGTGCCGCAACGCTGCGTGACCGGGCGCGGCTCCCGGGTATCACCAGAATGGTCCCAACGAGCCGAAAGGGTGCCCAGCATGCACGACGTCGACGAGGAAGCCAGGCTGTCGGCCCTGCACAGCTACGGCGTGCTCGACGCGCCCCGCCCCGCCGAGCTCGACGAACTGACCCGGCTGGCGGCATCGGTCTTCAGCACCCCGATGTCGGCGGTGTCGCTCATCGACCGCGACCGGCAGTGGTTCGCCGGCAAGACCGGCATCGCCGACGACCAGACGCCCCGCGACGTCTCCTTCTGTGTGCACACGATACCGACCCGCCGGCCGCTCGTGGTGCCCGACGCGCGCCGACGGGCGCTTCCACTCCTACGCCAACGTGACCGGCGAACCGCACATCCGCTTCTACGCCGGCGCGCCGCTCATCGACGACGGCGGCTTCGCCCTCGGCGCGATGTGCGTCGTCGACGACCGCCCCGGCGACCTCGGCCCACGCCAGCGCGAGGCGCTGCAAACGCTGTCGCGCCAGGCGACCGGGCACCTGTCGCTGATGCGCAGCCGGCTGATGCTCGCCGAGCTCGGCGACGAGCTGGCCCGGGCCACCCAGCGGGAGGAGGACCTGATCGCGACCATCTCCCCGTGAGCTGCGCACGCCGGTCACGGCCATCCAGGGGTACCTCGAGCTGCTCGCCGAGGACGAGCAGCTGGCCTGCTACAACCGCCTCGTCGAGCCGATCCACCGCAACGGCCAGCGGCTCGTCGGCATGGTCGACCACCTGCTCAACGGCACCCGCTCCGCCGACGCCCCGCTGCTGCTGCACCGCACGCCGGTCGAGCTGCACATGGTGCTCGCCGCCGCGGTCCAGTCGTGCGCTGCGGTGGCCGAGCCGCGCGGCGTCGAGGTCGTCGTCGAGCCGGCCACCCAGGCGTCGGTCGTCTCGGTCGACGCGGCCCGGCTCACGCAAGCGGTGCAGCAGCTGGTGCGCAACGCGATCCTGTTCACGCCGCCCGGCGGCACGGTCACGGTCCGCGCCGTCTACACGCCCGCGCCGACCATCGAGGTCGCCGATACCGGCGTCGGCATCCCCGCCGACGAGCTGCCGTACGTGTTCCAGCGCTTCTTCCGCGGCCGCCACGCCCGCCGCCAGGCCGTGCCCGGCGTGGGCCTGGGCCTGCACATCGCCCAGGAGGCCGCGGCCGCGCACGGCGGGCGGATCACGCTGAGCTCGGCCGGCGCCGGCACGACCGCCCGCCTGACCCTGCCGTAGCGGGTGCACCGGCGCACCCGGGCACCCGTAATCGCCCACGGGTGGGCGTTTGCCGGTCGGGGCCCGGGTAGAGCGCCGCCCGTGCTGACGAACCTCGCCCACCTGGACTCGCTGCGGGTCCGCATCACGCCGCCGGCCATCGCCGGGCACACCACCTACCGGCTCGCCGAGGAGCCGGAGGTCGAGGTCTTGTGGACCTACGCGGGGCGGCTGCCCGACGGCAGCTACCTGCCCTGCGGGGGCGGCGATCAGGCCGGTGACGGCGACTACACCCAGGGGGCGTTCAACGCCGACGACATCGCCCGCGCGGCCGTGGTGTACACCCGGCACTGGCGGGCGACCGGCGCGGCGACCAGCCGGGCGGCGGCGCGGCAGCTGCTGCGCGGGCTGTGCTTCCTGCAGACCGCGCCGGAGGACGACACCGATCCGCGGGCCGGCAACGTGGTGCTGTGGCAGCAGCCCGACGGTCGGCTCAACGCCAGCGCCGAGCCGACCGAGCGGCCCGACCCGTCCGACAGCGCCGAGTCGGCCTGGCTGGCCCGCACGATCTGGGCCCTGGGCGAGGGCTACGCCGCCTTCCACGGCGACGACCCGGCGTTCGCGGCATTCCTGCGGGTGCGGCTGCGGCTGGCCGCCGGGGCGGTGCGGCGGCAGGTGCTGTGCCGGTACGGCCAGTGGCGCCTCGTCGACGACACCGCCACGCCCGCCTGGCTCATCGCCGACGGCGCCGACCTGACCGGCGAGGCGCTGCTGGGGCTGTGCGAGTACACCCGGATCAGCGACGACGAGGACGCCCGCAAGGTCCTGGAGCAGCTCGCCGAGGCGGTCACCGCGATGCGCACCGGCACGCCGTGGACGTGGCCGTTCGGGGCGGTGCTGCCGAGCGGGCTCTCGCGCACCGAATGGCACGGCTGGGCCGGGCTGGCGCCGGCGGCGCTGGCGCGCGTGTACGAGGTGTGCGGCGACCTGTCGGCCCGCGACGCGGCGCTGGCGGACGCGGCGTCGTTCACCCCGCACCTGCTGGTGGGCGGCGGACCGGACAACCTGCGGGTGGCGATGCCGGGCGCGCGGGAGGCGATGACGCTCGACGGGGTGCAGCTGGCCTACGGTGCGCACTCGCGGGTCGAGTCGCTGCTGGCCACGGGACGGGTGACCGGGCGGCCGGCGCTCACGACCCTGGCCGGGGTGGCCGGGTCGTGGTTCTTCGGCAACAACCCGGCGGGCTCCCCGATGTACGACCCGGCGACCGGGATCACCTACGACGGCATCGACGTCGAGGACGCCGCCGACGGCGGGGCCGGGGTGGTGCACCGCGACGCCGGGGCCGAGTCCACGATCCACGGACTGCTGGCGATGCTGGCCCTGGACGCCGAGCCGCACGCGGCAGCGGTCGCCCGGATCGCCGAGGCGACCGTACGCATCGAAGGAGCGGAGTTGCACTCGATGGCTCTGGCCGACCCGCTGACCGGCGCGCACCTGACGCTGCTGCGCAGCATGGCCACCAGCACGCGCGCCGCCGACGTGGTGGTGCCCGGCGACACCCCGGCGACGGTGAGCGTCAACGACCCGGGCGGCGAGGAGCTGGAGCACTACACGACGACGGCGGGCCGGATCCGGGTCCTGGTCCCGGCTGGCGGCTTCACGACCGTCGTCCAGCCGGGCGGCTACGACACGCCCTGAGGTGTCAGGCGCCGGTGCGAGCCGTGGCCGCCGAGCGTGAGCCGCGGCTCGTGTGGCCCACTACGTCCCGTGTTGCACGTCCTAGGAAGCTAGGAACCAACGCCCGAGCCGGCGGTTCACAGGCCGCGCCCAGGTTGCTGACAACCACCGGACAGCCACGACCCCGAGAGTCATGGAATGACCACGACGACGCTGCCCAGCCCGCCCCGGTCCGCCGCCGCGCGGCCCAGACACGAGGCCCCGGCGGCCCGCCCGGCCTGGCAACGCCCCGCGCTCGCCGCACTGCTGCTGCTGACCGCGGTGCTGTACCTGTGGCGCCTCGCCGACTCCGGCACCGCGAACGGCTTCTACGCCGCCGCCGTGCAGGCCGGCACGCAGAGCTGGAAGGCGCTGCTGTTCGGCTCGCTGGACGCCGGCAACGTCATCACGGTCGACAAACCGCCCGCGTCGCTGTGGGTGATGGGCCTGTCCGGCCGGATCTTCGGCTTCAACAGCTGGAGCCTGCTGGTCCCCCAGGCCCTGGAGGGCGTGGCGGCGGTCGCGCTGCTCTACGCCACCGTGAAGCGCCACTTCGGCGCCGCCGCAGGCCTGTTCGCCGGGGCCGCGTTCGCGCTCACCCCCGTGGCCGTGCTCATGTTCCGTTTCGACAACCCCGACGCCCTGCTGGTCCTGCTGCTCGTCGCCGGCGCGTACTGCACGACCCGCGCCGTGGAGAAGGCCTCCCCGCTGTGGCTCTCGCTGGCCGCGACCGCGCTGGGCTTCGCGTTCCTCACGAAGATGCTGCAGGGCCTGCTGGTCCTGCCCGCGTTCGCCCTGGCATACCTCATCGCCGCCCCCACGACGTTCGCGCGCCGGTTCGTGCACCTGCTCACCGCGGGAGCCACCCTGGTCGTGTCCGCCGGCTGGTACGTCGCGCTCGTCGCCCTCTGGCCCGCCGGCTCCCGCCCGTACATCGGCGGCTCGACCGACAACAGCCTGCTCGAGCTCGCCCTCGGGTACAACGGCCTGGGCCGCATCCTGGGCGGCGACGGCAACCGCGGCGGGGGCGGCGGAGGCGGCGGTATGCGGAACACCGCGTTCGGCGGCGGCGCCGGCCTCACCCGCCTCTTCGGCGACAGCATGGGCAGCGAGATCTCGTGGCTCCTGCCGGCGGCGCTGATCGCCCTGGTCGCGGGCCTGTGGTTCACCCGCCGCGCCCCGCGGACCGACGCCATCCGGGCGGCCCTCGTCCTCTGGGGCGGCTGGCTGCTCGTCTCCGGCATCGTCTTCAGCTACATGTCCGGCACGATCCACCCGTACTACACCGTCGCCCTGGCCCCCGCGATCGCCGCCCTGGTGGCGATCGGCGCCCGCGAACTGTGGCGCGCCCGCGCCGCCACCCCCGCCCGCCTCGTCCTCGCCGCGATGGTCTTCGCCACCGCCGCCTGGGACTTCACGCTCCTGTCCCGCGACGCGTCCTGGACCCCGTGGCTGCGCTGGTCGGTCCTGATCGCCGGCGGCGCCGCCGCGGTCGCCGTCGCCGCCCTCGCCGGCATCACGGAAACCAACCCCGCACTGACCACCACGGCGCCGACCGGCCCAGCCGGTCCCCGCACCGCCGTGGCCAGCACCGCCAGGACCGGCACCGCCGGGGACGGCACCGCCGGGGACGGCACCGCCGGGGACGGCACGAACACTGCTGGGGTCAGCACCGTTGCGACCGGCGCCGGGACCGCAGCCATGAGGACCGCAGCACCGCGGTCCCATGCCGCCGGGGCCGGCGCGGGCCTCGGCTTCGGGCGCCGCCTGGCCGTGGTCGTGGCGCTGGCCGCGGTCCTCGCCGGCTTCGCCGGCACCGGCGCCTGGGCCCTGGCCACCGCGAGCCAGCCGCACGCCGGCGCGATCCCCAGCTCCGGCCCGGCCTCGAGCGCCATGGGCTTCGGCGGTCGCGGTTTCGGCGGCGGCATGGGCGGGTTCGGCGGCGCCGGCGAAAGCGGCAGCGGCCAGGAGCTCACCGCCCTGCTGAAGGCGACCACCACGAAGTGGGCCGCGGCCACCAACGGCGACCAGTCCGCCGCCGAGCTGGAGCTGGCGACCGGCAAGTCCGTCATCGCCATCGGCGGATGGGACGGCAGCGACCCGGCCCCGACCCTGGCCCAGTTCCAGGCCGCGGTCTCCCGCGGCGAGGTCGCCTACTACGTCAGCGGCGGCCGCGGCGGCATGGGCGGCGGCCGCGGCGAGATCGCCACCTGGGTGGCGGAGCACTACACGGCCGAGACGGTCGGCAACACCACCGTCTACAAGCTCACCAAATAGCCTCCCGACAGCGCCGTCGCAGTCTCACACGCACGAGCCCAGGTCGTGCAGGAGCTCCGACGCGCTCGCGGCGTCCAGCGCCGAGAACGGCACGCTCCGCTCGCGCGACCACGGATCCGCGCCCGGCGCGCAGATCCACACGTCGCTGAACCGCTGCTCCGGGAAGTGCGCCGGGTCGCCGAGCGCGATGCCGGGATCGAGGTCGACGATGAGCAGCGCGCCGCCGGGCAGGTCGCGCTCCATCCGCGACTGGTGGTCGCCCTCCCGCCCCTCCCGCCGCCACCCGCGCCGCTCGAGGCCGATCACCTTCACCGACAGCGCCTTGCGCTCGTTGAAGCGCCCCAGCCGGGTCGCCGCCCGCTCGTCGTCGCCCAGCCGGTGCACCTCCCGGCCCAGCTGCCGCAACGGCTGCAGGATCCCGTAGTCGGCGAACACCTCCGACCACGCCGGCACGTCGAGGTCGACGGGGTGCGCGACGCCGAGGAAGGCGTCGTCGGGCAGCCGGACCGGCTCGTCGGCGACGTCGGCGAGGCTGCGGTCCTCGGCGATGCGCAGCGCGGCGCCCGGCCGGTCGGGCCCCTCGCCGGTGATCCAGACCAGACGCCGGGCCAGCTGCCACAGCAGCGGGTGCTCCAGGAAGACCATCCGGAACTCGGCCGCGCGCCACCGCCGCCCGCCGACCATGGCCTGCTCGAGGCGGCGCACCTGCTCGGTGGCGACCTTCCGCGCCCCCTTCTTCGCCGCCGCGAACCGCTGCCGCGCCGCGGCGGCGAGCTCGGCGTCGTCGCTGGCCGCGGGCGGCGGGAGGTCCTTGCGCCGGGCGCCGTCCTCGTCGGCGACGTAAGGCTTCAGCTGCTCGTCGAACCCGGCGACGAACCGCCGCGGGCCGTAGTCGAGCACCGTCGTCGCGTCGGCGGCAAGGTCGAACCGGGGCACCAGCCGGTCGGCGAGCTGCTCGGAGGTGAGCCCGAGGGCGTCGGCGGCCTCGGTCAGGTTTTGCCCGGCGCGGGTGCGCACCGCCGGGGCCTTCGCCTTCGTGGACAGCTCGTGCAGGAGGCGCAGCGCGGCCTCCGTGCCGAAGGCTGCGAGCGCGTCGAGGCCGGCGGCGGCGCGCTTGTGGGCGCCCGCGTATGGCCACCGCTGCACCAGGTCGGCGAGCTGCGCCGCGCTCTCGTCGTCGCCGAGGACGGCCTGCGCGTCGAGCGCCCAGCTGCCCGCCGGCGGCGCGTCGGCCTCCTCCCAGCGGCACAGCAGCTCCCAGCCGAGGCGGGCCAGGTCGTGCGGCTCGCAGGCCTGGCGCACGTGGGCGATCCCGGCATACGGGTCGCCGAGCTTCGAGATCATGAGCATCGTCAGCAGGTGCCGCACCGCGGTCGCGGACAGGATCCCGGCGCCGTCGCGCAGCCGGACGGGCGGCAGGACGGCGGGGTCGGCCCACTCGGGCGGCTCGGGAATCCGCGACGGCAGCTGCCGGGCGAGCGGATCGGCGTCGAGCAGGGCGGCGATCGCCGCCGCGGCGGCCTCCCCGTGTCCGGCCGCGGCGCCCAGCACGGCGTCGCGGTGTCCGGCGTCGGCCAGGGCGAGCAGGGCGCGCTCCGCCCTGCGCCGCTGCGGGCCGGGCTTGGCCAGCGCGGCCGGGACGAGGGCCCGCGACGCCTCCGCCGGGTGCGCCCGCAGCCAGGCCGACGCGAACCGGCGGGCCGCCTTCAGCCGCGCGTGCCAGTCGGCCACGAGCAGCGCGATCTCGGGGCTGGTGAACGGCATCAGCATGGCACCGTCGGCCGGCCGCTGCCGGACGTGGTGCAGGATCGGCGGGATCGCGGCGACCCCGAACCGCGCGGCGGCCTGCGGCAGCCACCACCGGCTGTCCTCGCGCCGCCCGGGCCGATACGCCTCCAGCAGCGGCCCGGCCAGCTCCTGCGGGCCCGCGAGGAAGAGGCTTCGCGCGTCCCAGTGACGCGCCGTGCCCGCGCGCACGCCCTCGGCCAGCGCCTCGTAGTCCCTGTGCGGGCCGGGCCGCACCGGCGGCGTGGCCCGCACGAGGACCATGAGCCGCTCCCGCTCACCGGGCCGCCACGAGACGGCGGGCGCGTCGGTGCAGCGCAGGTCGGCGAGCACGACCGGCCGGGCGACCTTGCGGCGGGCCGTCCAGGGCGGCGTCGCCAGCACCGCGGGCAGCGCCTCCGGGGGCGCCTCTGCGACGCCGGTGCCGGCCGCGGGGCGCAGTCTCTCGGGGGCCAGGTCGGGGTGCCGGGCGACGTGCCGGCGCAGCAGCTCACCGACCCGGGGCCGGTCGGCGGAGGCCTCCAGCAGGCGCATGGCCCGCACCGGGAACCGGTCGGCGGCGTCGGCCACGGCGGTCTGCACGCCCCGGCGCGCGGCCCTGTCCAGCAGCGCCTGAAACGCCCGGTCGGTCGGGGTCGCCGCGAGGGCGCCGGCCATGAGGCGCAGGAACTCGGTGCCCGAATACCCACTGGCAATGCCCGTGCCGCCGGCCCAGTCGTCGTCGAACACGTCGAGGATGCCGTCGCCGATGCCCTCGGCGAGGGTGTGCAGCATGACCGCGGTGTGCAGGTGCCACCAGCCGGAGTCGTCCAGCCGCGGCACGACCATGGCGGCCTGCTCGGCGGTGCGGACCGACGCCATCAGCAGGACCGCGTGGGAGTGCTGGGCGGGAACGTCGCGCGCGTCCTGCTCCACCCAGTCCTGCTCGGCCGGGGCGAGGAACGACGCGGCGAGCCGGGTGAAGATCGAACCGGCCCTGGCCGCCCCGAGCGCCCGCACGGCCTGCGCGTAGACGTCGTCGGGGGCCTCGGCCAGCGCCGCCCGGATCGGCCCGAGCACCAGCTCGGAGATGTGCGCGCTGCTTCGCTCGCCCTGGCCCGCGAGCCGGGCGAGCGAGAGCGGGCCGTCCTCGTGATCCCGCCAATGCCGCGATGTGACCCACAGCCCGGCGAACTCGGCCCCGGCCCGGGCGGCGAAGACGACGCCGTGCCGGGCGATCCAGTCGTCGCCGACGGCCCGCACGTCGTCGATGGCATACCGCGCGCCGGTGCCGAGCAGGGCGGCCCACATCGCCGCGACGCCGAGGGGCGTCGGCTCCGCCCCGCCGTCGAGGACCGCAAGGCCCGCGGCGCGCAAATCCTCCGGTGTCTCCGCGTGCGCCAGCGGGCGGCGCGCAACGGATGCGTCGGGCAGCGCGGCGCCCGCCGGCTCGTAGCCGACCGGCACCCCGCCGCGGCGCGGGTGGATGCTGCGTCGCCACGACGCCGGGAGGACGAAGGTCTGTTCGGTCACGGGCCACAGGCTAACGAGACCCACCGACAATTTTCGGAGCTCCGCACGCTCCGTTACGTGATGTCACCGTGCGTGCGTCACGCCGGCGGGAGCTCCTCGATGTGTCGCGGGATCAGCAGCAGTACCGCCAGGCTGCACACGCCGACGACGGCGAGCGCGACGAAGACGTTGTGGGTCGCCGCGAACAGGCTCGCGCGCACGTAGTCGGCCACGGCCGAGGTCGCGTTGCCGCCCTGCAGCGCGATGCTCGTCGCGTCGGCGCCCGAGCCGAGCGCGGGCCGCACGTCCGCGGGCGCCGCGGCGAAGCGGCGATCCAGGGTCGCGTTCGCGATCGCCCCGAACGCGGCCGCCCCGACGGCGCTGCCGATGGAGCGCGAGAACATGTTGGTGCCGGTGACGACGCCGCGCCGGTCCCAGCCGACCACCGACTGCACGGCGACCAGCGTCGGCGCCGACGCCAGGCCCAGCCCGACGCCGATGACGAAGCAGGCAAGCGAGACCATGCCGACCGTGGTGTGCTCGGTGAGGAGGGCGCACAACGCCGTACCGCCGATGATGACCAGACTGCCGATCAGCGCGGTGTTGCGGAAGCCGATCCTGAGGTACACGTGGCCGGAAAGCGACGCCGCGATCGGCCAGCCCAGCGTCATCGCCGCGACCACGAACCCGGCGACCAGCGCGCCGGTGCCGAGCACGCCCTGGGAGAAGTTCGGCACGTAGGAGCTCAGCCCGATGACCAGGGCGCCCACGGTCACGGCCGCGAGATTGCCGCCGATCAGGGTGCGGTATCGCAACACCCACAGCGGCAGCACCGGCTCGGCGGCGCGGCGCTCGACGAACACGAACGCCGTGATGAGCGCGGCGCCGAGCACGAAGATGATCACGCTGGGCGCGGACAGCCAGGCCCAGGTGATGCCGCCCTCGAGCGTGCCGAGGATGAGCAGCGTGCAGCCGCCGATGAGCAGCGCCGCGCCGAGGTAGTCGATGCGGTGCCGGCGGCGCGCGACGCTCTCCTTCAGGTGCCGGGCCAGCATCCACGCGGCGATCAGGCCCAGCGGCACGTTGACGTAGAAGATCCAGCGCCACGACAGGTATTCGGAGAACACCCCGCCCAGCGTCGGCCCGACCACGGACGCCACGCCCCACACGCCGGCGACGTAGCCCTGCACCCGCGCCCGCTCCTGCACCGTGTAGAGGTCGCCGATGATCGTCATGCTGATCGGCTGGATCGCGCCGGCGCCGATGCCCTGCACCGCGCGAAACACGATGAGCGTCAGCATGCTCCACGCGGCGCCGCACAGCACCGACCCGACCAGGAACGCGACGATGCCGAAGAGCATGACGGGCTTGCGCCCGAGCACGTCGGCGAGCTTGCCGCACAGCGGCGTGGTGACCGCCGCGGTCAGCAGGTAGATCGAGAACAGCCACGGGAAGTGCGCGAACCCGCCGAGGTCGCGCACCACCGACGGCACGGCGGTCGCGATGATCGTGCTGTCCAGCGCCACCAGGCCCGTGGTCAGCATGACCGAGCCGAGCACCGGCCCCCGCTCCGAGCGCAGCCCGACCCCGCCGGAGCGCCCCGTGAAAGTGGCCTCGCGCATGGCCACACCTTACTCAGGGGTTGGCGCGGCGGGTGGACGGGCGGGCGCGGACGTGGACGCGTTCACCCTGGGGGCCGAACAGGCTCAGCACCTCCGTCGGGGCGTCGGTCGGGTTGCCGAACCAGTGCGGCACCCGGGTGTCGAACTCCGCCGCCTCGCCGGCATCGAGCACCAGGTCGTGCGCACCCAGGATCAGTCGCAGGCGGCCGGACAGGACGTACAGCCATTCGTAGCCCTCGTGGGACCGCGGGTCCGGCGGGCCGGCGGGGGTGGCCGGCGGGTACACGAGCTTGAACGCCTGCGGGGCGCCCGGGCGGCGGCTCAGTGGCACATACGTGACGCCGTGGCGGACCACCGGGCGCGCGTGGACGCGCGGGTCCGGCGCCGGCTCGGCGCCGGCCAGGTGGTCCAGGGTCACGCCGTGGGCCCTGGCCAGGGGGACGAGCAGCTCCAGCGTCGGGCGGCGGCCCCCGGACTCCAGGCGGGACAGGGTGCTGACCGAGATGCCGGTCTCGGCCGACAGCGCGGTCAGGGTGACGGCCCGCTGTTCGCGCAGACGGCGCAGGCGGATCCCGACGTGCTCGTCCATGGCACCAGTTTGCCATTCCGGCAAAGTTCTTTGCCACATCTGCCGGGTTGGGCGCATGGTCGGGGGCATGAGCGAGCAATACGACGTTATCGTCATCGGCGGCGGTGCGGCGGGGCTGAGCGGGGCGCTGACCCTGGCCCGGGCGCGGCGCCGGGTCCTGGTCGTCGACGGCGGGCAGCCCCGCAACGCGCCGGCCGCGGGCGTGCACAACTACCTCGGGCGGGAGAACACCCCGCCGGGCGAACTGCTGGAGATCGGGCGGGCCGAGGCGCGCGGGTACGGCGCGGAGTTCACCGACGGCGTCGTCACCAACGCGCTGCGCGAGGGCGACGGGTTCCGGGTGGAGCTCGCCGGCGGCACGAGCCTCGCGGCGCGGCGGCTGCTGGTCACCACCGGGCTCACCGACGAGCTGCCGGACATCCCGGGGCTGGCCGAGGGCTGGGGGCGGCGGGTGCTGCACTGCCCGTTCTGCCACGGCTGGGAGGTCCGCGACCGGCCCGTCGGCGTCATCGCCGTCGGTGCCCTCGCCGCGCACCAGGCGCTGCTGTGGACGCAGTGGACCGACGACGTCGTGCTGTTCACCAACAATCACGAAATGCCGGACATCTCGCCCAAGGTGCGTGTGGTCGAGGGCGAGGTCGTGGGCGTCGACGACGTGGGCGTACACCTGCGGGACGGAACCGTCGTGGCGCGGGAGGCGGTCGTCGTGCAGACCAGGATGGCGGCGCGGGCCGGGTTCCTCGACGGGCTCGGGCTCGAAACCGCCGACCTCGAGATGCAGGGCGAGGTGGTCGCCACCTACGTGCCCGCCGACCCCATGGGCAAGACGGCCGTGGAGGGCGTGTGGGTGGCCGGCAACGTCGCCGACCCCATGGCGCAGGTCATCGTGGCGGCCGGCGCGGGGCTGAAGGCGGCCGCCGCGATCATCATGGACCTGCTGGAATAGCGGTCAACCGATACGGTGTGACGGTGAGCACCGCCGAGGAACGCGACGGGGTCGCGCTGACCAACCTGGACCAGCCGCTCTTCGAGGGGGCCGGGGCCAGCAAGCGCGACCTCGTCGACTACCTCGACGCCGTGCACGACCGGATCATCCCGGTGCTGGCCGACCGGCCGCTGTCGGTGGTGCGCATCATGCGCGGTCAGGACTCGTTCATGCAGAAGAACGTCCCGAAGTACACCCCGGAATGGGTGAGGACGGTCCACATGTGGGCCGAGACGTCGAAGCGGGACGTCGCCTACGCCCTGTGCAACGACCGTCGCACGCTGCTGTGGTTCGCCAACCAGCGGGCCGTGGAGTACCACCCGACGCTCGTGCGGGCCGACGACTGGGCGCACACCACGCACCTGGTCCTCGACCTCGACCCGCCGGAGGGCCCACCGGCCACAACGGACTTCGGGATCGCGGTGCGGGCGGCCCGGCTGGTGCGCGAGACGCTGCGGGAGGCCGGCCTCACCGGCGCGGTCAAGACCAGCGGCGCGAAGGGCCTGCACGTCTTCGTGCCGATCCGGCCCACGCCGATGGAGGACGTGGCCGCGGCCACCCGGGCGATCGCGGCGCGCGCGGAGCGGCTCGACCCCGGCCTCGCCACCACCGCGTTCATCCGCGAGGACCGGCACGGCAAGGTGTTCCTCGACCCCACCCGGGTCGGCGGCGCGACGGTCGTGTGCGCGTACAGCCCGCGGCTGCGGCCGGGCTGCCCGGTGTCGTACCCGCTGGACTGGGCCGACCTCGACGACGTCTCCCCGCGCGACTTCACCGTCCACACCGCGCCCGGCCTGCTCGGCGCCGCCGACCCGTGGGCCGCGCGGATGCCGGCGCCGCAGGACGTACCCGCCGACCTCGTCGCCGAGGGCCACACCATCCCCGTCCCCCGCGTGCAGGCCATGCACGAGGGCAAGCGGCGCGCCCGGGCCCGGCGCGGGTCCGCCTCATAAACCCGAAACCCCGGATCCGGTACGGTCCACCCGTGCCGATCCGCATCGATCCGTCCGCCGCAGGCTGGCGGGCGCGTGGCCTGGAGCTGGCCGCCGAGGTCCACGCCGCCGCGGTGCCGCTGTCGCTGCGGGTGGAGCACATCGGCAGCACCGCGATCCCGGGCATGGCCGCCAAGCCGGTGTACGACCTGCAGATGAGCGTCGCAGCGCTCACCCCCGCCCTGGACGCCCCGCTCGCCGCGGCCGGCTTCGCCCGCGGCCCGTACGAGCACGACCACGTCCCCGCGGGCCGGCCCGACGCCCCGGACCTGTGGCGCAAGTACTTCTACGCCCGGGGCGGCCCGGAGCCGGTCAACCTCCACGTGCGCCTGGCCGGCTCGCCCAACGAGCGCCTGGCCCTGCTGTTCCGCGACTGGCTGCGCGCGCACCCGGCCGCGGTGGCCGCGTACGCCGCGTTCAAGACCGCCCTCGCCGGGCACCTCGACGACCTGGGCGCCTACACCGACGTCAAGGATCCGGTCGTGGACCTCGTCGTCGCCGTGGCCGAGGACTGGGCGGCGTCGACCGGCTGGCGCCCCTGAGCGGCTGCGCGAAGTGACGTACGAGACTTCCTGCCGCTATTCGGGAGAACGCTTCCCCGACATCGCGTAAGGTGCGCCCGTGGCATCGGGCATTAGCGTTGAGGCGCCGGTCGGCGTCGCCGGGCGAGCCGGGCGCACGCTGGTGCCGCTCGGCGTCATGTTCTTCTTCGTCGGGCTGTCGACCGCGGTCGTCGGGCCGTTCGTCTCGCTGTTCCTGAGCTCCGAGGTGCACGCCGGGCCGGTCCGGGTCGGCGCGTTCCTCGTCGCCGGGCCGCTGGCCATGGTGGCCTCTTCGTCGGTGCTCGGGCGGCTGTCCGACCGCCGCCCGATCCGGCGCCGGCTGCTGCTGTCCGCCGCCCTCGCCGGCTGCGCGGGCTCGATCGCGACCGCGTTCGTGCGCGAGTACTGGGTGCTGTTCGCGCTGACCGTCTCGGTGACCGCGGTCAGCGGCGCGCTGTTCCCGCAGTCCTTCGCCTACGCCCGCGAGGTGCTGCAGCAGCGCGGCTCGGCCCGGGCCGCGATGGCGATCAGCACGCTGCGGATGCTGTTCTCGGTCGCCTGGGTGGCCGGCCCGCCCGTGGCCGCGTTCCTGGTGCAGGCCGGGGGTTTCCGGGTGCTGTACCTCACCGCGGCCGTCATGTACGCCGTCGCCGCCGCGGTCGTGCTGCTGCGCCTCGATGAGGTCTCGCCGCCCGCGCACGTCGAGCGGCCGCCGGCCGGCAAGGCCGGGGTGGCGGTGCTGCTCGTGGTCGTCGCGTTCGCGCTCATGCAGGGCGCCGGGGTGCTCGGCGTGCAGGCGATGTCGCTGTACCTCAGCCGCGTCCTGCACGGCCAGGTCCGCGACGCCGGCCTCGTGCTGGGCCTGTGCGCGGCCCTGGAGATCCCGCTGATGCTGGGCTTCGGCGCGCTGTCGACCCGATTCCCGCTGCGGCGCCTGATCATCCTGGGCAGCGCGATCGGCGCGCTGTACTACGCCCTCGTCACGCTCGCCGCGCACAGCTGGCAGGTGGCGGCGCTGCAGCTGCTGAACGCGAGCTTCGTCGCCGCCGTGCAGGGCCTGGGCATCTCCTACGTCCAGGAGCTGCTGCCCGGCGAGCCCGGCCGCGCCGCGACCCTGGCCGGCAACGCGTTCCCGATCGCGGCGATCCTGGCCGGGCCGCTGCTGGGCCTCGCAGCGGACTTCGGCTACCGCTACGCATACGCGGCGAGCACCCTGCTGTGCCTCGGCGGCCTCGCGCTCCTGCTCGCCACAGGCCGCCGCCGGCCCGCCGATCGCGGCACATCGGAGGTCGTCGCCGCGGCTGGCTAGGCCCGGACGCGCGCCAGGAGGTCGCGTAGCGCGTCGAGGACCGGGCCGGGGCGCTGGACGTGCAGGTACTGGTGCGAGGCCCCCTCGACCAGCCGCCGCTCGCCCCGGGGCACCGACGCGGCGATCGAGGCGTGCAGGGCGTTGATGCCGTCGTGGGCGCGCTCCAGCAGCTCCGGCGGCATGCTCCTGGCCCACAGCGGGTTGCGGTCGGCGGCGGTGAGCACGATGAGCGGCACGTCCGGCAGCTGGCCGCCGGCGGCCAGCTCGGCGTACACCTCGTCCTCGAGGTTGCGCCCCTCCTGGATGCCCGTGCGCCAGGTCTCGAGGCGGTGCTCGACGAGGGCCTCGCGCACATCGGCGGGCCACTCGGCGTACAGCCGCGTCAGGGCGGCGCGGGACGCCTCCAGCTGCTCGGGGGTCAGGTCCGGCAGCTCGTCCCAGGTGGGTTTCATCCGCTCGTTGAGCGCGACCACCTCGGGCGGCAGGAACCGCAGGATGTCCTCGTGCCCGGGGTCGATGAACAGCAGCCCGGCCACGTCGGCCGGGAACAGCTGGGCGAACCGGCGGGCATAGACGGCGCCGATGGAGTGCCCGGCCAGCACGTACGGGCCGGGCAGCCCGGCGGCGCGCAGCACGTCGCGCAGCTCGGTCGCGACGGCCCCGGCCGTGCGCGGCAGGGCGACGGGGTCGCTCCAGCCGGTGCCGCCGCGGTCGTAGGTGACGACGGTGGTCAGGGCCGCGGCGCCGGTGAGGACGTTGTCGTACTCCAGGCCGACGAGCCCGGCGCCGGGCAGGAGCACGACGGGCGGGTCCCCGTCGCCGGCCCGGTAGAACGCGATCCTGCGCCCGCCGACCTCGACGGCGGCACCCCGTGGCATTGTTCTCATGTCTGCGAACATTAGCAGGCGTGCGAACATAGGCCAATGGACCCGGTCGAGCTGCTGCTGCACCCCGTGCGGCTGCGCATCGTGCACGCCCTGTCCGGCGGCCGCTCGCTGACGACCCAGCAGCTGTGCGATCGCATCCGTGACGCCTCGAAGGCCACGGTGTACCGCCACGTCGCCCTGCTCGCCGACGCCGGCATCCTCGAGGAGTCGGGCCAGCAGCGGGTCCGCGGGTTCGTCGAGCGCCACTACCGGCTGGTCCCGGCCCGCGCCGCGGTCACCGCCGAGCGGGCCGCGGCCGCGACGATCGAGGATCACCGGCACGCGTTCGCGGCGGCGATGGCGGCGCTGCTGGCGGAGTACCAGGCGTACCTGGACGACCCGCGCGCCGACCCGGCGGCGGACCAGGTCGGCTACCGCCAGCACGCGCTGTGGCTGACCGCGGCCGAGCGCGACGAGCTCATCGCGGGCATGCGCGCGGCGATCGTGCCGCACCTGGGCAACGAGCCGGCCCCGGGCCGCAGCCAGCACCTGCTCAGCCCGATCCTGTTCCCGGTCGAGCGCGACCGCGAGGCCTGAGCTCAGCACCGGCAACGGTCCACGAGCGGCGCCTACATTGGACGCCATGACGCAGACGATCCGGCTCACCGGCTACGCGCACGGCGGCGGCTGTGCCTGCAAGATCCCGCCCGGCGAGCTGGAGGCGGTGGTCGCCGGCCTGATGGGCGACGGCGCGCCGCAGGGACCGGGCGAGCTGATCGTCGGGCTCGACGACGGCGACGACGCGGCGGTCGTGTCGCTGTCCGGCGGCACCGCGGTGGTCGCCACCGCCGACTTCTTCACGCCGGTCGTCGACGACGCCTACGACTGGGGGCGCATCGCCGCGGCCAACGCGCTGTCCGACGTCTACGCGATGGGCGGCCGGCCGGTCGTCGCCGTGAACCTGCTCGCCTGGCCGCGCGAGGTGCTGCCGATGACACTGGCCGCGGCGGTACTGCGGGGAGGCCTGGACATCGCCCGCGAGGCCGGCTGTCACGTGGCGGGCGGGCACTCCGTCGACGACCCGGAGCCGAAGTACGGCATGGCGGTCACCGGCATCGCCGACCCGGATCGCCTGCTGCGCAACGACCGCGGCCGCCCCGGCCTGCCCCTGACGCTGACCAAGCCGCTCGGCATCGGCGTGCTCAACAGCCGGCACAAGGCCACCGGCGAGGCGTTCCCGCACGCGGTCGAGGCGATGACCACGCTCAACCGGGCCGCCTCGGCGGCGGCGCTGGCGGCCGGCGCCGAGTGCGCCACCGACGTGACCGGGTTCGGGCTGCTCGGGCACCTGCACAAGCTCGCGCGGGCCAGCGGCGTCACCGCGGTGGTCGAGGCGGCCGCCGTGCCCTACCTCGACGGCGCCCGCCGGGCCCTCGCCGACGGCTTCGTCAGCGGCGGCACCCGGCGCAACCTCGACTGGGTCCGCCCGCACCTCGACGCCGGCGCCACGCCGGAGGACGAGCTGCTGCTGCTCGCCGACGCGCAGACCTCCGGCGGCCTGCTGGTGGCGGGCGAACTGCCCGGCCATCCGGTCATCGGCGAGCTCGTCCCGTTCACCGGTTCGACGTTGCGGGTTCGATAGTTCGCCGCACATCGATCTTGCACTTGTGGAGCCCAACAAATCGGGCATTCAGGGAGTGTCTCGGCACCAGAACTGCAAGATCAACAAGGGTGGGCCCCACGTTGCACGTTCGCTAACGGTAGAACGACCCCGATTATCAGACATTCAGCCGATCTGAAGTGACGTCCATCACCACTTAAGATCACGACTCAATACGTCGAGCTACGGGGTCTCAGGTGCGCAGACAGTACTCGATACCGGAGCGCCTGGGCGGGTTCGGTGTCGCCGTCGCGAGCGCGGCGGCGGTCTGGCCGGCGGTCACCGCCGGCACGGGCCTCGGTCTGCCGTGCCCGCTGCGCTGGGCAACCGGCATCCCGTGCCCCGGATGCGGGCTGACCACCGCGGCGGTGGACCTGACACACGGCCGCGTCCTGGCCTCGCTCGGCGACAACCCGGCGGCCCTGGGTCTCGCGATCCTGACGGCCGTGACGGTCCCGATGGTCTTCCTGCGGCATCTCGGCCTGGTCGCCCCGCCGGCGCCCTGGTCCGCCCGGACCCGCCGCAGGGTGGAAGTGGCCGCGGTCGTCGCCGCGGCGGCGAGCTGGTGTTTCCAGCTCTACCGGTTCGGACTCGTCTGAGCCGCGTCAATCCCTACTCCCAAGGAGCAATACCCCCAATGAACTACGCAAACTGGATCCAGCGCGTCGGCGGTTACCTGATCGACGTCCTGCCCGCCGCGATCCTCGGCGGCATCGGCGGCGCGATCGGCGGCGCCGGCTCCTCGGACGGCCCGAACGCGCTGTACTACGTCTTCCTGGTGCTCGCCCTCGCATACTCGATCTACAACCGGTGGGTGCTCGGCGGCCAGGGCGCCAGCCTCGGCAAGAAGGCGCTCGGCATGCGGCTGATCAAGGAGCAGACGGGCCAGCCGCTCGGCTTCGGCGGCGCCTTCCTGCGCGACATCTGCCACATCGTCGACAGCATCATCTGCTACGTCGGCTGGCTGTTCCCGCTGTGGGACGCGAAGCGGCAGACCATCGCCGACAAGATCTCCGGCTCGGTGGTCATCAAGGCCTGATGAGGGCCCGCCGTGGCGGGGCGTCAGCCCCGCTGCGGCTCCACCACATACTTCGGATCCTTCGTCGAGGCGACGCCGGCCTCGAACACCCCGAACCGGGTGGCGAGCGACCCCGCCAGTAGCGCCGCCCCGGACAGCGCCGACAGCAGCCGGCTGCGCCGCCCCAGCACCGCGCCGGCCGCCCCGGCGAGGTTCAGCGCCCGCGCCGCGCGCAGCAGCCGCCCCGCCTTCCCCATGCGGTACGGCTCCCCCGGCAGCCCCAGCCCGGTCTCGATCCGGTGGGTCGCGGCGACCTCGAGCGCGACCCCGGCGACCGCGAGCGTGCGGGCCGGGCCACCCTCGCGCACCGGCGCCGCGATGAGCCCGACGGCCGCCCCGCTGGCCAGGGCGCTGCCCGCGAACACGAACGGCAGGTCGGCCCGGGCCGCGTGCCACGACGGCGCCGCCGTGTCGGCGACGAGCACCGCCGTGTAGGTGGCCAGCCCGGGCGCCAGCGCCGCCGCGCCGAGGCCGGCGGCCCGCCCGGCGCGCGCGGTCCAGCCGCGGGGCCGCGCCTCGGTGGCGGCGGCCAGGCTCGCGGCCCCGCCGAACGCGCTCAGCAGCCAGGTGCCCACCGACATCGGCGAGGTCGGCTTGGCCACCCGCAGCATGTGGTGGAAGCGCTCCGGCCGGCCGAGGTCGTTGATGAGGAAGTAGGTGCTCGCGCCGAGCGCGCCGAGGGCGGCCAGCCGCGCGGCCCGCCGGGTCTTCGGCCGGCCGGTCAGGTCGGCACCGGCCGCGAGCAGGGCGCTGCCCGCCGCCAGCCCGCCGGTGAAGAGGTACGCCGGGATGTCGTGCTTCCACACCGGCGCCTTGAGGATGGGCCGGCCGTAGTACGAGCGGAAGTCGGCGCGGGGGACCTGGACGTCCTCGCCGCCGTGCTCGCGTGCGGGGCGGGTCATGGTCTCCTTCCGAGGAACGACACCGCGACGGCCGCGGCCATCGTCAGCGCGGCCAGGCCGGCGCGCTTCCACATCTGCGGCAGGTCACGGGTGCTGGCGACCGGGGCGGGCGGCAGGCCGTACACCTCGGGCTCGTCGAGCAGCAGGAAGAACGCGCCCTGCCCGCCGACCCCGTCGTCCGGGTCGTGGCCGTAGAGCCGCGCCTCCGGCCGGTCCAGCTGCTCCAGCCGGGCCTGCGCCCGCTCGCGCAGTTCGTCGAGGGGGCCGTACTGGATCGACTCGGTCGGGCACGCCGTCGCGCAGGCCGGCCGCAGCCCGTCGCCGATGCGGTCGTAGCACAGCGTGCACTTCCAGACGCGCCCGTCGCCCTCCCGCCGGGCGATCACGCCGTACGGGCAAGCGGACACGCAGTAGCCGCAGCCGTTGCAGATGTCGGCCTGGACGATCACGGTGTCGAACTCGGTGCGCAGGAGCGAGCCGGTCGGGCACACGTCGAGGCAGGCGGCGTGCGTGCAGTGCTTGCACACGTCCGACATCATCAGCCAGCGTATGTCGCCAGGAGTCTCCGGCCCCTCGGCTGAAGGCACGGTTTGCTCGATGAAGGCGACGTGCCGCCACGAGTTGGCGTCGAGCTGGCCGGTGTTGTCGAAGGACATGCCGAGCAGGTCGAGCCCGTCGGCGGGCACGGCGTTCCACTCCTTGCACGCGACTTCGCACGCCTTGCAGCCGATGCACACGCTCGTGTCGGTGAAGAAGCCCATCCGCCGCGGCGTCTGCTCTATCGTCACAGCCCCGCCCTCCGGTTGTAGTCCTCGACGAGCGCGCGAAGCGCCGCGCCCCGCGGGCGCCGGCCGGCGCGCACGTCGCAGGTGCCCACCTTGCTCTCCTGGATCAGCACGTTGGGGTCCAGAACGATGCCGACGAGGTCGTTCGCCGAGTCGCCGGTGGTCAGGCCGGAGCCGCCCCAGTGGTACGGCAGCCAGATCTGGTGCACCGGCCGCCCGTCGATGCGCAGCGGCCGCATCCGCGGGGTGACCATGACCCGCGCCTCGATCGCCGACCGGCTGGTGACCACGTGCGCCCAGCCCAGGTGCTCCAGCCCCCGCTCGGCCGCCAGGGCCAGCGAGACCTCGACGAACATCTCCGGCTGCAGCTCCGAGAGGTACTCCAGCGTCCGGCTCATCCCGCCGGCGGTGTGGTGCTCGGTGAGCCGGCTGATGGTGAACACGAACGGGAACACGTCGCTGCGCGAGGGGTTGGCCGGGTTCTCCGAGCGCTGGTACCGCTTGCGGGTCGGGTTGGACTGCTGCGGGTACAGCGGGTTCGCCACCGGCGACTCGACCGGCTCGTAGTGCGTCGGCATCGGCCCGTCGACGAGCCCCTTGGGCGCGAACAGCCAGCCCTTGCCGTCGCCCTGCATGACGAACGGGTCGTCCCCGGCGATGCCCGCCGGCCCGGCCGTGCCCGGCTCCGGCCGGTACGTGGGCGGCTTGGTCTTCTCGAAGTCGGGCACGTCCGGCCCGGTCCACTCGCCCCGCTCGTCGTCCCAGAAGACGTAGGCCTTGCGCGCGCTCCACGGGCGGCCCGCCGGGTCGGCGGAGGCGCGGTTGTAGAGCATGCGCCGGTTCATCGGCCACGCCCAGCCCCACTCCAGCCCGAGCGGGTCGGCCTCGGACGCGGGCGTGCGCCGGGCCGCCTGGTTGACCCCGCCGGCGTACACCCCGGAGTAGATCCAGCAGCCGCACGCCGTGGACCCGTCGTCGCGCAGCTCGTTGAAGCCGGACAGCGGCGCGCCGGTGGCCACGTCGAAGCCGTTGATCTCCCGCAGGACCGCCTCCGCCGAGGGCTCGTCGTGCGGGCCGTGCGTGGGGTAGTCCCAGACCAGGTCGTGCACCGGCCGGTCGCGCCGCAGCGTGGAGCCGGCGAGCCGGGCCTTGACGAGGCGCCCGAGGTGGTAGAAGAACCACAGCTCCGAGCGGCAGTCGCCGGGCGGGTCGACGGCCTTCTGCCGCCACTGCAGCAGCCGCTGGGTCTGGGTGAACGTGCCCTCCTTCTCCACGTGGGAGGCGGCGGGCAGCAGGAACACCTCGGTCTTGCACTCCTGCGGCTCGATCTCGCCGGTCTCGACCTCGGGGGCGTCGCGCCAGAAGGTGGCGCTCTCGATCTCGTAGAGGTCGCGCACCACGAGCCAGTCCAGCTGCGCCATGCCGAGCCGCTGGGCGCGGCCGTGCGCGGAGCCGACGGCCGGGTTCTGGCCGAGCAGGAAGTACCCCTGCACCTTGCCGTCGAGCATGGACAGCACCTGCTGGTAGGTGCTGTGGTCGCCGGTGAGCCGGGGCAGGTGCCCGAAGCAGTAGTCGTTCTCCGCGGTGGCGGCGTCGCCGAAGTACGCCTTGAGCAGGCTGACCGCGAACGTGCGGGCGTTGCCCCAAAAGCCCTTCTGCCCGGGGTGGCGGATCGCGTCGACCCACTCCTCCAGCGTGTCGTGCCGGCCGGCGCTCGGCATCGGCAGATACCCTGGCAGCAGGTTGAACAGCGTCGGGATGTCGGTGGAGCCCTGGATGCTGGCGTGCCCGCGCAGCGCCATGATCCCGCCGCCGGGGCGGCCCATGTTGCCCAGCAGGAGCTGGATGATGGCGCCGGCGCGGATGTACTGCACCCCGACCGAGTGCTGCGTCCAGCCCACGGAGTAGACCAGCGCGGTGGTGCGCTCCCGGCCGGAGTTGCGCGTCCACGCCTCGCAGACCCGGGCGAACTGCTCCGGCGGCACGCCGCACACCTGCTCCACCAGCTCCGGGGTGTACCGCGCGAAGTGCCGCTTCAGGATCTGGAACACGCACCGCGGGTGCTGCAGCGTCTCGTCCCGCTCGGCGGTGGCCGGGATCGGCGGGCCGTGCGACTCGTGCTGCATCGCCGTGGCGGTCTCGCGGCCGGCGGGGCCGTACTCCCGCGCGCGCTCCTCGCGGGCATGGCCCTGGTAGCGCCACGACGACGGGTCGTACGCCTGCGTCTGCGGGTCGAAGCCGGAGAACAGCCCGTCGAGGTCCTCGGTGTCGCGGAAGTCCTCGTTCACGATCGTGGCCGCGTTGGTGTACGCGACGACGTACTCCCGGAAGTCCAGCTCGTTGCTCAGGATGTGGTTGACCACACCGCCGAGGAACGCGATGTCCGACCCGGCCCGGATCGGCACGAACATGTCGGCGACGGCGCTGGTGCGCGTGAACCTGGGGTCGACGTGGATGACCGTCGCCCCGCGGGCCTTGGCCTCCATCACCCACTGGAAGCCGACCGGGTGGGCCTCGGCCATGTTCGAGCCCTGGATCACGATGCAGTCAGCGTTGGCCAGGTCCTGCTGGAAGCCCGTGGCGCCGCCGCGACCGAAGCTGGTCCCCAGACCGGGGACGGTGGCGGAGTGTCAAATGCGCGCCTGGTTCTCGATCTGCAGCGCGCCGATCGCGGTGAACAGCTTCTTGATGAGGTAGTTTTCCTCGTTGTCCAGCGTGGCCCCGCCGAGGCTGGCGATGCCCAGCGTGCGGTTGACCGGCCGGCCCTGCTCGTCGGTGTCCTGCCAGGTCTGCTCCCGGGCGGCGACCACGCGGTCGGCGATCATCTCCATCGCCGTGGCGAGGTCGAGCTCCTCCCACTCGGTCGCGTAGGGCCGGCGGTACTTCACCCGGGTGGCCCGCAGCGGGCTGGTGACCAGGCTCTTGCTGGCCGAGCCCTTCGGGCACAGCCGGCCGCGGGAGATCGGGCTGTCGGGGTCACCCTCGATCTGGGTGACCTTGCCGTCCTTGACGAAGACGCGCTGGGCGCAGCCGACGGCGCAGTAGGGGCACACCGACTTGGCGACCGAGTCGGCCTGCGTGGTGCGGGCGGTGATCGCGTCGGTGCGCGGCGAGCGCACCGCCTCGCCGCGGCCGGTCGGGTCCGGCCCGGTCAGCTGCCGGAAGACCGGCCAGCTGCGCAACCACTGCATGGTCAGGACTCTACAGCCTGGCTACGCTGGGCGCGTGGCTGCCGACGGGAGACCGGTGCGGGTGGCGCTGCTGGCCGACACCCACGTCCCGGCGCGCGCCCGCGACCTGCCCGCCGAGGTCTGGGCCGCGGTCGCGGCGGCCGACGTGGTGATCCACGCGGGTGACTGGGTGAGCGCGGCCATGCTCGACGAGCTGGAGGCGCGCTCCGCGCGGCTCATCGGCGTCTTCGGCAACAACGACGGCCCGCCGCTGCGCGCCCGCCTGCCCGAGGTCGCCGAGGCCGAGCTCGGCGGGGTCCGCCTCGCGGTGGTGCACGAGACGGGGCCGGCCGCCGGCCGCGAGCGCCGCTGCGCACAGCGGTTCCCGGGCGTCGACCTGCTCGTCTTCGGCCACTCCCACATCCCGTGGGACAGCGTCGCCCCCGGCGGCCTGCGGCTGCTCAACCCCGGCTCGCCGACCGACCGCCGCCGCCAGCCGCACGCCACCTACATGACCGCCACGCTCGCCGGCGGCGCGATAAACGACGTGCTCCTGCACCCGCTGCCGCGATAGCCTCACTCCCCATGGACCGGGTCGAGAAGATCAACGGGGTCGACGCGCTCGTGCTGGACGACGAGGGCCCGCGCTACGGCGCGGAGCTCGGCGCCGGCGACCTCGTCGGCGCGGCGCTCTCCCACGGCGTGGAGCTGCTCGTCGTGCCGGTCGGCCGGCTCGCCGACGACTTCTACGTCCTGCGCTCCGGGGTGGCCGGCGAGATCCTGCAGAAGCTGGTCAACTACCGCCTGCGCCTGGCCGTGATCGGCGACGTCTCCGCGCACGTGGCGGCGAGCGACGCGCTGCGCGACCTGATCCGCGAGTCCAACCGCGGCCGCGACGCCTGGTTCCTGCCCGACCGCGCCGCCCTGGACGCCCGGCTCGCCTGAGCGTCAGGTCGGCAGGCCCTCCAGGGTGAAGTACCGCTTCATCCAGGGGATCAGCTGCCGATACGCGACGATCGTGTCGGGCTGGCCGTTGTCGTGCGACAGGATGATCGAGCCCTGGCGGATCTCGGCCTTCACCTGGGCGATGACCCGGTTGATGTGGGCCTGGTGGCCGTTGTCGGGCTTGTGGTCCCAGTCCTTCGGGTCGACGTCCCAGTAGATCGAGGCCATGCCGAGCTCGGCCGCCTTGGCCACCAGCGACGGGGTGAAGTTGCCGCCCGGCGCGCGGAAGTACTTGATCGGGGCGTCGGCGCCGACCGCGGCGTGGATCATGTCGTTGGTGTGCCGCAGGTCCCAGTCGATGTACTCCGGGTCGCGCTTGGCGAGGTCCGTCAGGTGCTGCCACGAGTGGTTGCACAGCGTGTGCCCGTCGGCGTAGATCTGGCGCACCAGGTCGGGCCGGTCGCGGACCCGGAAGCCGACCATGCAGAACGTGGCCTTGACCCCGTTTTCGCGCAGCACCTGCAGGATCGCCGGGGTGTTGATCGGGTCGGGGCCGTCGTCGAAGGTCAGCGCGACGCCGGTGCCGGCGGTGCGGGTGATCGTGTCGGCCGGGCCGTGGCCGTTGCCCGGCGGGCGGACGTTGAACCCGCCCTCGGGCGCCTTCGAGGTCGTCGCCGGCGCGGCGGGCGTCGTCGACGCCGGGGCGGCGGGGGTCGGCGAGGCGGTCGCGCTCGGCGGCACCGAGCGTGACGGCGCGGCCGACGGCGCGGCGCTCGCCTGTCGTGTGACCTCGGCCGCGGGCTGCGCGACCGAGCGCGGCGCGTCTCCAGTGCAGGCCACGATCCCGAACAGGATCGCGACGGTCGCGGCCAGCCTGGCGTATCCGGACCTCTTGCCGAGCACCCTGCAGCTCCCCATCCTCGGCGTACGACATCTTCGGCGTACGACGTCAGCGGGGCCACGCTAGCGGACTCGGCGGGGCCGGCGCACCCCCGCCCGGAGGTCGACGACGTTCGGTATGTGCAACCGTCACGCTCCGGCCGAAGACTACAGTGTGGGGCGTGACCGTGCCGGTCGAACTGCTGCCCCACTTGCGCCGGGCGCGCGACCACATCGACCGCAACTACGGCGCGCCGCTCAACCTGGGCACGGTCGCGGCCGTCGCCAGCGTCTCGAAGTACCACTTCATCCGCTGTTTCGAGGACGCCTACGGCGAGACCCCGATGCGCTACCTGACCCGCCGGCGCATCGAGCGCGCCCAGGACCTGCTGCGCAACGCCAACCTCACGGTGACCGAGGTGTGCATGGCGGTCGGCTTCACCAGCCTGGGCTCGTTCTCGGCGAAGTTCACGCGGATCGTCGGGGAGAGCCCGGTGGCGTACCGCAACCGCTGGGCCGTAGCCGGCGCCGCGCACATCCCCGGCTGCTGGCTGTTCATGGCCGGCGTGGTGCGCAATTTCGGAGAAGGCCCGCAGGGTGACGCGGAGTAGCGTCGGGAGCATGATCTCCAACATCTCGCTCGTCACGATCTACTGTCTCGACCAGGACTCCACCCGCGACTTCTACGTAAACGTGCTGGGCTTCGAGGCCGCCTCCGACGTCACCATGGGTGAGTTCCGCTGGGTCACCATCCGCCACCCCGCCCAGCCGGAGCTCGAGGTCACGCTGATGACGCCCGGCCCGCCGCTGGACGAGGACGCGGCCGCGTTCGTGCGGCGGCAGCTGGAGAAGGGCGGCATGGGCGGCCTCGGCCTGCGCGTCGAGGACTGCCGCAAGGCCCACGCCGAGCTCGTCGCGAAGGGCGTCACGTTCCTGCAGGAGCCGCAGGAGCGGCCGTACGGCGTCGAGGCCGTCATGCGCGACAACACCGGCAACTGGCTCGTGCTCGTCGAACCGCGGGAGTTCGCCGGCTGAGCCGATAGGGTTCCCCGCATGGCGCGTCGTCGACAGCACGTGGCGGCACTGCGGGACCTCCCGCCCGCCGACTGGCCCGCGCACCTGCCCCGCTTCGAGGCGTACGCCGCCTCGCAAGACCCCGACATCGCGTGGATCGTGCAGGAGAACCGCGGGAAGGCGCGCCTGCGATGAGGACGGTGCACACCGCCGACCTCACCGCAGGCGAGCGCGCGCAGCTGCGGGCCGTGCTCGACGCCGCGTTCGGCGGCACCTTCGACGACGCCGACTGGGCCCATGCGCTGGGAGGACTGCACGTGCTCGCCGAGGCCGGCGGCCGGATCGTCGCGCACGCCTCGGTGGTACAGCGGGCGCTGCTCGCCGACGGCGTGCCGCTGCGCGCCGGATACCTGGAGGCCGTCGCGGTGCACCCCGACCACCAGCGTCTCGGGTACGCGACCGCCGTCATGGACGAGGCCGAGCGGATCATCCGGGCGGCGTACGACATCGGGGCCCTGTCGGCCTCGCCGGCCGGTGCCGGCCTCTACGCCCGCCGCGGCTGGGTCCGCTGGCCCGGCACCACCGCCGTGCTCTCCCCGCACGGCCTCGCCCCGACCCCGGACGACGACGACAGCACCTACGTCCTGCCGGTCGGCGCGCTGCGCCTCGGCGGCGTCCTGGCCTGCGACTTCCGCGCGGGCGACGTCTGGTGAGAAAAATCTTGGGCCGCGATGTCGGATCGCGGCGGCGCCGTTCGAGGCAGCGGTGAAGGCACCCACCGGGAAAGGACATCGCCATGACCGCCGCCCCCGCCGCCCCGACCGCCGAGATCCGGACCAACCGCGTCACCCGCTCGCTGCTCGGCTACGGCGTGCTCGCCGGCCCGTTCTACGTCACCGTCAGCGTCGCGCAGGCCCTGACCCGCGACGGCTTCGACATGACCCGGCACGCCTGGAGCCTGCTGTCCAACGGCTCCCTCGGCTGGCTGCAGATCACCAACTTCGTGCTCTCGGGCCTGATGGTCCTGGCCGCCGCGGTGGGCCTGGCCCGCGCCGTGCCGCAGAGCAGGTGGGCGTCCGTGTTGGTCGGTGTCTTCGGCGCGAGCCTCGTCGCGGCCGGCGCGCTGCGCGCCGACCCGGCGATGGGCTTCCCGGCCGGCACCCCCGACGGCCCCGGCACCGTCAGCTGGCACGGCGTCGGCCACCTGGTCGCGGGCGGGATCGGCTTCCTGTGCGTCATCGCGGCCACGTACGTGCTGGCCCGCCACCAGCCGCGCGCCCTGGCGTGGTACTCGCGCGTCTCCGGCACACTGTTCCTGGCCGGGTTCGCGGGGATCGCGTCGGGCAACAGCGCGCCGTGGTTCACGCTCGGCTTCGTGGCCGCGGTGATCGTGATCATGACCTGGCTGACGGTCGTCTCAGCGCGCCTGTACCGCTCACTCCCCTGCCGCTGACCGGCACGTTCTCCATGGTCACGGAAAGCCCCGCGCACCGCGACCGGCGAGCGCCGATCACGAAGACTTGCTGACGGACTGGCGCCACCAGCCAATTGACCGTCGCATGAGGCGCGGACCCCAGGGATGATCGGTCCCAGGGGGCTCGCCGCCGTCGACCATGGGCGGCAGGGGCTCCTGCAGGCCGTAGCCGGCGTGGTGGCGTGCACGGCCGGGGCAGTGGCGTGGGGCGCCGTGGAGTTGGTGCCGGTCGCCGGGTTCTGACGTCACAGCGGCAGCGCGGCGAGGTCGCCGCGGGCCGTGACGCCGAGCTTCGGGTACGCCTTGTACAGGTGGTAGGCGACCGTCTTCGGGCTGAGGAACAGCTGGGCCGCGATGTCCTTGTTGGACAGTCCCTGCGCCGCCAGGCGGGCGATCTGCAACTCCTGCGGCGTCAGCCGGGCCGCGGCCGGCTCGGGGCGCCGCGGTGCGGGCAGGCCGGTCGCCTCCAGTTCGGCGCGGGCGCGGGCCGACCACGGGCGGGCGCCCAGGCGGTCGAAGGACTCCAGCGCGCGCTGCAGCGCCCGGCGGGCGTCGGCCTTGCGGCGGGCGCGGCGCAGCCACTCGCCGTACAGCAGTTCCGTGCGCGCCTGCTCGAACGGGCGGGCCGGCAGCTTCAGCGACATGCGGTACTCGTGCTCGTCGCCGGTGAGCAGCGCGCGGCAGCGGTGCACGAGCGCCTGCGCCCACGGCCGGCCGGTGCGGTCCGCGAACGCCTCCAGGCGCCGCGCCGCACCGGCGACCCCGTCCCCGAGCCCGTCGCCGGTCCCGGCGCGCACGGCGGCCTCGACGAGGTCCGGGATGCTGCGGTGCGCGGCCACGTGGTGCGCGTACGGGTTCTCCTGCAGCGGCAGCAGCCGCGGTACCGCCGCCTCGGGCCGGCCCTGGCCCAGGTCGAGCAGGGCGAGCGCCCACTGCGCCCAGGCGTGGCCGGCCGGCTGGAATCCGGGCGAGGCGCCGGCGAGGGCGTCGGCGACGCCGGAGCGGCACAGCTCCTCGTCGCCCTCGACGGCGGCGAGCGTCGCGCGTACCGCGGACAGCTGGCTCACCCACAGCGGCTGGCCCCCGGCGCGGGCCAGGTCCAGCCCCTCGGCGGCGCTGACCGCCGCGTCGCGGTGGCGGCCCTGGAACAGCTCCGCCTCGGCGAGGAAGAACAGCAGCGTCGGCAGCAGCCCGGCGAGGCCCTCGGCGCGGCAGCGGCCCGCGAGCGCGGCCGCGAGCTCGTGCGCCTCGGCGTCCTGGCCGGCGACGAAGCCGAACCCGCACAGCTCTACCAGGTCGCGCGGGGCCACCGCCGGGTCGAGCGCGGTGCGCCGGTCCGCGACGGTGTCCAGCGCGGGCGGGCGCCCGCGGACCGCGGCGACCTGGTAGCGCGCGAGCGGGTCGTCGAGGCGCGCCAGCCGGTCCAGGCACTCGCCGAGGTGCGGCTCCCCGAGGTACCACGCGGGATGCACCGCCTGCGGCAGCGCCCGGCCGGCGGCCTCCGGCGCGAGCTCGGCGGCCGCGGTGAACAGCTCGTACGCGGCCTGGAAGTTGCCCTGCCAGAACCACGCCTGCCCCTCGACCCAGCCGACCCGCCCCAGGAACGCCGGGTCGGCGTCGAGGCCGGCGGCGCGCTCGGCGAGCCGGACCGCGGTGGCGGGGGTGCCCGCGTGCAGGCCGTTCTCGGCGGCGAGCAGCAGCCGCCGGGCCTGCGCCGCCGGGGTTTCGCTGAGCTGCGCCGCGCGCTCGTACGCGGCGGCGGCCGCGGCGTACCCGCCGCGGTCGCGGGCCTGCCGGGCGGTGTCCTCCAGGGCCGCGGCGACGTCGTCGTCGGGGCCGGTGGCGGCCGCGGCGCGGTGCCAGGCACGGCGGTCGGCCGCCTCCGGGCCGTCGAGCGCCTCCGCGAGCGCCCGGTGTACGGCGAGCCGCCGCGCGAACGGCGCGCCGTGGTAGACGGCGGCGCCGCGCGCCCCGCGCGGGGTCCTGCCCGCCCTGCTCACCGTCACGTTCATGACCGCGCTGGACTTCTTCATCGTCAACGTCGCGATGCCCGCGATCCAGCACGACCTGCGGGCCGGCCCGGCCGCCCTGCAGTGGGTCGTGGCCGGCTTCGGCCTGGCCCTGGCCGCCGGCCTCATCACCGGCGGGCGGCTCGGCGACATCTACGGCCGCCGCCGCGTCCTCGGCGCCGGCCTGGCCCTGTTCACCGCGGCCTCGCTGCTGTGCGGCCTCGCGCCGGTCGCCTGGGCGCTGGTCGCCGGCCGCGCGCTGCAGGGCGCCGGCGCGGCCCTGCTGATGCCGCAGATCCTCGCCGTGCTGCGCACCGCCGTCCCGGCCCCGGCCCAGCCGAAGGCGTTCGCGCGGTACGGCCTCACCCTCGGCCTCGGCGCCGTCTTCGGCCAGGTCGTCGGCGGCCTGCTGATCCGGGCCGACCTGTTCGGCCTCGACTGGCGGCTGTGCTTCCTGATCAACCTGCCGATCGGGGTCGCCGCCCTCGTCATGCTCCGCGCCGTGCCCGAGTCGCGCGGCGGCGCCCGCCGGCTCGACCTCGCGGGCGCCGGGCTCGTGACCGCCGCGCTCGTCGCCCTCGTCCTGCCGCTCATCCAGGGCGGGCAGCAGGGCTGGCCGCTGTGGACGTGGCTGTGCCTGGCGCTGGCCGCCGTGCTGTTCGCCGCGTTCGTCATCCATCAGCGGTACCGCACGGGCCCGCTCATCGACCTGGCCCTCTTCCGCCGGCGCGCGTTCGGTACCGCCCTGGTGGCCGTGCAGGCCTTCTGGATGGGCCAGGCGTCGTTCTTCCTCGTCCTGGCGCTCTACCTGCAGTCCGGCCGCGGCCTCACCGCGCTGCAGTCCGGCGCGGTCTTCATGGCCGTCGGCGCCGGCTACCTGCTCACCTCGACCAACGCGCACCGCCTGGCCGCCCGCCTGGGCCGTCAGGTGGTCACCGCCGGCGGGCTCGTCATGGCCACCGGCCTGGCCGCGATGGCCTTCGCCGCCGCGCATGAGATCGGCTGGCTGCTGCCCGGCCTGGCCCTGGAGGGCATCGGCATGGGCATGGCCCTGGCCCCGCTCACGACCCTGGCCCTGTCGGGCGTGGCCCCGGAGCACACCGGCGCCGCCTCGGGCGTCCTGGCCACGGTCAACCAGACCGGCAACGCGGTGGGCGTGGCACTCATCGGCATCGTCTTCTACCACGCCACGACCATCACGACCGGCTTCCAGGCGAGCCTGGTCGCGCTCATCGTCCTGGAGTTGCTGCTGACCCTGCTCATCCAGCTCGTGCCCCGGCGCTGAGGGCGGATCGCGGGCCCGCATCGCGGCCCGGCGGCCGCGCCCGGCGGTGCCGGGCGCGGTGGGCCTTCGGTCGGCGTCCTTGGGTCAGTCTTTGGTGGTGTCGCCTTCGCCGGTGTGCTCCTTGGCCGCGTCGACACCCTTGTGGATCTGCTCCGTGTACTTGCCGCCGGTGCGCTCGTCGACCTCGTCGCCGGCCTTGTCCAGCGTCTGGTCGACCTTGTCGTCGTGCCGGTGGGCGAGGTCCTTGACCTTGTCGAAGAAGCTGTTCATGGCCCAACCGTACCCACCAGACCGGCCGCGACACCGAAGAAGTCACCCCCTTGCGGCGCATGTCGTCCGTGCCCCACGCGCGCTCCTGCGCGGTCACCTTCCGCAGGCGAGGGATTCACACGGCACCCGGGGGATCGCGTCGCACACCGTGTGTGAGCCATGGACGCAGCGCGACGCCGGTGGCCCGCTGGACCGCCTTCTGGACCGCGGCCGGGTTCTGCCGGGCGGTGCTGTCCAGCAGCGCCTGCAGCGCTCCGGTGACCGCGCCGACGAACGCGCCCACCAGCGCGGCGGCGGTGACCGGGTCGAGCTCGTCCGGAAACGCCGCGGCGAGGTGGCGGGCGATCTCCTGCTGCGCGTCGAGCTGCATCTGCAGCGCGCGGCCACGCACGGCGGGCACCTCGTGGATGAGGCGCAGCCGCAGCGCGGCGAGGCGGCCGGTCAGGTCGTCGCTGTCGTCGCCGACCCGCTGCAGCGCCCGCAGGAGCACCTCGGCGGGGCCGTCCTGCGGTCCGCGTGCGGCGATCTCGGCGACGGCGGCGCGCACCCGCACGTCGCTCTCGGGGAACAGCAGCTCCTCCTTCGTCGCGAAGTATCCGAAGAAGGTCCGCGTGCCGATCTCGGCGGCGGCGGCGATGCCGGCGATCGTCGTCTGCTCATACCCGTCCCGCTCGAACAGCTCGATCGCCGCGTCCACCAGCGCCTGCCGGGTGCGCTGCCGCTTCAACTCCCGCAACGACATGCCGCTCAGCTTATCGCACCGAATGTTAGTTCGCACTCATTGCAAGTTTGCACTGAGTGCGATTATCGTCGTCGGCATGACGCCTTCGGTCCTCGTCTCCGGCGCCGGCGTGGCCGGCACCACCGCCGCCTACTGGCTGGCCCGCAACGGGTTCCGGGTCACCGTCGTTGAGCGCTCCCGCGGGCAGCGCTCCAGCGGCAACCCGGTCGACGTGCGCGGCCCCGCCCTGCCCGTCGCCCGCGACATGGGCGTGCTCCCCGCGCTGCGGGAACGGGCCACCCACGCCGACGCGATGCGGGTCGTCGGCCGCGACGGGCGCACGATCGCCAGGCTGCCGACGCAGACCACGCCGGGCGCGGTCGAGATACCGCGCGCGGACCTCGCCGCCGTGCTCTACGAGGCGGCCCGCGACCACGCCGACTTCCGCTTCGACGACTCGATCACCACGCTGCACGGCGACGCCGCCGGCGTGGACGTCACCTTCGACCGCGCCGCCCCGGAGCGCTTCGACCTCGTCGTCGGCGCCGACGGGCTGCACTCGGCGGTGCGCCGGCTCGCCTTCGGCCCGGAGCGCGACCTCGTCAGCCACCTCGGCGTCTGGGTCGCGACCCTGCCACTGGGCGAGCCGGCCGACGACCCGCGGCACGTGCTGCTGTACAACGAGCCCGGCCGCCTGGTGTCGGTCCACCCGTCCCGCGGCGAGGCCCTGATCGCGTTCATCTTCCGCGGCCCGGCGATCCCGGACCTCGACCACCGCGACACCGAGCGCCACCGCCGCGTCGTCGCCGACGCGTACGCCGGGGCCGGCTGGCAGGTGCCGCGGCTGCTCGAGCGGCTGGCGGACGCCGACCTGTACTTCGACAGCGTCAGCCGCGTCCACCTGCCCGCCTGGACCCGGGGCCGGATCACGCTGGCCGGCGACGCCGCGTCCTGCGTGTCGCTGTTCGGCGACGGCTCCAGCCTGGCGATGGCCGGCGCGCACACCCTCGCGACGGCCCTGGCCGGGCACGACGTCGACGAGGCCCTGCGCCGCTACGAGGCCGCGCACCGCGCCCGCACGGACGCGAAGGTGCGCCACGCCGGCCGCTCCGCCGCGCTCGTCGTGCCGAAGACCCGCCTGGGCCTTGCGGCCCGCAACGCGACCGCCCGGGCGCTCAGCCGCCGCGGTTAGGCTCGCGTTCGTCCATCGGAAAAGCCTGCTCCGGTACGGCGGGAGCCACCGCACCCCCGAGCCGTGCCCGCCGCGCGGCGAGGGCGCCCAGCAGGTGGGTGATCTCGGCCTGCGGCACCCCGGCGCGAATGCAGGCCCGCCGCAGCGGCGCGTCCAGCACGCCGGCCCCGGGCGCGATGCCCCGCACGGCCGGCCCGGCACCGAGCACCGCGGCGAGCACGTTCTCCCGCCGAACCGGCACCGGCGCACCACCGTCACCTCCGTCACCACCGGCCCCGGCGGCAACGGCGGCTTGCCATTGGCGCAGCCGCCGCACGAGCAGGGCGCCCGCGACCGTGAGCCCGGCGAGGACCGCGAGCGTGGCGACCGGCGGGCCGATGTGGCCGCCGGCCAGGCGCGCGCAGGCGAGCACCGCCAGTGTCGCTGCCACGGCCCCGGTCCCGGCCCGTGGCAGCGCCGCGACGGCGATCGGCGCGACGGACGCCGGTGGCCGCACCTGGGCGAGGGTGAACAGCAGCGGCGCGGCGTGCGGCGGCCAGCCCCACGGGCGAGTGAGGACGTCGTCGAGCAGCCGGCCGTACACCGTCCCCCGCGTCATGGCGAGCCCCCGCCACCGGCCCGCGGCGACCGGCCCGGCGTCGCGGTCGCGCTCGGCCAGCAGGGCGGTGGCCACGCCGCGGTCGAGCTGGGCCCGGTACACCAGCGCCGGCTCCCACCCGGGCACCGCCGCGCAGCGGCCCAGCACGGCGCGGGCCACGGCCGGCTCGTCTGCGGCGCCGGCCACCGCGTCGAGGGCGAGCGGATCCCCGCTACGCTCGGCGGCCGCGATGGCCGCCGCCGGGTCGCGCCGCGCGAGGAGGGTCAGCGGCGCCGACCAGGGCCGCCCGGTCGCCGCCATCCGCAGCAGCACCGCCCGGGCGGCGGGCGACGTGCTGGGATCCCTGGGCGACGGGGCCGGGTTGTCGCTCGCCGTGGCCGCGGGGGCGCCGGCGTCCAGTACCGGCAGCAGGGCCAGCAGGCGGGACAGCCAGCGCGCGTCGCGGGCGGCGGGTGCGGTACCGGCGAGGGACTCTATCTCGGTGCGGGCGGCGCGGCGCACGCCGTCGTCGTCGCACGCGCCGGCGGCGAGGGCGGCGCGGAACAGCAGCCGGCGGTCGGCGAGCATGGTGAGGTCGTCGATGATCCGCCAGCGCAGCGGCTCCGGTGCGGCGGCGCAGGCGGCCACGGCGTCGGCGAGCAGGCCCGCGGGCCAGGGCTGCTGGGTGCGCAGGCGGCCGGCGAGCCCGTCCCAGACCCCGTCGTCGACGGGAGCCTCGCGGTGGGGCGGGGCATCCTGGAGTACCACCGCGGGAATGTGAAAACCGGGCACCGGCTCGGCGTGGGAGAGCGTGACGATCGTCGACGCCGGCGCGGCGCGCGCGAGCGGGGCGGGCAGCCCGGCCACGGCCGCCCGGACCGCGCCGCCGGCGTCGTCGAGGCCGGCGAGCAGGACCAGGCACCCGTGCTCGGTGGCCGGCCCGGTGACGGCCCGCAGCACCTCCGCGGCGGTCACCGGCCCTTCGGCCGCGAGGCGCGCCAGGTCGACGAGGACCGGCCGCTGCGCGACGGCCGGGTCGGCGGCGGCCCGCGCCCACGCGGCGCGCAGCAGCCACGGCAGCGGCCCCGGCCCGCCGGTGCCGGGCGCGGTGAGCAGCCACAGCCGCTCGCCGCGGCGGTCCAGCAGCGCGGCCGGGTCGAGGCGCTCGCCGCCCGGGCCGAGCAGCGCCGGCGGCTCGGCCGGATCGCCGCCGTCGGCGGGGTCCGTGTCGAGATGTTCGCGTGCGTGCCGGCGCAGCGTGCGCTCCGCCGCGCGCCGCATCCGGTTCGGCATCGGCCTCTGGCTCCGAACGGTGGGGGACGATTGCACCGTCATGGTCCCGCCCGCCGTCACTGCGCGTAGCCGGTTCGGCGCGCGGTCCATCAATCGGGCGACCGCGGCTCAGCGCCCCTCACCCTCCAGGGTGGCGATGCGGTTCGCGGCGGCGAGCATGTCGTGCGCCACCGGCTGCACGGCCAGCTCGGTGAGCAGCAGGCCCGTCGAGACGCGCTCGGCGACGCCCACTCCCAGATCGCCCGCGCCGTCGCCGACGCCCGGCCGGCGAGCCACACCTGCCGCGTCCCGGCGCCGACGGTGGCAACCGCGCCGGAACTTTTGTGCCCTCCGCGCCGACTATCCTGGTCGTCGCCGTCTCCCGGGAGGATCCGTTCCGTGCTGATTCGCCGTATTCTGGGCGCGCTGTCGGGCGCCGTCGCCGTGACCGCGGCCGTCGTGCTGTGCACCGCCGGTCCCGCCTCCGCCCACGTCGAGATCAAGGCCGACAAGGCCCAGGCGGGCGCGACCGACGTGACGATCACGTTCGACGCGGAAAACGAGTCCTCGAAGGCCTCGATCGTGTCGGTCCGCGTCGCCCTGCCGGCCGGCATCGCCCCGGCCGATGTCGCGTACGTCTCGGGCCCGGCCGGCTGGGCGCTGACCCCGGCCGCGGACGGGTACACGGTCGCCGGCCCGGCGCTGGCCGCGAAGCAGAACGCGAAGTACGCGGTGAAGGTCGCCCAGCTGCCGGCCGACGCCAAGACGCTGTCGTTCAAGACGCTGGTGACGTACAGCGACGGCCGCGTCGACCGGTGGATCGACATCCCGCAGAACGGCGCGCAGTCGGACAACCCGGCGCCGACGCTGACCCTCGCCCCGGCCGCCGCGGCCCCGTCCTCGGACGCCCCGCCGTCCCCGACGCCGGCGGCGACGGCACCGGACTCGCCGACCCCGGCCGCCGCGGCGACCACGGCCGGCGCGACGAGCGGCGACGGCGGCGGCTCGGCCGCGCCGTGGATCATCGGCGCGGTCGTGGTCGTGCTGCTCGCCGGCGGCGCGGGCGCCTGGCGGCTGCGCGGGCGCCGCGGGCCCGCCGCATGACACGCCGCTTGACACCCTGGGCTACATGACATCTGTCACGGGGGTGCGGGTGACGCCATGCAGCCCGCACCGGATCGACCGGCCGCCATGCTGTTCGCATGACGAACGAAGCAGTCCAGCTGACCGCGCTCACGAAGCGGTTCGGTGCGGTGACCGCCGTGGACGGCCTGGACCTCACGATCCGGCGTGGTGAGGTAGTCGCGCTGCTCGGCCCGAACGGGGCGGGCAAGTCGACCACCATCGACATGCTGCTCGGGCTGCAGCGGCCCGACACCGGCGAGGTGCGCCTCTACGGCGACGCGCCGGCGAAGGCCATCGCCCGCGGCGCGGTCGGCGCCCTCATGCAGTCCGGCGGGCTGCTGCCCGACCTGACCGCCGAGGAGACGGTACGCCTGGCCGCCGGCCTGCAGCGCAACCCGCGCCCGGTCGACGAGGTGCTCGAGCGGGCCGGCGTGGCCGAGTTCGCCAAGCAGCGCGTGGCCGGGCTCTCCGGCGGCCAGCAGCAGCGGATCCGCTTCGCGATGGCCCTCGTGGTCGACCCCGACCTGCTGGTCCTCGACGAGCCCACGACCGGCATGGACGTGGAGACCCGGCGCGCCTTCTGGGCGTCGATGCGCGAGGAGACGGCCCGCGGGCGCACGGTCCTCTTCGCCACGCACTACCTGGAGGAGGCCGACGACTACGCCGACCGCATCGTGCTGCTGCGCTCCGGCCGGGTCATCGCCGACGGTACCTCCGCCCAGATCAAGGCCGCGGTGTCCGGCCGCACCATCCGTGCCACGATTCCCGGCGCCGACCTGGCCGGCCTCGCCGCGCTGCCCGGCGTCGAGCGGGTCGAGTCCCGCGGCGACACGGTGCTGCTGCACTGCGACGACTCCGACGCGGCCCTGCGGGCGCTGCTGGCCGCCACGCCCGCCCACGACATCGAGGTCACCAGCCGCAACCTCGAAGACGCCTTCATCGCCCTCACCGTTGCCGGGAGCATCCAGTGAACCCCACGTACATGCGGCTGGAAGCCGTCCGCCTGTTCCGCAACAAGCGCGTCGTGATCTTCTCGACGCTCATGCCGGCGCTGCTCGTGCTCATCATCGGCGGCGTCTCCGTCGGCGGCAACGCCGACGCGAAGAAGTACGTGATGGTCAGCATGGCGCTGTTCGGCGCGATGACGGCCGCGATCTCCAGCGGCGGCACCATCGCCGTGGAGCGCGGCCTCGGCTGGAACCGCACCCTGCGCCTCACGCCCCTGTCCCCGGCCGCGTACGTGCTCAACAAGGTGCTGCTCGCCCTGCTCGTCGGCGTGCTGCCGGTGGTCATCACCTTCCTCGTCGGCGCTGTCGGCCTGCACGTTCGGCTCACCGCCGCCGAGTGGGTGCTGTGCTTCGTCGGCGCGTGGCTGTCGTCGCTGCCGTTCGCGGCGCTGGGCGTGGTCATCGGGTACCTCGCCAAGCCCGACAGCGTCCAGCAGGTCTCCGCGTTGATCAACCTGACCCTGGCCGCGCTCGGCGGGCTGTGGGTGCCGGTCGACCTGATGCCCGACGCGATGCGGTACATCGCGAAGCTGACCCCGTCCTACTGGACCGGCCAGGTCGCGCGCAGCCCGCTCGACAACGGCCACGTCGACGGCCAGGCGATCGCGGTGCTGGCCGGCTGGACCGTGGTGCTCGCGCTCATCGCGCTGCGCCGGTTCCGCGTGGACACGGCTCGCGCCTAAGCCTCGACTACCGTGTTCGACATGCAGCAGGGCCCGCCCGACCGCCGCCAGCGATTCCGGTTCTTCTGGATCTGGGCGGCGGTCTGGCTGTTCTACATGGTGGGCCCGATCATCGACGCCTGGCACCGGCCCGAGCCGCTGCAGCGCGCCACCGGCCTCGCCGCCGCGTTCGCCTTCTGCGCGATCTACATCGCCGGGTTCCTGTCGGTGCGGCAGCACTTCCGCCGCACCAGCCGGTCGCCGGCGCTGAGCGGGGCCCTGCTGCGCCTCGGGACGATGACCGCGCTGGCCGCGGTACTGACGCTGATCGTCGGGGAGTCCGGCCTCACGTCGCTGGTGTACCTGGCGGTCACGGGGGTGTTCACCCTCCCCACCCGGGGCGCGTGGAGCTTCGTGCTGGCCTGCGCGGCGTGCGCGTTCGTGCTGCCGCGCACGGTGCCCGGCTGGGACGTCGACATCGGCCTCCCGTTCGCGGTCATGGTCGCGGCGCTGGCGGTGTGGGGCGTGACCCGCCTCGTGCAGCGCAACGCGCAGCTCGCCGAGGCCCGCGAGGAGATCACCCAGCTGGCCGTCGCCGCCGAGCGCAACCGGTTTGCCCGCGACCTGCACGACCTGCTCGGCCACTCCCTCACTGTGGTGTCGGTGAAGAGCGAGCTGGCGGGCCGGCTGGTGCAGCTCGCCCCGGAGCGCGCCGAGGCCGAGCTCGCCGACATCCAGCGGCTGGTCCGCCAGGCGCTCGCCGACGTGCGCGCCGCCGTGGCCGGGTATCGCGAGATGTCCCTGGCGACCGAGCTCGCCTTGGCGCGCAGCGCACTCGACGCGGCCGGCATCGAGGCCGACGTGCCGGTCACCGGCGAGGAGGTCGACCCGCAGCGGCAGGAGCTGTTCGCCTGGGTGGTCCGCGAGGGCGTCACCAACGTCGTGCGGCACAGCGACGCCAAGCACTGCTGGATCCGCCTCGGCCACGCCACCGTGGAGATCAGCGACGACGGGCGCGGCCCGACCGGCGACGGTCCGGGTGCCGGCCATGGTCTCGACGGCCTGCGCGAGCGTCTCGACGCCGCGGGCGGCGCGCTCAGCGTCGGCCGGCGCGAGGGCGGCGGGTTCCTGCTGCGCGCCACCGCTTCGGCGTCGTGAGCGCGCGCGGTGTCCGGGGTATTCTTGCCCTGCCGTACAGAAGGGACCCCATTGCCTGCTGAGGACGACGGCGGCACCGCCCGGCGGGCACCGGCCAAGTCCGGCTCTGCGGCCGGCAACGCCCGTGACGCGTTACGCGAGGCGATCCTCGCCGGGGCGTACCTGCCCGGCGAGCGGCTCGTCGAGGCCCAGCTGAGCGAGCGGTTCCAGGCCAGCCGGTTCAACGTGCGCATCGCGCTGCAGGACCTGGCCGGCGAGGGCCTGGTCGAGATCCAGCGCAACCGCGGCGCCCAGGTGCGCAAGGTCTCGCTGGACGAGGCGATCGAGATCACCGAGGTGCGGATGGTGCTGGAGGGGCTCGTCGCCGCCCGCGCCGCCACGCTTGTCACCGCCGAGCAGGCCAGCGAGCTCGACGAGATCGGCCTGCTCATGCGCCGGGCCGTGACGGCGGGGGAGTACCGCCGCTACAGCGACCTCAACCAGCGCCTGCACGCGCTGATCCGCGCGATCGCCGGGCACCGCACCGCCGACGGCATCATCGAGACGCTGCGCGGCCAGCTGGTGCGCCACCAGTTCATGCTCTCCCTGCTGCCGGGCCGCCCACAGGTGTCGCTGCCACAGCACGAGGCCGTCATCGCCGCCATCCGCGACCGCGACCCGAAGGCGGCGGAGGACGCGATGCGCGAACACATCGCGAGCGTCATCGAGGCGCTGCGCTCCATCGACGCCCTCGGCGCGCCGGCCCCCTAGCGACCCTTGCCCCGGCAGCCGCGGCACGAGCCGAGCCGCGCGATGCGGGCCGCTGCTGGACATGAGCGTCTCACTCGCGGCCGGTGCGACGCGACTTGGTTTTTCGACTCATCGCGGAGTGAACGTTCTGCTCCTTGTACATGTTGACTCCGTGATCACGGCGAACCCCGCACGCCGGTCGGCGCGGACCGCACGCCCGCGGCCGGGCCGTTTCGTGAGCCGGTGCCGCCGAACGGCGCACACGTTCCAGGCCCTGCGAGCCGCGTCGCCCACCTTGCTCAGGCGATGCTGTACTCCGCGCCCGCACGGGCCTGCCATTGCACGCGGTGGCGGTCTTGCGCGGCGCCCGGTGCCGGGGCCGCGTCGACCGGGGTGCCGGCCGCGTCGCGTACCGAGGTCGGTGGTTCCGGCAGGTCCAGTACCAGCGGGCCGTCCGCGCCGGCGATGATGCGGGCCTCGGCCAGGCGGCGCGCGGACCAGGACACGGCGGCCTCGTGGCCGCCGCGGCAGCGTACGCCGCGGATGTGGCCGGTGTCCCAGCCCGGCGGCAGGGTCTTGAGCAGGGCGACGGCGCCCTCGTGGCTCTGGACCAGCAGCTCGGTGATCCCGGCGACGACGCCCAGGTTGCCGTCGATCTGGAAGATCCAGCCGGTCGGGCGGGCGGCGTCGGGGTGCAGGGTCAGCAGGGAGGGCGAGCAGAGGTCGTCGAGCAGGGCGGCGATCGTGTGGGCCGCCAGGTCGGCGTCGCGCAGGCGGGCGGCCAGGCACAGGATCCACGCGCGGCTCCAGCCGGTGTGGCCGGAGCCGTGGGCGAGCCGGGTCCGCAGGGCGCGGGCCGCGGCGGCGAAGTGCTCGGGGGTACCGGTCTCGGTGATGCGGGTGCCCGGGTACAGGCCGTAGAGGTGGGACAGGTGGCGGTGGCCGGGTTCGCGCGGCGGGCGGTCGTCGTACCACTCCAGCAGGGTGCCGTCGGGGCCGACCTGGACGGGGCGCAGGGCGGCGAGCGCGGCGGCGGCCTCGCGGGCCAGGACGGCGTCGGCCGCATCGCCCCGAGCCGACAGCGCCACGAATCGCGCCAGGACCTCCCGGGCGAGTTCCTGGTCCAGCGCGCAGCCCCACGACGTGGCGGCGTGTCCGGCGGTACCGAAGCGGAAATGGTGCTCCGGCGAGGTCGACGGGCTGAGGACGAGCGCGCCGGCGGGGTCGGGGACCAGCATGTCCAGGGTGAACCGGGCGGCGGCCCGCAGCACCGGCAGGGCCACGCGGCGGCCGAAGTCCGGGCCGGCGCCGTGGTCGAGGTGGTCCCAAACGTGGGCGGACAGCCACAGCAGCGCGGAGGGCCAGTTGGCCCACTGCGGGTCGCCCGGGACCGGGGCGGTGAACCGCCACAGGTCGGTGTTGTGGTGCACGGCGGCGCCGCGGGCGGCGTAGTACCGCGCCGCGGTCCGCTCGCCGGCGGTGGCGAGGTCGCGGGCCAGGGTGAGCAGCGGCTCGTGCAGGCCGGGCGCGCCGGTGCTCTCGGCGGCCCAGTAGTTCATCTGCGCGTTGATGTTGGTGGTCCAGTTGCTGCTCCAGCCGGGGCGCACGTCGGCGTTCCAGATGCCCTGCAGGTTGGCCGGCTGGGTGCCCGGGCGGGAGGACGCGATCAGCAGGTACCGCCCCAGGTGGAACAGCAGCTCGGCGCCGGGTTTGGCCCCGGCGAGCTCCAGGTCGGCGCGGTCGAAGTGGCGGCGGTGCTCGGCGGTGTGCCGGGCGCGCAGCCGGTCGGTCGGGACGGGCAGGGCGCGGGTGACGCGGGCGGCGGCCTCGGCGGCGATGGCGTCGAGGTCGGCGCTCGGGTGCCGGTCCGGGCCCCGGAACCCGGTGGCGGCCGCGGCGATCAGCCGCACCTCGTCGCCGGTGCGGCGGACCGCGACCGCGACGGCGAAGCCCATGCCGGCCGGGACGGTACCGTCGGCGCCCGGCGCGTCGGTGGCGTAGGTGACGGCCGGCTCGCGGTCGACGACGTAGTTGGGCAGCACGTGGGCCGGGGCGCGGCCGGTCCAGACCAGGCAGCCGGCCCGCTCGGCGACGGACACGCCGGGGTGCGGGGTGTGCAGCTCGGGCTCGGCGGTCGCGGCGGGGCCGCCGGTCGCGGAGAGGACGAGGACGCCGTCGGGCGCCGAGACGAACGCGGTCAGGCGCACCGGGCCGTACGCGGTCTCCGCGACGGCCTCGGCGAGGTCCAGCCGGCGGCGGTACCCGGTGACGGCGCACGGCTCGGCGTAGCGCCACTCGAGGCGGCCGAGCGGCTGGTACGACTGGGTCCAGGCGGTGCCCTGCAGCCGCCGGGCGAGCGCCTCGGCCCGCTCGTGGTCGCCGGCGGCGACGGCCTCGCGCAGCTCGGGCAGCAGCCGGGCCGGGGGCGGGCCGCTCTCCTCGAGCGCCGGGTCCGGCGGGCCGCCGGACCACAGCGTGTCGGCGTTGAGGTCCACCAGCTCGACGCCGGGGTTGCCATGGAGCATGGCGCCGAGGCTGCCGTTGCCCAGCGGGAAGCCGTCGTGGAAGTCCCCGGCGGGCTCGGTCAGCTCGATGCGGTACCGCCGGCTCATCGCAGCTCGACCCGGCCGTCGTCGTGGTGCAGCAGGAAGATCCGGTCGCCGCGGCGCACCGCCTCCACGCCCGGCGGCAGCCCGGGCAGGACCGGCCGGACGGCCGCGTCGGCGCACACGCGGTCGAGCAGGCGGCGCAGCGCCTCGGGCTCCGGCAGCGTGGCCACGTACCAGGCGGTGCCGGTGCCGTACCGGTGGCGCAGCACGGCCGGGCGCCCGTCCAGGGTGCCGCCGCGAATCCGCGCGACGACCTGTGCGCCCCGGGCCTCGGTCCACTCGGCCCAGGTGGCCGCGGCGAAGTCGCCGAGCTCGGCGGAGGCGACGTCGAGCCGCTCACCGTCGGGCAGCGGCCAGTGCTCCTCGACGCGCACGCCGAGCAGGTCCTGCCAGGGGCCGGGCCAGCCGCCGGTGAACACCCGCTCGCCGGGGTCGGCGACGCCGCTGAACGGGCCCATGACGAGGGTGCCGCCGGCCTGTACGTAGGCGGTGAGGTTGGCCGCGGCGGCCGCGCTCACCTGGTACAGGTTGGGCACGAGGACCAGCCGGTATCCGCCGAGCGGGCCGTCGGCGCGGGCGAAGTCGCAGGTGACGTTCGCCCGCCACAGCGGCGCGTAGTACTCGGTGAGCCGGTCGACGTAGCGGAACCCGTGGTGCGGCTGATGGTCGAGCTCCACCGCCCGCCAGGCGTCCCAGTCCAGCACGATCGCCACGTCGGCCGGCACGCCCGCGCCGAGCACCCCGGGCACCCCGGGCATCCCGGACAGCTCGGCGAGCTCGCGGCCCAGCGCGCAGATCTCGCGGAACACGCGGGAGTCGTGGCCGGCGTGCGGCACCATCGCGCCGTGCGCCCGCTCCGCGCCCTGCCGGGAGGCCCGCCACTGGAAGTGCAGCACCCCGTCCGCGCCGCGGGCGACGGCCTGCATGGACCACAGCCGGTTGAGGCCGGGCCGCTTGGGCGTGGCCACCGGCCGCCAGCTGGCCGCGCCCGGCGACTGCTCCATGAGCAGCCAGGGGCGCCCGCCGCCGAGGGAGCGCATGACGTCCTTGGACATCGCGGCGCGCATCGCCGCGTCCGGGTCGTTGGGGTCGGGGTAGGTGTCCAGCGACACGAAGTCCTCGGCGGCCGCCCACCTCCAGCCGTCGGTGTGGCGGTAGAAGTCCATGAAGTTGGTGGTGATCGGCACGGCGGGGTTGTGCGCGCGGACCGCGTCGCGCTCGGCGGTGAAGCACTCCAGCAGTACGTCGGAGACGAACCGCTGGTAGTCCAGGTCCTGCAGCGGGTTGCCGACGTACTGCATCCGCCGCGGCGGCAGCACCTCGGCCCAGTCGCCGTAGCGCTGCGACCACACGGCGGTGCCCCAGGCGGCGTTGAGGCCGTCGAGGTCGCCGTAGCGGCGGCTCAGCCAGCCCCGGAACCGCTGGGCGCAGTGGTCGCAGTGGCAGGCGGTGCCGTACTCGTTGCCGATGTGCCACATGCGCAGCGCTGGGTGGTGGGCGTAGCGGGCGGCGAGCGCGTCGCTGACGACTCGGGCGGCCCGCCGGTACGCCGGCGCGCTCGGGCAGTACTGGTTGCGCGAGCCGTAGAGCCGCCGCACCCCGTCCGGCCCCTGCGGCAGGGTGTCCGGGTGCCGATGCCCGAGCCACGGCGGCGGGGACGCGGTGGGCGTCGCCAGCGCCACCCCGATGCCGCCCTCGTCGAGCAGGCCGAGCACGGTGTCGAGCCAGCCGAAGGTGAAGCGGCCCGGCTCCGGCTGCAGGGCCGCCCACGCGAACACGCCGACCGTGACCAGGTTGACCCCGGCCTCGCGCATCAGCCGTACGTCCTCGGCCCACACCTCGGGCGGCCACTGCTCGGGGTTGTAGTCCCCGCCGAACAGCAGCCGCCCCCTGGTGGCGTCCTCCAGCCCCGGCACGCGCCCTCCCTCAGCCCTTGATCGCGCCGATGAGCATGCCCTTGGTGAAGTGGCGCTGCACGAACGGGTAGACGATGAGGATCGGGATGAGCGTGAGGGTGACCACCGCCATCTGCAGCGACAGGTGCGCGATCTCCTGATGGCCGGCGTACTGGCCGGTGCCGGTGGTCCCGGTGCCGGGCATGTTGCCGCCCTGGAGGGTGTACGTGTAGATGATCATCTGTAGCGGCCACTGTTGGTTGTCGGGCAGGTAGAGCAGCGCGTTGAAGAACGAGTTCCAGTAGCCGACCGCGTAGAACAGCGTGATGACCGCGGTGACCGCCCGCGACGTGGGCAGCACCACGGACCACAGGATGCGCCACTCCCCCGCGCCGTCCATCCGGGCGGCGTCGATGAGCTCCGGTGCGGTACTGCTGAAGAAGCCGCGCATCACCAGGATGTTGAACACCGACACCGCGCCGGGCAGGATCAGCGTCCAGTACTGGCCGTACCCGCCCAGCGCGGCCACCACGAGGAACGACGGGATCAGCCCGCCGCTGAAGAACATCGTGACGACCAGGAACATGAGCAGCGTCCGGTGCGCGAACGACCCGCTGCGGGACAGCCCGTACGCGCACAGCACCGTCACCACCATCGACACCGCGGTGCCCACGGCCGTGACCACGAGGCTGACCAGCAGCGAGTGGGTGATGAGCTGGTTGGTGAAGATCTGCCGGTACGCCTCCAGGGTCAGCCCTCGGGGCACGGTGACCAGGCCGCCGGCCTCGTTGATCGCGGCCTGGGTGGAGAAGCTGGTCAGCACGATCGTGTACAGCGGCACAAGGATCACCGCCACGACGGCGACCAGGACGACGCCCTTGGCGGCGCTGCCGGCCGGGGTGGGCGGCTCCTCCCACACGGGGGTGTCCGGGCGTCGGCGCGGCCGGGCGGCCTGCGTGGTGGTCGCGGTCATCTGCGGTACAACCCGTCCTCGCCGAAGGCGTGCGCCAGCTTGTTGGCGGCCAGCACGAGGATCAGCGACAGGATCCCCTTGAACAGGCCGGAGGCGGCGCCGTAGCTGAAGTTGTTGTTGACGACGCCGTAGTAGTAGGCGAACGTGTCGAGCACCTCGGAGGCGTCCCGGCCGACCGCGTTGCGCTGGATGAGCATCTGCTCGAAGCCGACGGTCAGCGCGTTGCCCAGCCGCAGCACCAGCATGAGGACAATCACCCCGCGCATGCCGGGCAGGGTGATGTGCCACAGCCGGCGCCACCGCCCGGCGCCGTCCGCGGCCGCGGCCTCGTACAGGGTCTGGTCGATGGCGGCCAGCGCGGCGAGGAACACGATGATCCCCCAGCCGGCCTCCTTCCACACCGCCTGGGCTGTGACGAGGTACTTGAACGTGTCCGGGTTGGTCATGATGTCCCAGGTGTCCAGGTGGTGGCGGCGCAGCAGCATGTTCAGCGCACCGGCCCCACCGAGCATCTCCTGGAACACGGTGACCACGAGCACCCAGGAGAAGAAGTGCGGCAGGTACACCACCGACTGCACGAACGTGCGCACCTTGGCGCTGGCGACGGCGTTGAGCAGCAGCGCCAGCGCGATCGGCACCGGGAAGTACAGCACGAGCTGCACCGCGCTGATCACCAGGGTGTTCTCCAGCGCGTGCCAGAAGATCGGGTCCTGGAGCAGCCGCGTGAAGTTGTCCAGCCCGACGAGCGGGCTGTACCAGAAGCCGGAGTAGATGTCGTAGCTCTGGAACGCGGTGATCAGCCCGAACATCGGCGCGTAGCTGAACACAGCCAGCAGCGCCACCGCGGGCAGCGTCATGATCAGCAAGGACCGGTCGCGGCTCAGCCGCAGCCGCCACCCCCGGCGGGGGGTGGCGGCCGCGACCGCGCCGGCGGTGGGGGCCGGTGTGGAAGGGGTCACCGGCCCCCCGCGGTCACTTGCCGGTGCCGTACTTGTCACGGATGCCGTCGTAGAACTTGCGCAAGTCGTCGCCGCCCTGCTTGCGCCAGGAGTCGACCGCCTCGGTCCACGCCGAGATCGGCTTGCGGCCGACCTTCACGTCGGCGATGGTGTCCTGCATGGGCCGGGTGAGCGAGGCGAACTGCTGCGGCTCGCTGACGTTCATGCCGTAGAACAGCGGCTTGGTGGTGGCCTTGACCAGCTCCGCCTGCCAGGTGGCGTAGTCCTTGGTCACCTGCGTGTTGCCCGACTGCACGGTGGTGACCGACGGCGGGCAGGCGAGGAACTGGAACGTGGTGGCGACCTCCTTGCTGCCCCGCTCGGTCAGCAGCGGGTTGCCGTCGGTCATCGTGTAGTCGGTGCCCTGCTCGCCGAAGTTGACGGTCAGCCACTCCGCGGAGCCGTACGGCGCGGCCAGGTAGTTGGCGATCGCCAGGCACTCGCGGATCTGCTTGTCCGACAGCTTCTTGTTGAGATAGCTGAACATCGCCGCGCCGTTGCCCAGCGGGATGGCCGGCTGGCCGCCGCCCGCGGCGAACGGCTTGAACGCCTGCCGGTTGTAGGACGGGTTGGCCGCGGAGCCGGACTTGGCGTCGTCGCCGTTCCACGCGCCGGTGCCGTCGACGCACACGGCGACCTTGCCGCTCCAGAAACGCTGCTTGGCGTCCTGGCCGTTGGCGGCGACCGCGTCGGGGTGCATGTAGCCGGCCTTGACCAGCTTGGCGTGCCAGTCCAGCGCCGCGGCGATCTCCTGCGTCTCGTAGCGGTGCACGAGCTTGCCGGAGGCGTCGGTGGTCCACGGGTAGTCGGTCCGCGGGAAGCCGAAGATCTGGCAGATGTAGCCGGCGTTGTCGCCGAACAGGTCGTCGAACGCCCACTGCCCGGCCGTGGCGTTGGTCAGCGCCTTGCCGATGGCCTCGAGGTCCGCGGCGCTCTTGACGTCGGCCGACACGCCGGCCTTGTCGAAGAGGTCCTTGCGGTAGTAGTACGCGCCGGCGATGACCACGTTGGACGAGTAGATCGGCAGCCCGTACAGCTTGCCGTTCCACACGCAGGCGGCCCACGCGTTGGTGGAGATCGCGGCGAGGTTCGGATACTGCTTGATCTTGTCGCCGGCGAGATAGGGGGTGAGGTCGGCGAACTTGGCCTGCACCGCGTCGCCGAAGCTCAGCGCGGAGACGTTCCAGCTCGGGATGTCGATCCAGTCGGGCAGCTTGTCCGAGGCGAGCAGCGGCGCCAGCTTGTCGCCGTAGGTGTTGCCGTCGGCCGGCTGCATCTTCAGGGTGGCGCCGATCTCCTTGTTGACCGCGTCGTAGTACGCGTTGCCGCTGGACGGCGGGATCGCGCCCCACAGCGGCGTCATGCCCACGTACGTCCCGCCGGAGCCGACCGGGCCGGTGACCGTGCGGGGCGGGCTGGCGGGGTAGGACAGGAAGGCCGGGTCGGTCGCGGCGCCGCCGGCCCCGGTGACGACCGGAAAGTCCGGCTTGACCAGGCTGCTGGGCGCATAGTCCGGCAGGACCTTCGACAGGTCGCCCTGGCTGGTCGTGCCGGTATTGTCTTGCTTCGGGCCGCCGCAGGCGTCCAGTAACGGAGCGGCGGCGACGACGGCGATGGAGGCGAGCAGGCCGCGCCGGCTCAGCCCGGTGCTTCCCATGGCGGTACCACCCTTCGGGTGATCGAGGTGCGCGAGTGCCGGATCGGCGGAGTGTCGAAGCGCTTCGAGTGAGAGACGGTAGGACATCGACGAACGCGCTACAAGGACATCGAGGACTCTCGCCGGCGTACCGGGCAATCGGCGGTGTTGCGGATGAAAGTTGCACCGCCGCCCCGGCCGGCCGGCCGAGACGGTTGACAGCCGAGGAACCGGCACCGATCATCGAAGCGCTTCGAAAGCCCCCGACGCGACAGAGGTGAGAACCCGTGACGGACATTGTCGCGGACCTGCTGGACCGGCTCACCACGGCCGAGAAGGTGGCGATGCTCCACCAGGCGCAGCCGGCCGTGCCCCGGCTCGGCCTGGCCGCCTTCCACACCGGCTGCGAGGCGCTGCACGGCGTGGCCTGGCTCGGCCGGGCCACCGTCTTCCCGCAGGCGGTCGGGCTCGGCGCGAGCTGGGACCGGGCGCTGCTGCGAGCTGTCGGCGAGGCGGTCGGCGCCGAGGTGCGCGGGCTGCACCACGACCCGCCGGACGAGGCCTCGCGCGCCTCGCTCAACGTCTGGGCGCCCGTGGTCAACCCGCTGCGCGACCCGCGCTGGGGCCGCAACGAGGAGGGGTACAGCGAGGACCCGTACGCCACCGCGCAGCTCGCCATCGCCTACTGCACCGGCCTGCGCGGCGACCACCCCGACGTGTGGCGCACCACGCCGGTGCTCAAGCACTTCCTCGCCTACAACGTCGAGACCGCGCGGGACGTCGCCGACATCGCCGTGCCCGCCCGGGTGCTGCACGAGTACGAGCTGCCCGCGTTCCTCGGCCCGCTGCGCGCCGGGGTCGCGGCCGGCGTCATGCCCGCGTACAACCTCGTCAACGGGGTGCCCAACCACGTCCACCCGCTCCTGGCCGAGGCCCTGCGAGCCGCCGCGCCCGGCGTCGTGGTGTGCTCCGACGCCTACGCGCCGTCCAACCTCGTCGAGACCGAGCGGTACTTCCCCACCCACGCCGAGTCGCACGCCGCGGCCCTGCGCGCCGGGGTGGACAGCTACACCGACAACGGCACCGACGCCGGCCCCACGATCGCCCGCTTCACCGAGGCCCTGCAGCGCGGCCTGATCACCGAGGCCGACGTCGACGCCGCGGTCGGCCGTATCCTCGCGATGCGCGCCCGCACCGGCGAGTTCGACCGTGACCTCGACCCCGGCCGCGACCCGTACGCCGGCACCCGCCGCGACGTCGTGGCCTGCGACGCGCACGCCCGGCTGGCCGCCCGCGCCGCCCGCGCCGGGGTCGTGCTGCTCAAGAACGACGCCGCCGCCCTGCCGTGGGATCGCCCGCCGCGCGTCGCGGTGATCGGCCACCTCGGCGACCGGGTGCTGCGCGACTGGTACAGCGGGACCCTGCCGTACGCGGTCACCGTCGCCGACGCGCTGCGCGACCGGCTCGGCGGCGACCGGGTGACCGCGGTCGACGGCGTCGACCTGGTCCGGCTGGCGCTGCCCGACGGCCGGCACGTGGTGGTCAACCCGAACGACCGGACCCTGCGCCTCGGCGACGGGCCCGGCGCGGTCCTCGCCCACCAGGACTGGGGCACCAGCGTCCAGTGCCCGGTGCCGGTGCACACGCTGCACGACATCGGCACCGGGCGGTACGTCACCGCCGGCGAGGGGGGCGTCCTGGCCGCCGACGCGCCGACGCCCGACGGCTGGGAGGTGCGCGAGCTGTGGGAGCTGCACCCCGCCGCGCCCGGCGGCTTCCTGCTGTGGTCCAACGCCCTGGCCCGGTACGTGACCGAGGGCCCCGACGGCCGGCTGGCCGCCACCGCGACGGCGCCCGGCGACGCCCTGCGCCTCGACCGCGAGCTCGTGGCCTGCGGCGTGGACGAGGCCGCCGCGGCGGCGCGCGCGGCCGACCGGGTGGTCGTGGTGCTGGGCAACGACCCGCACATCAACGGCCGGGAGACCGTCGACCGGGACGGGCTGGCCCTGCCGGCCGAGCAGGAGCGGCTGCTGCGGGCCGTGCACGAGGCCAACCCCCGCAGCGTGCTCGCCCTGGTCTCCAGCTACCCGTACGCGATCGACTGGGCGCAGCGGCACGTCCCGGCGATCCTGTGGACGTCGCACGCCGGGCAGGAGCTGGGCTCCGCGCTGGCGGACACGCTGCTCGGCACGGCCAACCCGGGCGGCCGGCTGCCGCAGACGTGGTACGGCGCCGGCGCCGAGCTGCCGGACCCGACCGACTACGACATCATCGGATCGGGCTGGACGTACCAGTACCACCGCGGCGAACCGCTCTTCCCGTTCGGCCACGGCCTGTCGTACACCACCTTCGGCTACGGGGACCTCGCGGTGGACCTCGAGGCCGGCCCTGCCGACGGCGGGCTCACCGCCCGGGTCACCGTGACCAACACCGGCGAGCGCGCCGGCGACGAGGTGGTCCAGCTCTACGCCACCCCGCACGACTGGCCGGTGCCGGCCCCGGCCCGCCGGCTGGTCGGCTTCGAACGGGTCACGCTGGCGCCGGGCGAGTCGCGCGAGGTCCGCTTCGAGGTGCCGGCCGCCGCGCTGGCGTACTGGTCCGCCGAGGAGGGCGGCCTCGTCACGCCCGGGTCGGCGTACACGCTCGCCGCCGGCCCGTCCAGCGCCGTGGCCGCCGCGCGGAGCACGGTCACCGTCAGGCGATGACCCCGAGCGCGGTGATGCCGACATCGCCGCCGCACGGCTGGACCGGCGCCGGCCGCAGCGGGATCGGGGCCGAATCCCCCGGCACGCGGATCTCCACCTCGTAGGGGTCGTCGAACCAGTGGCCGCCTGCCCGCGCGCGAGGTTCACGCTGGCTTCATCAGGCCTTCAGACGGCGGGCTCGCCGCCGCATGGCAGGCTCGTGCAGAGCGGACGGCATCCCGCCGACACGAGTGATGAAGCCGCGATATTCTTGACTCACTCCAGAAAAGTGGGCCAGACTCTCACCCGTGCGCACTGCGCTGCCTGCCGGTAGGCGCTGGTGAGGTGCGTCCACGTCGTCCACCGGGGCCTGTGCCCCGCCTCGGCCGCCAGCCGGCCGACCGCTGCATCCGACTGCGAGCCGTAGGAGAGCAACGTGGCAAGTGATAACAACGGCGTCATCTCGGGCGAAGCTCCCGTCCGCCCGCCGCGGGCCCGGTCCAACCGGGACTGGTGGCCGAACCAGCTGGACCTGGGCGTGCTGCACCAGAACCCGCCCGCGGGCGACCCCATGGGCGCGGACTTCGACTACGCCGAGGAGTTCAACTCCCTCGACCTCGCCGCGGTCAAGGCGGACATCAACACGGTGATGACGACGTCGCAGGACTGGTGGCCGGCCGACTACGGCCACTACGGCCCGCTGTTCATCCGGATGGCCTGGCACAGCGCGGGCACCTACCGCATCACCGACGGCCGCGGCGGCGCGGGCTCCGGCGACCAGCGCTTCGCGCCCCTGAACAGCTGGCCGGACAACGCGAGCCTGGACAAGGCGCGGCGGCTGCTGTGGCCGGTCAAGAAGAAGTACGGCAAGAAGATCTCCTGGGCCGACCTGATGGTTCTGGCCGGCAACTGCGCCCTGGAGTCGATGGGCTTCAAGACGTTCGGCTTCGCCGGCGGGCGCGCGGACGTCTGGGAGCCCGAGCACATCAACTGGGGCAACGAGGACACCTGGCTCGGTGACGAGCGCTACAGCGGCGACCGCGAGCTCGCCAAGCCGCTCGCCGCCGTGCAGATGGGCCTCATCTACGTCAACCCGGAGGGGCCGAACGGCAACCCGGACGCGCTGGCCGCGGCCCGGGACATCCGGGAGACCTTCCGCCGCATGGCGATGAACGACGAGGAGACCGTCGCGCTCATCGCCGGCGGGCACACGTTCGGTAAGGCCCACGGCGCGGCCTCGCCCGACGCCAACGTCGGCCCCGAGCCCGAGGCCGCCCCGATCGAAGAGCAGGGCCTGGGCTGGAAGAACGCGCACGGCTCCGGCAAGGGCGGCGACACCATCACCAGCGGCCTGGAGGGCGCGTGGACGCCCACCCCGACCGCCTGGGACAACAGCTTCTTCGAGACGCTGTTCAGCTTCGAGTGGCAGCAGACGACCAGCCCGGCCGGCGCGAAGCAGTGGACCCCGACGGACGCGGCCGCGGCGGACCTGGTGCCCGACGCGCACGACCCGGCGAAGCGCCACGCGCCAATGATGCTCACCACCGACCTCGCGCTGCGCGTGGACCCGATCTACGAGGAGATCTCGCGCCGCTTCTACGAGAACCCGCAGGAGTTCGCCGACGCGTTCGCCAAGGCGTGGTTCAAGCTCACGCACCGCGACATGGGGCCGATCGCGCGGTACCTCGGCCCGGAGGTCCCGGCCGAGCCGCAGCTGTGGCAGGACCCGGTCCCGCCGGTCACGCACGAGCTGATCGGGGCCGACGACGTCGCCGCGCTCAAGGCCACGATCCTCGCCTCCGGACTGTCGGTCTCCGAGCTGGTCGCGGCCGCCTGGGCGTCGGCGTCGACGTTCCGCGGCACCGACAAGCGCGGCGGGGCGAACGGGGCGCGCATCCGCCTCGCGCCGCAGCGGGAGTGGGAGGTCAACGACCCGGCGCAGCTGGCGCGGGTGCTGGGCACCCTGGAGCGGATCCAGCAGGAGTTCAACGCCGGCGGCAAGCAGGTCTCGCTCGCCGACCTGATCGTCCTGGCCGGTTCCGCGGCCGTCGAGCGGGCCGCGCAGGCCGCCGGCGTCGACGTCGAGGTCCCCTTCACGCCGGGCCGCACCGACGCGGCGCAGGAGCAGACCGACGTGGAGTCCTTCGCCGTGCTGGAGCCCACGCACGACGGGTTCCGCAACTACCTCGGCAAGGGCCACCGCCGCCCGACGGAGCAGCTGCTCGTCGACCGGGCCCAGCTGCTGACGCTGAGCGCCCCCGAGATGACCGTGCTGGTGGGCGGCCTGCGGGTGCTCGACGCGAACACCGGGCAGTCGCAGCACGGCGTGTTCACCGCCCGGCCGGGCGTGCTGAGCAACGACTTCTTCGTCAACCTGCTCGAGTTCGGCACCGCGTGGACGCCGACCTCCGACGAGGAGGAGACGTTCGAGGGCCGCGACGCCGCCACGGGCGAGGCGAAGTGGACCGCCACCCGCGCCGACCTGGTGTTCGGCTCCAACTCGGTGCTGCGCGCGCTGGCCGAGGTTTACGCCGGCGACGACGCGAACGAGAAGTTCGTCCGTGACTTCGTCGCCGCGTGGACCAAGGTCATGGACCTCGACCGGTACGACGTCGCCTGATCCGACCGATTCGCCTGATCCGAACGCACGGGGCGGCGGGGGGGGCCCCCCCCCCCCCGCCCCCCCCGCGCCCCCCCCCCCCCCCCCCCCCCCCCCCCCCCCCCCCCCCGCCCCCGTTGTCCGGTCACGACGCGGTCAGGGTGAACGAGAACGTCGCGCCGCAACCGGGCTCGCCGGCGGCCCAGACGCGCCCGCCGTGCCGGTCGATGATGCGCTGTACCGCACCGGATCGTCCCGCGCCACGTTGTGCTCCACGAACCGCACCCGCGAGCGCAGCCGCCCGTCGACCTCGACCCGGTCGCCGGCCGGCTGGAACCACCGCTGCCGGGCCGGCGCGGGCGTCTCGCGCAGCGACCACGGCGAGTACCGCCCGGCCATCGCCTTGCGCAGCGCCCCGCGGTTCACGTCGAGCCCGACGATTGACGGCAAACGCGGCAAATGATCGTTTTGCGACTACCGCCGCGGAACGTTTCCGACCGCGCATCGAAGGCGCCGCGGGCCGGTCAGCGGGTCTTGCCCGCGATGCGCGGGCCCGGCACGCCGTCGACGGCCGTGCACAGGCCGTAGACGCGGGCGTGGTTCGTCCAGCCGTTGACGTGGCCGTGGTTGTTGCTGATCTGCACGCGGCCGTTCGGGTGGTCGACGGCGCAGACCAGGTGGACGTACACGGTGCCGGCGACCTTCGCCAGGACGATGTCGCCCGGCTCGACCTTCGCCGGGTCGGCCGGTGCGACGGTGACCAGGGCGCGGCTGCGGATCAGCGGCACCATCGAGTGGCCGGTCGGGCGGAACTGCACCGTCGCGCCGGCGGCGACCCGCGTGGCCATCAGATCGAGCATTCCCATCGCCGGACAGCGTCACCCGGAGCCGCCCCCGGGCGTGAGCGGTTTACGGGCGGACCGCCTCGGCGGCCGGAGCCGGGTCCGGGGCCGGGGCGGAAGGGGCCCCGGCAGGAGCGGCAGGAGCGGTGGAGGCCGAGGCCGGCGGGCGGCGGCGGTGCAGCAGCAGCGCGGTCAGGCCGCCCGCCAGCAGGCCCCAGAAGGCCGAGCCGATACCCATGATCGTCATGCCCGAGGCGGTCACCACGAACGTGACCACCGCGGCCTCGCGGCCCTCCGGCTCGGTCACCGCCGTCGCCAGGGACGAGCCCAGGGCCGGCAGGAGGGCCAGGCCGGCCACCGCGATCACGAGCAGCGGCGGGGACAGCAGGACCAGGGCCATCGCCAGGGACGCGCCCAGGCCCAGGGCCAGCTGGCCGCTGCCGAGGGCGACCGTGGCGATCCAGCGGCGGCGCGGGTCGGGGTGGGTGTCGGGGCCGGCGGTCAGGGCGGCGGTGATCGCGGCCAGGTTGACGGCGTGGCCGCCGAACGGGGCCGCGGCCGCGCTGGCGAGGCCGGTCGCCACGAGCATGGGGCGCAGCGGGGGCGTGTACCCGTACGTCGCCATCACCGCCATCCCGGGCACGTTTTGCGCCGCCATGGTGACCAGGAACAGCGGCACCGCGATGCTCACCACCACGGAGAGGTTCAGCGTCGGTACGGTCAGCACCGCCGCCGGGCGCAGCTCGGCGCCGGACAGGCCGCCGCCCGGGCCGTGCACCCCGTGCACGGCGATCGCGATCACGGCGGCGAGCAGGGCGCCCGGGACGGCCCACTGCCTGGCGTACCGGAACAGGACGGCCCAGGCCAGGATCACCGGCGTGGCCAGCAGCGGCAGGTCCACCACCGCGCGCACCGGGGCCGTGCAGAGGCTGAGGATGACGCCGGCGAGCATGGCCCCGGCGATGGGGCGCGGGATGGCGGCGATGGCCCGGGCCAGCCAGGGCAAGAGGCCGGCGAGCACCATGAGCGCCGCGCTGACCAGGAACGCGCCCACCGCGGCGGGGAAGCCTCCGGGGACGTGGCCGGTCGCGACCAGCAGGGCCGCGCCCGGGGTCGACCACGCGATCGAGATCGGCATCCGGTACCGCAGGCCGAGGCCGATCGCCGTCGCCGCGATCCCGAGGCACAGGGCGAGCAGCCCGGAGGCGGCCTGGGCGGGCGTGGCGCCCACCGCGCGCAGGCCGGCCAGCACGACGGTGAACGAGCTGGCGTAGCCGACGACGGCGCTGACCAGGCCGGCCAGGATCGGGGGCAGGATCCCGCGGTAGCGCATGGGCGCCTCTCGACGATCGTTCCGTAAACGGAACGCCACAATAACCGGGTGGACGCAGGCGGGACAAGCCGGATCGATCCGGCGGTGGGCGAGCGGCTGCGCCGGCTGCGCGAGGCGCGCGGGGTGTCACTGTCGGCCCTGGCCCGCTCGGCCGGCATCGGCAAGGCGACGCTGTCGGGGCTGGAGCACGGCACCCGCAACCCGACGCTGGAGACGCTCTACGCGGTCGCGGGGGCCCTGGAGGTACCGCTGACGGCTCTTGTCCTTGCCCCCGGGGATCCGCCGGGGGCGGCCGCGGACGTCCGTGGGGCGGCGGTGACCGCGACCCTGCTGGAGGTCTTCGAGGAGCCGGGCGCCACGTTCGAGCTGTTCTGGATGCGCGTACGCCCCGGCGTCGTCCAGCACTCGCCCGCGCACGCGCCGGGGGTGACCGAGCACGTCACCGTCCACCGGGGCGTGCTGCGCGCCGGCCCCGGCGAGGCGCCGCTGGTCGCGCGGGCCGGGGAGCACATCTCCTGGCGGGCCGACGTGCCGCACGTGTACGCCACGGTCGGCCCCGACGAGGTCGTCGCCAACCTGCTGATCCGCTCGCCGCGCTGAGCTACCGCCCGGGCGCCACGAGCTCGGCGATGACCGCGGCCAGTTGCGGCGGCTCCAGCCGGTCGGGCAGCGCGGCCAGGGCGGCTTGCTCCACCCACGCGTGGTCGTGGAGGTTCTGCTGCTCGTCGGGCAGCAGCCCGGTGCGCACCAGCGCGGGCCGCTCGACGTCGAAACGGGCGAGGAAGAACTGCTCCACGCCGACCCACCGGGCGCCGTTCCACCGCTGGTCCCGCCGCACGTCGACAAACCCGTCGAGGATCGCCGCCGGGTCCAGCCCGGTCTCCTCGACGAGCTCCCGCCGCGCCGCGTCCAGCGGCGTCTCGCCCGGATCGATCCCGCCCCCGGGCGGCTCCCAGAGCCACGACCCGTCGGCCGGATCGCGCCAGTGCAGCAGCAGCACCCGCTGCGCCGCGTCGAGACAGACGATCCGCGCGGCCGGCCGGCTTCTGGTCTCCACGGCCCTGACCCTATCCGGTACCGCCAAGCGCCCGGCGGTCAGCCGAAGGCGACGCCGTTGCGGGCCGCGCGCATCGCGTGGGCGCCGTCGACCGGGTCGGCCGAGGTCCGCCAGCACCGCCACCACTCCTCGTCGGGCAGCTCGCCCGCCGCCCGGACGAAGGCGTGCAGCAGCTCCAGCTGCGCGCCGGTGGCGGCCAGGCCGGCAGCGCGCACCAGCGCCTCGATCTCGTGCCGGCGGGCGGTCATCACCATGCCCACCAGGTCGCGGCCGGCGGGGGTGAGGCCGAGCCAGATCGAGCGGCGGTCGTTGTGCCGGTGGAAGCGCTGCACCAGCGACTTGCGCACCAGCCGGTCGCACATCCGGGTCAGCGTCGACGGGGCCACGCCCAGCTCCTTGGCCAGCGCGGCGCTGCGCTGCGGGCCGCCGCCGGCCAGCAGGACCAGCGTGCGGTACTGCGACAGCGTGACGTCCGCATCGACCGCCGCGAGGTTGCGGGCCGCGAGGGCGACCATGACGCGGCTGACCGCCAGCAGCGCCTCGACGAGCGGCTCGGTTGTCACGCGGCAATCGTTGCACGTGCCGCGACACGGTGGGTGGCGTGTACTAAGGTGGGGCGAGAATATTGCATAGGTGCAATAAATGGGGAGCACATGGGCGGCCCGCACGAAGCAGAGGCGCTCGGCCTCGCGCACATCCTGCTGGTCGAGGACGACGCGGGCGACGTCGCGTACACGGTCGACGAGTTCCGGGAGCACCGGCTGCGCAACACGCTGACCGTGCTCGGCGACGGCCTCGAGGCGATCGACTACCTGGAGCGGCGCGGCGCCTACGCGGGCGCGCCGACGCCGGACATCCTGCTGCTCGACCTCAACCTGCCGGGCGTCGACGGGCGGGTCGTGCTCGACCGGGTGCTGGGCAACCCGCGGCTGGCCGATCTGACGGTCGTGGTGCTGACCAGCTCGCCGCTGGAGGAGCAGATGCTGCGCGACTTCGGCGTGCCCTCGCAGTTCTACTTCCGCAAGCCGGTGGACTTCGCCCAGCTGGCCCGGCTCATCCGCAGCGTCGACCGGTTCAGCATCGTGGTGGACCGGGCACTCGACTAACCTCACTGGTCCTGGATCAGGCTCCCGTAGTCGCCCTCGGTCAGCATCTCCTGCGTGAGGGCGCCGTCGGCCCGCGGTATCTCCACCGGGCGGCCGTCCTGCACGAACCGCACCCCCACCACGTCGGCGCGGGCGGAGAGGGTGCACACGATCTGGCCGTACGCCACGATCTCGTCGTTGCGGATCGGGTTGTCCCGGGCCAGCCCGACGATCGCGGTGCCGTTGCGCAACTGCACCCCGGTGATGATGTTGGTGCCGATCAGCGCGCTGTCCAGGCCCTCGTCGCGCTCCTCCGGCGTCGGGCCGGCCATCAGGTCATCGAGCTGCTTCTCCGGCGACGGCGCGGCGGCGACGCGGCGGTCGACGGCGATGAGCTGGTTGTCGCGCACCAGGAACAGCCGCTCGATGGCGGCGCCGGCCGAGGGCGGCGGGCCGCCGATCGGGCCCTCGTACGAGCCGATGACCACGGACGGCTCGATCGGCCGCGGTTCGCGGTCGCTGGGGACCCCGCATCCGCCGAGCAGCAGGCACGCGGCGAGGGCGGCGGCGCACAGCAGGCGGGTCCTCACCGTACTCCCGGAAGCTCGATGCGGAACCGGGCGCCGCCGCCGGGCCGGTCCAGCACCCGCACCCGCCCGCCGTGCGCGGCCACGTGCTGCGCCACGAGGGACAGGCCCAGGCCTGTGCCGGCGTCGTTGCCCCGCGCGCCGGACGAGCGACCCCGGACGAACCGGTCGAAGATGACCTCGCGCTCGGCCGGGTTGACGCCGGGGCCCTCGTCGTCGACCTCGATCACGCCGTCCGGGCCGTGCACCTCGACGCGCACCGCGACCGGCCCGCCACCGTGCGTGACCGCGTTGTCGAGGAGGTTGACCAGGACCTGCTCGATCCGGCGCTGGTCCACGGTCCAGCGCAGCCCCTCGCCGTCGGCACCGGCCCATCCACACCGGACGATGTCGGGCGACAGGCGGCGGCGCTGCACCGCGCGGCGGGCGAGCTCGCCCACATCGACGGGCGCGAGCTGGGCCGGCAGGTCGCCCCGGGAGAGCTCCAGCAGGTCGTCGACGAGCGACTGGAAGCGGGCAAGCTCCGCCACGACCAGCCCGGCCGCGGTCGCGGTGCGCTCGTCGAGCCGGTCCCGGCGCCGCTCCAGCACGCTGGCGGACGCGGCGAGGGTCTGCAGCGGCGAGCGCAGCTCATGGCTGACGTCGGCGGCGAAGCGCCGGTCCCGCTCGATGCGCCGGGACAGCTGGTCGACCATCTCGTTGAACGACGTCGAGAGCCGCTCCAGGTCACGGTCGGTGGCCGGGTCGAGCCGGGCGCTGAGGTCGCCGGCGGTGATCCCCTGCGCGGCGTCGGCGACCGAGCGCAGCGGGCGCAGCACGTAGCGGGTGGCGTACCAGCCCAGGCCCGCCCCGGCCGCGGCGACGGCGGTGGCGACCAGGATCAGCACCCAGCCGAGGGTCCGCAGCGTCTGGTCGAGCTCGCGCAGGTAGTCGATCTCGTACAGCGCCGTCGCGGGCGTCAGCAGGATGCCCACGACCACCGCCGGCACGCCGTCGATGTGCACCCGCTGGATGCCCTGGCCGCTGTCGCTCACGAGGCGCTGGAGGCTCTGCGGTACCGCGGTGGCCGCCCCGCCGTCGGCGTTGCGCGCGTACCAGTGGCCGAGGTGCTGCACGAGCACCCGCCGGTTGCCCCCGGTGTCCAGCGTGCGCAGCATCGCGGCGATGTCGGGCCGCTCGGCGTTGAGCCCGGCGGAGACGACCCGCGAGTCGAAGGTCGCCGAGCGCACGGTCGAGCGCTCCCGGCCGTAGATGAGCGAACTGCGGGTGATCTCGTAGGAGATCAGCGCCATCGACGCCGACAGTGTGAGCGCGCCGGCCGCGAAGCCGGCCACGACCCGGGTCCGCAGCCCCGCCCGCCACCTCCTCATTTCTGCAGCTTGTACCCCATGCCGCGCACGGTCACGAGGTACCGCGGCTGCTTGGAGTCCTGCTCGATCTTCTGCCGCAGCCGCCCGACGTGGACGTCAACCAGCCGCTCGTCCCCGATCTCGTACTCCCACACCCGCTGCAGCAGCTGCTGGCGGCTGAGCACCTGCCCGGGGTGCTCGGCCAGCTCGCACAGCAGCCGGAACTCGGTGCGGGTGACCGCGACGGGCGTGCCCTCGATGCGCACCTCGCCGGCCTCCGGGAGGATCTCCATGGCGCCGAAGACCATGGTGGACATCGCCTGCACGGTGCGGCCCCGGCGGCGCAGGGCGCGCAGGCGGGCCGAGAGCTCCTTCACCGCGACCGGCTTGACCAGATAGTCATCGGCGCCGGCCTCGAGCGCGGCGACGATGTCGTGGGTGTCGTCGCGGGCGCTGATCACCACGATCGGCACGTCGTCGCTGCGGCGCAGCTGCCGGATGCACTCAAACCCGTCGACGCCCGGCAGCATCAGGTCGACCAGCACCGTGTCGGCCGGCTCGTCGCGCTGTGCCACCAGGCCCTCCTCCGCGCTCGCCGCGCCCCGGACGACATACCCCTCGTCCTCCAGCGCGAGCGAGAGCGAGAGCCGGATCCGGTCGTCGTCCTCGATCACCAGCACGCCTGCCATAGCACGCATCATGCCGTCCGACCGGGGCCGGCCACCACCGGGTGGGCCCCCCGGCACCGAATTCATACAAGTGTCACAGTTCCGGGAAAGGTTCTCCACATCGACTCCGAACGCTGGAAACGTCGCCGGAAACGACAGGAGACGTGACATGCACAGCGGCACGACCGACCCGGCCTACCCCACGGTGGAGGTCGTGATCACGGAGGAGCTCGACGCCTCCTCGGTACCGCGGTTCACCGCGCTGCTCAACGAGGCAGCCGACATGCGGCCGGAGCATCTCGTCGTCGACCTGGCCCAGTGCCCGTTCATCGACGCCTCGGCGATCGGCATGCTGCTCGACGTGCACCGCCGGATGTGGACCGCGGGCGGCCGGCTCACGCTGCGCTCCCCCGGCCCGCGGGTGGCTCGGACGCTGCAGCTGGCCCGGGTGGAGCACGTGCTGCTCGTGCAGTGACCCGCCGGGCCGCGCCGAGGACGGATCCATATGTCCCATGGCCCGGACGCGCGCATCGGGGTGCGCGCCCGGCCCGGGTGACGCAACGGCGTACTGTCCGCCCGAGGGACGCAACCGCCTTCGAGGGGGATCGCCGTGAGCGCTGGGCGGCAGCAGGTGAGCCTCGCGCTGGTCGTCGGGGCGCTCGGCGTGGTCTTCGGCGACATCGGGACGAGCCCGATCTACACCCTGCAGACCGTGTTCAACCCGGCCGACCCGCACCCGGTCCCGGTCAGCACCGGCAACGTGTACGGGGTCGTCTCACTCGTGTTCTGGTCCGTGATGATCATCGTCACGGTCACGTACGTGCTGCTCGCGATGCGCGCCGACAACGACGGCGAGGGCGGCATCATGGCGCTGATCACGCTGCTCAAGCGCCTTGGCGCCCGGTCTGGGTCGACAAACGCGGAGCCTCGTCGAGCCAGACCGGGCGTAGGCGGGTCGCGGGGGCGGGTCGCGGCGGTGCTGGCCGGGCTGGGCATCTTCGGCGCCGCACTGTTCTTCGGCGACAGCATGATAACCCCGGCGATCTCCGTGCTGTCCGCGGTGGAGGGCCTCAAGGTCGTCCAGCCGTCGCTCGGTGAGCTCGTCGTGCCGATCACCGCGGTGATCATCGTGGTGCTGTTCCTCGTCCAGCGCCGGGGCACCGCGACGGTCGGCCGGATGTTCGGCCCGGTGATGATCCTGTGGTTCGTCACCATCGGCGCGTCCGGCGTGGCCGGCATCGCCAGGCACCCGTCGATCCTCAAGGCGCTGTCGCCGACGTACGCGGTGGGCTTCCTGGCCGGCCACTTCGGCATCGCGTTCTTCTCCCTCGCCGCCGTCGTGCTCGCGGTGACCGGCGCCGAGGCGCTGTACGCCGACATGGGCCACTTCGGCCGCCGGTCCATCACCCGCGCGTGGCTGTTCCTGGTGTTCCCGGCCTGCGTGCTGAGCTACTTCGGCCAGGGCGCGCTCGTCCTCGACGACCCGTCCAACATCAGCAGCCCGTTCTTCCTGCTCGTGCCGGACTGGGGCCGGCTGCCGCTGGTGCTGCTGGCCACCGCCGCGACCGTCATCGCCTCACAGGCGGTGATCACCGGCGCGTACTCGGTGGCGTCGCAGGCGGCGCAGCTGGGGTACCTGCCCCGGCTGCGGGTCGCGCACACCTCGGAGTCGCAGATCGGCCAGATCTACGTGCCGTGGATCAACTGGACGCTCATGGTCTCCGTGCTCACGCTCGTCTTCGCCTTCCGCAGCTCCGCGGCCCTGGCCTTCGCGTTCGGCATGGCGGTGACCGGGACCATCGCGATCACCACCCTGATGTTCTTCTACATCGCCCGGCGCAAGTGGCACACTCCCCGCTGGCTGCTCGCCGCCGGCGCGTCCGTGCTGCTCCTGGTCGACCTGCTCTTCTTCGCGGCCAACCTGACCAAGCTCATCCACGGCGCCTGGCTGCCGCTGCTCATCGGGATCACCGCGTTCACCGTCCTGACCACCTGGCAGCGGGGCCGCGCGATCGTCACCGCGGAGCGCCGCCGGCAGGAGGGCTCGCTGCGCGAGTTCATCGAGCAGCTGCGCAGCGACCCGTCGCTGACCCGGCAGGTCCCGGGCACCGCGGTCTTCCTCAACCGCGGCAAGGAGACCGCGCCGCTGGCCCTGCGGGCCAACGTGAAGCACAACCACGTGCGCCACGAGCACGTGGTGATCATGTCGCTGGAGACCCAGCCGGTCCCCCGCGTCCCGGTCGAGGAGCGGATCACCGTCGACGACCTCGGCTACGCCGACGACGGCATCATCCACGTCACGGTCCGCTTCGGCTACATGGACACCCCGGACGTGCCGTCGACGCTGCGCCTGCTCGACCCGTCCAGGACCGAGGGCGACACCGACCTCGACCGGGCGTCATATTTCCTGTCGAAGATCCAGCTCCGCCGCGGCGACTCGCCCACGATGGCCCCCTGGCGCAAGCGGCTGTTCATCGCCACGTCGTACATCACCGCCGACGCCGCCGAGCACTTCGGCCTGCCCCGCGACCGGACCGTCATCATGGGCTCGCACATCGACGTGTAGGCACGACATCGACACACCGGCGCGCCGATCTTGAGGTTCACGGGGGCGCTCCGGCCGACGGCCTGAACGTCACGGTCGTGGCGGTCTGCGGCCCCCCTCGCCGCGGCAGAGCGCGTCGCCGAGCTCCGTGCGGTAGTACAGCACCGAGCGGCCGGCGCGGCGGCGGTCGGCCAGGCCCGCCTCGCGCAGCACCCGCAGGTGGCCGCCGGCCGAGCCGAGGGTCTGGCCGGTCAGCGCCACCAGCTGCGTGGTGCTCTTCGGCGCGGCGAGCAGGGTCAGGATCCGGGCGCGGGCCGGGCCGACGAGGCGGGCAAGGGCGTCCGGGGGTACGACATCCGGATCCTGAGCGAGCCAGCCCGTGCACGGATAGACGATCGCGTGCACGTCCCCCGGCTCCTCCCAGGCGACCCAGCCGCGGTAGGCGGTGACGGGGACGAACAGCAGCCGGCTGCCGGTCACGTCGCGGGGCGGATAGTCGTATGCGTTGATCTGCAGCCGCCCGTCGCCGAGCCACCGCATGCCGGGGCGCAGCCTGTCGAGCACGGCCGTCCAGCCGCCGCTGCCCAGCCGTTCGGTGCGGGCCACGATGTCGGCCTCGAACACCCGGCGGCGGCGCGGCCAGCCCGGTCGGATCGTGTGCCGCCACACCCAGTCCAGCAGCTCGACGGCCCGCTCGACGAGCCCGTCGCCGCGCAGGACCGGGGCCAGCGGGCGGTCCAGCGTCTCGAGGATGTCGCGGCGGGCCTGCTCGTCGGTGGTGTCGGCGACCCGGGCAAGCTCGTCGGCGAACCGCGGCGCGTCGCCCCGCGGCGGCCTGACGAGGAAGTCGGCGAGCCAGCCGGGCCGGATCGCGTCGCGCAGGAACGGCAGCGCGAACGGGTCGGCCGCCCAGCGCGCCCGGAACGCCGCCCGATGCTCGGCCAGCCAGTCCCGCTGGCTCGGCGACACGCGGTGCTGCCCGTTGAGCGCGGCGAGGCAGCCGACGGTCTCGGCCATCGGCGACACGACGAACCGCCCGCCGGCCAGCACGTCGGCGTCGATCCGCCAGACACCCATGTTTCGCCTCCACGCGAAAGCTTACGGCGCGGCGGGCGCCGACCCGCAGACTGCCGGTCGTGCGCACCTACCGCGAGCTGTTCGCCACGCCCGAGTTCCCGGCCCTGTTCGCCACCGTCTCCGCCCAGGTCGGGGCCGCCACGGTGAGCGGCATCGCGCTGGCGACCCTCGTCTACGGCGCGACCGGGTCGCCGCTGCTGTCCGCGCTGAGCCTGTTCGGCTCGTCGTTCGCTCAGGTCGTCGGGGCCGCGACGCTGCTGTCCGCGGCCGACCGCGTCCCGCCGCGCGCCGCCCTGGCCGGCCTCGCCGCCTTCACCGGCCTCACCACCGCGTGCCTGGCACTGCCTGGCCTGCCGGTCGCCGCGGTCCTCGCGATCGTGCTGGCCCAGGGCCTGGCCGCGTCGATCGGCGGCGGCGTCCGCTTCGGGCTGCTCGCCGAGACCCTGCCGGCCGACGCCTACCTGCTGGGCCGCTCCCTGCTGAACATGTCCGTCGGCGCCGTGCAGATCGCGGGCTTCGCCGCCGGCGGTGCGCTGCTCGCCGCGTTCTCTCCCGCGGCGGTCCTGCTGGCCGGCGCCGCCCTGAGCCTGCTCGCCGCGCTCGTGGCGCGCCTGGGCCTGACCGCCCGCCCGCCGCGCGCCACGGGCCCGGCGTCGATCCGCGCCACCTGGCTGGGCAACCGCGCCCTGCTGTCCTCACCGGCCCGCCGCGCGGTCTACATTGGACTGTGGGTGCCCAACGGCCTGATCGTGGGCTGCGAGGCGCTGTTCGTGCCATACTCGCCCACGGCCGCCGGCGCCCTCTTCGTGGCCGCCGCGGCCGGCATGCTGGTGGGCGACGCCCTGGCCGGCCGCGCCCTCCCCGCGCGCTGGCGCCGCCCGCTCACCACCCCGGCGCAACTGCTCCTCGCGGTCCCCTACCTGGCGCTCCTCGCGCGCCCGCCACTGCCCGCCGCGCTGGCCCTCGTGGCCGTGGCCTCCGTCGGGTACTGCGGCAGCCTCCTGCTGCAGGACCGCCTCGTCGAGCTGACCCCGCCGGACCTGCGCGGGCAGTCCCTGGGCCTGCACAGCGCGGGCATGTTCACGATGCAGGCGGTCGGCGCGACCCTCGCCGGCGCCGTGGCGCAGGCCGTCTCCCCGGCGACCGCGATGGCGGTCATGGCGGCGGCCTCGATCCTGGTGTCCGCGCTGCTGGCGCCCCGGCTGCGGCGCCCGGCTCAGAACCCGGGCCCGGATCTGACGCGCGCGGTGGCCCCGGATCACCGCAAGGTGGTGGCGGGCGGGACGTCGTAGTACTTCTTGTTGGTCCAGCACCGGTCGGCGTCGGCGTGGTGTGGGACAGCCGCAACCGGGTAGGGCACCACGATGCCAGCCACCCGGTCCGCGCTGAGCTACGACGTCTTCGTCGCGCCGGAAAAGCCGTTCGTCGCCCCGGCACCCGCGGTGGGCGATGCTCCGGCCTGGGATCCGACGACATCGACGTTGATCTTCGGCGCTCGCGATGCCGTGCTCGTGGACCCGCTGATGACCGTGCGCGAGGCCACCGCCCTGGCCGACTGGGTGGCGCTGCACGATCGCCGGCTCACGACCGTCTACATCACGCACGGCCATGGCGACCACTATCTCGGCCTGCCGGTCGTTCTCGATCGCTTCCCGGACGCGCGGGCGGTCGCCGCGCCGGGGACGGTACGGCAGATGCGACAGCCGGACGTCCGGGCGCTGGATGACGACCTCAGGGCGCGGTTCCCCGGCCAGATCGCCGACACGATCCCGCTGCCCGAACCACTCGACTCGCCAGAGATCCGGCTCGAGGGTTCCTCCATCGAGGTGATTGAGACCGGGCACACGGACACCCTCGACACGACCTCGCTGCACGTGCCCGACCTGGACCTGGTCGTCTCCGGCGACGTCGCCTACAACCACTGCCACATGTACGTCGGCGCGACGACGGCTCAAAGCCGGGCCGAATGGATCGCCGCACTCGACCGGCTGGCCGAGCTCAACCCCACTGCCGTCGTCGCCGGGCACAAGGACCCGACCCAGGGCAACCCGCCCGCGGTCCTCGCCGAGTCTCGCGCCTACCTCGAGTACTACGGGCAGCTACGCGACGCGGCCATGCCCGATCAGGAGCTGTTCGACGCCATGGTCAACCGCTACCCAGGCTGGGTCAGCCGCCAGCAGTTCCTGATCCTCGAGGCTGTCGCAAACTGGTAGAACCGCACATATCCGGGCAGGCCCCGAGGCGGGGCGGAGCCCGGTTAGGACAAGGGGCGTAGCTCGTCGACGACCCTGGCCGTGGCCGGGGTCGGGATGCCCAGGCGGGCGCCCGCGTTGAGCACCGAGCCGCCGATCGCGTCCAGTTCCAAGGGGCGGCCCGCCTCGGCGTCGCGCAGCATCGACGACTTCATCGTCGCCGGGATCTGCTCCAGTATGCTCAGGATCGCGGCCGGGTCCGTCTGCGTCCCGTTGGCCCTCGCCACCGCCGCGACCTCCGCCACCACCTGCGTCATGTCGTCGCGGCGGGTCTCGCGGGCGGTGCCGATGCTTGCCCGGGCCGCGGTCGTGATCAGCGCCAGCGGGGCCAGCAGTGCGAGCTTGTCCCACAGCAGCGACGCCTCGCTGTCGCGCACAGTGACGTCGAAGCCCGCCCCGCCCAGCAGCCGCGCCACCACGTCCGATCCGTCGCCGGCCACGTCGATGCCGGAGAACGGGCTGGTGTGCTCGATCCGGCCCGCCGCGACGCGGGTGGACTCGACCCGGATGGAGCCCGCGACGACCCGCGCCGACGGGAAGCGGGCGCGCAGCGTCTCCATATGGTCCACGCCGTTGAGCAGGGGCAGGAGCACGCCGCCGAAGGACGGTGGCACGCGGTCGAGGGCCTCGGACAGCGTGGTGGCCTTGGTCGCGACGACGCACAGCTCCGCCGGGGACGACAGCGCCTCCACGGCCGGTGCCGGTACGCTGAAATCCCCGAACTGCACGCTGTGCACGTTCATGCCGCGCTCGTTCAGCAGCGCGGCAGTCTCGGGACGGGCCACGTAGACGACGTCATGGCCGGCGCGGGTCAGCATCCCGCCGAGGAGCCCGCCGACGCCGCCCGGGCCGACGATCGCAACGTTCGACATTCCCACAACGTATCCCCACGGAAATCGACCGCTCAGGAGAGGGCGATGATGCGCAGGTTCGTGCTCACCGGCGCGCCCGGCGCCGGCAAGACCACCATCGCGCAGGCGCTGCGCGGGCTCGGGCACCTCGTGGTCGACGAGGCGGCCACCGACGTCATCGCGGAGACGCCCGCACTGGAGGCGGACGGGCCCGCGTTCCTGGACCGGATCGTCGCGGTACAGCAGGCCCGGCAGCTCGCGGCGCGCGGGCCGGTGCAGGTGTTCGACCGCTCGCCGGTCTGCACCCTGGCCCTGGCCGTCTACAGTGGACTGACGCCGACCCCGGCGCTGGCAAGGGAGGCGGCGCGGATCGAGCGCGAGCGCACCTACGAGCGGCGGGTACTGTTCGTGCGCCTGATGGGGTTCGTGACCCCGACCGTGGCCCGCCGCATCAGCCTCGCCGAGTCGCAGCGCTTCGAGCGCATCCACGCCGAGGTGTACCGCGACCTCGGCTACGAGCTGATCGAGGTACCACCGGCCCCGCTCGCGCGACGGGTTGCCCAGGTCGCCGGGTTCATCGCCGGAACCGGCTGACCGGATCGGTGTCCCGGGTTTCGGGACGGGCCCGAAGCCCGGGACACCGTGCGGGGTCAGCTGGGTTCGGGGACCCGGAGCTTGATGCAGTGCTTGGGCGGGTTCAGGGCACGGATGGCCCAAGTGCAGGCGGTGCCCCAGGCTGTGCCGGTGACGTTCGTGTTCGGCAGGTTGTCGATGAGGTCGCCCTGGGAGCAGTTGGTCAGGGTCGACGCCGGGGTGGCGTTGAGGATCGTGCCCGAGCCGCAGGTGGGCCCGAAGACCGTCAGCCAGGACTGGATCCAGCGCTGTCCGGCCGGCGAGTCGTCCCACCCGAAGTAGTCGAGGTCGACGTTACCGATGGTGATCCAGGCGCCCCAGTCCTCGCCCGAGTAGCCGTCGTAGTACCTCCAATGCGCGCCGTTGCCCTCGGTGCGGATGAAGTCGTCGGTGTAGGACGAGGGCACGTCGATGACGTTGCAGTTGGTCTTGTTGTTGTGGGCGGTGGAGTCGCGGCACAGCACGGCGGTGATGGCGTTGGTCGACGTGGGCAGGCCGCTGACCTGCACCGTGGTGCCGTTGCCGCAGGCCCAGTGCTCGGTCGTGGCGGCCGCGGTCCACTTGACGTAGGCACACTTGCCGTCGGCCGCGGTGTCGCTGACGTTGAGGACGAAGGCGCGCACACCGAGCGCGTCCCAACCGTTGGCCACCAGCTTCGCGCCCGGCACATCCAGCGTGACCTGGATGCTGGTGCCGCCGGTGTACTTCCAGGAGCCGGACCATCCGGCACCGGAAGGAATGGCCAACGCCGGCTGGGGAGCGATCACCACCGCCGCCGCGACCGTGGCCGCGACGACGAGGACTCGAGTGAATTTCATAGCCAGCGAGTCTGCGCACCGGCGAAATCGGACGCCCGTGATTGTCGTCGTTGCGACGGGCTATGTTTTCGGCATGGTCCAGGCTGTCGAGCGCTTCCCGCCCGCGGTGCTCACCACCGAGCGGCTGGTGCTGCGCCCGTTCACCGCCGCCGACGCCCCCGACGTGCACGAGGCGTGGCAGGACGAGGCGTTCGTGCGCAGCGCGCCGGTCGGATACCCGTACGCGGCGGCGGACCTGCCGACGGCGGTGTCCTGGTGTGCCGGCGGCATCGAGCAGCGGCGCCTGGACGGCAAGGGCGTCGGGTTCGCGCTGCAGCCCCGCGCCGGCGGGCGGCTCGTCGGGCACGTGTCGCTGTTCAACGCCGACTGGACGGCGCGCTCGGCGGAGATGCACTACTGGACGGCGCCGTGGGCGCGCGGCCTCGGCTACGCCGCCGAGGGGGCCGCGGCGGTGGCCCGCTGGGCGCTGACCGAGATCCGCTTCGAGCGCATCCACCTGCAGGCCGACACCCGAAACACCGCGTCGCGGCGGGTCGCCGAGGCGGCCGGGTTCCGGTTCGAGGGCGTGCTACGCAGCCTGGAGCCGACCCGGGCGGGGACCCGGGCCGACATAGCCGTCTACAGCCTCATCCGGGCCGACCTCGAGCCGGCCCGGTAGTCGATCTCCGTTAGGGCTTGCGCGCCAGGCCGCCGTACACCGCGACCTGGGTGTCGGTGGCCGACGCGTCGACGTGGGCGTCCGGGCGCCACTTGGTCACGATCGGCAGGCCCGGCTCGACCAGCTCCAGGCCGGTGAAGAAGCGGGAGATCTCCTCGTGCGAGCGGACCTGCATCGTGACGCCCTGCTTGGCGTAGATCGCCGCGACGCGCTCCCACGCCGCCGCGTCGAAGTCGCCGGTCAGGTGCGACAGCGCGAGGTAGCTGCCGGAGGGCAGGGCGTCGACGAGCCGCTGGACGATCTCGTACGGCCGGTCGGCGTCGCCGACGAAGTGCATGATCGCGATGAGCATGAGCGCCACGGGCCGGTCGAGGTCGATGGCCTCGCGCACCTGCGGCGCGGACAGGATGCGGTCGACGTCACGCAGGTCGGCGTCGACGTATTCGGTGCGCCCCTCCGGCTTGCTGGTCAGCAGGGCACGGGCGTGGGCCAGCACGATCGGGTCGTTGTCGACGTAGACGATCCGCGACTCCGGCGCGACGGCCTGCGCGACCTCGTGCACGTTGGGCGACGTCGGGATGCCCGTGCCGATGTCGAGGAACTGCCGCACGCCGCACTCCGCCGCGAGGTGGTCGACCACGCGCCGCAGGAAGTTGCGGTTTTCCCGGGGTGGGATGCGGCTGTTCGGGTTGGCCTTCAGCCCCGCCTCGCCGGCGGCGCGGTCGACGGGGAAGTTGTCCTTGCCGCCGAGCAGAAAGTCATAGACCCGGGCCGGATGGGGCCGATCGGTCTGCAGGTCGATGGGCGCGTGGGTCGCGTCCGGCTTGGCCTTCATCCACTCGGCGCCTGACATGTCGGCTCTCCGCCCGTTTGTTCCGCCTGGGGTTCCCGTCCGGATCGGATCATATGCCTTCGCCCGGTCAGGCGGGTAACGGCCGGTCCGCGACGACCTGCTTCATGACCAGGGTGGAGTTCAGCCGCTGGATGCCGGGCAGCACCGCCAGCACGTCGTCCTCCAGCTGCTGGTACGCGGCGAGGTCGGCGGTGACGATCCGCAGCAGGTAATCGGGGTCGCCGAAGAGGCGCTGCGCCTGCACGACGTTGGGGATCCGGGCCACGGCCGCCTCGAACGACAGCAGCGTGTCGCGGTCCTCCTGCCGCATGGTGACGAAGACGAGCGCCTGGAAGCGCAGCCCGACGGCGTCGGCGTCGACGACGGCGCGGTACCCGCGGATCGTGCCGTCCCGCTCCAGCTCCCGCAGCCGGCGGTGGCACGGCGAGACGCTCAGCCCGACCCGCGCCGCGAGCTCGGTGACGGTGAGGCGGCCCTCTTCCTGCAGTATCGCAAGAATCTTCCGGTCGATGGCGTCCACGGTGGCAGATTCTTCCACGGCCGGCCCGGAGACGGCCGGAACTTGGCAGCACTTTTCGCGGTTTCGTCGATATGTTGCCGCCATGCCCACGAACTCGCTGGTCGCGTTCTGGCTCCTCGCCGCGCTGCTCATCGCCGTGCCCGGCGCCGACTGGGCGTTCACGCTCGGCGCCGGCCTGCGCGGCCGCTCGGTGCTGCCCGCGGTGGCCGGGCTGGTCGCCGGGTACACCGTGGTGACCGCGGTCGTCGCCGCCGGCGTCGGCGCGCTGGTGGCCGGCTCCCCCGCCGCGATGACCGCGCTGACGGTGGCGGGCGGCGCATACCTGATGTGGCACGGCGGGGCGACGCTGCTGGCCCGGCCCGCCGCCCCGGCCGCCGTCGCGACCGCCCCGCCGGCCACCCCGCCCGCGCCGGGCGGCGGGTGGGCCGTGTTCCGCCGGGGTGTCGGCGTCAGCGGCCTCAACCCGAAGGGCCTGCTGATGTTCCTGGCCCTGCTGCCCCAGTTCACCGACCCGCGGGGGAGCTGGCCGGTGGCGGTGCAGCTGGCCGCCCTGGGCCTGACGTTCGTCGCGACGTGCGCCGCGTTCTACACCGCGCTGGGCACCGCCGCCCGCACCCTGCTGGCGGCCCGGCCGCGCGCGGCGGGGACGGTGACCCGCGCCGCCGGCGCCGCGATGCTCCTGCTCGGCGCCGTGCTCCTGGTGGACCGCCTCGTCGGCTGACGGCCACGCCTCACACCGGCGCGAGCACGGCGGTGCGCAAGATGGCGAGCGCGGCGCGGCCGGCGAGCAGGGCGGCGGCGGTCAGCGGCTCGGCCATTACGCCGATGCCGCGATGCACGCCGCGCCCCCTCGCCGGGCCGTCCCGTCGCCGGGTTCAACCGTCCCGGGCCCGTCCGCGTTGCGGGGCCGGGGCGTCTACTTCGCCGCGTCGGTCTTGCGGGACGCGGGCCGGGTCGTCCCGGTGGAGGGGCGCCTGGCCTGCTCGCTGCCCTCCTCGCCCTCCATGAGCTGCAGGATCCGCGGGGCGAGCGCGGCGGCCAGGGACGGGGCGAGCGCGTCGGCGAGCGCGCTGGCGAGCGCCTCGGTGAGCAGCACCCGCTCCAGCAGCGGCGTGCCGGGCGCGATGCGGGGCGCGATCCCCATCATGGATTCGAGGAGGCCGCCGGCACCGGCGCGGCCGCGGCCGGTGATGCCGGTCGTGCGTCCGGCGTCGCTGAGGATGTCGTGAATCAGGTCGTCGATGAGGGAGTCCAAGGGCTGTGATCCCTCGTGTTCGTGTGGTGTTTCGGCCGGCATGGCGTGCTCCTTCCCGCGCTGGTCGGCGGCCCGCCCCGCCGGTCGGCGGTGGGGCGGGCCCTGGTCGGGGACCGCCGGCGCCCCGGGTCCGGGCCGCCGGTCCGGTCGAACGTCAGCGGCGGGAGAGCATCGCCGCGAGCAGCAGCGGGCGCTCGACCATGCTCTCGCCCTCTTCGCCGCGGCGCTTCGCCAGCGCGGCCAGGAGCAGCGGGTGCTCGATCATGCTCTCGCCCTCTTCGCCGCGGCGCTTGGCCAGCGCGGCCAGGAGCAGCGGGTGCTCGATCATGCTCTCGCCCTCCTCCTCGCGGCGGCGCATGAGCATCGCCAGCAGGAGCGGGTGTTCGATGCCCGTGCCGCGGCGGCCGCGGCGCCGGGCGAGCATGGCGAGCAGGAGCGGGTGCTCGATCATGCTCTCGCCCTCCTCCTCGCGGCGGCGCCGGGCGAGCATGGCGAGGAGCAGCGGGTGCTCGATCATGCTCTCGCCCTCCTCCTCGCGGCGGCGCCGGGCGAGCATGGCGAGCATCAGCGGGTGCTCGAAGATGCTTTCGCCCTCCTCGCGGCGCGACATGAGCGCTGCGAGCAGGAGTGGGTGTTCGATGCCCGTCTCGCGCTCGGCGGTTTCCTGGCGCTCGGCGGTTGCACTGGTCACGGAAATCTCCCTCGGTTGGGCGGTCCGGTCCGGTCCGGCGCCTGCGGGTAGGTCGTCAGGCCGCCGGACCGGGTTTACGCGCCAACCTTGGCGAGCGGGTGCATGATCCGTCGTCACCTGGGTCGCGTGAGTTCACACGCCCCAGCGCACCAGGATCCGCTCGGGCTGCTGCGGGTGGACCAGCACCGTGACCCGCTGGCCGACGCCGGCCTGGGCCGAGGCGTTCAGCGGGAGCAAGACATCGCGGGTGACCGGGTACGGCGGGCGCCCGCCGGCCTCCACGAGCAGGCTGAGGCGGACCATCGGCTGCATGTTCACCCGGGTGCCGGTGTCGGCGAGCCCGATGATCGTCGCCTCGCCCGGCACGCCGGTGCGCAGCAGCTCGAGGTCCTCGGTCTGCGCCTGCATCGTCTGCTGCGCCTGCTGCATCTGGGCCATGCCGGCGCGCATCTGGGCGGCCGGGTCGTAGTTCGCGCTGATCTCGTTCGCCTGCCGCTGCAGGCGGCGCAGGTCGCCGAAGAGGCCCATGCCGGTCAGACCTGGCCGTACAGGTTGCCGTAGTGCACGGCGAGCTGGGTGTCGCCGCGCATGCGGACCGGCCAGCCGGCCGCGGCCTGCTGCCACGCGTCGGCGGCGATGCCGAAGGACTGCGCCTTGGCCACGACGCCGTCGGCGGCGAGGCCCTCCTGCGCGGCGGCCTTCGAGACGCGGGCGTACATCGCCAGGTCGACGCCGGCGATCGGGGCCAAGCGCGGGTCGTCGGCGGCCATGCCGGTCGCGACCGGCGCGCCGAAGGCGTTGGCGGCGTTGTAGCCGCTCATGCCGTACGCGGCCTGGGTCTGCGCGGCGTAGGCCTGCGCGGCGGCGGCGGTCTGCTGCGCCTGCGCGATCATGTCGGGCGCCTGCGCGGCGACGTTGCGGAGGTCCTTCATCTGCTTGAACAGGCCCATGTGGTACCAGTACTCCCTCTGGTTCGACGTTCGTCGTCACTTGACGCTCAGTGACGTTAGGGCCCCGGTTCACCGCGCAGCGTCGGGAAAATGATCGACGTGGTGTCACCAAAACGCACCCGGGAGCGACGGGGATCCGCCCGGGGCGGGCCGGGCGGATCCCCTTGCGTTCGTCCCGGGCCGGCTCAGCAGCCGATGCGGGACGCCCCGATCGCCACGTCGTCGAACCACAGGGTGTCGTCGCCGACGCCGTAGCTCTCCCAGCCCAGGCGCAGGTCGGTCACCTGCGGGCGCCAGGTCGTGGCCAGCCACTGCTGGTCGATGTCCGGGGTCGGGACGCCGTCCACCGTCAGGCCCGGGATCGCCGCGCCGTTGAGCCAGGTCGACAGGAGGCCGCGGCCGTCGACCATGAACTCGACGCAGTTCCAGGTGTTCGTGGGCAGCGGGCGGCTCTGCGCCACCCCGGCCGGGCTCTGCGCCGGCAGCGTGGCGTCGTTGGACTCGCGGTTCCACTGCAGGGCGCTGTTCTGGCCGCCCAGGCGCAGGTCCTTGCCGGCGTCGGCGTTGTCGCGCAGCGCCGCGAACGCGACGTGCGCGGCCGGCAGGGCGGTGCTGTGCCGGACGTAGAACCGGGCGTACCACACCGAACCGAGGCCGCTGAGATCCTTGGTCGGCTTCACGAGCACGTGGTTGCAGTACCCGGCCTTGCCGTCGATGCGCACCGATTTGCTGCCGCTGTGCGCGACCGTGGTGTCCACCGTGGCCGTGCCGGTGCCCTGGCAGTCCCGGTAGGACAGACCCCAGGCCCCGGATACGGTACTGCCGGTCTGGCTCTCGAACCCGTCGCAGAACGCGGCGCCGTTGCACCCGGTCGCCGGCGGCTGGCTCGTGCTCGTGCTCGGGCTGGGGCTGGTGTTCGGGGTGCCCGACGGGCTCGACGACGGCGGCGGGTTACCGCCCGCGGCCGTGCAGGTCACCGCGGGCGCGGTGCCCGCGGTGCCGTTGGCGAGCAGGCCGAAGGACGTGCTGCCGCCGCCGGGCACGGTGGCGTTGTAGTCCACGTTCTTCGCGGTCACCGCCGTGCCGGACTGGGTGATCGTGGCGTTCCAGCCCTGGCTGACGGTCTGCCCGCCGGTGTAGTTCCAGCCGACCGTCCAGCCGGTGATCGCCGCGGTGCCGGGGTTGCTCACCTTGATGTCGGCCTGGAAGCCGCCCTGCCAGCTGCTGGTCACGGTGTACGTGGCCGTGCAGCCGCCGCCTGTGCCGCCGGTCTTCGAGGGCGACGCGGACGCGGACGGGCCCGACGAGGGGCCGCTCGACGGGCCGGTCGACGGGCCGCTCGAAGGGCCGGTCGAGGGGTTGCCGCTGATGCCGGTCACCTCGCCGTGGCCGCCGTCGAAGACCACGTCGGAGCAGCCGTAGAAGGTCTCCTGGCTGTCCGAGCGCGCCCACACCGAGTAGATGAGGTGCCGGCCGGACTTGGCCGAGGGCAGCTTCCCGCTCCAGTAGTAGTGCCCGTCGACGGTGCCCGGCGAGCCGACCATCGACGGGTTGGTGACCTGCAGGAACGGCGTGGACTCGAGGTCCGACCAGGCCATGGGCCGGGTCGGGTCGAAGCCGTCCTTGGTGACGTACAGCGAGAACGTGCCCGGGTGGGCCGCCCAGTTGCTGTAGTCGAACTCCATGGTCGAGCCGGCGGTCAGGTGCGTGACCGGCCAGTCGTTGCGGGCCAGGTCGAAGCCCGAGAAGTCGTACACGGTCGCCGCCGCGCTGCACAGCTTGCCGTCCGGGATGAACCCGGCGGTGCGCCCGGCACCGTCCGAGCGCAGCATCGCGAACCAGTTGTACAGCGAGTTCGGTCCGCTCTGCGCGACGGCCGCGGCGCAGGCGGGGTTCTTCGGCACGATCTGGCCGGTGGAGGTCAGCGCGTCCTTCCAGCACAGGTACGTGCGGCTGCCCGGCTGCATCATCGCACCGTGGGCCGACGCCGGGGTCGCCAGCGCCACCACGGCGCCGGTGCCGGCCAGCGCCGCGGCAAACCACAGCGCGAGCCTTCGTCTCCGGTTCATCCTCGCTCTCCTGTCAGCATCGACAACTGTCATTGCTGCGGATTGAAGGTGGCTGACCAGCGGATTGACAACGGCGGACGGATTACCGGGCGCGGGTGCAGGCAAATGCGATGAAAGATTCATCACCAGGCGCTAGGCACCGGTTGTCCACCTCGATAGGCTTCCGTCGCCCACTGCGCCTTTTGTCCCCCTCATTTCAGTGGAGTTTCGATGGCTACGTCCGCGCCGTTGCGCATCGCTGTGATCGGATCGGGCATCGGCGGCCTCACCGCCGCGATCGCCCTGCAGGCCAAGGGTTTCGAGGTCGACGTCTACGAGCAGGCGAGCGAGCTGCGGGAGATCGGCGCCGCGGTGGCCCTCGGCGGCAACGGCATGCGGGTGGTGGACGCGCTCGGCCTCGGCCAGGCCGTCCGAGACGCGGCCTCCAACTTGCAGCGCATCGAATTCCATCACTGGAATTCCGGCGACATCTTCTACGAGCACCCGATGGGCGACTGGTACGACCAGCGCTTCGGCGGCCCGTTCCTCGGCATCCACCGCGCCGACCTCCACCAGGTGCTGCTCGCCGGATACGACGGGAAGCCGCAACTGGGCCGCCGGTGCGTGGCCGTGCACGAGTCTCCGGACGGCGTCGAGGTCGAGTTCGCCGACGGCACGAAGGCGCAGGCCGACATCGTCGTGGGGGCCGACGGGCTGCGCTCCGCGGTGCGCCAGCACGTGACCGGCCCCGACGAGGCTGTCTTCTCGGGTATGACCTGCTTCCGCGGCCTGGTCCCGGTCGACAAGGTGCCCGGCGGCGACAAGTTCGGCCTCACGTTCTTCCTCGGCCCCGGCCGGCACCTGGTGGTCTATCCGGTCCGCGGCGGCGAGCTCATCAACTTCGTCGCCTACGTGCCCGACGCCGAGTGGACCCTCGAGTCGTGGTCGGCCAGGTGCGAGCCGGCCGAGGCGGTCGCCGCCTTCGCCGGCTGGAACGACACGGTGACCACGATGCTCGGCAACGTCGAGGAGACCGGCCGCTGGGCCCTCTACGACCGCGAGCCGCTGCGCCAGTGGAGCACCGGCCGGGTGACGCTGCTGGGCGACGCCGCGCACCCGATGCTGCCGCATGCCGGGCAGGGCAGCAACCAGGCCGTCGAGGACGCGGGCGCGCTCGCCGAGTATCTGTCCACCGACGGGATGAGCGTCGCCGACGCGCTGCAGCGCTACGAGCACCTGCGCAAGGCCCGGACCCGGAAGATCCAGATGGGTTCGCGCGGCAACGCGGCGTGCTTCCAGCTGCCCGACGGCCCCGCCGCCGACGAACGCAACGCGCGACTGGTCTCCCTGCCGGACAATGTGGCGTGGACCCACGGCTACGACATCTACGCGGACATCCGGGAGGCGCAGTAGCGGTGCCCCTGCCGCAGTGTCCCCCGGGGCTCGACCCCGGCCGGCTGCTCGCCCAACTCCCCGCCCAGCTGCACGGCTGGGCGGGATCGGCGCCGATGCGGGAGCTCGTCGCCGCGTTCGGCGGCGACCTGCCCGAGGCGGACACCGGCGCGCTGCTCGGCTGGCTCGACGAGTTCTCCGACGATCACTGGAACTTCCGCGGCCGCCTCGGCGGCGCCGAGCGCGACCGGGTCCGGGTCGACCTGCCCGAGCGCCTGGCCGCCGCGGCGCTGGTGGCCGCGGCGGAGCTGGGCCTGGCCGGCACCGGCGAATCGCCGCACCACGAATACGCGCACCTGCTCGTCCTGGGCGGCATGGCCCGCGCCTGCCTGCAGCGCACCGAGCACGCCGCCCGGCTGGCCGCGGCGCTGCGCGTCGGCGCGGTCGCGGCGCTGGGCAGCCGGCGCCCGCTCGGCGCCGAGGAGCGCACCCTGCTCGACCGGCTCGGCCTGGGCGGCTGCGAGACGGAGGCCGACGCCCTCGCGGCCGGTGTGCGGGCCGCGTTCGGCGACCGGCCGGTCGACGTGCTCGCCGCGCCGCCGCGCGGGCCCGGTGCGCCGCGGCCGAACACCGCCGACACCTACGCGTTCTGGGCGGCCCGGGCCCGGCCGCGGCCGGAGGAGCGGATCCTGGTGGTGACGTCGCCGATCTACGTGCCGTTCCAGCACTGCGACGCGATCCGGGTGCTCGGGCTGCGGTACCGCTGCGGCATCGACACCGTCGGGTTCGATCCGCGGCTGGCCAGAACGCCCCAGCCGCCCGGTGCCGCCGGCGCCGACCGCTACCTGCAGGAGATCCGCTCCGCGATCCGCGCCGCGCGCGCCCTGCACGCGGCATGCACCGCAGAGACCGGGGAGCCCGGGGAGACCGGGGAGCCCGGGGAGACCGGGGAGGTGGTCTGAGATGCCGCTCGCCGCCGTCGTCGACGCCCTGGCCCGGCGCGCGCCGATGCCGGCCGCGGCGGTGAGCGTCTTCGACCGCGAGCGGGTCCTCGCCGCGGCGGTGCACGGGATCGCGGACCTGACCACCGGGCGGCCGGCCACGGCGGACTGCTGGTGGGACCTGGCCAGCCTGACGAAGGTGCTCGTCACGCTGCCCGAGGTGCTGGCGCTGCCGGTGCCGCGGGACCGGCCGGTCGGCGCGTTCTGGCCGCGCGCGGCGGGGCGGCCCGCCGGCGGCGCGACCCTCGAGGACCTGCTCGCGCACCGCTCGGGGTTGCCGGCCGACGCGCCGTTCTACCGGGAGCTGCGCGGCGCCGCGATCGTGGACGCGGCGCTGGGCACGCCGCGCACCGAGCCCGGGCCGGTGTACAGCGACCTGGGGTACATCATCCTGGGCGCCCTCGTGGAGGACCTGACCGGCCGGTCGCTCGCGGACCTGGCCGTGAGCCGGACCGGGCTGCGGATGGGCGGGCCGGTCGCGCCCGCGGTGGCGACCGAGCGCTGCCCGTGGCGGGGCCGGCTCATCGTCGGCGAGGTCCACGACGAGAACGCGTCGGCGATGGGCGGCGCGGCCGGGCACGCCGGCGCGTTCGGCACCCTGGCCCTGGTCACCGCGGCCGCCCGGCCGTGGCTCGGCGCCACACCGCCGTGCCTGGCCGACAACGGCGCCGGGGAGCGGTTCGCGGCCGGCTGGTGGCTGCACCCCACCCGCGGGATCGGCGGGCCGCGCGCCGGCGCCGACGGGTTCGGCGCGTCCGGGTTCGTCGGCAACCGGATCTGGTTCGAGCCGGGCCGCGGCTACGGCGTGGTGATCCTCGGCAACCGCGTCCACCCGGTGCGCGGCGACCGCGCCCCGTTCGCCGCGTGGTGCGACGAGCTGCTCACCGCGATCGCCGCGGAATTTCCCGGCCGGACCGTCTAGCTGCGGCGCACCTACGGGTACGGTCCGGGTTCTGCCCGGATGTCCGGAACGCGACAGGCGGCGACGCTCGTGGCATGACCACTTCGCCCCTCCTGCGCGCCGGGGCCCTCGCGGCGCCGGTCCTGCTCTTCGGCTACGGCTCGCTCCGCCTCATCGACGGCCTCGACGGTCACCGTGACAAGGGCGGGCTGCTGTGGAACGCCGGCCATGTCATGTTCTTCGCGGCCATGCTGCTGCTGGGCGCCGTGGTGGTCGGCGTGCGCCGGCTGCTGCGCTGCGACGACTTCGGCAACCGCCTGGCCGCCAACCTCGCCACCGTCGCGGCCCTGGCCGGCACCGCCGCGTTTCTGTGGGTGATCGCCGGGGATCTGTCCTCGTCGTTCGCCGTCGCCGCCCCGCTGCCGGACCCGGTGCAGGTCGCCGGCCCGGCCCTGTTCCAGCTCGGCATGCTGGTGCTGCTGGTCCAGCTGGCCCGCGCCCGGCGCCTGCCGGCCTGGAGCCCGGTCGCGGTGCTGTTCGCGTTCCTGATGATCGCGGTCAACCTCGACCTGATCCCGCTGGCCGCGATCCTGCTCTTCGCCGGCCTGCTCCCCCTCGCCGGCGGCCGCCTACCGCGCCCCCGCGCGGTCTAGAGCCTCTCCTGCAAAGCGCTTGTAGAAGAAGCTGCAGTCCTCCAGGGTGCCGGCCGGGTCCGCGGCATAGTCCGGGACGATGCCGTACCTCGTCCAGCCCGACGTCTCGTACAGCCGCTCGGCCGGGCTGCCCGTCGCCGTGTCGAGCAGCAGCAGGGTCGCACCGGCCCCGGCGGCGGCGCGCTCGGCGGTGTCCAGCAGGGCCCGGCCCAGGCCTCGGCCGCGGGCGAGGCTGTGCACCATGAGCTTGAGCACCTCGCCGCGGTGGCGGCCGTTGGGCTTGCCCTCCAGGGCCAGGCTCACGGTGCCGACCACGCCGGCGCCGTCCTCGGCGATCCAGACGCTGAGGCTGCCGTCGCGCACGGCCGGCTCGCGGGTGCGCCACCACGCGGCCGCGTCGCACGCGCCGAACGGGTCGCGGAAGCCGACGGAGGCGCCGTGCGCGACGGCGTCGGCGAGCACCGCGGCGAGGTTGTCGACCTGCCCGGCGTACGAGCCGGGGGACAGACGGGTGATCGTGGGCAACGGTGGCTCCCTCAGGGCAGGACGATGAGTAGGACGTAGCGCACGGGCCCCGGCCCGGGGTTGACGAACCGGGACGGGCCCCACAGCCGGTACCGCAGGCAGTCCCCCGGCCGCACCGCGTGCACGGCGCCGCCGACGGTGAGCTCGACGGCGCCGTCGAGGACCCACAGGTGGTGCTCCAGCCCGGCGACCGGCGGCTCCTCGTAGGTGATGTCGGCGCCCGGCTCGAGGACGGCCTCGACGACCTCGCCGCGCAGGCCCGGGTGCGGCGGCGACACCGAGCGGCGGGTGAATCCGGTCTCCCGGTCCCGCCACACCGGCTGCCGCCCGGCCCGCACCAGCTGCGGCGGCTCCGGCTCGACCTCGGCGAGCAGCCGCGACATCGGCCGGCCGTAGGCGGCGCAGAGCTTGCCCAGCAGCGCCGCGGTCGGGCTGATCTCGCCGCGCTCCAGCCGCGAGAGCGTCGAGCGGCTCACGTCGGCGCGCTGCGCGAGCTCCTCCAGCGACCAGCCGCGCTCCAGCCGCAGCTCGGCCAGGCGACCGGCGAGCCGGGCCTCGAGCAGGTCCGAATCGTTTCCCATATCCGGGACGATATCCCAGATCTGGGAAGCTTTCCATGATGAGCCGGTCGCTCTTAATTGGTTGCCTAAAGGCTTTAGGGAGCCGTACGGTCCGAAACGTGCAACCGCTGACCGAAACCGACATCCGCGCCGCCTTCATCAACTGCTCGCGCGGCGAGGCGCAGCGCGCCCACGTCCCGCGTGACCTGGCCGAACGCCCATGGGCGGACCTCGACTTCCTGGGCTGGCGCGACCCGGGCGCGCCGGACCGGGCCTACCTGGCCGCGGAGCACGCCGGAGGGCTCGCGGCCGTCTCGCTGCGCGTCGCCGAGCAGCGCGGCCGCCGCTTCCAGCACCGCGGGATGTGCTCGCTGTGCCTGACCACGCATCCGGGCAGCGGCGTGTCGCTGATGACCGGCCGCCGCGGCGGCAAGGCGGGGCGCAACGGCGACTCCGTCGGCGTGTACCTCTGCTCCGACCTCGCCTGCCCGCTGTACGTGCGGGGCCTGCGCCGCCCCGGCGCCGGCGGCCGGCTCGACGAGACGCTCACCGTCGAGGAGCAGATCGCCCGGCTGGAGGGGAAGCTGTCGGCTTTCCTGGACCGGCTCGTCGGCGACGCGACGCTGGTGGTGCCCGCACCACAGCCCGGATCGAACCTGCACGACTGACTCGGGCCCGGGGGTTCGCCGATGCTCGACGCATGACGAACCCCCACCCCTACGCCGCGCCGTCCAGGCTGCCGGCGCTGCAGTCCGGCGCCGGCATCGCCCGGCTCACCGGCGCCATGGCCGGCTCAGCCCTGGCCGACCTCGCCGCCGGCCTGCTCGGCTGAGCCCGCCGCCCGCCGGCCGGCCTCGCTGAGTGATTCACAGGTTTCCTCAGGCTGGTCACAACCGGCGGGGGGAGGCTGAGCCGCATGGCAGTAGCGGGAGCATCGAGAATCGTGCGCTGGTACGCCTACGCGGGGTGTCTGACGGTCGTTCCGTTCGTCGGGTACGGGTTTCGGCTGCCGTGGTACGGCACGGCGGTCGTGCTCGGCGGGGCGCTCGCCGCGTGGGCCCTGATGATGACGCTGATCCGGCCCACCGCGGTGCGGCTGCCGCTGCCCGGGGTGTGGGCGGCCGCGGGGCTGCTGGCGGTGTACGGCACCGCGAGCCTCATGCTGCAGGGCACGATCAGCCCGGGCGCGCTCGCCGCAGGCGGCTACGGGTGGGCGCTCGCCGTCGCCGCGCTGTCGTATCAGCGCCGGTACAGCGCGGCGGTGCGCTCCGCCGCCGCGGCGACCATGTCCCGCAGCTCCGGCGGGGCCACGATCTCCGCCTCCGGGCCCAGGGCGAGCAGCTGGGTGTAGGCGACGGGCACCGACTCCACCGGCAGCTCGACGGTGACCCAGCCGTCCGCGCCCGGCGGGCCGGCGCCCTCGGCCGCGACCCGGTAGGCGACCGCCTCGACGGCGAAGCGCAGCAGGCGCAGGCCGGCCGGGCTGAGCCGCACCGTGACCGTCTCGGCCAGCAGGGCGCGCTCGAACTCGGCGGCCCGCCGCGACCAGAACGACGCCAGGTCGAAGCCCTCGTCGCGGCCGAAGCGCTCGTCGGTGGCCGTCGCCGCGCGGACCCGGTCCACGCGGTAGGTGCGCTCCTCGGCGCCGACGCGGCCCACGAGGTACCAGACCCCGTTCTTGAGGACAAGGCCGAGCGGCTCGACGGTGCGGGTCACCTCGCCGGCCCGCCCGGCGTAGGTCAGCGCGACGACGCGGTCCTCCCACACGGCCCGGGCGAGCTCGGCCAGCCGCGGCGGCGGCTCGGCGTCGCGGAACCAGCCCGGCGCGTCGAGGTGGAAGCGCTGCCGGGCGCGCGCCGACGCCTCGCGCAACGAGTCCGGCAGCGCGGCGGCGACCTTCAGCTGCGCCGCGGCGAGGGCCTCGCCGAGGCCCATGTCCCGCGCCGGGCCGGGCAGCCCCGACAGGAACAGCGCCTCGGCCTCGGCCCGGCTGAGCCCGTTGAGCCGGGTGCGGTAGCCGTCGAGCAGCCGGTACCCGCCGGCCCGGCCCTGCTCCGCGTAGACGGGCACGCCCGCGGCGGACAGGGCCAGGATGTCGCGGTAGATCGTGCGCTCGGAGACCTCGAGCTGCTCGGCCAGCTCGGCGGCCGTGCGCGGGCCGCCGGCCTGCAGCAGCAGCACGAGCGAGATGAGCCGGGAGACGCGCACCGGACTAACGGTAGCCCTCGGTGCCGCCCGCGCGGCCGGCCGCGACCACCTCGGCCTCATAGCGCCACCAGTCGGGGCGGCTGCCGTCGGCGTCGGTGAAGCCGTACTCCTTCGCCAGCCCCGCGCTGGACAGCGAGGCGCCGTTCCAGCGCGCCACGTGCGGGTCGGCGGCCAGCGCGGCGACGGCGCGCCCGACGTACACCGGCGTCTCCGACATCGCGAAGTGCGGGTCCTTCGCCGCGCCGTCGCGCCAGCCGGCCTCGGTGACGCCGAAGTGCTCGAGCATCAGCTCGGAGCGCAGCCAGCCGGGCGTGAGCGCGACCGCGGTGCCGCCGAACGACCTGAGCTCCTCGGACAGCGCGAACGCCATGCGCAGCACGGACGCCTTGGCCAGGTCGTAGAAGAACGAGACGCGGTACCGCCGGTCGTTGTACTCCGCCGTGCCGTCGGTCATCTCCACCACCAGCCCGCCCGGGTTGCGGATCAGCAGCGGCAGCGCGGCGTGGCTGGTGACGATGTGCGTGTCGATCGCCAGGCGCAGGATGTGCAGGCCGACCTCGAGGTCGTCCTCCCACAGCTTCTTGTCCCAGCTGAACAGCCCCTCGGCGCCCCAGATGTCGTTGACGAGCACGTCGAGGCGCCCATGCTCGGCGTCGATGCGCTCCACGACGCCGCGCACCTGCGCCGGGTCGAGGTGGTCGGCGCCGATCGCGATGCCGACGCCGCCCGCGGCCGTGACCATCTCGGCGGTCTCCTCGATGGTCTCCGGCCGGTTCATCTCGGAGCGGCGCGAGCGGGTGGTCCGTCCGGTGGCGTACACGGTCGCGCCCGCGGCGCCGAGCTGCACGGCGATCTGCCGCCCGGCGCCGCGAGTGGCGCCGGCGACGAGCGCGACCCGCCCGGCGAGCGAGCCGGGCGCGGCGCCGGGGATTCCGGTGAGTGCTGGGTTCATGCGGGTCACGGTGCCAGGAAAACCTGACAGGGTACGTCGGTGTTTCCGCCCACCCTGAATCTGTCCACAAGGGACACCGCTGCGGCTCGCTCCGGACGGGCTACCTCCTACGCTGCGGGACGCCCGCCGAACCGCCACGGGTGAACCCGGGCTCGCGACGCCGACACGTCGCAGCGCACCGCAGCACGTCACGGGGCGGCACCGTCTCGTCCTGGCCCGGCGCGGTCCCGGCCACGCCCTGGACTGGCACCGACCGGCCGCCGCTCGCCGGCCGCGCCTCTCAGCGACCGCCGGCACAGCCCCGCAGCGCCGTGCAGTCGCGCTGCTGCCCAATCGCCCGCGCGCCGACCGAACGCCGTCGCGTCACGCAGCTACCTGAGCACCGCCCCCTTGCACGCAACCGCGTAGGCGTTGTCCCGTCACGCAATCGCCCGCGCGGCGGCCCGAGGGTGTGGCGTCCGCCGACGGCCCAGCGCTGGCGAGTGGGTAACCGCGAGCCGCCAAGCCCGAGGGGTCACCCGGGTGGCCACTCGTTCAGGACGTGTAATCGGATCAGGGCCGCGTGGGAGAGCGGCTTCGTCAGGTCGGACACGTCGCCGTTGGTCGTGTAGTCGAGCAGGGCGACCGGGCCGGCGGTGGCCAGGGCGCGCAGCTGGGTCAGCTCGGCGCCGAGGTGACGGTCGAGGACGAAACGGTAGGCCGGCAGGTAGATGCGCCGGCGCGCGGTCTCGTAGTCGAGCAGGTCCGTGCCGTCGAGGCCGGCGCGGTGGCCGCGGACCGGGCCGAAGCGGCGCACCGTGCGCTTCAGGCCGGTCATGCGCGTCGCGGTCAGCAGGTCGCGGTCGACGCCGGCGGTGTCGAACACCTTCAGAGCCTGCCAGATCGCCTCGACGGAGGTGCCGACCGCGCCCGGGCTCAGCGGCACGGGGATGCCGCCGTGCGGATAGAACGGGCTGCAACGCACCCACGGGTGTGGGCCGCGGGAGGTCACGTCGATGACGGTGGCAACCGAACCGGCGGCGCGGCTGCGGTGGTGCACGACCCGGATGTCCATGGCTGGCATCTTGCCCGAGGGGTACGACAGTTTTCGGTTTGCGCAGGGTGGGTACGCCGTGGACGCGACGAAGGAGGAAGATGTGCCGCAGCAGGAGATGCGCCTGCAGTTCTCGCTGGAGCTGCCGCGCGACGCCGCTTTGGTCCGTGATGCGCGGCGGACCCTCGACGGGGCCCTCGCGGGCGCCGGCGTGGCCCAGGACTGTCGCGACGACATCCGGCTCGCGCTCACCGAGGCCTGCGGAAACGTGGTGTCGCACGCAAGCCTCGCCAGCCGCTACCACATCGAGGTCACGGTCGACGAGAGCGAGTGCGTGATCGAGGTCACCGACGACGGCGGCGGCTTCGACCCGGCGCTGGTGCCGGCGGTGGACGCGCAGGAGCCGGCGCACGAGCCGGCCCGGCTGCGCGAGAACGGCCGCGGCCTGCACGTTCTCGCCGCCGTGGTGGAGCGCCTGGACGTGGTTTCGGTGGAGGACACCGGCACGCTCGTGCGGTTCAGCAAGCACCTGACATGGGACCCGTCCGGACGAGAGTAATCGGCCGTTCGGACGTATGCTTACCCGGACGAACGTACGATGCCGGGCACCTTCACGCAGTGGACATCGAGAGAAAGGGCGGGACGCCGATGCAGGTCACCTCGACGGTCGACGGACTGCGCGCCGTGGTCACGGCGAGCGGGGAGCTGGACGTCGCGACCGCGCCTGAGCTGCGGGCATACCTGCACAAGCTGGTCGATGACGGCGCATCGACGCTGGTGATCGACCTGAGCGACGTCGGCTTCCTCGACTCCACCACGCTGGGTGTGCTGATCAGCGCGCACAAGCGCCTCGCGGAGTCCGGCGGCGTCGTCGAGCTGGTAATCCCCCACGCGCGGCTGCTGCGCATCTTCCAGATCACCGGCCTGGACCGAGTGTTCACCATCCACCAGTCACCGACCGAGGCCGCCGTCCAGTGACGGGCGGCCGTAGGCGGCGTTGAGCACCTGCATCGCCGCGCCGGCCGCGATCACGTCGCCGCCCAGCGCCGACACGGACACGGTCACCGTGAGCCAGTCGGCGCGGGGCACCTGCAGGCGTACCGCCGAGGCCACCTCCTCGACGTAGACGTCATGGTGGCGCAGGAGGTCCGCGCCCGCCAGCACCACGTGGCCGACGTCGGTGGTCTGCAACAGGTTGACCACTCCGACGCCGAGCAGCCGCGCCGCGAGCGGCACGTCCCCGCCGTCCACCGCCCGGTCGTGCAGCACCTCCAGGCAGCCGCGCCGCCCGCACACGCACCGCGGGCCGTCGAACTGCACGACCGTGTGCCCGAACTCGCCGGCGTTGGTGTGCGTGCCGCGATAGGCCGCGCCGCCGAGCCAAAGGCCGGCGCCGATGCCGGACTCGACCATGATGAGGACGCCGTCGCGGAAGTCGCCGCCGCGGCGCCATGCCTCCGCCGTGACGCCCGCGGTCACGTCTTTGTCCAGGTGTACCGGCATCAGCAGGCGCTTCGCGGCGAGCTCCCGCAACGGAACGTCATGCCAGTGCCGCAGCCGGTGCGCGTCGCGGACGATGCCGTTGGCGTGGTCGAGCGGCCCGACCATGCCGATGCCGATGCCGAGGAGCCGCGCCGGGTCCACGGGCCGGCGCCGCAGCAGCGCCTCGCGCGCCGCGTCCACCCGCGACAGCAGCTGCTCGGGCGTGAAGTCGTCCGGCAGCGATACCACCTCACCGGCCACCACCTCGCCGAGCAGGTCGGTGAGCACCAGCCGGACGCGGGTGCGGGCAACGTGCACGCCGATGGCGTACCGGCTCGAGGGCACGATCCGGTAGATCGTGGCCGGCTTGCCCACACCCCGGCGGCGCACGCCGGCCGGCTCGATCAGCCCGTCGCCGGCGAGCCGCGCGAGCACCTTCGACACCGCCTGCGGGGTGAGGCCGGTCGCGGCGGCGATCGACGAGCGGTCGAACTGCGGTGCGGTCCGGGCGAGGCCCACCACGAGCGCGTCGTTGTACCCGCGCAGATATCCGAGGCCGGCGCCGGGCGTGTCCATGACCACAATCCTATAACGCAACGCTGTTGCTAAACTGGCCGGCATGGAGGACCTCACCGCGGTTCGCCGCTGGACCGCGCTGCTGGCCCTGTCCCTGGGCGGCTTCGGCATCGGACTGACCGAGTTCGTGGCCATGGGGCTGCTGCCGGACATCTCCGAGGATTTACTGCCGCAGCTGTACGCCCATTCGCCCGCGAAGGCCGTCGCGCACGGTGGTTGGATGATCACCGCGTACGCGCTCGGGGTGGTCGTGGGCGCTCCCACGATCGCGGCGCTGACCGCGCGACTGCCCCGCAAGACGCTGGTCGTGGGCCTGCTGGGGCTCTTCACATTCGGTACCGTCGCATCGGCTCTTGCTCCTGGCTTCTGGCTGGTCCTCGTCGCACGCTTCGTGGCCGCCCTGCCACACGGCGCCTACTTCGGCGCCGCCGGGCTCGTCGCGGCGTCGATCATCGGCCCCGGCAGCCAGGCCAAGGGGTTCGCCGCCGTGCTCGGCGGCCTGACCGCGGCGAACGTGTTCGGCGTGCCCCTCATCACGCGGCTGGGCCAGGCCGCGAGCTGGCGGGTCGCATACCTCGCGATCGCCGCGATGTTCGCCCTCACGCTCGTGTTCGTCGCGCTCACCGTGCCGAGGACCCCCGCCGACCCGGCCGGCTCGCCGCGCGCCGAGCTGCGCGCGTTCCGCAGCCCGCAGGTGTGGCTGGTCGCGATCACCGCCGCGGTCGGCTTCGGCGGGTTCTTCGCCATCGACAGCTACATCGCGCCGGTCACCACGCACGTCGCGCACCTGTCCGAGGGCGCGGTACCGTGGGTGCTCGTCGCGGTGGGCCTCGGCATGACCGTCGGTAACGCCCTCGGCGGCTGGGCCTCCGACCGCAACCTGCGCCGCAGCCTGCTGAGCGGGTTCGTCATCTTCATCGCGAGCATGGCCGCGTTCGCGATCCTCGCCCACAACCGTTACACGCTGTTCGCGGGCGCCTTCCTCATCGGCGCCGCGGGGCTGTTCCTGGGCCCGGCGATGCAGTCGCGCCTGATCGGCGTGGCGCCGGGCGCGCAGCTGATGGGCGCGGCGGTGAACCAGTCGGCGATGAACATCGCCAACAGTCTCGGCGCCGCGCTGGGCGGCCTGGTCATCGCCGCCGGCTGGGGATACGTCGCGCCGAGCTGGGTCGGGGTGGCGCTGGGCGTCGCCGGGTTCGCGCTGGCCGGAGCGAGCTTCGCGCTGGAGTCCCGCTCATCGCGACGACGGGACCGCACAGCGCGCGACGCGGACCTGGCCCCGGTCGGCTGACGCACCGATCTTTTTTGACGAACGCGTTCGGTCGGGCTTGTTATCGCGTCCAGTAACGAACGCGTTCGGTCGGGCGGAACGGGCCCAGCACGAGGCCGCGGTTGGCGCCGCCGCGGATCGCGAACTGGGTCTGCACCGGCAGGGGCACGCCGGCGATGCGGACCGGGCGGCGCACCTCGTAGAGGGGCGAGAACGGCGGCTCGTAGTAGCAGGTGTCGCCGTAGCGGGGCACGTGGTACCACAGGTCGCCGCTGCGTAAGCCGGCCTCGACCTGCGCCTGGATGGCCAGCGTCGCCGAGGGGTTCGGATCGGTGCGCCACATCTCGGCGACCGCCTGCCGCGCCTGCGGGTTCTGCTGCCAGCGCGCCAGCGTGGCCCGGTCGGTCATGCACCACACGTCGAAGCGCGGACCGGCCAGCAGCGAGGGCATCGCGGCCAGCTGCCCGACGCGGAACCACAGCTCCAGGGCCCGCTTGAGGTTCTGCTCGATGAGCTCGTGCAGCGCCGCGTGGTGGCGCCCGGTGCGCAGCCCCGCGGCGTACTCCACTGCCGCCACCGCCGCCGCGGTGTCCTGGTGCAGCCGGTTGACCGCGGACTCGAACTGCGGCGGCACCCCGGTGCGTACCAGCGCGTGCAGGGCCACCTCGACCTGCTCGCGGACCGGCGTGACGGCCGCCTGCAGCGCGGTCAGGTGCTCGGGCGGGCAGGTGACGACCTCCGCCCAGGCCGGCAGCGGCGCGGGCAGCACGGTGTGCATGGCGATGTCGTACTCCGGGTTGGCCCGCGCCTGCCGGGCCCGCGACACCCACTCACCGACCGCCGCCAGCCACGCCGCCGCCTGGTCGAACGTCACCGGCGGCACGTATCCGGCGGTGCCCGGCCGCGCGGCGTAATCGGCGTCCAGGAACGTCTCGCCGAGCGTCTGCAGCACGAACGCGTTCCACGCCGCCAGCAGCTGACTCTCCGCCGCGGTCGGCACGTTCCACAGCGAGGGCAGCCGCTCGCGCAGCTCGTCGGCCGCGAGGATCTCGTCGTACGCGCTGCGCCCGGCCACGCGCAGCGCCTCCAGATAGACGGTGTCCCGCTCTCCGGCCAGGCCTGCCCGCAGCCGCGTCAGGAAGCTCGGGTGGTGCGATTCCGCCACGAGCACAAGGTAACGCCCTGGGTCTAGATCAACCGGCCCGGGCGGAACGCCCGGCAACCTCGGCAAGGTCGCCCATGTCCACTCCGGCCTGCGCCAACAGCTCCGCGACCCGCCCGATCGTCAGGAAATCGACCACGTTGTCACCGTGAATGAGCCGGTACCACCTGGACCCGCTCTGATGCCGCACGACCTCGACGCGCCACTGCCCGCCGGGCGTCTGCATAGCACCGATGACCTTCACGTAGCGAGGCTACTTCGCGCCCTGACCTGGACAAAGGCTAGATCGACAACTACAGCGGTGTAGTTTCCCGAACGCGTACGCCCGGTCGCCCGGTGATGTGGAGTTGCATCCGGTACCTAGGTACAGGCTTACCGTCGAGGGGCGGCGCCGAACCGGCGCCTACAACGCCAGCTCAAGGAGCCTGCAATGCCGTTCGACGTCCCTGATGCGTGCACCCTGCCGACCGCCGAGCAGCCGCTGCGGCTGGCCGAGTTCGACGCGCTGTTCAGCACCGCCGTCCGCGCGTTCGAGATGGTGAGTCCCACCCACGCCCGGATGCGGCTGACCGGCCCGGCCGGGCTCGCGGCCACCGTTCGCGACCTGGCCGCTCGCGAGACGGAGTGCTGTTCGTTCTTTGCCTTCGTCGTCACGCCTGAGCCGGCCGGCGACATCGAGGGCGAGGTGCTCGTCCTCGATGTCGAGGTGCCCGCCGCCTATACCGATGTGCTCGCCTCCCTGGCCGGGCGTGCGAGCGCGGCGGCGGCCTGATGGTCTTCCCTGAACGCGCTGGGCTGGGTACCGGCGAGGTGGCCGAGCAGGCTGGCGTGAACATCCAGACGCTGCGCTACTACGAGCGGCGTGGACTGCTTGCCCCGCCGGGCCGCTCCTTGGGCGGGCACCGGATCTACCCGGCCGACACCGTCGCGCTGCTCCAGGTGATCAAGGCGGCGCAGCGGCTCGGGTTCACCCTGGACGAGGTCGCCGAACTGCTCGACACCGGTCGCCGCCGGCACCCCACTTCGGACCTGCGGCAACGGGCGATCGACAAGATCGCTGAGATCGACGCGAAGATCGCCGATCTGACCGCGATCCGCGGGGCGCTGACCGAGGTCGTCGACGCCCGTTGCGACAGCCTCACCAACTGCACCTGTTCCGACTGCCCGATCCCGTTTCTTACCATCGGCACCGCCGACGACCCCCTCGGAGATCGCACATGAGCCTGCCCCTACGGCCGTCGCCCACCCGCCACCACGACACGCCGCCGGCGGTGGACAACGACCCGCCGATGCGCAGCAAGGTCAGCGGCGCTCTCGCCGTCGTCGCGTGCGCCGCCTGCTGCGCCCTGCCGCTGCTCATCGCCGCCGGCGTGCTCACCACTGCCGGCGCTGCGATCGCGGAGAGGACCCTGCTGGCGGTATCGGCCGGCCTGGTCGTGGCCGCGCTCGGGATGTGGTGGCTGCACCGGCGGCGCAGCGCCCGGCGCGCCGCCGCGGCCAGCGCCGGCTGCGGATGCGGCGGTGGAGGATGCGGGTGCTGAACAGCGCCGGCGGTGCGGCCCGCACGGCGGCCGCACCGCCGTGGTTACCGGTCAAGATTGAGTGAGCCGGTCGGGTCGGTCGGCGGCGTGCAGGGGCGGGAGGCGTGGGTGTCGCAGGAGTCGCGCAGCGTGGTCGCATGGATGGAGCGGCATCAGATCGTCGTCTATCTTGGTGCGATAGCCGCCGGAGCGCTGGTCGGCTGGGTGGCACCGGGTGCTGGTCCAGGGCTGGAGCATGTGATCAATCCGGTGCTGGGCGCGTTGCTGTACGTAACGTTCCTGCAGGTGCCGGCTCGGGATCTGGTGCGCTCGTTGCGCGGTGGCCGGTTCCTCACGGCGGCGCTGGTAGTGAATTTCGTGGTGGTGCCGCTGGTGGTCGCGGCGATGTTCACGTTCTTGCCGGCCGATCAGGCCGTGCGGTTCGGTGTGCTGCTGGTGTTGCTCTGCCCGTGCGTGGACTACGTGATCGTGTTCAGCGGGCTGGCGGGTGGCAGCAGTGGCCGGTTGCTGGCCGCGACGCCGCTGCTGCTGATCGCGCAGATGGTGCTGCTGCCGCTGTTCCTGCTGCTGTTCCTGGGCTCGGGATTGGCCGACGCGGTTGAGGCCGGACCGTTCCTCGAGGCGTTCATCGCGTTGATCGCGATCCCACTCACGTTGGCCTGGCTCACACAGGCATGGGCTGCGCGGCAACGGGCTGGGGCGGCGGCCAGCACGGCGATGGGGGCGGTGATGGTGCCGCTGATGGCTGCGACGCTGTTCGTCGTGGTCGCCTCCCAGGTGCCCAAGCTGAACGACGACGTTTCCGTCGTGCTCGGCGTGGTGCCGTTCTATGTGGTGTTCCTGGTGGTGATGGCCTTCGCCGGGCTGGGCGTGGCTCGCCTGTTCCGGTTGGATGCCGCGGCGGGCCGGGCTGTGGTGTTCACCGGCGCGACCCGCAACTCGCTGGTGGTGTTGCCGCTGGCGCTGGCTCTGCCGGACCGGTTGAATATCGCCGCGGCGGTGGTGGTCACCCAGACGTTGGTGGAGGTGTTGGGCATGGTCGTCTACGTGCGGCTGGTGCCCCGACTCGTTCCAGCCGGCGGCGACGTTCCGCCGACGCAGTAGTCCTCGAACGGAGCCTTGTGACGTTGTGAGCATGACCTCGGATCCAGACACCGTCCCGGTACCTGATCGCCGCCTGGTCGACCCGAGCGTGGCGCGACGGCTGATCGCCAGGCAGTTCCCGCAGTGGGCCCACCTCCCCGTCCGGCCCGTCGCGACCAACGGTTGGGACAACCAGACCTTTCATCTCGGTGACCGCATGTCGATACGGCTGCCCACCGCTCGGGAGTATGCGCTGGCGGTCGGCAAGGAGCACCGATGGCTGCCGATCCTTGCGCCGCGGGTGCCGCTGCCGATATCCAAGCCGCTGGCAAAGGGCGATCCCGGCGCTGGGTTTGCCTTCCACTGGTCGGTGTACGAGTGGATCGACGGTGACCCCGCCGGCATCGACACCATCGGCGACCTGACCGAGTTCGCGGACAGCCTGGCCGCCTTCTTGGTCGCGCTGCGACGCGTCGATCCGACCGGAGGGCCCGAACCGGGGCTGCACAACTGGTTCCGTGGTGGGCCGCTGCACGTCTACGACGCCCAGACGCGACGGGCGGTCGAGGTGCTCGATGGTCATCTACCCCGGGATACCGTCACGGCGGTTTGGCAGTCGGCGCTGGAGGCGCCCTGGGACAGCCGGCCGCAGTGGTTCCACGGCGACGTGGCCCTGGGGAACCTCTTGGTCCGTGACGGCGCGCTGGCTGCCGTCATCGACTTCGGCACCTGCGGTGTCGGCGACCCCGCGTGTGACCTGGTGATCGCCTGGACACTTCTGTCGGGAACGAGCCGCGAAGCGTTCCGTGCCAGGCTCGACGTGGACCCCGTGACGTGGACCCGCGGGCGGGGGTGGGCGCTGTGGAAGGCGTTGATCATCTACGCCGGTGCGCTGCACAGCGACCATGCCGAGGCCGCGGAGGCGAAACGCGTCATCGACGAGGTGCTTACCGAATACGCGGAATCCGGTTGAATCAGGGGGCTGTCCGATGTCAGCCCCGAACGGCCTGTCGCCGCCAGGTGTCGGAATCCGCGGGATGCGTGGCGATCGTCAGCTCGCTGATGACGTTGTACAGCTGCAGCGCTCGTCCGTCGTCGAAGAGCAGTTCCAGCCCGGCCAAGATCCACGCCTGGAAGTGTTGTCCGTCGGCGCGCTCGAACCGAAAGTCGTGCTCCAGCACCCGCACCTGTCGCGCCACCGCACCGAGCACGCCGTCCAGCTCCGCCTGATGCGGATCGCCCCAGGCCAGCGCCTGGTCGGGCTCGTCCTGGTCGGGCGTGTCGATCGGCGCGTCGACGTCAATTGTGTCCCAGCTCAGGTACATCTGGTCGAAGCCGTCGAAGGCGAGCTCCAGACGCGTACCACCGAAATCGAGGATGAGCGGCTGGGTGGAGCACCACGCGCCGCCGATAACGAAGCACAGGCCTGTTGCCGATTCGAGCCGTCGCCCGACGAGCGCGTGGAGGCGCGGGCCGTGCACGCTGAGAACCTCGTTGGCACTGTCGGTCGCTTCGGGCTCGTAGCCGGCGATACCGAACATGACGTGATCGTAGGTCTGAAGGCCCGCATCCGCGTATGCGTGGGCAGTCGTGCCTGGATGTAGGGCAAGGCGCATTCAGATGATTTGATGGAATCGTGGCGGGATGGTGGACAGTCGTCGGAACGCTTGGCGGTGTGCTGGTGACGGCTGCGGTCGGGCTGGTCACGGCCATGCTGACACATCGGTGGCAGCAGGAGCGGCTGCGCTTGGAAGAACGGTTCGTTTCCGAGCGGGAGTTGCGGGCCACTCGGCGGGAGGTGTACGCGCGATACCTTGTGACGGCTCAGAGGCTGTTTGACACGGCGAATGCCCTGTATCGGCAACGTGCCGCCGCGCCCGCGGACGTCGCTGATGTGGTCGCCACGCTGCCGGCGGAACTGCGCGGCCCAGTCGCGGACAATGAGGCTGCGAGAGTCGAAGTCATGCTGCTCGCGACCGGTCCCGTACGCGCGGCTCTGGAAGCCTATGACCGCGCGCTATGGGACCTGTGGCCCCGGATGGCGTCCGGCACGGACCGCGCCGGCCAGCCGAATTGCACGCAGCTGTACCACCAGCTCGTGCATGCCATGCATGGTGAAATCCAAGGCAGCTGACCGGCGAATCGCCGTGATGAGCTGTTTCGTCTGGCCCGTCTGAAGCAACAGTGCCACCGGCCGGGGGCGCGGGGCGGCCGGCCGGGGGCGCCGCGCCGCCAGGCGGGTCGCGGCGCAACCGGGGAACGCGCTGCCGCAGGGAGGCGGCACCGCGGAGAGGCGGCTCCGCGGGGGCCGGTGGCGATGGGGCGCGGTGGTGTCGTGGTGGGCGGTCAGGCGGGGTCGGGCTGGCGCATCGGGACGATCAGGTAGCGCAGGTCGGCGGTCGCGGTGGTCACCTCCGTGGCTCGTAGTGCGGGCTGGATGCGCAGCTGCACGATCTCGCCCGGGAAGGCGCCCAGCGCGTCGGCGAGCAGGCGGGCCTGATACGACCGGGTCGCCTGGCCCGAGCGGACCGTGGCCTTCACCGTCTCCTCCGACTCGCCGCGCAACGGGTCGGAGGCCTGAACCAGCAGGGCGCCCTCGATCGACTGCAGGGTTACGCGGCCCTGCTGGCCGGCGTACGCCGCGGCGCGGTCGACGGCGTGGGCCAGCCCGTCGGCCTCGACCTCGACGATGCATTCCGGGGTGACGTCCAGGAGGCGATCGAACTGGAGGTCCGGGTAGGTGTCGCCGAGCGTCGGGGTCGTCACGCTCCCGCCGGGCCAGGACAGGCCGAACAGCTCGCCGGCGGCGTGCAGGCCCACGGTCTCGGCACGGCCCAGGACCGGAGCGACGCGCGCCAGCAGGCCCGCGGGTACGAGGGCGTCGAACGGGGCCGGCGCCTCGACGGCGATGGTGGCCACGGCGAGCCGATATCGGTCGGTGGCCAGTAGCGACAGGCTGCCCGCGGTGGCTCGCAGGCGCACGCCCGTGAAGATGGGCAGGGCGTGTTCGCGGGAGGCGGCGCCGGCGACCGCGGCCGTGGCGGTGCGTAGTGCGGGGCCGGGGGCCCGGCCCGTCTCCGGTGGCAGGGCTGCGGCCTGGGGCCACGCGGCGGCGAGCACGGGCAGCGCGAACCGCGCCCCGGGCACCCGGACGGCCATCCGACTGCCCTCGGCCACCAGTCGAGCCTCGGGCGCGTCGAGGCCGGCGAGGGTGTCGGCCAGGCCGCGACGCGAGACCAGTGCCTCGCCGGGCTCGTGCACGGTGGCCGGGACCCGCAGCCGTACGGTGAGCGCGCCGTCGGTGGCGGACAGGGCCAGGCCGTCCTCGTCGGCCCGCAGCAGCGCGGCGGCGTGGACCGGATGCGGGGAGCGGCCCGTGAGCAGCCGGACGGCAAGCGCGGCGGCCTCGGCCAGGAGGCGGACGGGTGCGGTGACGTCGAGGAGGCGGGTCATGGATGGAACATAGCGGTGGGGTACGACAAAAAATGCCGCCGCCGCTGACGATGAGCAGTCGCGCCGGTCCCGCACAGCACTACTGCAGGAAACTCAGCAGTTCGCGTGTGGTCTCCTCGGGTGCCTCTTCTGGAATGAAGTGACCGACTGGTACCGGGACGCCGCGAACGTCATCGGCCCACTCCCGCCATATCGCGAGCGGATCATCGTACAGTTTCGCGACCGAACCGCGCCGGCTCCAGAGGAAGAGCACCGGGCAGGAAATCTTCCGGTTTCCGCGATCCGCCTCGTCCTGCTGGTAGTCCAAGGTTGGGGATGCCCGGAACTCCTCGCAGATGGCGTGCACCGTGTCGGGGTCATTGAATTTCTGGATGTACTCGCCGCGTACCTCGGCCGGGAAAGCGTCCTTCACCTCCGACCACGTGTTGAGCATGAAGTCGACCAGGTTGGCCGGCGCCGCGTTGATGAACTGTTCCGGCACCGGTTCTGGCGCGGCCAGGAAGGACCATTGCCAGTAGACGAGGCTGAAGTCCTTGTCGGCACGGTCGTACGCGGAGCCGACGGGAACGACGTCCATGACGGCGAGCCGGAGAACAGCATCCGGGTGATCCAGTGCGAGACGATAGGCGCAGCGCGCCCCGCGATCGTGACCCACGATGCTGAACTGGTCGTAGCCCAGATGTCGCATGACCCCGAGCTGGTCACGGCCGATCGCGCGCATGCTGTAGGGCTCGTGATCGGCGGTACTGGGCGGCTTGCCGCTGTCGCCGTACCCACGCAAATCGGTGGCGACGACGGTGTAGCGGTTGGCGAGGTGGGGTGCTACCCGATGCCACATCAGATGTGTTTCCGGAATGCCGTGCAGGAGCAGCAGAGGCGGTCCGTTGCCGCCTCGGCATCCGTGGATCGACGCACCCGCGGTGGAGATGTCGAACTCTTCGAATCGATCGAACATGGCCGCGAACCCCTCGAGACTCAAGGACTGTTCGGTCCTGTCGCAACTGGCGGTCGGCGTGAACGATGAATCTCTCTTGCCGTTGACCAGCCGAGTGGCCGGCGGTGTCGGCGGTCCCGGTCCTCAGCTCCGGTCCGCAACAGACCCTGGACCGGCGTGGGCCCGATCTTCACCGGTGGCCACGACCCCAGATTAGCGCGGCACGGTCAGAGTGCCACGGGACGGAACGCGCGCAACCGCAGGCTGTTGGCCACGACGAAGACGGACGACAATGCCATCGCCGCGCCCGCGAGCATCGGGTTGAGCAGCCCGGCCGCCGCCACCGGAAGCCCGACGACGTTGTAGGCGAAAGCCCAGAACAAATTTCCCCGAATGGTACCGAGGGTGCCCCGCGCCAGCCGGATGGCGTCCGCGGCGGCGAGCAGATCCGGTCGTACCAGGGTTAGGTCGGCCGCCTCGATCGCGGCGTCGGTGCCCGTGCCCATGGCCAGCCCGAGATCGGCCTGTGCCAGTGCCGCGGCGTCGTTGACGCCGTCGCCGACCATCGCGACCACGCGCCCCTGCGCTTGCAGGCGCCGAATCGCCTCGACCTTGCCCTCGGGCAGTACCCCGGCGATGACCTCGTCGATGCCGACCTCGGCGGCGACCTCGCGGGCCACGCCCGGGCCGTCGCCGGTGAGCAGGATCGGGGTCAGGCCGAGGTCGCGCAGCAGCCGCACCGCTCGGGCGCTGGTCGGCTTCACGGCGTCGGCGACCGTGAGCGCGCCGCGCACGGCGCCGTCCCAGCCGACGAGGATCCCGCCGTCGTCACTGTCCGTGTCGATGCTGTTGTCTTGCAGTAGCTGCGCGCGGCCCACGATGACGGTGCGGCCGTCGACCACGCCGCGTACGCCGAGGCCGGGCGTGTTGACGAACCCGGTGACCGGCGGCAGCGCGCCGAACCGCTCCTCGGCGGCCCGGGCGACCGCCTGCGCGACGGGGTGCTCGGAGGCGTGCTCGACCGCGCCGGCCAGCCGCAGCAGCTCGTCGGTGTCCTGACCGTCACGGACCGCGACGTCGAGCAGTGTGAGCCGTCCGGTCGTGACGGTGCCGGTCTTGTCGAGCACGATCGTGTCGACGCGACGGGTCGACTCGAGCACCTCGGGGCCCTTGATGAGCACGCCGAGCTGGGCGCCGCGGCCCGTGCCGACGAGCAGCGCGGTCGGCGTGGCCAGCCCGAGCGCGCACGGGCACGCGATGATGAGCACGGCGACCGCCGCGGTGAAGGCCGCCGTCGTACCACCGTCCGCGCCGAGCCGATAGCCGAGCGTGGCCACGGCGAGCGCGATCACGATCGGCACGAACACGCCCGAGATCCGGTCGGCGAGGCGCTGTACCGCGGCCTTGCCGCTCTGCGCCTGCCGTACGAGCTCGGCCATGCGCGCCAGTTGGGTGTCCGAGCCGACCCGGGTGGCCCGCACGACCAGCCGCCCGCCGGCGTTGACGGTCGCGCCGGTGACCGCGGCGCCGGGGCCGACCTCGACCGGCACCGACTCGCCGGTGAGCAGGCTCGCGTCGACGGCGGAGCTGCCCTCCTCGACGACACCGTCCGTGGCGATCTTCTCCCCGGGCCGTACGACGAACCGGTCGCCCACGCTGAGTTGCGCGACCGGCACCCGCCGTTCGACGCCGTCGCGCAGCACGGCGACGTCCTTGGCGCCAAGCTCGAGCACCATGCGCAGCGCGGAGCCGGCGCGGCGCTTGGCGCGGGCCTCGAAGTAGCGTCCGGCGAGCAGGAACAGCGTGACGCCCGCCGCCGCCTCAAGGTAGATGTCGCCGCTACCGTCGGTGCGCTCGATGGTGAACGTGAACGGGTGGGTCATGCCGGGCTCGCCCGCGGTACCGAAGAAGAGGGCCCACAGCGACCAGCCGAACGCGGCGAGGGTCCCCACGGACACCAGCGTGTCCATGGTGGCCGCGGCGTGCCGCAGGTTGATCCACGCGGCGCGGTGGAACGGCCACCCACCGTAGACGACGACCGGCGCGGCGAGCGTGAGCGAGGCCCACTGCCAGTACTCGAACTGCCACGCGGGCACCATCGCCAGCACGACGACGGGCACGGACAGCACGGCCGTCACCAGCAGCCTGGTGCGCAGCGCATCGAGCTCGTCGCGGTGCGCGTCCGGCGCCGGCTCAGGCTCGGTCGGTTCGGGCGGGAGGCTCGCCGTGTATCCGGTCCGCTCCACCGTGGCGACGAGGTCACCCGGCGTGATCGTGGCCGGGTAGAGCACGTCGGCCGTCTCGGTGGCGTAGTTGACGGAGGCAGTGACGCCGTCCATCCGGTTGAGCTTCTTCTCGATGCGCATCGCGCACGACGCGCAGGTCATGCCGCCGATGGACAGCTCGATCCGATTCGCCTGCTGGGTCATGGTCTCCCGCGTCCTCACGTGGCCACGGCGGTGAACTCGGCGGTGTGCACCGTCCCGCCGTGCTGAAAGTCCAGGTAGAGCCGGTACGTGCCGGCCGAGGGCACCTCGGCGGTGAACCGCACGAGCGGCCCGGCCTGCGCGTCCGGCTCCGGGTGAACGTGCAGATACGCGAGGTCGCCCTGGCGCAGCGTGACGAGGTGCCCGTACGCGCCCAGGTATGGCTCGAGATCCGTCACCGGCACCCCGTGCCGCGCGATCCGCAGCCCCAGGCCCGACGCCGCGCCGGCGCGCAGATCGCCCTCGAGCGTGACCGTGTACTCTCCGTCGACCGTCACGCTGCGCTGCGCCGCCGGCAGCGTGACCGGCCGGTAGTCGCCGGGCGCGTCGACGTCGACACCGAGAGTGAGACCATCGTCACGCGCGGCGGGCTGGAAGTCAGCGAAGACCCGGTACTGCCCGGCCCCGGGCACGCGCAGCGGCACCGCCCAGACCCCGTCCGCGCCGCGCTGCGGGTGGACGTGCTGGAAGCCGCTGAGGTCGCGCCGGACGACGATGAGGTGCAATTCCTTGTTGTGCGTGGGCGTGTACGCGGTGACGGGCCGCCCGTCCGGACCGTCGATGCGGAACCGGAACTCGGCCCCGTCACGGAGGGTGTCCGCGAGGGGGACGATCCGGTACCCGCCCTCGGTCACCTGCAGCCCCGCGGGTGGCTTACCGACAGAGTCATGTCCGGCGGCCGCATCGTGTCCCCCGGAATCCTGACCGGCCGGGTCGCTTCCGTGGCCACTCCCGTTCGTGCTCGACATGTCCGAATGGGCCGATTTCACCGGCGGGTCGATCGGGCCCGCGAGACGTCCGACCCCGAACGCCGCGGCGAAGACGGTGGCCAGCCCGGCGACGAACGCGCCGAGGACCACCGGCGCCCGCACGACCCGCTCACTTCCTGCCACGCTGTGTAACCTCCTTCGACGTCATGATGCCGGTGGCCGTGCCGCCACGGACGGTGCCACCCGGCAACGGCCCGTAGCGAAAGCGTGCGGCCAGACCGTGACGGTGCGGCCTGCCGCAATACGAGCGGTCAGGCCGCGACCGTGTAGCCGGCCTCGTCGACGGCGGCGCGCACGGCCTCGGGGTCGAGGGGCTGGTCGCTGGTCACGGCGACGGCGCCGGTGGACAGGTCGACCTTGATGTCGGTCACGCCGTCGAGACGGCCCAGCTCCTCGCTCACGGCGCTCACGCAGTGCGAGCAGGTCATGCCGGAAACCGTGTATGTGGTCAGCACCGAAGTTCCCCTTCTCTCCGTTTACCCCCTGGGGGTACCAAGCTACCTCACGATAAACCCCCAGGGGGTATTGGCGTCAAGCGTGGCGGGGGAGATCAGCGTCGCAGTCCTGGAACACAGCCGAACGGCATCAGGCGATGATGAGGGCAGCGATAGTCCCGTCAGCCGCGTGGCCCGCACCGTCGTGGCGTAACGGACCGGCGCCTATCGGCGCTGTGCGCGGTCGCGGCGGCAGCGCCCCGGTGCGGTGCCGGACCGCCGCTTGAACGCCGCAGCGAAGGCGAACCCGCTGGCGTACCCGACCCGCTGCGCGACCAGCCGAGGCCGGCCGCCTCCGCGGCAAGACGTCCTGATTCCCTGAACGGACACGCGGACACGCCGGAACGACGTCACGGCAGCCGGGGGCGAAGGAGATCAGCCACGTCCAGGGCGCGGCTCGCCGGGGACCATGTCGCGCCCGGGGTCCAGTTCTCGGCCGTCCACACGTCCGACAGCACCGCCTTGACGAACCCCCACGCCACGAGCCGGTCGAGGGGGTGTCCGAGCTCGTCGGCCAGCTGCTCGAGCCGCCCGGGAACCAGCGCGGTCAGGGCCGGATCACGGTTGTCGGGGCCGGGGTTGAAGAGCCAGGAGCCGGCCTCGTACGACGGGTCGCCCGTCAGGCCGTGCGGGTCGATCGCCAGCCACGGCGCCCGCGTGGCCCGCAGGACGTTGTCGTGGTGCAGGTCGCCGTGCAGCAGGACGCGGGACGGGGCCGACGCGCACAGCTCGCGCATCAGGCCCGCCGCCGTCGTCACGTGCGAGCGGGGCAGCGGGCCGCCGTCGGGGAACCGGGCCAGGTGCCGGTCGAAGGCCCTGACCTGGGTCAGCACGTCGGGCAGCACGGCCCCGGCGGGGGCGTGCAGCAGCCGCATCACCGCGACCGCGGCCGACGTGGCCTCGGCGTCGGGCAGGTCGCGGACCCGCTGCCCGGGCAGGGCGCGCTCGAGGAGCAGCGCGCCGCGGTCCAGGTCGGCGCGCAGGAGCCGCACCGCGCCGCGGCCCTCGAAGGCCGCCAGGGCGGGGGCCTCCTCGGCGAGCGAGCCGCCGCCCGGCACGCCGAGCTTGAGGACGGCGGGCGAGGCGTCGGCGAGGGTGACGGCGGTGACGTAGTGGAACGAAAGGTCGAAGGGGTCGCCGACGGCGAGCGACCAGTCGGCGGCGATCGCCGCGAGGGTGGCGGGCAGCGCGTCGAGCCAGCGCTCGCCGGCCTCCGCCCACACGGCGGTGACGTTGCGACGCAGGGCGGGGGTGATCATGCGTACGGCACGGCGACGAGTGCCAGCACGTGCTGGGCGGTGCTGCCGGGCGGGGCGAGCAGGGTCAGCGCGGTGCCGTGCACGCGGTGGCGGGCGGCGACCGCGTGCAGGGCCGCGACGCCGGCGCTGGCCAGGTGGGTCACGCCGGCGAGGTCGACGGTGAGGGCGACGGTGCCACCCCGGGAGCGGTAGAGCAGCTCGTGCCGCAGCCGATCGGCGCTGCCGGCGTCGACGGGGCCGGCGACGAGGACGGCCGCGCCGCCGGCGGTGTCCACGATGGACAGTTCGGCGGCCGGGCGCGGCGGCAGGCAGGGGGCCGCGCCGGTCAGCAGCGCGGCGGGGCGGGTGACGCGGAGACGCAGGGTGGCCACGGTACCGTCGCCGGAGCGTTCCAGCGTGAGCTCGTCGACTAGCTGGGTGGACAGGGCCAGGCCGCGGCCGCGCTCGGAGACCCGCTCCGGCTCCCGCCAGGGGCCCCGGCCGGCGACGACGACCTCGGCGGCGCCGGCGTCGGTGAGCCGCGCCCGCACCTCGACCGGCTCGCCGCCGGTGGCGTGCTCCACGGCGTTGGTGACGAGCTCGCCGACCGCGTGCTGCAGCGCGAACGCGTCCTCGTCGGTGACGCCGACGGCCTCCAGCCACCCGCCGAACGTCTTGCGCAGCAGGCCGAGGCGGGTCAGGTCGGCGCGCACCTCGGTGTGCAGCGGCTCCGGCGCGGCGACCAGCTGCGCGGCGAGCAGCGTGATGTCGTCGCTGTGGCCGGTGGCCCGCACCAGCAGCTCGACGGTCTGGGTGCAGGCCCGTTCGGCCGCGGAGGCCTCGGGGGCGTGCAGGGCCCGGCCGGCGACGGCGTCGGCGGCGACGCGGGCGAGCTCCTCGGCCGCCTCGGCGGCGCCGCGGCCGGGGCGCTCGATGATGCCGTCGCTGTAGAGCAGCAGCACGTCGCCGGGGTCGAGCCCGGCGGTGGCGACGGGGAAGTCGCCGCCGGTGCCGAGCGGGGCGGCGCCCGAGGCGGGCAGGAACCGGGCGGCGCCGGCGGCGGAGACGACCAGCGGCGGTGGGTGCCCGGCCGTGCAGTACGCCAGGGCGCCGGAGGCCGGGTCGAGCACGGCGACGCAGGCGGTGGCGGCGCGGGCGGCGCGCACGCGGCGGCGGTACACCTGCTCGTACAGGTCGATCCACTGCTGCCCGGCCAGGTCGGCCATCGCCTCGCGCAGCGGCAGCCCGAGCAGGTCCCGGCCCGGGTACAGCACCCGGGACGCCCCGTTGAGGCCGATGATGCGCAGGTCGGCGCCCTCGCAGGCGATCAGGATGTAGGGCGCCTGCTCGATGGCTGAGCGGAGTGGGTCGCCGTCCATGGGCCCATCCTGTCAGGCGTACGTCAATCGACGTGCACGGCCCGGGCGGGGCGCCATCATGGGCACATGTTCGGACGCTTCCGGCACCAGCCCGCCGACCCCGGCGGGCCACCCGACCTGTTGGCGCTGCCGCCGGTGCCCGTGGGGCACCCGCTGGGGCTGGCCGCCGTGCCGCCCGACCTGCTCGGCGCGTACCTGCGCCACCCGGTCGCCGAGATCGGGCCCCTCGACATGCTCGGCCCGGAGGCGACCGGGTTCATCGGCAACGCCGTCCGCAAGCGGCTGCGCGACGGCGGTGTCGGCGCGCCCGGGCTGGAGCCCGGCGAGATCGTCGCCGGGCAGAACGCGGCCCGGATCGCCCGGCTGCGGGCCCAGGGCATGCCGGAGGAGCAGATCCGCCAGATCCAGGCGATGATCGCGGCAAAGGCGGCCGAGCACCAGGCCTCCGGCTGGACCGTCCGCTTCGCCAACGACACCTACGTGTCGGTACACCCGCAGGCGCACGGCGGCGAGGGCACCGCGTTCGACGCGATGCGGGAGCGGTACCGCTGGGAACACACCCGCGCGGGCGCGCAGGAGCGGCACGAGAACCTGTTCGCGTTCGCGATCGTGCAGGTGCGCAACGCGCCCTACGAGTCGTACCACGACGGCGGCGCGCTGACCGCCGGCGGCCGCACCCACGACGTCGCGGTCCGCTCGGCCGGGCTGCACTCCAACCACTTCACCGAGATCCTGGCCGGCCTGGCGGCGGTGACGCTGCGGGTGCTGGGCAGCTGACGCAGGCCGGTGATTCAGCCTGGTGATTCAGGCCGGTGATTCAGCCTGGATCGCCGGGCACGCTGAAGGCGCGCAGGAACTCGTCCGGCCCGCGCTGCCAGGCCTGCAGCGTCCGGTCGGCGAACGTGCGCATCGTCTCGCAGACCTCCTCGAGCGGCTCGAGCAGCGGCAGCGCCTCGGGCCGCTCCAGCCCGGCGGCGACCCGGGCGGACAGCCCGCGCCGCGCCAGCCGCAGCAGCTCCCGGGCCAGGTCCTGGGCCAGATACGGCCCGACGGAGGCGTTGAGCCCCTTGACGGCCACGTCGACCGCGGCCCGGTCGAGCTCGTCGGCGGTCAGGTCCCGCAGCAGCTCGCCGGCGGCCGCCCGGGCGCGCGGGTCGTAGGCCAGGCCGGTCCACAGCGCCGCGCCGGCGCCGAACCACGGCCACGGCGGCGCGTCGGACAGGCGCGTCTCCAGGGTGCGGCGGACCCGCACGTGCGGCCAGACCTGGCTCAGGTGCAGCTCCCAGTCGGCCTCGGTCGGGTAGGTGCCGTCGCCGAAGCCGTCCCGCATCGCCTGCCGGAACGGGATGCCGGGCGCGGCCACGTGCGAGCCGTCCACCAGCCGGTAGATCATCGGCAGGCGCAGCGCCCACTCGACGAGCTCGTCGACGCCCGCCCCGGCGTCGAGCGCCACGCCGAGCACGCCGCAGCGGCGCGGGTCGAAGCGGCGCCAGTACTGCATCCGCCGCGACAGCGCGCCCGTCTCCGTGCCGCCCGCTACCGGCGAGTCGACGAACAGGGCGGCGACGACCGGCGCGGCCCGCACCAGCAGCCGCAGCTTGTCCATGAGGTCCTCGTGCGAGACGTAGTCCAGCGACGTCTGCGCCGACAGGATCAGGCCCATGACCTCGTCGGCGTGGCCGCCGTCGGGGCCGAGCTCGCGGAAGTACTCGCGCATCACCCGCACCCGCGGCTTCGGGTTCCACGCGATGCCGTCGGCCGCCGCGAACGGCACGATCCCGCCGGTGATCAGCGCGAGGCCGTGCCCGACGCCGATGCCGGCCGCCGCGACCAGGTTGTCGCGCACGTCGGCGACGGCCTCGGCGACGGTGGGGAACGCCGCGGAGGAGTACTCCAGCGCTCCCCCGGTCTCCAGCGTGAACGTGCCGCCGCCGGGCATGGCGGCGCCGATGGTGTAGGCGCCGTCGAGCAGGGGGCTCGCGCCGCGGCCGCGGACCAGCCCGTCCAGCAGCGTCAGCGCCTGCGGATACGACGCGTTGCGCCGGTTCTCGCGGCAGACCAGGCCGACCTCGACCTCGATCCCGACGACCTCCGGGCGCCCGGGCGGCGCGTCGAAGACGCGGCGCAGGTCCGCGCGCCGCAGCGTTGCAGCCTCACCCACCAGGACCTCCCTCGACAATGGCGGCCCGCCCCGCCCGTCGCCGGAAGACGCCCATGGTAGCCGAGGGATCGCCGGAGCGTAATCGTCGCCGGGACCAGTTTGTGACAGAAATATGACGGCAGTGACCGCGCGGGCGTTGCCGTCCCTCCTCGCGCGGGTCAAGGCCGCGGGCCCGACGGAATATCCTGGATATCCTGGTTCGGTGCGCCTCAACCAGCCCCCGGACCGGCGGCAGTCGCGGCTGCGCCGCTTCTGGGACAGCCACGCGGCCGACTACGACCGGCGGATGGGCCTCATCGAGCAGCGGTACTTCCGCGACACCCGCCCGTGGCTGGCCTCGCAGGCCACCGGGGACACGCTTGAGGTCGCCCTGGGCACCGGGCTCAACCTGCCGCACTACCCGCCCGGCGTGCGGCTCACCGGCGTGGAGTGGAGCCCGGCCATGCTGGATGTGGCCCGCCGCCGGGCCGCCGAACTGGGCCTCGACGCCGACCTGCGCCTCGGCGACGCCCAGGCCCTGGACCTGCCCGACGCGTCGTTCGACACGGTGGTGTGCACGTTCGGGCTGTGCGCGATCCCCGACGGGCGGGCCGCGTTCGCCGAGCTGGCCCGGGTCGTGCGCCCCGGCGGCCTGCTGCTGCTCGCCGACCATGTGGCCTCGACGGTACTGCCGGTGCTCGCCCTGCAGGCGCTGGCCGACGCGGTCACGGTGCCGCTGCAGGGCGAGCACTTCCGGCGCCGGCCGTACCGGTGGGCGCTGGAGCTCGGGTTCTCGCCGCTGCGCCACGAGCGCTTCAATCTCGGCATCGTCGAGCGGTTCGCGGCCAGAGCCCCGTCTCAGGGGTAGCCCAGGGCCGTCCCCTGATGCGGCTGGGGTCCCGTTCTGCCGATGCTTGAGAGGAACCACTTCCCTCGACCGAAGGAGAACGACAATGGAATCCGTGCACGGCTCGATGCGCCGGCAGGGCCTGGTCCGGCCGGTGCACGGACGGGTCCTGGGCGGCGTGTGCGCCGGGCTGGGGCAGCGCTTCGGCCTCGACCCGTGGGCGGCGCGGCTGCTGTTCGTGCTCGTGCTGCTGCTCATCCCCGGCAGCCAGATCCTGGTGTACCCGATCCTGTGGGTCCTCATGCCGTCCGAGGTTTGATTACCCTTGCGCGGGTGGAAGATCAACAGTTCAGCCCGGCCGGCCCCTACGAGATCGGCTCCGATGTCTGGCCCGGCCTGGCGAAGCTGGCCGAGGAGGCCGGCGAGCTGATCCAGGTCCTGGGCAAGCTCGTCGGCGTCTCCGGCCGTGACGTCTACTACGACCGCTCCGACCTGCGCCAACGCCTCATCGAGGAGTGCGGCGACCTCACCGCCGCGATAGCGTTCTTCACCGAGACCAACGGCCTGGGCACCGCCGTCGATGCCCGGGCCCGGCAGAAGCTCGCGCTGTTCCGCCACTGGCACGACCAGGGCTGAGCCGGTTTTTGTCGTACCCCTGCGGCATGATGCGCCCATGTTGCTCCCCCTCCTGCTGCGCTCCTGGGGTCCCGACACCTGCGACCCGTCCGACCTCGCCGACTGGCATCCCGGCAACCCGTCCCGCGGCCAGTGCGGCGCCACCGCGCTCGTCGTGCGCGAAATCATGGGCGGCGACCTGGTCCACGGCCGGGTCACCGCCGGCGGGGAGCCCGCGGGCCACCACTACTGGAACCGTCTGCCCGACGGCACCGAGCTCGACCTGACCCGCGACCAGTTCCGCCCCGGCGAGCTGGTCGTGGGCGGCGAGCCGGTCACGCCCCCCGACGGCCCACCGGCCCGCTGCCGCGGCCAGCACGCCCTGCTGCGCCACCGCGTCCTGACCGGCCTGGGCCGCCTCCCATCCCCCGACCCGGCCGCTCCCCCGCCGCGCCTGGCCCTGGCCCTGCTGGTCGACCCGGCCGGCGCGGTCCTGCTGCGCCGCCGCTCCCCCACGGCCCCGTTCGAGCCCGGCCAGTGGGCCCTGCCGACCGCGCGGGTCCACCCCGGCGCCGGAGTGGAGGAGACCGCACGCCGCGCCCTGGCGGAGGAGGCCGCGGTGGAGTTCACGGATCGCCTGCACCCGCACTGGCACGGCACGATCCCCGACGTGACGGGCGCGGCGCCACACGTCGAGGTCTCGATCCTGGCGGGCCGCTACGACCTGGACGACTCGGGCATCCTGGCCGACGACCTGGCCGGCACCGACCTGTCCCCGACCGCCGCCGTGGCGCTGCAGGCCCTGATCCGCAGCAGCCGCGCGAGCCCGGTCCGCGCCGAGACGGCCGCCCGACGCACCACCACGGCCTGACCCACCACGGCCTGACCCAGCACGGCCTGACCCACCACGGCCGCACACAACGCAACCGCGGCCGTCTTTCGCGGCAGCGCCGGCCGCTCGCCGACGGTCAGCGCGACCGGGCGCGGACGGTGACCGTCACACGCGCAGGGCGCGCAGGCGCGGGCTGAGCAGGGCGACCAGGCCGACGCCCAGCAGGCTCGCCGCGGCGCCGGTGACCATCGCGAAGCCGCCCGAGGTGGCGGCGGCGACCAGGCCCGCGCGCAGGTTGCCCAGTTGCGGGCCGGCCGAGCCGGCGATGTGCTCCAGTGCCGCCACCCGGCCGCGGTGCGACTCCGGGGTGGTGGTCTGCACGGCGGTGCCGCGGGAGATCACCGCCCAGGTGTCCGCCGCGCCGGCGACGGCCAGCGCGGCCAGCGTCAGCGGCAGGCGGGTGCTCAGGCCGGCGACGCCGAGCGCGGCGCCCCACGCGACGCCGCCGCCGAGCAGGACCAGGCCGGGGCGGCCCGGGCGGGTGGCGAGGCCGGACAGGGCCGAGGCGAGCACGCCGCCGACGGCGATGGCGCTGCCGAACAGGCCCAGCACCTGCGGCGAGCCGCCGAAGCGTTCGGCGTTGAGCAGCGGGAACAGGGCCCACGGCATGGCCAGGAAGGTGGCGCACAGATCGGAGAGCAGGGCGCCGCGCACGACGGGGCTGCGGGCGGTGAAGCGGATGCCGTCGACGATCGCGGCAAGGCCGCGTGGGCCGGCGGCGGCGACCGGGGCGGTGCGGGGCAGGGCCGCGATGCCGGCCAGGGCGGCGACGAAGGTCACCGCGTCGATGGCCAGGCACCAGGCCGTACCGGACGCGGCGGTCACGACGCCGGCCAGCGCTGGGCCGACCAGCATGGCCAGCTGGAACGACAGGTGGGTGAGTGCGAGGCCGGCGGCGAGGCGGGCCGGCGGGAGCAGGCCGGGGATGAGGCTGCGCAGCACCGGCGTGCCGAGCGCGGAGAGCGCCGAGGCGGCCGCGGTCAGGCCGAGCATCGCCCACACGCCGTTGCCGGGCAGGGCGGCGACGAGCACCATGAGCAGGCCGGTGACGAGCTGGCCGGCGGTGGTGAGCAGGGCAAGGCGGCGCCGGTCGGCCTGGTCGATGAACGCGCTGCCGGCCAGGGCGACCACGACGATCGGGGCGGCGACGGCCAGCCCGACGAGCCCGACCATGGCCGGGCTGCGGGTGCGGTCCCAGACGTAGTAGGTGACCGCGAACGCGCCGAATTGGCCGCCGATCCCGGACGCGGTCGAGCCGAGCCAGAGTCGCCGGAAGGGCGGGTGCTCGCGCAGCGGACGGACGTCGACCAGGGCAGCGAGCGGCGTCAGGGGCACCGCGCCAACGCTAGAGCGGGCCGGGCGTCGACGTCGCCCGATTTATCAGGCCGGACGCGTCCCACGCCGACCGCGCTCCACCGGCTCTGCTCTGGTCAGGCGCCGATCAGACGATGTCGTATGGCCGACTCGCCGATCATGCGACCGATGGGCAACGGGTACAAAAAGGTGGAACGCCGGTTGCTGCGAAGAGGGGTCTGCTGCCGATGGCTGGCATGGTGCCGTTCACCAACAACTACTCGGACCGCTCCACGCGCGAGGGGTACCAGTTCGAGTTCAACTGTATGCGGTGCGGAAACGGGTACTCCTCGACGTTCCAGCACTCGGTCACCGGCTTCGGCGGGCGCCTGCTGCGCATCGGCGGCGACCTGCTCGGCGGCGAGGTCGGCTCGAAGGCCGCCCAGATCGGCTGGGACGCCGAGTGGATGCGCGACGGCCTGCGCGGCTCGACCCGCGACAAGGCCCTCGCCAAGGCCGCCGAGGAGATGCAGTCGTACTTCACCCAGTGCCACCGCTGCGGCCAGTGGGTCTGCCAGCAGGTGTGCTGGAACCACGAGCGCGGCCTGTGCACCAGCTGCGCGCCGCGGCTCGACCAGGAGATCGCCGGCATGCAGGCGGCCGCCCAGGTCAACCAGCTGCACGACAAGATCCAGCAGGTCGACTGGACGCGAGACGTCAACTACCGCGACCAGGCCGTGGGCCGGTGCCCCTCGTGCATGAACGAGACCGGCGGCGGCAAGTTCTGCCAGCACTGCGGCACCCCGCTCGCGGCCGCCCCGGCGCCGCAGAAGCGGTTCTGCGGCAACTGCGGCACGCCGGCCACGCCCGGCGCGATGTTCTGCGCCGAGTGCGGCACGTCGACGGCCTGACGTGCGGTTCCGCCTCATCGCCGACGGCGGTGCCCTGCTCGACGAGGGCGACGGCACCGCCGAGATGGCCGGCGGCGCACTGGTCGTGACCCCCGAGTCGGGCGCGGTCCTGCGCGTCGCCCCCGCGGACATCGTCGAGATCGGCGAGCCTCAGCCGTACACGGTCGGGCTCGCCCTCGCCGACGGCGCCCGGCTGGAGCTCAGCCGGCTCGGGGCCGTGCGCACCCAGCTGCTCGCCGAGCTGGCCGAGGCGCGCGTCGCCGACACCGAGCAGGTGCTGCTGCTCGACGGCGTCGGCACCCCCGAGGCGTTCCCGGGCGCGGCGGACGGCGCCCCGGCGGAGCTACGGCTCTACGACGACGCCCTGGTCATCGTGCCGACCGGCGGACTCGCCGAGAAGATCCCGTACGCGTTCATCCGGGGCGTGACGACCGACGCCTCGGGGTACACCCTCGGCCTCGACGTCCCCGGGCGCCCGCCGGTCGCGATCGGGCGCCTCGCCCGGCGTACCGGCGAATTCTCGGAACTGCTGCGGACCCGGGTCGGCGCCGCGTCGGGCCGCACCGCCCACTTCCTGGCCGCGCTCCTGCCGGGCCTCGGCCCGGTCGCGCTGCGGTCGGTCGCGGCGCTGCTGCGCGACGGCCTCGCCGCTGCCCGCACCGACCTGGAGGCGGTCGAGCCGACCGTCTTCCCGGCCCTGCTGGACGCCGCCTGCCTGCCCGGCCGCGTCGCCGGCGCGCGCCACCTCTTCACGCTCGGCACGACGTGGCTGGGCTTCAAACAGACCGTTTCGGTACAGCGGGAGGGCTCCGGCGCGAGCCCGTGGCGCGACTCCGCCCGCCCGCCGGTGCTCGACCACGACGGCCGCGCGGGCTCCTTCGCCGCCGGCCTGCCCGGTATGTTCGCCGCCGGCATGATGTCCGCCGGGCCGACGCCGGGCTTCGGCTTCGACGGCCCGTTCGACGCCTACGGCCCGACCCTCGCCTACGGCATGCTGGGCACGATGGGCGGCCTGCAGAGCGGGCAGTCGGACGGCCCGCACCTGCCGCGCTCGGTCTTCCCGCACGAGCGCGTGACACCGGCCTACACCGACTACGACGCGCTCACCGACGCCGAGACCCCCGCGGTGCTGGCGTTCCTGCTGTGCCTCACCCCGGGCGGGCACCTGGTGTACGAGGTGCTCAACGCCCCCGACCACGCCACGTACGTGTTCACCTGCCGCGACACCGATCAGGCCGCCCAGCTCAACCGCGCGCTGGACCTGCTGGGCTTCCGCGTCGAGGGCATCTCCTCCGACGCGTCCTCGGCCGGGTCGCGCTACCGCAAGGCCGCCCAGCGCCTGCCCGCCCTGCGCATCCTGCGCGAGCGCTTCGCGGGCCGGGCCGTTCACGCCGATGGCTGGGCCGAGCGGCTGCGCACCCTGACCACCGGGATCTGACGGCGCCCCGCGGGAAGACCGCCGCGCCGGCCGGGCCGCACCGTCAGCGCAGCTCGTTGGACAGGACGCGGCGCAGGGCTTCGACGACCTGGTCGGGGGCGAACCGTTGCAGGGCGGCCGTTTCCGCCCGGCGCAGGGCCGCGCCGAGCCGCGCGGGCGGTGCCTCACGCACGACGGCGACGAGCCAGGCCTCCAGCAGCGTCGGGTCGTCCGGCAGTTCGAGGTCGGCCTCACGGGGCGCGGGCGGCGGCGCCTCGCCGGTCGGCAGCGGCGCCCCGGCCGACGCGTACGCCGCCGGTGGCACGCCGACCCGGTAGGGGTGCACGCACGTCGGGGTGCCGGTGGCGGCGCTGACCCGGTAGCCGCGGCCGGAGTCGTACGGGTGCTCCGTACGAGCAAGGCCGGGCCGCTCGGCGACGTCGAAGGCGCCGAGCGCGAGTGCCTGGGCCGGGCAGGCGACGCACGTCGCGTCCCTGATCTGCGCGGCGCTCGGCAGTCCCACCCTTGGCAGCGTACCGCGAAAGGTGGCCCGCCGCGCGGAGGTGCGGCGGGCCACCGTCGGGGGAAACGGGTCACGCGGCCGGGACACCGTTCTCCCGCTTTTCTGCGGGCACCATCAGGCTATGCAGCCGAATCCGTTGGTACGGACCGAATTCGGCCTCATCCCAGGATGATCATTCTGCTGGCGCAACCTGGATCAGGCGTAGAGGCGGATGTCGGCGATGCTCCACCAGTTGCCGGCGGACGCGGTCGACGTGACCCGCAGGAACCGCGCCCGGGTCGAGGCGAGGTCCACGGTGGTCAGCTGGCCGGTGCCGGCGCCCTGCGCGACGGTCCGCCAGGCGGTGCCGTCGTCGCTGGTGGACAGTTGCCAGCCGCGGGCGTAGTCGCCGATGCTGGCGCCGCTGTCGATCGCGACCCGGCGGAACGAGCGGGGCGCGCCGAGGTCCACCTGCAGGTACTGCCCCGGCGCCTGCGCCGTGCCGCTGGACCAGCGGGTCGAGGCGTCCCCGTCGACGGCGAGGCCCGCGTCCGGGCCGGCCGGCGACGACGTCGCCGTGGCGCCGGCGATCGGCAGCAGGCGCAGGCCGTCCTCGAGCACCTGGCTGCGGGGCCAGGTGAACGTGGCGAGCGAGCCGCCGGGCAGGGTGTAGTCGAACGAGTGGCCGCCGACCGCGACGGTGAAGGTCCGCGGCGCGTCGTTCTCGTTGTGGGCCACCAGGACCGTGGAGCCGTCCGGGTTGCGGAAGGCGACGTCGGTGACCTCGCCGTTCCAGCCGGGCGTGCCGAAGCTGGAGGAGGCGATGCGGATCGCGCCGGGCTTCACGAACTTGGCCAGGTGACCGATCGTGTAGTACTCGGCGTCGGTGGTCCAGGTGCCGTCGGGCTGGACGGTGAGCAGGCCGGTGCAGGTGCCGCAGCCGCCGAGGTGCGGGCCGCCGGTCGAGTCCAGCGCGATGTTCCAGGTCACCGCGGACTTCGCCCAGTTGCGGGTGGTGCCGACGGTGATGGTGCGGGCGTGCCACTTGAGGGTGTCGGTGAAGTACTGCGCCGGGGTGTCGTCCGGGCCGTGCGAGCCGGAGCACTCGGTGAACCAGATGCCCTTGTCCGGGAACGCGTCGTGCAGGGCGGTCTGCGCGCTCGGGTCGCCGTAGTAGCAGTGGTACGCGGTGCCGGCGACCCAGCGGGCGGCCGGGCCGGACAGCAGCCGGTACGGGTAGTCGGTCTCCGGGTCCTGGCCGGGCGGGGTGTTCTTGACGTCGTTGGGGTGCGTCTGCCAGTTGTGGTCGTAGCCCAGGATCTTCGTTCGGGGGCTGACGATCCGCAGCAGCGGCCCGAGGATCTCGATGACCTTCGACGCCTGCGCGGTGGACAGGCCCATGACGGGCCCGCCGCCGGCGTCGCGGTTCTGCGGCTCGTTCTGCACCGTGAGGTAGTCGACCGGCACGCCGGCGGCGGTGTACGCGAGCACAAACCTGGTGAGGTAGGCGGCGTAGGCGGCGTACACCCGCGGGTCGTCCTTGAGCTCGCCGCTGCTGAGCGAGTCGCTGGTCTTCATCCAGGCGGGCGGGCTCCACGGCGTCGCCATGATCTTCAGCTGCGGGTTGAGCCGCTTCGCCTCGCGCAGCAGCGGCAGCACCTGCGCCCGGTCGTGCTCGATGCTGAAGTGCGCCAGCGTGTAGTCGGTCTGCCCGGGCGGCATGTCGTCGAACGTGTAGTGCCGCGCCGCCGCGGTGAAGTCCGACGAGCCGATCGGCTGGCGCAGGAAGCTCACGCCCGCGCCCCGTCCGGGGTCGAACAGCGCCCGCATCGCGTCCGCGCGCTGCCGCGGCGCCAGCCGGTAGAGCACGCTCGCCGAGGAGTCGGTGATCGAGGCCCCGAACCCGTCCATGCTCTGGTACGTCCGGCTCGGGTCGACGGCGATCGTCACCTGGCCGCCCTGCCCGCGCACGAACGGGACGGCGGCCCGCTCGTGCAGCAACTCGGCCCGGTCGATCGTGGTCACCCAGACCCGCGCCGACGGCGCCGCGCTCGCCTGGGCGGCGGGTGCCCCGGCGATCCCGGTCCAGCCCAGCGCGGCCGTGGTGGCGGCCGCGACGAGGGGTAACACCCTTCGCTTCATCGCATCGCTCCTCAGACTCGGTGTAACAAATGAAACAGGAATGTAACGGAGCGCTGCCCAGCACAGCATCGGTGGGCGCCGATTGTCAACGCCTTCCCGGGGCCGGCGTCCACCGCTGACGGCATACTTCATCTGTGGTGTTGTCGCGGCGCTGGTCGGTCTTTCTCGTGGCGGTGGGCGTGTGGAGCTGGGTCATCTGGCCCAGATTCCTGCTCGCCATCTGGCGTGACGACCGGGCCTGGAGCGCCTCCGGCGCGCCGACCGGGTTCTTCTGGATCCACGCGGCGCTGATCGCCGTGTCCCTCACCGTCGGCACCGCCGTCGGCGTCCTCGGCATCCGCGGGTGGCGCTCCGCCCGTCGATAGATTCCCCGCCCCCGCGCGGAACCTTTCGCCGCCCTGCGCAGTAGGGAGGGGGCGGAAGGGACCGACGGGGAGGAGAGCGACCGACGATGCGAAGACCTGTGGACGACCGGCCGGACGGGGAGCGCGACGCGCAGTTCGCGGCCTTCATGACCGGCGGGGTGCGCCGGCTGTACCGGGTCGCGTACCTGCTCAGCGGCGACGCCGGCGAGGCCGAGGAGCTGACCCAGCACGCGCTCGTGCGCACCTACACGGCGTGGTCGCGGCTGGACGGCGGGGACGCGTACGCGTACGCCCGCCGGATTCTGGTCAACCTGCACAGCGACTGGTGGCGGCGCCGGCGCCGCCGCGAGCGACCCGTGCCGCAGGTGCCGGAGCGGATCGCGGCCGGGCCCGACCCGGCCGACGCCGCGGTGGCCCGCACCAGCGTGGCCCGGGCGCTGCGGCAGCTCACGCGGCGCGAACGGGCCGTGATCGTGTGCCGGTACTACCTGGACCTCACCGAGCAGCAGACCGCCGACGAGCTCGGGGTCGCGCTCGGCACCGTCAAGAGCGCCTCGGCCCGCGCGCTGCGCAAGCTGCGCGTCGACCCCGAACTCAGCCCGCTTGCCCAGCAGGGAGCATCGTGATGCACACCATCGAGGATCTCCGCCAGGCCCTGGCGGAGGAGACCGCCGACCTGACCACCCGGCTGACCGTCGCCGACGTGCGGGCCGCCGCGAACCGGCGCCGGATGCGCACCGTCGCCGTCGCCTGCGCCGCCGCGCTCGTCCCGCTCGTGTCCGCCGGCACCGTCGTCGCGCTCGGGCCCGGCACGCCGTCGCCCGCCCCGACCGCCGCCTATCGTCCGAGCACCGTCGTCCCGTGGTACCCGGACCCGTCGCTGCCCCCGGGGGCCGGTCGTAACCTGTCCCTGGGGCAGATCAGCCCGCAGGAGAACCTCGAGGTCTGGTACCAGGACGCGATGAACGGCGTCATGGCCGGCCTGCACAACCAGCAGACCCGCCAGATGCGGCTGCTGGAATTCGACGGTCGCGTGCCGAAGGACGGCGAGTTCGGCGTCGTGACCGAGCTCGAGCTCCCCGGCGGGAAGGCGCTCGATTTCGGCCTGTACGGCGGCAACGGCAGGCACTTCCGGCTCACCGTCGACGGGGACGACACCCAGGTCGACTCGCTCGACCTCCCCGACGTGCCGGGCGTGAGCGTGTTCTTCATCCGGCGCGACAGGCCCCTCGTCGGTTCGACCGACGCGATCTTCACCGCCTTCGACGCCGACGGCCGGGGCGCCGGCGGCACCCGCCAGATCGAGCGCAGCCGCGGCGTGACCCTCGGCGCAACCCTGCTCGGCGACTGGATCCGCACCGGCCTCACCCTCGCCGACGGCGGCGAGCTGGTGTTCTGGTTCGACGGCGACCAGCGCTCGGCGACGCTGCACGCCGGCAGCGACGACCGCAAGGGCACCGTGACCGAGCTGCGCACGCTGCTGGACCTGCGCCAGCCGCCGGACCTCGACGGGTTCTTCCAGGGATACAACCGGTTCGAGCTGGCCGGTGGCGACAGGGTGGTGGTCGGCGTCTACGCCGGCGACGCCGCGCGGGTCGAGATGCGCGCGAACGGCGACCGGCCCGCCCCCTCCCACGGATCGGCGGAGTGGACCGCGTACCCCCGGGTGCGCGTGCTGTGGGCCACCGGCATCGACCGTCCCTTCGCCGTGGCCCGGGACCGGGACGGCCGGACCCTGGCCACCGCCGACTTTCCTCCGGCCACGTCGATCGTCGTCTCCCCGGCCCCGAGCCGCTGAGGCCGGCGGGCCCGAAATCGGAGCGCGGCGACCGGCCGGGCGGCGCTACGCTGACCCGGCCGGTCGCGGGACTGTCCGCGCGACTTCCGGAACCCGCCTCTGAAGCGATGCTTCGCAGCTCGCACGTCGAATTCCCCGACCGGCACCCAGCATCCGCCGAGGGGGAGGCCGTGGAGCTGTCGGAACTGTCCGAGCTGACGGAACTGTCCGAGCTGACGGCGTGCGAGGACGTCGTCATGTTCGTCAACGCCGCCGTCACCGCCACCGGGCAGCGCGAGTTCTACGCCGACGCGGCCGAGCAGCGCCTGTCGCTGGCCTTCCTGCACGAGTACGTGCTGACCAACTACCGCGAGATCTACGCCGCGGCGCTCGCGCTGGACATCAACGACCTCAACGCGGCGACCATCGTGCTCAACCTGCTGCGCACGGCACAGGCGGTACCGCTGCCGCAGCGACGCCTGGAGGGGCGCCTCATCGCCGCCAGGCTCGCCGCGCTTGCGCCGCAGCGGGTGTACCGCGTGCTGCGTGCCCTGCGGGCCGAGGGCATCAACAACCGGCGCACCCGCGCGATCGTGCGGGACTGGGTCGCGGCCCGGCCCGACGTCGCGTTCGACGCCGTCAAGTACCGCCGCGGCCTCGCCGCCGCGGCCGGGCACGCGCACCTGCGGCTGCCCGCCGAGGTCGGCACGATGCTGTTCGACTGGCGGCGGCCGAAGCGCTACGACACGCCGATCCTGGAGTCATGGCGGCGCGCGCACTACGAGAAGGACGCGCTGTTCGACCTGCCGTACACCGTCGCGGAGGGCCTCGCGTCCACCCGCCGACGCGACATGAACCGCGCCGAGTTCCTGCGCGCCATCGCGCCGCGGCTGACCGAGCTGGAGCGGCTGCGGCTGCAGCGCGCCGGGCGCGGCCACGTCGAGGCCGCCCTGGACCGCCAGCCGCTGACCCGCTTGGCCCTGTACGCGCTGTCGCTGCCCCGGCCCGAGCGGGCCCGCCGCCGCGAGGAGCTCACCGCCGCGCTGCGCGCCGCCGCCCGCCGGGCCGCGGGGCGCCGGGCCGGCTCGTGGGGCGACGTCGTCGCGGTGCTCGACGACAGCTACTCGTCGTCGGGCTCGGCCGTGAAGCGCCGCCGGCCGCTCGCCGTCGCGCTCGCCACGCACTATCTGCTGGAGGCGCTCGCCGGGCGGTACCGCCCGATCTGGCTCAACCACGCGGGCGATCCGCTGCTGGTGCACCCGCTCAGCGCGACGCCGCTCGGGGAGCGGCTGCTCGACGGGCTCGCGCTGCGCCCGGAGCGGCTCGTCGTGGTCTCCGACGGGTGGGACAACGCCCCGCCCGGCCAGGCCGCCGAGGTGCTGCGGGTGTGGCGGCAGCGACTCGACCCCGACGGCCGGACGTCGATCGTGCACCTCAACCCGGTGTACGACGGCGACGCCTTCGACGTGCGCCGGCTCTCGCCGTTGGTGCCGAGCGTCGGCGTGCGCGACGCCGAGGACGCGGCGGCGCTGGTCGAGCTGGCCCGGTTCGCCACCGGCACCGCCACCTTCGCCGAGCTGCGTGCCCACCTGGACGAACGAGTGGAAGGGTTCCTGCGGTGATCCAGGAGCTGCACGGCCTGCGCGCCGGGCCCGCCCAGACGTGGGGCGCGGCCCGGCTCGTGCCGCTGCTGCGCGACGAGCCGATCGCGGACCTGCGGCTGCACGCGCGCCTGCACGACGAGGACGAGCTGTCCATTGTGGAGCTCACGCCGCGCGAGGCGTACGTCGCCTACGTGCCGCACGCGTTCGTCGCGACGTGGACGGCCGACGGCTCGCCCGCGGCGGCGTACGGCACACAGCTGCTCGACCCGCGCGAACCCGGCGAACCCGGCCTGCCCCGCGTCGCCGGGCTGCGCTTCCGCCGCCGCATGACCCGCCGCGAGGACCGCCGCCGGCTGCGGTTCCTGCCGCTGCACCTGGCCCTGGAGGGCTTCCTCGACCTGCAGTTCGACGGACCGCCGATCGCCTGGCAGGAGTGGACCCGCGACGCGGTCACCCGCGGGCTGTCGCCGCGCGTCGAGGAGGCCTACCGCGGCGCCGACGTGCGCGGCCTCGACGACGCGCTGCGGGTCTTCGAGATCCACCCGGGCCAGTGCGGCCTGGCGCTGTACCTCGCCGACGCCCTCGCGAGCGTGTTCGTCGTGCCGCATCCCGACGACTACCGCGCCCTGCACCCGACGCTGCTGCACGACTACTACGGCGAGCTGCTGTACCACTACACGCAGCTCTACCCGGCCGTGCCCGGCTTCGACCAGCCCCTCGACGCGTCGCGCGTGCACTCGGTCGAGGACCTGCGGGGCGAGCTCGCCCGGGTGCGCGGCGAGTGGGCGTCGTTCCACAACGACGTCATGTTCACCGTGCGTTCGATGCGGAGCCGTCCGGTGTACCGCATGGGCCGCTTCACCCTCGCCCGGTTCCTGCCGCCCTTCGACCCCGCCGCCGACAACCACATCGGCGAGACCATTACCGACGAGGCGGGCAACGTGACGTACCTCAAGACGTTCCGGCTCTCGGCGGCCCAGACCAGGCGCGGGCACCTGCTGTCGCGGCTGGCCGAGCACGACTGGGACCTCGACGCGACGGCGGCGGCGCTCGGCACCGACCGGCCGGGGCTCGTACTGCGGCTGGACCGGGCCGGCTTCGGCCACCTGCTGCGCCCGGACGTCATCGACGCCTGCCGCGCCGCGGCCCGCCGCTCGCCGCGCGGCGATCGGCCTCCCCGGCGCTGATCGCCATCGCGCCGCGGCCGCGGCGGTTCGTCGCCTTTGGGTATGACGCCGGCCGCGGGCCGTGGATGCGGCCGGCGCCATACCGCCGTGTCGTGCCGTTCCCCCGCGGACAACGGGGGCGGTCACCTGGCTGCCGGTGAGCTTGTGCGATCGCATGCTTCGCTTCCGGGTACGACCAGTCTTGTCACCCCGTTGCGGGCACGCCGCGATTTCCGGCGAAGCCACCCGATCGATGCGGTGTTTGGTCCGGCGAACCCCGGGGCATCAATGACTCGACCGGAAAACGAGCCTTCTAGGAGGAGCTGTGACTGTCACCGGAATCATCACGGCGCTCATCGTCGGTCTGATCGTCGGTGCGCTGGGTCGGCTGGTGGTTCCCGGCCGGCAGCACATGTCGATCCTGCTCACGATGGTCGTCGGCATCATCGCCGCCCTGCTGGGCACGGTTTTGGCCAGGGCGATCGGCATCTCCACCGACACCCCCGGTGTCGACTGGGGCGAACTGCTGGTCCAGGTGCTGCTCGCGGCGGTCGGTGTCGCCGTCGTCGCGGGCGTGGGCGGCCGCGGCCGCCGCGCCCTCTGACGGTTCGGCATTTCGCCCGCACAACCCCGTGACGACGGTCCCCGGCCACGATCGGCCGGGGACCGTCGTCGGTCACTGACGCGTCAGCGCAACGGTGGCAGCCGCTGCGGATGGTGCAGTACCTCGGCGAACAGGTCGCCGCGCGCGGCCAGCCGGGCGCTGATGGTCCGGATCGTGAACCCGTCCGGCCGCAGGCCCGGATCGTCGAGCTCGTCCCAGTCGATCGGCGCCGACACGGGCGCGCCGGGCGCGGCCCGCGGGCTGTACGGCGCGACGAGCGTCCGGTTCACCGCGTTCTGCGTGAAGTCCAGCCGCGCCAAGCCGCCGCGCCCGGCCCGCTCCCACGCCCAGCTCACCAGGTCGGGCACGACCGAGCCGACGGACCGCGACAGCGCCTGCACCCACGCGCGCGTCTCGCCGAACCCCGGCCCGGCCGCGACCGGCACCCAGATCTGGATCCCGCGCCGCCCGGTGACCTTCGCCCGCGCGACGACCCCGAGGTGCTCGAACGCGGTCCGGTGCAGCCGCGCGAGCACGAGCAGGTCCTCCCAGCGCGTGTCGGGGCCTGGGTCGAGGTCGACGAGCGCGTACGTCGGCCGGTCCGGCCGGTCCGTCGGCGACGTCCACGGGTGCCACTCCAGGCCGCCGTAGTTCACCGCCCAGACCAGCGCCGCGGCCTCGGAGGCGACCAGGTACTCGGTGCCCGAGCCCGGCTCCCGCCAGCGCGGCAGCCAGCCGGGCGCGTGCCCCGGCAGCGCCTTCTGCCAGAACCCCTTCGAGCCCGGGCCGGCCGGGAAGCGGTGGAGGTTGAGCGCGCGCCCGGCCAGATAGGGCAGCACGGTCGGCGCGATTTCCGCGGTGTACCGCAGGATCTCCCGCTTCGTCACCTCGGCGCCACCGTCGCGCCCCGCGAACAGCACCTTGTTCAGGTTTGTGACGCGCAGGTCCCGCCCGAAGACGTGCCACGTCCCCGACTCCCCGAGCGCCTCCAGCCGCGCGAGCTCGTCGTCCGCCGGCCCGCTCGCCTTGAGCCGCACCGCCGCCCGGGCCACCGGGAGGTCCGAGCGCCACATCAGCTCCGGGTCGGCCTTCACGTCGTCGCTGGACCGTCCACTGAGGACCGAGCGCGGCAGCGCGGCGGCGTCCCACCCGGCCACGGCGTGCTCGTCGCGCTTATGCATGAGCAGCCAATCGTCGCCGCGGGTGCGCACGATGACGAACCGGCCGCGCAGCTTCTGCCCGTGCAGCTCGATGTGCAGCTCCCCGGCGGCGACCGCGGCGGCCGGGTCGGGGTCCTTGTACGGCACCCAGGTCCCCGCGTCCCACACGATCACGTCGCCGCCGCCGTAGGTCCCGGCCGGGATGACGCCCTCGAAGTCGACATACTCCATGGGGTGGTCCTCGACGTGGAAGGCCGCCCGGCGCACCTTCGGGTCGAGCGAGGGCCCCTTCGGCACGGCCCAGCTGACGAGCACGCCGTCCAGCTCGAGCCGGAAGTCGTAGTGCACGCGCCGGGCCCGGTGCAGCTGCACGACGAACCGCCGTGCGGGCTGTTGCGGACGCGAGTCGGGCACGCCTCAAGTGTCGCGGCATTCTGCCTTTCGTGCTGGACGACCGGCGGCTATTGTCGGGCGGCGAGTGACCCCATGAGGAGCTGAGACATGCCCGGTCGTCCGAGCGCGCGTTGACGTCTTAGGCCGTGATCGGCCTGTCATCGCGTGCTGCCCCTGCATCGCGCGGCACAGCGAGCCTTCCCACCTGAACCGTCGATGTTGTCGTACGGCGGTCGGTGAGCCCTGTCCGCAGCGATCCCAAGGGGTCTTCGTGCCGTCCGCTTCCGATTCCGCTCGATCCGTTGCGCCGAGCCTGCCGAGCCTCTGGCGTGACTCCGACTTCCGCAGCCTTTGGGCAGGCCAGACCGCCTCACAGCTGGGCGAGCAGGCGAGCCTGGTGATCCTGCCGCTGCTCGCCGTCCTGACGCTCAACGTGGGTGCGGGCGAACTGGGTGTCCTGCGCGCGGTCGGGCAGGCACCGCAGCTGCTGCTCGCGCTGTTCGTCGGCGTGTGGGTGGACAGGTGGCGGACCCGCACCGTCATGGTCCTGGCGGACCTCGGCCGAGCCGTGGCGTTAGGCGCAGCCGCCGTGGTCGCGCTGCTGGGCGGCCTCGGCCTGCCGGTGCTGCTGGTCATCGCCTTCGCCGTCGGAGCCCTGTCGGTGTTCTTCGACGTCGCCTATCAAGCCTCCCTGATACGCCTGGTGCGACGCGAGCAGCTGCTGCAGGGCAACAGTGCGATCGAGGGGAGCCGGTCCGCGGCCCAGGTCGGCGGTCCCGCCCTCGGCGGGGCGATGGCATCCCTGCTGTCGGCGCCGATCGCCGCCGTGTCGAGCGCCCTGCTCTTCGTCGTGTCGTTCGCGTCCATCGCCCGGATCCGCCACCGCGAGTCGATCTCCCCGCACCCCGGCAATTCGCGGCGGATCTGGCGGCAGATCCACAACGGCCTCCGCTTCGTGGCGGGCGATGCCCTGCTCCGGACCGTGTGCCTCGCCTCGGCCGCGTTCCAGTTCTCTCTCGCGGCCACGATGACCACGTACCTGATCTTCTTGCCGCGAGATCTGCACCTGTCCGGCACTGCCATCGGAGTGGCGCTCGCCGCGACGGGACCGGGCGCACTGGCCGGTTCCCTGCTCGCCGCCCGCCTCCCGGGCCGCCTCGGCTACGGACCGGTGCTCGTCGCGGCGGCGACGATCGGTGACGGCGTGATGCTGTGTGTGCCCGCGCTGCACGGCGGCTCCATGGCGACCTTCTCCGCGCTGATCGCGATCAACCTGGTGTTCGGAGCCTTCGGCCAACTGGTCAATGTCACGATCATGGCCGTCCGGCAGGCCGTCACGCCGGACACGTTGCAGGGCCGCGTCACCGCGACGATCACCTTCGCCGGCATGGGCCTGACACCGGTCGGCTCGTTGCTCGGGGGCTTCCTCGCGCAACATTGGGGAGTACGCACGGCCCTGCTGGTCACGGCCGCCGGCATGCTGCTGTCACCCGTGCTGATGGCCCTGTCCCCACTCGCCCGCCTGGGCCGGGCCCTTCCCTGCCATACCCGCCGGCCGCCCCTCCCGGGAGGCCCTTGGCGTGCATGATGTGGAGATGACCTATCCACCTCCGCTGTACCACGGCCAAAAGGGCGAGATCAGCGCAACCTACCGCCCGGACGGCACCGCCCCGGAACTCGTCTATCCGAACGGCACCCGGCTGCACTACCTGTCCACCGGCGCGTCGACCGGCGGCCTGTTCGGTCTGTACCGATGGGAGTGCGGCCCCGGCGTGACCGGACCGGAACCCCACTTCCACCGGTCGATAGCGGAGTCCTTCTACATCCTGTCCGGCACCGTACGCATCTATGACGGAGCGCGCTGGATCGACGCCGAACCCGGAGACTACGTGCACGTCCCAGCGGGCGGCATCCACGCGTTCAAGAACGAGTCCGGAGCGCCGGCGTCGATGCTGCTGCACTTCTCGCCGGGCGCGCCCCGCGAGGGCTACTTCGAAGGCCTGGTCCACGTCGCGCAGATGGGCGAGGAGGAACGCGCCGCGTTCTACCGTGAACACGACAACCTCTGGCTGACCTGACCAGCACCGCCCGAGATCACGGGCCGTCGCGCTTCGGGCTCGCGCCTTCCTGGCGGCGCTGCAGCACGCCCCGGAGCAGGGCCGCTTGGCCGACGTGTTCGAGGCCCTCGACGAGAACGCCGACCAGCCGTAGATGAACAGTGGTGGTGTCGCCAAGGGTGGGGCTCGTGGCCAGCCGGTCCAGGTCCTCGTCCGGCGCCCGTCGAAGATACTCATCGATCATCTTGACAACCGCCTGGTGATAACCGACGAGCACGCTCGCAGGCGGGCTGCGGAAGGACGCGGCCTGCGCCGGAGAGTGTCCATAGCCGGTCTCGTCCGGGTCGGCCGCTCGGCCGAACCGGGCGTACCACCCCTCCGACAGCCACAACTGCTCCCGGTTCTGCAGCTCACTGACGTTGCGATCGTGACTACGGGTCAGATGCCACAGCAGCCAACCGATCGAGTTGGTGCCGGGCTGCACGACGTCATCCACCAACGCCGGGTCCAGGCCGTCCAGGACGTCCAGAACATCGCGCTGCGTGCGATGCACCAGATCGCGAACCAGTGCTTGCCAGCCTCCCACGCCCAGATCATCACACGACGCTGCGGCCTTTGGCTCGCCGGCGAAGTTGCTCAGGCGACCGTGTTCTCGGCGCGCGTCGAGCCGCACTCGCCCGGGCTGCAGGACCGGATGTGCCGACATCGCCACCCGGCTCGGCCCGGCACTGGGGGTGGCACCCCGCCAGATAGCTGACTAAAGTCAGGTATATGGACATGGGGCTCGTCGCCGCGGTGCGACGGTTCAACCGGACGGTCACCCAGCGGGTCGGCGCGCTCGACGACGAGTACATGGCGCGGGGGCGGCCGCTCGCGCAGGCGCGGCTGCTGTGGGAGATCGGGCCCGCCGGCGCCGAGGTCGCAGCGCTGCGGGCGCGGCTGGGGCTCGATTCGGGGTACCTCAGCCGGCTCCTGCGCACCCTGGAGGCGGACGGCCTCGTGACCGTCGGGCCCGCCGAGCCGGCCGGCGGCGACGCGCGGGTGCGCACCGCCGCGCTGACCGCCGCCGGCCGGGCCGAGTGGAACGAGCTCGACCGGCGCTCCGACGTGCTGGCCTGGTCGATCCTGGAGCCGCTCGCCACCGAGCGGCGCGACCAGCTCGTGGCCGCGATGGCCGAGGTCGAGCGGCTGCTGGTGGCGTCGATGGTGCTCGTCGAGGCGTGCCCGCCGGGCGACCCGCGGGCCCGCGCCTGCGTGCGCGCCTACGCCCGGGACCTCTCCCGGCGCTTCCCCGGCGGGTTCGACCCGGCGCACAGCGTGCCGGTGCGCGACGAGGAACTGACGCCGCCCGCCGGGGTGCTGCTGCTGGCCACCCTCAACGCCGAGCCGGTCGGCTGCGGCGCGGTGAAGCTGCACCCCGGCGGGCCGGCCGAGATCGTGCGGGTGTGGGTCTCGGAGAGCGTCCGCGGGCTCGGGCTCGGGCGGCGCCTGCTCACCGCGCTGGAGCGCTACGCCGCCGAGCGGGGCTGGACGCAGGCCCGGCTGGCCACCAACCGCAGCCTCACCGAGGCGATCGCGATGTACCGCTCCGCCGGCTACCGCGAGACCCGGCCCTACAACGACGAGCACTACGCCGACTTCTGGTTCGCCAAGCGCCTGGCTCCGGTCAGCCCAGCCTGAGCAGTCGCCAGCCGGTTGTTCCTTGAACGAGGTCCGCCGCGCGGTGGCGTGGCCACCGCGCGGCGGGAAGTCGTCGGGTCGTGGGGGGGGGGGGGGGGGGGGGGGGGGGGGGGGGGGGGGGGGGGGGGGGGGGGGGGGGGGGCGCGGGGGGCGGGCCCCCCCCCCCGCGCGCGCACGCGCACGGCCCCG
>NZ_JBICTV010000011.1:0-6611 GCF_043197855.1 Dactylosporangium sp. NPDC048998
CACCACGCCGCACATCAACCGGCAAACCCCCCACCCGCTGCCACACCTCATAACCACCATCCACCCCACGACGCCACCCACCAACCGACACCACACCCGCCGCAACAACAGGAACAGTCGCGTCATGCCGCACGATCGGTGCCGGCTGCGGCTGGCGCTCGGCCGGACCGAGCGCCTCCTGGTGGCCCTCGTCGGGCCCGGCGGCCGGGTGGACCAACCGCGGGGCGGGTCCGTGTTCGACGATCTCTGCTCGGTCGGGCAGCTGCTGGAGCAGCCGGTCGATCTGCGCCCGCACGGCCGGCGGCGGCTCCAAGCCGGGCACGCCAACGACGACCCTGGGCGTGTTGCCGGCGCGGCCGCCGACCGGCGGCGCCTCGGCACCGGCAGGACGGAAATGCAGGCCGGCCGCTGTCTGCGCCGCCTCCCACCCGTCGCCGAGCCGGAACGTCCCGGGCTCGTCTCCGGGCGCCAGATCGAACGGGGTGTCTCGCGGGGCGGGCCGGTCTGGTGGGTAGACGTCGTAGTGGGTGGCGAACTCGGGGAAAGTGACCTGGCCGGCGTCGTCCACGGGTACCAGGTGCCGGCTCTGCGGCAACCGCTGCTGCAGTTGATCGGGCCGTAGGTCCAGCCTTGCGTTGCCGGGAATCCCGGTCAGAATCCGGTTGGCGAGGTCGGTGGCCGCGGTCCCGCCGATCTGCTGCGCGGCGAGGTACTCGACGCGCATCCCGTCGATCCGGTCCGGCGGCAGGGCCTTGATGAGCCCGCGGACCGCCGCAATATCCGTAACACCGTCGACCACCACGGTGGTGTGGCCGCTCGGGCGGCTGACCGGCGCGGGCTGGACATCGCGCGGGTGCAGGACGATCGCATCGTCGTGCACGGTGATGTCCAAGCCTGCGTCCAGCCCTTGCCGCAGCTGCACGAGGTGGTCCTGACGTGCGACGTCGTTCGCCACCTGCTGCGGTTGCCACGGCGTCTCGTTGCGCCCGGCGTTCTGCCGCTGCGCCCACAGGCCCGCCGGCTCAGTAAGGCGGTGCGCATCGGCCTGCGCGGAAGCCGCCAAGACCTCATCATGGGGCGCCGCCGGGGCGACGGGCTCCTGCGTAGTCGGGTTCCGCGGCGGAGGCTCCGGCAGCGACCCGGCCGGACGACCCAGCACAGGCCGCCCTTCCTGGGTGTAGGAGATCGTCCGCGAGCCCTTGGCCGCGTCCGAGGCCGAGACCGGCCCGGACCCGGAGCCGGCCTGCGGCCTGTTCTGACCCCCTTCGTCGAGGACCCGGCCCGGACCGGGGAAGGAGTCAGGCTCTTCGAGCACGGTCTCCAGCCGCTGACCGACGGGTGGGCTGTCCGTGGCATTGCCCTGCTCGGTCTCCGGCTTCGGCGACCGCCTGAAGACCACGTCGTCGTCCTTGGCCAGCTGCGTGTGCGAACCACGGGACGCCGGCTTTACGGACGTCCCACCGCCCGAGCGGCCGGCGCCGGGCCGGCCGCCGCCGGAAGAGCCGCCCTCGCCTCCGCCTCCATCTCCGGAAGAGAACCCGCCGTTCTTCATCCTGATCTCGCCGGCGACCGCGTCATACGACAGGTCACCCGGCCTGACCGTCGAGGTCCCTGGCCCTTCGAGCGCACCGTCACTGCGCAACCGCAGGTCCGGTTTCCCGCCGCCGGTGGGATGGAACTCGCCCACCTCCACCTTGCCGGAGTTGAGGTGCACCTCTACCGTGTCGACCCCCCGGCCTCCCTTGACCGGAACCGGTTCGAGCTGGTTGGTCCGCGCGCTGTACCGGTAGTACGACGGTGCCGCGTCCGGCTCTCCCGCGGCGGGCCGGGCTCCCCCTGGACCGCCGGGGCCATCGGGCGTGGACTGCTTGACGACCTGCCATTCCTGGGACTGCGGATCGCGTACCAGAACCCGTTTCGGCTCCCGGTCGGCCGGGACGTCCATACGGTCCTGGGGCCGTGCGGGCGTGGCGGTATGCACCGGCTCGACGGTCGGCCGGGCGCCCGACAACCGGACCGACTGCCAGCCCTCACCCGAACCGTCCAGGCTGTGGAACTCGACACCACCGCCCTCCGCCGACGCCGCCTCGCGCACCGGCGGCCGGTCGAACGTCACCAGGTTGATGTCGCCGTTGGGGTTACGTTGCAGCCACTGTTCCCGCGGCCCGTTCCCGGCAGATGACGGTGCCGGCTCGGTCCGCCCCGGCCTGCCGATGCCGGCGCTCCCGGCCGCCGCCCGGTCGCCGGCCGAACTGACGCCGGTGACCTCCCACTGCTTGCCTTGCGGGTTGTACGTGACGATCCGTTCACCGGGCTCCTGCGCACCGATCCGGCCTACGCCCGACGCGGACTCACCCGGGTACTTTCCGCTGGCCGCCCTGACGTCGACCACCACGTCGTTCGGGGACAGCTTTCCCGGGACCATCGTGCCGTCCGGCCGCAGCTCGACATACGTGTACCGGCCCGTCGCCAAGTCCGATTTCGCGGAGACCGCCGGCCCGTCGCCGGGCGCCGCACCTCGTGGCGGGTTCGACACACTTGCCGGCGTTTCGTTCGCAGCACCCGCCGCCCGAACGGGCGGCCCGTCAGTACCCGAACCACCGAGTGTTTTCCCGTTCTGCGGCCACGCGTACTCCTTGGCGAGGGTGACGAGGTCGGCATGGCCCGATGAGTCGTAACGCAGCAACTGCCGCCCGGACCCGGTAGCCGACTCAGAGACCGCCCGATCCACAGTGGATGGTGGCTCATCACCGGCCGACACCCGCACCTGTGAACCATCCGCACCCCCCGCCTTCCGAACCACCGGCTGACCCGGAACCGGCTCCGAACCCCCCAACCTCGTCCCACCCGAACCCACCCGATCCACAACCGACGGCGGCTCACCACCCGCCGACACCCGCACCTCCGAACCATCCGCACCCCCCGCCTTCCGAACCACCGGCTGACCCGGAACCGGCTCCGAACCCCCCAACCTCGTCCCACCCGAACCCGAACCCACCCGATCCACAACCGACGGCGGCTCACCACCCGCCGAACCCGCCGCCCGTACCGACGGCACGTCGTTACTCACCGACGTCGGAGTGCGCACTGCCGGCGGACCACCGGCGTCGAGGTTGACCCGGCCGGGGGGCGGGCCCTCGGCAGCCAGATTCGCCGGACGTACCGCGCTGGAGGAAACCGGCGGACCACCGGCGAACTGCGACTTGCTGACGGTCGCCTCGTCCAGGGTCGGCGGCCGGTTGACCACCGAACTACGCGCATTCGGCAGCGCGGTCGGCTCGACCGTCGTACCCGCCCGTACAGGATCGACTGTGCGTGCCGGATCGTTTCCGCGTCCGCCGGGCACCGACACCGCATCGGCCGGTCGCACCCCGCCCGGCACTTCGAGCCGGTCGCCACTCAGGCCGGGCACGTCGTGCGGCACGCTGCTGGTCGGCGCCGGCGTACGGACACTGTCCACCACAGTGACATCCGACGCTCGCAGCGGAGTGACCGTGCCCGGTTCGACGGCCGGCGGCCTGCCCAAATGGAGGCCGTTGCCCGGCGCGCCGCCAGGCTCGACATTGTTGCCCGGTTTCGGCAGCGGCGAATGATCACCGCCCAGCGCCGGCAACCCACCGGGTTCTTCGTTGCGCGGAAGCGTTGTGACGTCTTTGCCTCCGCGGCCGAACCGGGTGCTGAAGCCACCCGCCACCAGCCCGCCCATCAAGCCGGCGATACCAACCGACAGCGGGTCGATATGCAGATGCTCACCGGCGATGCCTTCACCGGCCAGCTGCGAGACAATGCTCGTGCCAGCTGCGATGCCGCCCCAGACAAGGGCGTTCGCGGCGAACCCGGCCAACATCTCGGCCGTGGCCAACTCCGCGCCCAGCGCGCCGATCACTCTCGTCAGAAGCGACGCCAGCGCCTCGATCAGCCCGGAGAACAGGCTCGCCAGGCCCAACGTCGCGACGTCGATGATCCAGCCGATAATGAACGCGTACGCCGCGGCCTTTTGCTGTTTCAGCATTTCATCGACTTTGCCGGCGAAATCCCGCAGCCCGTCAGCCATCTGCTGTGCGTTGTCGCCCGCGGCCCGGACGGAATCAGCGACGAGCTCGCTCGTGCCGACCGCGGAGTTCTTGGCCTCGCCCGACCAGTTCGTGCCCGCGACGGCGCTGACCACCTGCGAAGCCAGTCCGTGCAATTGGACGGCGAGCGCCTCCCACCTGTCCGCCAAAGCGCGCAACAGGGCCGGATCGGGCAACGGATTCGGCTTGCCCGTGGCTCCTGCGCCCTGGTCGTGGGAGGGGCCGGTTGACTCACGACCTACGTCTGACGACACCTAGGGTCCCTCTCCGGCCGGGTCGGCCTGCCCGCGCTCCGGTCGTTCGGTCAGGTGTTCTCAGTGATCGGGCCGTCGTTGAGATGCCGGCTGGGGTCGCCGTGTGCCCCCAGCCCGCCCGCGACCCGGCCGGCGATCATCGAGGTGGACATCTGCTGGAACATCTTGTTCACCGAGTCCTCCGCCTCGCCGTAGTTGATGGACGCGAGGATGACAGCGTCCGCGATATGGGTAAGGATCCCCACGTCAGGATTCTCGTCGGTGCCGAAGAGGTTGATCATTGCGGTGGCCCACGCGTCGTTGAAGGCCTTCGCCTCGTCAGCGGTGTCGCCGACCCAGCCGAGCTTCAAGTTATTCCAGATGTCGATAATGCGCTTGATGCTGTCGGCGACGCCTTGGCCGTACAACACCAGCGCCTGGTTCATGGTGACGAACATGCCGTCCGGGTCGACCCTGATGACCAGCGATTGATCGCCGTAGTACGGAGGTACCGGCATCGAGCCTCCTCCTGCCTCGGTACGGACCGCGGGCACGCGTCCGCAACACCACATTGCTTTCAGGGAAACGTATCGAGCGGTTTATCAGACCCGCCAGTCATTACATCCGGGACGTTGATGGGCCGCACGATCCGGAGCCACCATGGAGCACCAGATCCATATCAGGAAGGTGATCTTCGTGGCTGACGACGTACCGCCGGACGTTACTCCGCCCACCCTCGGTCAGACATGGGAGCTGTTCGGACCTCCGATGGACGGCACGCTCCACCTACCGTCGGGCCCTCGGTTCGGCCACGCCGTCCCACCCCGGGGCCCCAAGGAACCGCCGGTCGTGCCGAACTATGTGGTGTCACCGGGCAGCATCGAGGGCGCCACTTCGCAGATTCTGAACCGCACCCACGAAGTGACCGAAAGCTACAACTCGCTGAAGGACTACATCTCCGGCACCAAGTCCTGGATCTACTCGGTACCCGACGACCACACCATCGGCGAACAATGGGGCAGCAAAGTCAACCCGCAGCACCTGGACGATCCACACCCCGACTGGACGCAGCAGATGAGCGCCGTTTCGGACAACGTCCTTCTTCAGGTGGCCGACGCGGTGGAGATGACCGGCGAGTTCGTTCGTGCACTCAACAATGCGGGCCAGTTCTACACCAGGGCGGACAAGGACTCCGACCTGCCGACGCTGCCTGTTCATCTCGAGGGCCATTCGTCGAAGATGGAGAACCAGACCCCCGACCAGAGCTGAGGAACGGCGTGGCACCAGTGAAGTGGAACAGGCTGAGCGCTAGCGGTCGACCCGCCGGCGCTCAGCCTGTTCAGTTGAGGTTCTGCACGTTGGTGTTTTCGGTGTTGACGTAGTTCTCGTAGGCGGTCTGCATTCGGTGGATCGCATCGTCGAGCAGCGTCAGCAACGACTGCGTCACGGTGTTGAAGGTGTCGGCCAGCGGCGGGAACGATGCGCCCGCCGGGCTTTGCCAGAGGCTTTCGATCGTCGCGAACTTACCCTTCATCGCCGTGAAGTCGGCGTTTATCAAGTCCCGCTCCGCGGACACCTTACCAATCGCATCGTGTAGCGCGGGAATCTCGACCGCAAAGTCGATCTCGGTGCCGTCCGGTGTCCATATCTTGATGACTTTCCCGTCCGGCCCGATCTCCACGACGGATCCGTCGTCATTGTGCTCGAACGCGTCACCTTGGTCGTCATAGGTGATGGTGAAGGGATGGCCGTCCTTGGTGACACCAGCGGTCGGCCGGCCCTTGTCGTCGAACCCGGTGAACGTCGTCCCGTCCGCCGTGACTTCCTTGATGACTTTCCCGTCCGGCCCGATCTCCACGACGGATCCGTCGTCATTGTGCTCGAACGCGTCACCTTGGTCGTCATAGGTGATGGTGAAGGGGTGGCCGTCCTTGGTGACACCGGCGGTCGGCCGGCCCTTGTCGTCGAACCCGGTGAACGTCGTCCCGTCCGCCGTGACTTCCTTGATGGGCTTACCGCTCGGATCAGTCACCATCACCGAGCCGTCGTCGAACGTCTCGGTGGCACCGCCTGACGGGTCGTAGGTGATGGTGAAGCCGAGGCCGTTGGGCGTCGTCCCCCGCGTCGGCCGGCCCTGGCCGTCGAAATCCGTGTAGGTCGTGCCGTCCGCCGCTATCTGTCGGATCGGCTTACCGCTCGGATCGGTCTCCAGCACCGAGCCGTCGTCGAACTTCTCGAACGCATCACCCTGCGCGTCATAGGTGATCGTGAACCCGATACCACTCGCCGTCACACCCGACGTCGG
>NZ_JBICTV010000011.1:6704-231261 GCF_043197855.1 Dactylosporangium sp. NPDC048998
ACGTCGGCCGACCACCACCATCAAAGCTCGTGTACGTCGTCCCGTCCGGCGCCACCTCCCGGATCGGCTTACCACCAGGATCGGTCTCCAGCACCGTACCGTCGTCGAACTTCTCGAACGCATCACCCTGCGCGTCATAGGTGATCGTGAACCCGATACCACTCGCCGTCACACCCGACGTCGGCCGACCACCACCATCAAAGCTCGTGTACGTCGTCCCGTCCGGCGCCACCTCCCGGATCGGCTTACCACCAGGATCGGTCTCCAGCACCGTACCGTTGTCGAACGTCTCGAACACGTCGCCCTGCGCGTCGTACGACAACGTGAACTGACTGCCGTTCGCCGATACACCACCCGTCGGGCGGCCCCGATCGTCGAAGCTCGTGTACGTCGTCCCGTCCGGCGTCACTTCGCGGATCGGCTTACCACCCGGATCAGTTTCCAGCACCGTACCGTCATCGAGCTTCTCGAACACGTCACCCTGCGCGTCATACGACAGCGTGAACCCGGCACCGGCCGGTGTCACACCCGACGTCGGGCGTCCCTGGCCGTCGAAGCTCGTGTACGTCGTGCCGTCCGGCGCCACCTCCCGAACGGGTTTGCCGGACTGGTCGAGGTACAGGCTCGTGCCGTCGGGCAGCTGCTCGGTCGACGTGCCGTCCGGCTGGTACGTGCGCACCGAACCGTCCGGGTTCCACTGACGGGTGGGGTTGCCGTCCGCGTCGTACTCCACGCGGGTTCCGTCCGGCATGGTCTGGACGGCCGGTTGCTGCGGCGTGGCCGGGAGCGCGCCGATGCGGGCGGTCATCTCGGTTGGTGCGTCCGAACCGGTCATGGCGGCCTCCTGTCAGCCGACCATGGCGCGGCCCATGCCGACCAGGTCGTCGAACACACCGAAAACCCCGAGCGCCAGCGAGACCGCCGCCACGTTGCAGAGCACGCCGACGATGTCGATGAAGCGGTACCGGTCGGGCCGCACCGTCGCGCCCGGCATCGCACCCGCGGCCGCGGTGAGGACCGGCATCGTGTCCGGCTGGCGGCGCATCATCGACCCGGCCATGCCGACGCCGATCAGTGCCGCGCCGAGCGCCGCGAGGCCGGCGACGATCACGGTCCCGTTGAGGTGGTAACGACTCATCAGCGCGACCAGCGCGCTGAACAGGCCGACCACGCCCGCGCCGCCGATGAGGATCAGCTCGTTGGTGAACCCGCGCTGCCGCGCACGGACGAGCAAGGCCACGCCGACGACTGCGGACAGCGCGATGGCGAATCCGCCGCGCGACGCGGCCAGGACCACGAAGGCCACGGCGAGCGCCAGGGTGGGCCCGGCGAGGACGACGGTCAGCAGCCGGCGTGAGCGGATCAGCAGCTCGGTCACCGACCGCTCCATCGACGCCGGGCCCTTCGACGGCCGCCGCGACCACGCGGCGATGCCCGCGGCGAGCAGTTTCGCGACGCCGAGGAAGGCCAGCGCGACGATGACGACGGTGGCGCTGGTCTGCACTGCGTTCGTGTGCAGGGCGATGAGTACCGGCGCCACGACCGCGGCCACGCCGAGTTCGACCGCCAGGGCGATGATGACGGCCTCGGGCAGCGCGGCGAGCGCCATCAGTGCGGCCACGTTCGCCCCGCCGACGGCGCCGGCCCAGACGTACCCGCCCCCGGCCAGCGCGGTCGCCACGAGCGCGCCGGCCGCGGCGAGGCACGGCACCGCGGTCAGCATCACCAGCAGCCGCAGGCCCGCGGGTACCGGTGTCTCGCGCTGGCTGAGCGACCAGCCGCTGGCCACCATGACGAGGCCCGCCGCGATGAGGGCGAGCGCACCGCCGATCGCACTTTCCTGGTACCACAAAGCGAGCAGCCCGGTGGCAAACAGCCACAGCAGGCCGAACCCGATGACGACGAGCCCCGCCGGCGGGGCGTTGTCGCGCTGCGACTGGGCCTGTTCGGCGACGATCTCGCCGACGTCCTCGACGATCGGTTCGGTGTCCGGATCGCGGGCGACATCCCGCAGGTACAGGATCTGACCGTCGGTGACGCCGGCCGCGCCCAGCGACGTGTCCAGCGACAACGCCGCCTCCCCGGCCAGGGCCAGCGACCAGGCGGCGGGGAGCGCGTTGCGGCGCTCCTGCCCGCACAGGTCGGCCAGGCCGGCCGCGTATTCGCCGATCGGTGCGGTGGTCGGCAGCGCCACGTCGACCCGCTTGCGCACGCCGACCACCGTCACTCTGCTCCGCGCGTCAAGCATGGCCGTGCTCAGCGCTTCCAGGTTTGCACGTTGGAGGACTCGCAGTCGGAGTAGTTGTTCCAGTTCAGGTTCATCGTCTGGGCGATGACGCCGAGGACGCCGGTCGGGCCGAACAGGCCGTCTGCGGCGACGTTCCACTCCTGCTGCAGGCCCTCGTAGTACGCCTGCGCCGCACCGGTCCAGGTCTGCATCAGCGGGGCGAGCTGGCTCTTCAGCGACGACAGCTCCGCCTCGATCTGAGTGGCGACGCCGTTGATGTAGTTTCCGGCCCCCTGCAGGTCGCTGGGTACTTGAAGCATCGATCCCGTGACGTCGGGCATGGCAATCTCCTTGTGTGTTCGGTCGGATGGGGAAAGCGGATCAGAGCCGCGCGCCGGGCAGGTCGCCCTGGATGGGAACCAGGTTCGAGATGTTCTGCTGCTCGGTGTCGGTGTAGTTGACGTAGTTGCCGCGCAGGCCCGAGCCGATGTCGGTCAAGGCGTTGTTGAGCATCCGGCCGAAAGTGTCGTAGTCCTGCATCAGCGCCTGGAACGTCGTGGCGGCAACGCCGTGGTAGGTCGCCTCGAGATTGACGACGTACGACTTCAGCGCCGCGAGCTGGGCCTGGATCTCGTTGGCCGTGGCGTCACAGTTGGCCGCCGCGTTCGCGACGTACTCCGGAGTGACTTTGAAGTCCACTTCTGCACCCTTTCTTCACATCAACAGATTTCACTTGGTACCGCGTACGACAGCGCTTGTGGACACCTCCTCAGTTGGGTGCCAGTGCCGACGCGGCCGATTCGTCGGCCTCCTGGGACAGCGCGATCTGTACCAGGGCGTTGGGGGCGCTGCGCCGCACCAGCACGCCGCGACCGGGTGGCCGCGGGGCCGCGCGCTCGTCGCCGAGCACCGGCCCTTCCCGCGGGTCGCCGTCGAGCACCAGACCGTCACAGCCGAGCTCGCGGATGCGGGTCATCAGGACGTCGGCCATCGACGCGCGGCTCATCCCGCTGACCCGGCGGGCCAGCACGATGTGCAGGCCGACCTCACGCGCGTGCGGTACGAACTCGGCCAGCGGTGCGAGGGGCGAGCCGTGGCCGGTGCCGACCAGGTCGTAGTCGTCCAGCACCACGTAGATCTCCGGCCCCTCCCACCAGCTGCGCGCCTGCAGTTCGGCCATGGTGACGGTGGATGGCGGCAGCCGCTCGCGCAGCTTGTCGCAGACCTGCTGGACGTACACCTCGGCGGCCCGGCCGTCCATGGCGTACGCACCGAGGTGGTCGGCCGGAACGGCGTCGAGCAGCGAACGCCGGTAGTCGACGAGCACGATCCGGATGTCCAGGGCGGAATGCCGGTCGACCAGCCCGGCGATCCAGGTCCGCAGGAACGAGGTCTTGCCCGACCGGGAGTCGCCCAGCACCATGAAGTGCTGGGTCTCGCCCGACAGGTCGACGGTGACCGGAGCCAGGTCGGCCTCGGCCAGGCCTACCGGTACGCCGGTGGTGCCCACGGGGCGCTCCCGCAGCTGCGCCAAGGTGAGCCGGGCCGGCAACATCCGTACCGCCGGGGCCGGCGCCCCGGTCCAGCCCGCGCTGATCTTCGCCAGCGCGTGCTCCTGCGCCTCCCCGATGGCCTCCGCGGTCTCCTGACCGTCGAGCCGGGGCAGCAGGAGCTGGAAGTGCACGCCCGGCTGGGCGATGCCGCGGCCCGGCACGGCGGTGGCGATCCGGGCCGCCAGCCGCCGGTTGACCTCCGACTCGGCCGGGTCGTTGAGCCGCAGCTCGACGCGGGTACCGATGCTGTCCCTCAGCGCGGGCCGGATCTCCAGCCAGCGGCTGGCCGACAGCACCAGGTGGACCCCGACACCCAGCCCTCGGGCGGCGATGTCGGCGACCAGCGGCTCGGCGTCCTCGAGCTCGCTCCGCACCGCGCCCCAGTTGTCGATGAGCAGGAACACGTCGGCGGTCCGCAGCCCGCCCGGCAGGCGACCGGCCGCACGCCGGGCCCGGAAGTCGGCGATCGAGTCCACCGACAGCTCGCGGAACAGTTTCTCCCGGGCCACGATCAGCCCGCGGATCTCGGCCAGGGTACGCCGGACGAGCTGCTGGTCGCCGCGGCCGGCCACCGAGCCGACGTGCGGCGCGGACTGGTACTGGTGCAGCGTGCCGCCGCCGAAGTCGATGGCGTAGAACTGCGCCTCTTCCGGCGTCAGCGTGAGCATCCCGGCCAGCATGATGGTGCGCAGCGCGGTGCTCCGCCCGGTCTGCGGCGCGCCGACCACCGCGAGATGGCCGTGCGGCCCGCCGAAGTCCATCACCAGCGGTTGCTGTTCCTGTTGCAGCGGCAGGTCGATGACCCCGATCGGTACCTTCAGCGTGCCCGGCTGCGCCCAGATCCGGGCGCCGTAGCCGCGACCGGGCAGCAGACCGGGCGCGCCGATCAGGTTGTCCATCGGAATCGCGGCGGGCAGCGGCGGCAGCCAGACCTGGTGGGCGGGGCGGCCGACCTGGTTCAGCCGGTCCACCACCACACCGAGCTCGGTCGGGCCCGGCCGCTGCTCGGCCGCGGCGGGGGCCCGGTCGGGTGCCGGCGTCGCCTCGGCCGCGGGCCGCTCGCGGATGCCGAACGGCACGATCGCCGACCGCACGGCCCGCTCCTGCGCCCGTTGCTGCGCCGAGAGGTACGGACCGGACACGTGCGCCACCCGGAACCGCTGATAGACCGACTCGTCGACCTTCAGGTACGCCGACCCCGGTACCGGCGGCAGCCGGTAGGCGTCCGGCGTGCCGATGACGGTACGGCTCTCCTGGGCGCTGAAGGTACGCAGGCAGATCCGGTACGACAGATGTGAGTCCAGCCCGCGCAGCCGCCCCTCCTCCAGGCGCTGGGTGGCCAGCAGCAGGTGCATCCCGAGGCTGCGACCGACCCGGCCGATCTGCACGAACAGATCGGTGAACTCGGGTCGGCCGGACAGCAGCTCGCCGAACTCGTCGACGATGATCACCAGGTACGGCAGCGGTTCCAGCGGTCGCCCGTCCGGGCCGGGCCGTCCGGCCGCCTGCCGTTGCTGGTACTCCCGGATGGAGTCGAGGTTGCCCGCCTGGCGCAGCAGTTGCTGGCGGCGCTGCTGCTCGCCCTGCAACGCGGCCTGGACCCGGTCGATCATCGCGACGTCGTCGGAGAGGTTGGTGATCAGGCCGGCGACGTGCGGCAGGTCGGTCAGCGGCGCGAACGCCGCGCCGCCCTTGAAGTCCACGAGGACGAAGCTGATCGTCTCGGGTGAGTGGGTCACGGCCAGCCCGGTGACGAGCGTGCGCAGCAGCTCGCTCTTGCCCGAACCGGTCGCGCCGACGATCAACCCATGCGGCCCGGAGCCGCCCTGCGCGGACTCCTTGATGTCCAGGACGACCGGCTCGCCGTCGCCGTCGCTGCCGATCGGTACCCGCAGCAGGCGTTCCCCGGTGGCGTTCGCCCACCGGCCGGTGATGTCGGCGGTCGCCGGGTCGCCGCCCAGCAGCATCTCGGTCAGCGACACGATCCGGCTCAGCACCTGGTCGCGTTCGTCCGACAGGCGCAGCGGGGCCAACCGGCGCGCGATCAGCTCGGCCGTCGCCGGGGACACCACATCGGGTACCACCGACTGCGCGGTGGCGGCGACCAGCGCCGGCGTGCCGGTGACCTCCAGTTCGTTGGTGTCGGTCAGCTGGATGCGCAGGTCGACCCGGCTCGGCTCGTCGACCTCGCGCTCGGCCAGGAAGATCAGGGTGATGCCCAGCTGCGGACCGGCCGCTTCGAGCAACGCGCGCAGCAGTGCCGAACGGCCCCACTCCGACACCGGGTCGAATCCGGTGAACAGCACGATCAGGCGCCGCTGGACGGGCGCGCTGCCGCGGTCGAAGCCGATCTGGCCGCGCCGCGCGGCGGCCTGCTCCTGCCGGCGCTGCAGCTCCCGCTCGAGGTAGTCGGCGAGGTCCTCCGGGCCGGCGGCGACCAGCGGCACAACCCCGGCCTCGCTGGGCGCGTCCGGCTCGATCGTGTGCGGCAGCCACTTGGCCGACTCCCAGTCGCCGACGGACGCCTCCACCGCGATCGCCACGTCCTCGGGCGCGTGCAGCACGGCGATCTGGCACAACAACGCGCGCACCACCCCGTCGGCCGCCGGCCTCGGGCCGAGAACGCTGATGACACCGCTGGCCCCGACGTCCACGACGCTTGGTTGCCCTTCGACCCGGCTCATCCGGTCGACCAGCTTCTGCGCGGCCTGCAGGGAGTCCCAGTCGTACTCGGCCATCGGGTCGAGCCGGGTACCGATCTGCATCGGCGTGGACAGGTGCGCCTGCCCGACGCCGAGGCGGATGCGCAGGAAGTCCGGGTCGCTCTGGCGCCGCTCCCACACCCGGTGGTAGCCGGTGACGATGCCCCACAGCCGCTCCGGTTCGGGGTGGACCAGCGCCACGTGCATCCGCTGTACGGTCGCCACGGCCCGGGCCTGCGACCGTACCGCGGCCAGGTGGTTGCTGTACCGGGCCCGTTGCCGCTTGCCGGCCTTGCGGTTGGCGCTGCGCGTCTGGACCTGCATCGTGACGGTGGTACCGATGGAGACCAGCACGAAGACGATACCGATGACGACCAGCAGCGGCCGGCCGAAACTGATCATGTAGCCGACCATGGCCATGCTGCTGATCAGCGGCAGCACCATGCTGACCCAGGTCGAGGCACCCGTGCCCGAGCGCGCCTCCGGCGGCGTCGGTAGCACGACCTTCTCGTCGGACAACGGCGGCGGCAGGAACCGCGCCGGACGGTGAAAAGCGAGCCGACTCATTCCACTCCTCCTCCCCGGCTCAGCCGGTGCACATGACGCGGACCTGGGTCACCGCGAGCCGGGCCGCCGGCTGGGCCGGGACCCCCTGGTTGACCAACTGCACCGCGATCCCGCCCTGACTGACCGGATACGTGCCGGCCGATCGCCACGCGCCGCGCGCCGCGGTCTCGTCGAGGGTGAACGACGCCAGCCGGCCGCCGCCCGGTCCGGCCGTGACGAAGAACTGTGCGGCGGTGGCGGCCGAATCGGCCGGCTGCTCGGCGGCGGGCAGGTACACCGAGATGGTGCAGCGGTTGATGTCGGCCGCGGGCTTGAACCACCAGACCGCCGACACGTTCTCGGAGGACTTGTGCGCGTCACCGCTCATCGGGATCGCCTCGAAGGTGCCGTGGCAACCGTCGTGCGCCCACCCGCCGCGCGGCGCCGTGTGCCAGTCGGCCGTGCGCCCTGTGACGTCGAAGCCGCGGTCCGCCCCGGTACCGCAGTCCCAGCCGCTGACCGCGCTGTACTTCGGTGCCGACGAGACCTGCGGCACGGCCGCCGCAACCGGCGTGGACAGCGGTATCGGGTGCAACATCTGCAGGGCCACGCCGATCACCACCGCGACCGCCACCGCGCCCATCGTGACCATGAGCGTGACGTGCACCCGGGCGACGGGCCGGTCTCCACCCGGCCGTGCCCAGGACTGTGCGACGAAGGCGCGGACGAACTCCTGGCGGTCCACGGAGGCCCGAGCGGCGGGTGGTCCGGACACGGCCGCGGCCACCGGCGTCACGGCCGGTTCCGGCTCGCTCGGCGACGGTGTGGAGGGCTCCGTCGGCGCCGGCAGGTGCTCCGGCGTCACCCGGCCCAGCGCGACCGGATCCGGATCGGACCGGGCCGCCCCGTCGGCGCTTGGCATGGCAGGCAACGGTGTCCTCCTTGGGTTCGCACCGGGGTTACCATGCGTCTACTACGCGCGGCCGCCGCGACTGGTTCTGCTTTGTTTCTCCGAATGCCGGGAAATGCCGGCGACACAACCGTCGCGGACGCAAAGTGCCGAACACGATCGACCGACACGCGTCGACCGTGCAATGTGGACGCGAGACCCAACCATGAATCTCGGGCAAGGAGCCCGTTCAGCCCGCGGGGGTTTCCTCGGCTTCGGCCGGCAGGCCGGTCGGAGCGGCGGCCTGCCGGCGGCGGACGCCACCCGACCGGCTCGCGCCGACCGAGACCTCGACCGGTGTCTCGTCCGGCGCCGCGACCGGGGCCACCGGCACCGCCGCCGGTTGACGTTCCCGGGCCTCGCCGGTCTCGTCGACGTCCGATGTGGACATTCGGGACAACCGTTCGCCGGCCGCCGCGGCACCGGCGGGTTCCGTCACCGGCGCGGCGGTCCCGCCGAGCACGGGGTCGTCCGGCCGGATCGCGCGGCGGGCCCGGAGAATGAGCAGGACCACGGTGACCAGAGCCAGCAACGCGATGATGACCAGTGCGTACCCCCGGTACGGATGAGGCTCGGCGGGGCGGGTCGCGACCGGCTGCGGCGCCGGCGCCTGGTTCTCCTCGGGAAGCACCCGGGTTACGGCCAGCCCCGGATCGATCATCCCGGCACCGGCCCGACCGGACGCGGGCTGACCGGAGGCGGGCTGACCGGAGGCGGTGGGACCGGAGGCGGCCGGGCTGCCCACCGGGTCGGTGGTCGCCTCGATCCGGTGCACCGTCTGGGCCGCGGTCAGGTGCGGGAACCTCGCCCGGACCAGTGCCACCTCCCCCGCCACGAAGGCGGCGGCGTACTGGCCACCGGTCACCGAGACCGGGCCGACTCCGCTGATCCCCAGTCCAGCGACAGCCACCCCGGGAGCGACCACGTCGACGGTACCGGCGGGGTAGCGCAACGCTGGGCTGCCGTCGATGCCGACCGCCCCGACGCGGAGCAGAGTGGCGGCCGGCGGCACCGACGGTGCTGCCGACGGGGCGGCCCCGCTGTCCAGGGCGGCGGTGACCACCACGGCGTCGTGCGCCCCGACGTCGCGGATCGCGGCGGCCACGGTCGGGTCGGTCCGGTCGACATAGGTGCCGAGCACGACCACCTTCGCCCCGGAGTTGGCCGCGAACTCGATCGCCGCGACCTGGTCCGGCACCGTCGCTTGCGGGTTCGTGGTGACCAGCCGGACGGGCAGGACGGTCGCGTCGGGCGCGACCCCGGTCACCGCACCGGAACCGGAGTCGGCGCGTGCGGCGATGATGCTCGCCATCGCGGTACCGGTACCCAGGCAGTCGGTGTCGCCGCGGCCGGAGCCGGAGACGATGTCGGTGCCGACGGCGACCCGCCCGCTGAGCGCCGGCAGGTTGGCATCCACGCCCGAGTCGACGACCGCCACCGTGACACCCTTGCCCCGGCTGTATTTCCACGCGTGCTCGGGCGCCAGTCGCAGGGCCGCCCACTGGTCCTGGTTGCCCGGCGCGCTCCGGCCGGCCGCACAGTTCCCCGGCGGCGGCACGGCCGCGGGCGGGCCGGTCGGCCGGCTCGTCGGTGTCGACGATGCCGAGGGGGTCGGTGACCCGCCCGGCGCGGGCGCGGCGGTGGGGAGCTGCCCGTACTGCACACCGTCGCCATGGGCGTCCCAGGGCAGCATCAGATACCAGCCGGCGCGCAGTTTCGCCGGATCGCTGAGGGCACCGCCGGCCGGCTGCGGGCGACCGACGTTCAAGTTGAAGATCTCCCGGCTGCGACCGGACGAACCCAGGAACCGCCCGGCGATCTCCGGCAGGTTCTCCGGCGAGCCCTGATAGGACTGCGCGACGGTGTAGTACTTCTGGTATTCCTGGCCGCTCGCAGGGGGCGCGGCCGACGCCGTCGAAGGCGCCGGTATCCACGCCACGATCAGGGCCGTCAGACTCAGCAGGACGGCCGCACATCCGCGTGACCGCCCTTTCCGCATGGCAGGCACCGGCATCCTCCTTGACGCACCTCGAATCATTCCGGTCCGGCGACCAGAGGGGCACGGCCGGTACTACGCGCCGGGACAGAAGTCCGTTCGGACGTGTTTCACCCAACCGAAATCTTCGAACCAGAACGCTCGGTCCGCCGTCGTGTATTCACGGGCGGCAACGGACACTGGAGGCGAACGTGGCGATAAGCAGGATTCGACGGTTTGCCGGCAAGCACAACCTCGGCCGGTACCTCCGGCCGGGCGTGCCGCTCGTGACGGTCTCAATCGTGGCGCTGCTGCTGGTTTTCGCGCTCCTCGCCGGCCTCGGGGTCCTCGTCACGTCCAAGCGGAACCCGGAGGCGTACGCCGGGACACCGGTGCCAGCGGCCCTGCGCCAGCCCATCGCGACCGCCGCGCTGTCCTGCCCGACGCTGACACCGGCGCGCCTGGCCGGGCAGCTGATGGCCGCGTCCAGGTTCGACCAGAACGCCACCTCGGCCGACGGCGGCACGGGAGTCGCCGGCCTGACGGACGCGGCCTGGGCGAAGTGGGCACCCGACCCACACGCGCTACGCGCTGACGCGGCGAGCACCGTATTGGCGCTCGCTCACCAGATGTGCGACCTGGTCGGCGCGGTACGCGCGGCGAAGGTCACCGGGGACCCGTGGCGCACCGCTCTCGCCGCCTACCGGGTCGGCGTCGACGCCGTTGTCCAGGCCCACGGGGTGCCGCCCGCCGCGACCACGTACGTCGACCAGGTGTCGGGCTACGCCGACTGGTACGCCAAGCAGCAGACGCCCACGACGGCGGGGAGCGGCGCCGGCCCGGCCCGCCCGATACCGGCCGCGTATCTTCCTCTGGTGCAGGCCGCCGGGAAGGTCTGCCCGAAGGTGACGCCCAGCCGCGTGGCGGGACAGCTGATGGCCGCGTCGGGCTTCCAGGCCGATCTGATCGGGCCGACCGGTGCCATGGGTATCGCCCAGTTCCGGCCCGACATCTGGGCGCAGTACGCCCCGTCGGGCAGCGCCTCGCCGGGGGATCCGAAGGCGGCCATCCCCGCGGTGGGTACCGCCATGTGCGATCTGGTCGCGCAGCTGACCCCGCTCGGCGGCGACCCGTACCAGGTTGCCCTGGCCGCGTTCTGGCTCGGGCCGCAACCGGTACGCCAGGCCGGCAAGGTACCCGACTCCGCGGGCATCGGCGACTTCGTCAAGGCCGCGCTCGACTACGCCCACGCCTACGCCACCGACGCGGCACTCAGTGCCGGCCAGCTGGCCGCCTCGACCGACCCGAGCAGCGGGCCCGGCCCCGGCAGCCCGCAGCCGGCGTCGGGCCGGCCGGGAACGTCCCCCGCCCAAGGGACCGTGGTGACCGTGCAGGCCACCCATGTCCTGGAACGCGGTCAGTCGATCCAGAGCAACCGCACCCGGCTGGTCATGGAGAACAACGGAGAGCTGACCGTGTACGACGAGACCGGGCGGAAGCGGTGGAACTCCCCGACCACCGGGCGCGGGTACAAGATGGTCTTCCAGGACGACGGGAACCTCGTGGTGAACGACCAGAACGACACGTCCATATGGACCTCCAACACGCCCGGCCACAACGGCGCGACGCTGGTTTTGGAGGCCGACGGCAACGTCTGCGTCGTGTACCAGGGCGTCGTGATCTGGGCGGCCAACACCGCGCACTGAGGCCACCCGGTCCACGGTGACGCCGGAGCACCGCGCACCACAAGCGATGTGAACGGGCGCCGACGGCGCGCCGTAGTACCGACCGAGAAGCACGACATCTGCGTGAGGGGTGATGGTCAGGTGGGGCAGCTATCGACGGTCCGGTCTGAGCAGACCGGTCGGCCGGCCGCGCCGGACCCGATCGGACCGGTGGACGGACACACGTTCACCGTGGCCATCGTCGACGACCAACCGGTCCGGCGCGGCGGCATCGAACGGCTCGTCGCGCCTGACCCGACGCTGTCGATTGTGGCGTCGGTCGGCCGGGTGGACGATCTGTCTACTGTGGACGCGCGTCCCGATCTGGTGGTGCTGGACCTGCCCGCGGGTACCAGAGAAGAAGCGGTGGCACTCATCGCGCACGTTGCGGCACAGAGCAGACCGATCGTCATTTCCGCGTGGGACACGGCGCCCTCACTGCTGACCGCGGTCCGGGCCGGCGCGTGCGCCTGTGTGAGCCGCCAGGCCGACCGGTCGGCACTGGGTACGGCGATCCGGGCCGTCGCCGGCGGCGGGTTCTACGTGTGCCACCGGCTGCGCGAGCAATTCCACCACGAGCTGACCAGCCAGCCCCGGGACGACTCCACCGGGCTGGCCCCACGTGAGGTGGAGACATTGCGCTGGATCGCCCGGGGCTTCACTCAGGCGCAGATCGCCCGGCGGATGGGGCTGTCGCAGGCCACCATCAACACGTACGCCAAGCGGATCCGCACGAAGCTCGGCGCCACCAACAAGGCGGAGCTGACCCGGCTGGCCATCCAGCTCGGCCACCTCACCAGCGACCGCCACGCCAGTACGGCGGCGTGAGTCGCCATGCAGACACCGAAGCCCGTCGCCGCCGGACGATCGTACCGCGTCGCCGCGCGCGGCTGGGGCGCGCACCGCACCATCGGCGCGGCCGTGCGGGCCGCCCCGGAAGGCTCGGTCATCACCGTGGCCCCGGGAACCTACAACGAACACCTGGTTCTCGACCGGGACGTGGTGATCAGCGCCGAAAGCACCGAGGGCACGGTGGAACTGGTCGCCGCCCAAGGACCGGCGATCAGCGTGCACAGCGGTGCCGCGACCCTGCGCGGCCTCGTCGTGCACAGCGGCGACCCAGGAGGAATCGCGGTGTCGGTACGCGACGCCACGGTTGTCATGGAGGACTGCCAGGTACGGGGCGGCCGGATCGACGTGGCCGGCTGGGCCCGGGCCACCTTGAACCGGTGCCGTATCCGTGACTGCGCGGGTGCCGGCGTCCACGCCACCGGCGATGCCCACGTGCGGCTGACCAAATGCGGAGTGGAGGACGTGGACGGCTCTGGGGTGATCCTCACCCAGGCGGCCCGGGCCGAACTGACCACTACCGGCCTCGTCCGGGTCACCGGAGCCGGCCTGCACCTCCGGGACACCACCGGGGCCGTGCTGGAGGACTGCGACATCGCGGAGAGCGGCGGCGCGGGCGTGGTCCTCGAGGGCAGCGCCAGTCTGCGCATGCTGAACAGCAGGCTGCGCGACCTGGCCGGCGACGGCGTGCACGCCACCGGCAGTGCCCCGCTGGGCGTGCCGCAAGCGTCCGGACCGGAACAGCCGCCGGCGCAAGGCATCGAGCTGACCGGGTGCACGATCTCCCGGGCCGGCGGCACGGCCCTGGTCGCCGCGGCCGACGCGCAACTGCGGGCGCAGCACTGCCAGCTGGTGAGCCCGGGCAAGACCGGCGTCTCCGCGACGGGGCAGAGCCGCGTCGACCTGACCGGCTGCCAGATCACCGACAGCGCCAGCACCGCCCTGGTCATCCGTGACTCGGCCCACCTGATCGCCGAGGGTTGCACGATGACCGGCTCGGCCGCCAACGGGCTGTTCCTCGGCGACGAGTCGACCTCCTCGCTGAGTTCGTGCACCATCGGCCCGTCGGGCTTCACCGCGGTCCATCTCAGCGGGGCGGCCACCGCCGACCTCGCCGACTGCACCGTGACCGGCGCCGCGGAGCACGGTGTGCGGGTCACCGGCCGGTCGGTCCTGCGGATGAGCGGCGGCCGCATCGAACAGGCGCAGATGAACGGGCTTCAGCTCGAGGGGGCCAGTGACGCCACCGTCCGGCGGGTCTCCATCACCGACGCGGTGGTCGGCGTCCGGGTCGATCAGACGCTCCACCGGCCGCTGATCGACGAGTGCGTGGTCACCGGTACACGACAGTCGGGTCTCGAAGCCGGGCCGTCCAGCAGCCCGACCGTCCGTGGCTGCCGCTTCGACGGCAGCGGCGCCGCGGGCGTGTTCCTGGACCGCGAGAGCCAGGCTCACATCGAAAGCTGCGAGATCAGCAATGTGCACGGCAGTGGCCTGGTGGTGTGGACACGGGCCGACCCCACCATCCGGTCCACCACCGTGACGAAGTGCCGCAAGAACGCCGTGTACTTCGCACCCCAGTCCGCCGGCACGGTGGAGGGCTGCGACTTCTCCGAGACCGAGTACGCGGCGCTCTACATCGGTACCAAGGCCGGGCCGGTCGTGCGCGACTGCCGGATCCACGACGTCGACCAGGACGCGGTACTGGACGACGACGTTGCGGCCGTCTTCGAACAGTGCGAGATCACGGCGGTGCGCACCACGACGATCCCCAGTTCCGCCCAGGCCCGGCCGGGCCGTGCCGGGGGTCGTGTCCCGTCCGGCGACGCCGGGGAGGCCGGCCCGGAGAAGGAGATGGCCGAGCTGCTCGCCGAGCTCGACGAACTGGTCGGGCTCGAGCGGGCCAAGCAGGACGTGGGCACGCTGGTCAACCTCATGCAGATGGTCAAGCGGCGGGAGGAGGCCGGTCTGCTGCCGCCGCCGCTGAGCCGGCACCTGGTGTTCGCCGGCAACCCCGGGACCGGTAAGACCACCGTCGCCCGCCTGTACGGCCAGATCCTGCGGGCGCTGGGCATGCTGGACAACGGCCATCTGGTGGAGGTGGACCGGGGCACCCTCGTCGGTGAGTACGTCGGTCACACCGCGCCCAAGACGCAGGCGGCGTTCCGGCGCGCGCTGGGTGGTGTGCTGTTCATCGACGAGGCGTATGCGCTGGTACCCGACGGGCGGGGCAACGATTTCGGCCAGGAGGCGATCTCCACACTGGTCAAATTGATGGAGGACCACCGCGACGAGGTGGTCGTCATCGTGGCCGGGTATCCGGACGAGATGGAGCGCTTCATCTCGGCCAACCCCGGCCTGGCCTCCCGGTTCACCCGCACCCTGACGTTCGACGACTACTCCGCCGACGAGCTCGTCCAGATAGTCGTGCACCAGGCCAACGCCCACCAGTACCTTTTGGACGACGACACTCGCGCGGCGCTGCACCGGTACTTCTGGGCGGTGCAGCGCGGCGAGGGATTCGGCAACGGCCGGTTCGCCCGCAAGGTCTTCCAGGAGATGACCGAGCGGCACGCCCGGCGCATCGCCGAGCAGTTCAGCGCCACGGGCGCGGAGATGACGTCGCGACAACTGAGCGCGCTTGCTCCGGCCGACCTGCCGGATATAGATGCTCGGGCGGCCGGCGACGGGGCACCGGAGTCATAGCGCGCTCAGCGACGCCCGGCCGGTCAGGCCCGGCAGGCGGTCGTCTCGATCTCGATCATGAGTTCCGGCAACAGCAACTGATTGACCTGGACCGTGGTCGAGGTGGGAAAGGGACCGGAGCCGTAGATGCTCTTGCGGTACGGCAGGGCGTTGATCAGCGCGGCCATGTCGGTGACGTACATGTTCTCGCGGACGACGTGACGGAAGCCCAGTTCGAACCGGTGCAACGTCTCCCCGATCCGCTGGTAGATGAACGCCATCTGGGCTGCCAGATCACCCGGGTGCACGGGGTTGAATTGGGGGTCGAGACTCGCCGTGCCGGACAGCCACACCGTGTCGCCCACCTGGACGGCCTGCGAGTAGCCCAGTGACTGCTGATCCGACACCCAGTAGTACTACATGAGGTTGGTGCGGGTCGAGGGCGCCGCACCGGCCGGCTCACCGGGTGCGGCCGGTCCACCCGCGAGAAGAGCGGCTCCGGCGGCCCCGGCCCCGGTGAGCAGCCGGCGGCGGACGGTACGGTTGTGCAGCTGTGCGTCTGTGACACGGTCGGCGTGGCGGCGCATGGCGTACTCCTTCCGGTTTTCCTGCGGTCCTTCCCATTGTCCGGACTTGATGTCTGAGAGCTTGGCCCGCAATGACGTCCGTGAGCATTCGTCAAATGACTGGTCGGCCTCATCGACAGGTCTGCCATCGGTCTCGCCCGTGCGCGTACGATGTCGCTTCTCACCTGGTGCGAAGGAGGCCTCCAATGGGAGGCGACGAATCCCGGCCAACCGCGTCAAATGGTGCGATGGTCGGCCGGGCGGACGATCTCCAGCTGCTTCAGACGTTCGTCGACGGCACCGCGCGGTCCGGTGGTGCGCTGCTGCTGTACGGCGACGCGGGAGTCGGCAAGACGATGCTGCTGGACGCCGCGGCGAGCTACGCGGACAGCGTCGGCACCAGGGTCCTGCGCGCGGCCGGCACGCAGTTCGAGGCGACGGTGAGCTTCGCCGGCCTGCATCAGGTGCTCCATCCGATCCTCGACCTCCTGCCGTCGCTGCCCGGCGCGAGCCGCCGGGCACTGGGTATCGGGTTAGGTCTCTACGAGGGTCAGTCGGCCGCCCAGCTCATGATCGCCAATGCGGCACTGCTGCTGCTCGAGCACGCGGCCCGGACCAAACCGGTACTGATCGTCGTGGACGACCTGCCGTGGCTGGACCGCGCGAGCACGGCCGTCCTCGCCTTCGTCGCCCGCCGCCTCAGCACCGTCCGGGTCGGCTTCCTCGGCGCGTCCCGGTTGGGCGAGGCCGGCTACTTCGACGGCGTCGGGCTGCCGGAGCGGGAGTTACAGCCACTTGATGCCGCCGCCTCCGACACGCTGCTGCGCGAGCGCTACCCGGCGCTCAACATCCGTATGCGGCAACGTCTGCTGGACGAGGCGCGGGGCAATCCGCTCGCGCTGCTGGAACTGCCGCTCGCCGTGGCCGATTCGCCGGCCGGCGCGACCGGCGCTCCGCGGGGGGTCCTGCCGCTGACCCGCCGGCTGCAGTCCGTGTTCGCCGGCCGGGTGGATCCCCTTCCCCCGGCAACCAGGGACCTGCTGCTGCTCGCCGTGCTGGACGGCACCGACGACCTCAGCGCCCTACGCGGGGACGAGGGCGGCGCCGACACCCTCAAGGCCTTCGGCCCCGCGGAACGGGCACGGCTGGTCCGGGTGGACGCCGGTGGTGGCCGGCTCGAGTTCCGCCACCCGCTGATCCGGTCCGCGATCGTCGAGCTCTCCACGAGCGACGAGCGGCGCGCGGCGCACCGGCTGCTGGCGACCCGCCGCCCCGACCGGCCCGAGCTGCGGGCGTGGCACCTCGCCGAAGCGGCCGAAGGCCCGGACGAGGAGGTGGCCGCGCTGATGCAGTCGGTGGCGCACGCCAACCTGCGTCGCGGTGACGCCGTGGGCGCGATCAGCGAACTGCTGCGAGCAGCCGATCTCAGCCCGAACGGCACCGATCGGGGCAGCCGCATCGCCGAGGCGGCCTACCTGGGCGCCACCGTGACCGGAGACCTGGCCGCCCTGCCCGGACTGCTCGACGCCGTGCGCCGCGCCGACCCCGACCACGCCGGGTCGCTGGCCGGCGCGGTCGCCGGAAGCTACTACCTGCTCAACGGCGACGGCGACGTGGACTCCGCCCACCGGCTGTTGATCGGCGCCGTCGATTCGCTCGACGACCCGACCGACGCGCACCACAAGGCACTGATCGAGGCCCTGTACAGCCTGTTGATGGTGGCGTTCTTCAGTGGACGGCCGGACATGTGGCCGGCCACCGACGCGGCGATCGACCGGCTCGTGCCGTGGCCGCCCGAGCTGTTGCGTATCTCCAGCCGGACCTTGGCGGACCCCGCTCGCCGCGCGGCTTCGGCGCTGGCCGATCTGGACGCGGCCATCGAGCGCCTCTCCGACGAAAACAGCCCGGCCCGCATCGTGCGCACCGCCACCGCCGGGGCCTACCTCGACCGCCTCGACGGCTGCCGCGCCGCGCTGCACCGGGTGGTCGGCCAGGGACGTGACGGCAGTGCCACTACCTCGGTGATCGAGGCGCTCTTTCTGCTCGCCAACGAGGGGTACCTCGCCGGCCGGTGGCACGAGGTCGAGGCGTGGTGCGACGAAGGACTCGTGCTGTGCGACAAGCACAGCTACCGGCTGCTAGCCTGGCCCGGCATCTACCTGCGGGCCATGCTGGCGGCGGCCCGGGGCGACGAGGCGGTGGTCCAGGCCGACACGGAGGCGATGCTCCGGTGGGCGGCGCCGCGCCGGGTGGGTCTCGTCCGCGGATACGCCGCGCACGTCCAGGCTCTGGCGGCGCACGCACGGGGCGACTTCGACACGGCGTACCGGCAGGCGAGTCTGGTCAGTCCGCCCGGCGAACTGTCCGCGTACACGCCCCACGCACTGTGGCTCGTGCTCGACCTCACCGAGGCCGCCGCCCGGTCCGGGCACCAGGCCGAAGCAGCCGCCCACGCCCGGGCGGCCCGGGACGCCGGCCTGGCGCAGCTCTCACCGCGCCTGGCCATGCTGGTGTCGGCGGCCACGGCGCTGGCCGACCCCGATCCCGGGGCCAACGAACCGTTCGTGGCGGCGCTGGAGGTACCAGGAGCAGATCGTTGGCCTTTCGACCTGGCCCGCATTCAGCTGGCGTACGGCGAGCGGCTGCGCCGGGCCAAGGCGACCATCGAAGCGCGGATGCACCTGACAGCCGCCCTGGAGATCTTCCAGCGTCTCTCGGCGCATCCCTGGGCGGCGCGCGCCGGCACCGAACTGCGCGCCACCGGTCTCGCCGTGACGAGGACGCGCGACATCGCACCGGAGGCGCTGACGCCGCAGCAACGCGAAATCGCGTCCCTGGCCGCGGCCGGCCTGTCCAACAAGCAGATCGGTGAGCGGCTGTTCCTGTCGCCGCGCACCGTGTCCACGCACCTCTACCGGATTTTCCCGAAGCTCGGCATCACGTCGCGCGCGGCTTTGCGCGACGCGCTGGAGCAGTTGCCGGAGGAATGACGATCAGACCGCGCACTTACGTCATCTGACGGAATTCCGCAGGCGCCACGGCGGCATAGCGTGCTCTCACTACTACGCGGGAAGAGAGCGCCACATGCCAGATCCAGTGAGGGATGTCGTCCTCGTCCATGGTGGCTTCGTCGACGGATCCGGTTGGCAGCAGGTCTACGACCTGCTGAGCGGCGACGGGTTCCGGGTCAGCGTCGTGCAGAATCCGACGGAGTCGCTGGACGGCGACGCCGCCGCCACCCGGCGGGTACTGGACGCCTGCGTCGGTCCGGTCGTGCTGGTCGGCCACTCGTACGGTGGCGCCGTCATCTCCGAGATCGGCACCCACCCCAGCGTCGTCGCATTGGTGTACATCGCCGCGTTCGCCCCCGACATGGGCGAGTCGGTCAACACCCTCATCGCGAGCCCACCACCCGGCGCGCCGGTGCCGCCGATCGTCCCCGACGGCGCCGGTCACCTGCTATTGGACCGCGACAAGTTCCACGGCTCCTTCGCGGCGGACCTTCCGGTCGAGCTCGCCGAGTTCATGGCGGACTCGCAGGTACCCTGGGGCGTCGACGCCCTCGGGGGTACGGTCGCCGAGCCGGCGTGGCGCATCAAGCCGAGCTGGTACCTCGTCGCGACCGACGACCGCATGATCCCCCCGCCCGTGCAGCGGGCGATGGCGGAACGCGCCAGCAGCACGGTCGTCGAGGTGGCGGCCAGCCACTGCGTCTACATCTCCCAGCCGGAAGCCGTCGCGTTGCTGGTGGCCCAAGCCGCGGCCGGACTGGCCGAGCACTGACGCGCGCATTTGTGATTCCTGCCCAGCGATACGAGGAAGGAGGCCGGGATGTCCCACTTCGCCGTTCACGCCCCGCACAGTGAATGTCCCGAAGAATGGATGGCCGGCGTCTACGAGACACACGCCGAGGCGCTGTACCGATTCCTATTGCGACTGACCCTCGGTCAGGTCGAACTGGCCGAGGACCACCTGCAGGAAACCCTCCTGCGCGCCTGGCGGCACCGCGATACCCTCAGCGCGGACATCGCAGAGATACGTCCGTGGCTGTTCACCGTCGCCCGCCGGATCGCGATCGACGCGGCCCGTGCGCGCGTCGCCCGGCCCGCTGAGATCACCGGAATCGACCTCGCCGCGCACCCGGCCGACGACGACCCGATCGAGCGCGCCATCTCGCGATGCGACATCCGCGCCGCCCTGACGGAGCTGTCTCCCGATCACCGCCAGGTCCTGGTGGAGCTGTACCTGCGGGGCAGCTCCACGACCGAGGCCGCCACCACGCTCGGCCTGCTCGAGGGCACCGTCAAGTCGCGGACGTACTATGCCCGCCGCGCCCTGCGCGCGGCGCTGGAACGCAAACGCCGCTCACGGTCGAACCCCCGCAACGCGCAGTACATCAACCGCGCCACGGCCGAGGCTCTCACCTGCACCCCGGCCTAGGTTCCCCACGGGATGGAGCGCCCTCGGCGCTCGCCGACGTCGTCGGCCTGACCTGCCACCGGCCTAGACGATCGGGTGCCCGTATTCGGCGGCGAGCGGGGCCAGGTCCGGCTCGCCGTACTCGGCGACCATGGCCTTGAACGCCGCGGCCTTGTCCTCGCCGAAGCGGGTCACGGCCGCGGTGTACGCCGCGGCCGACACGAAGCGCGGCGGCGTCGATTTGCTGTGGAACTTGTCGGCGTACATGACGAGTCGCTCCTCCGCGGTCTCGGCTACGTAGTCCTCCAGCGGCAGTGGCAGGTCCTGCCGCTGCACATCGTCGCGGGTGAGGCCGACGCCGGTGTGGTGCGAGCAGAATCGGGCGAGCGGCTCGGGGAAGCCCAGCCCGGCGAGGGCCTCGTAGCCGAGCAGCCCGTGCCGGATGTACTCCTCCGCGGGGGCCAGACGGTACACGCCGATGTCGTGCAGCAGGCACCCGGCGCGCACCAGGGCCGCGTCGACGCCGGGCGCCATGACCTGCTCAGCTATTCGGGCGACGATCTCGCAATGGACGTACACGAGGTCAAACGCGGCCGGAGTCGGGGCGAGCCGCTCGTGCAGTGCCCGGATCTCGTCGTCGGCAGGGATCCTCATGAGGAAGATCCTGTCGCACGGCCGAGCGCGGCCAGGTCTCGGTCGGCGCCCAGCGTCCGCGGACCCGGATCGCCCCCACGGCCCGCTCGCCAGCCGGGTGCGTGGCCAGGCCGGTACCGGGCCGCAGGACGATGAGCACGTTTCTTCGTAGCCGGCGGCCTTCCCCTCCCGGGATGGCCCTGACCTCGGCCCGTCGCCCCTTCGGCCCGGCCCGCCTCCCTCGGCGGCGCCGGGCCGGTGCGTCTCACCAGGCCGTGCGGGCGTTGACGGCCGTGACGGCGGACCGGAAGACTGCCACCGGTTCGCCGAGGGTAGCGCCACGGGAACTCAGTGACCAGGTCGCCGATGGCCAGAAACTGCATCGCCGCCGCCTCGTCGTCGCCGGCCACCAGAAACGCGACCGCGAACGCATTGGCGTCCAGGGCCCAGTCCCGGCGCCGCACGTAGCGGCGGTGCCGGACCGACTCGCGGGCCGCATCGTTGAGTGACTCCCGCACCGCCGCCGAGCGGATGTAGTCCCGGCCAGGCGCGTCATCGAGGTCCACCCAGTGTTCAAGGTGCGCCAGGGCGACGAGCGTGCCGAGACGGCTGCCCTCGCCTGCGTCCCGCGCGGCCCGCTCGGCGAACGCGCGCACCCCCTCCGGCGAGCCGCCCCACTTCGGGCAGAGATTCTGCAGCATTGCGGTGTGGGCGCGGTAGTTGTCCGGGTCGTGCGCGACCGCGGCATCGAACCGGCGCCGCTGCTCGTCCGCGCTCAGCTGCTGGCCACGGGCGACGGTGATCAGGCCGGTCCAGGCGGTGACGTTGGCCGGCTCGCGGCGTACCACCTCCTGCAGGCAGTACTCGGCGAGTCCCAGTCGCTGCCGGAACGGCACCCACCGCTCGGGCGGGACCTGCGCGGCGGGGAGCCGGGTGCGGGCCTCCCAGGCCCACGCGATCGCCCGGTGGCCGCGCACGAGCAGGCCGGGGCGTTAGTTCGTGACCACGAACTCGGCGCCGGCGGCCAGCGCCACCTCGGGGCCGAAGAGCCTGGCCGGGGTGAACGCGCCGGGGCGGCCCTCGCCCTTGGCCAGGCGCTGGGCCACCTCGGTGACGGCGCCGGCGGTGAACGTCATGCCCTCGCCGGTGCGCAGCCAGCCCTCACGCACGCGACCCGACGGCCATTCGACTCGGGCGCGACCCCAGGACGATCGGCGCGGGCGCTCCTTGGCCGTGGTCGTCGTGATGCGGGCGAGCCGCCGAGTGGCGAAGCCGGCCAGGCCGGGCAACCGCAGCACGCCACCGATCGCCGGCAGAGCCGCTCGGACGGCCGGGTTGGCCGGGGCGAGAGCCGAGGCGCCGATTACCGACGGGGCGCCGCTGGCCCGCCAGGCCGCGAAGAGCTCGCCGCTGCCCAGGGAAGCGGTGGTGACCACGTCGCCGTCGGGGGTGGTCAAACGCTCGGCGGCACCGCCGGCCCAGGCGCGCACCATCCGGCCCTGCCGCACCTCGCGGCCGCCGTCGAGCAACGAACGCACGATGGTGGCGGCCAGGGCTTCGCCGAGGGCGCCGGGTTCGATCGCGACTGACGCGACGGCGTCGACGCGTACCCGCGAAGGCTTTTCCTCGACCGCCAGCAGATGCAGCAGGATGCTCTCGGTCGCGAGCACACCGAAGCCCGCCCCGCAGACCAGCGTGCGACCGGTCGCCGCCGCCTCCCGGTCCATGCCGTGGAGCAGCTCGAACGCGCTCAGTTCGTTGCCGACGTCGACGTAGTGGGTGCCTGGCGGGCAGGCCCGCGCGACCTGCGGCGCCGTGACCGCGAACGGGCCCACCGTGTTGATCACGACGGCCGGCGCCTCGGTGGCCAACCGCGCGCAGACCTCGTCGAGCGAGCCGGTCACCGCCCGCGCGTCCGGACTCACCTGGGTCAGCCGCTCCCGATTGCGGCCGGCCACCACCACCTCGGCGCCCGCCTGCTGCAGACGCTCCACCGCCTCCCGGCCGACCCGTCCGGTCGCGCCGAGCACCCAGATCTCACCCGTCATGTTCGCCTCCGTCAGTCATGGCACGTCGTGTCATCACTATCGCATAGCACGACACGACGTGTCATCACTAGAATTTGGCGCATGAGTCGATGGCAGCCGGGTGCGCGAGAACGGCTCGAGCAGGCCGCGCTCGATCTCTTCCTCGAGCAGGGCTTCACCGAGACCACCGTGCCGCAGATCACGGCGCGGGCCGGGCTCACGACCCGCACGTTCTTCCGGCACTTCGCCGACAAGCGTGAGGTGCTGTTCGCGGGCGAGGAGTTGGTGCCCGAGCGGGTGGCCCGCCTCATGGCCGAGGCCCCGCCGTCGCTCGGCCCGATGGAACTGATCACCGAGGGCTTGGCCCCCACCGCGGGCGAGATCTTCGAGGGCCGCAGCCTCGACTACCTGCTACGCCGACGGGCCGCGATTGCCGCCGAACCCGCCCTGCACGAGCGCGAGCTGCGCAAGTTCTCGCTGATGTCGGAGGCCATGGAGCAGGGCTTCCGCGACCGCGGCGTCGACGACCTGACCGCCCAGCTGGCGGCCGAGATCGCCGTGACCACGTTCCGGATAGCGGTGACCCGCTGGCTCAACCAGCACGGCGACCCCGACCTCCCGGCCACCATCAACCAGACCCTGGCGGCGATGAGGCACCTGACGAATACGCCGTCGATGTAAGCGCTAGCGGGGCGTCCCGTCGCGCTCGCCTCTTTGGGCGAGACGCTGGAGTTGACGCTCGTGCACGCCGGCCACCCAGTCCCAGCCGTCCCTGGCCGATGGGCCGATCCGCGGGTCGCCGGGAACATGGGCGTCACGCAGGGCGTGCACGTACGCCCGATCCTGGTCGATCCGCGCGTGTATCTGATCAGCTCCGCCGGCGGACCCGTGGCCAGGGATGAGGACATCTACGTCGCCCGCCACGCCCTCGATCAGGCCCAGCGCGGCGAGGTAGTCCTCGATCGGGTCAGCGGCGTTCAGGTCGAGCATCGGAATCAAGACATCGGAAAGCATGTCGCCGGCGACGAGAACCCCGCGTTCCTCGATCAACAGCGCCGCATGGCCCGGGGCATGTGCTTGATGCTCGACGATGCGGACTTGCGGGCCATCCCAAGGAATCTGCGCCGTCTCGGCGGGCAGACCGATAATGAGGCCGAGCAGGTCCAGCGGTACCTGTTCGGGGATGCCGGCGGCCTTTGCGACCGCGTCCACCCCGCCCGAGAGCCGATCTCGGGCAGTGGCCGCGCAGCGGGCCGTGCCATAACGAGGCGCCGCGCCGAGCCCGGCGTGCCAAAGCAGGTGATCCCAATGAGGATGCGTCGAGAAGCCCGCCGCCACGGTCTGACCCAACTCGGACAGGTCGTTCGCGAGGCAGGCCATTTCGTCGCCATGGATCCCGGCGTCGATGAGCAACACCCCAGCCCGGCCTTGCACGACCACGGCGTTGCTCTGGCAGAACTCGCTGCCATGGACCAACACACCCTCGGCGACCTGCCTCAGCATGGGCTGGCCTCGAGCTCATTGCGGATCGTGTAGCGGTGCATCGTGACGCCCTGCTCGAACGAGCGCTGCTCGAGCAGGTCAAGCTCGATCGGCACGTCGTATTCGTCGAACAGCGGCCTGCCGAAGCCGAGGATCGCGGGATGGGTGAAGAGCAGCAGCTCGTCGAGCAGCTTGGCGCGGAGCAGCTGTGTGGCGAGCGCCGCGCCACCCACACCGATGGTGCCGTCGGTCTGGGCACGGAGGGCGGCGAGCTTCTCGATCGCATCGTCTCCGCCGATGATCCGGGTGTTGTGATCGGCGCTGCGGCGGGTGCGAGAGACAAGCACCTTGGGCTTTGCGGTCCAGATCTCGCCGTATTCACGCAGGACGTCCGGCAGCGACGCGTCTTCGCGCGCTCGTGGCCAATATTCCTCCATCGTCTCGTAGATGACCCGGCCCTGGACCATGAGCGCGAGCGCCCGCGCCCGCGCGTTGAACTCGCGGTGCAGTTCCTCGCCGATGCGAAGCCATTCGCCCGCACCGTCGTCCCCCGGAACTTGCTCGATCCGCAGGTCGAGGGACACGTTCATCCAATATACGAAGCGACCCATCATCTCCTCTTCCTCATAGTGCTTGCATTCTGCAACCACTATATTGGGAGCGAAATACCTGTCAAGGAGGAGTCGTGGAACCACGGTCCGGGTGTCCGATCAACGCCGCCGTCGAGGTGCTCGGAGATCGCTGGTCGTTGCTCGTGCTGCGCGACGTCATCTTCGGCGACCGCCGATACTTCCGCGCGCTGCTCACCGGGTCGCTTGAGGGCATCGCCTCGAACATCCTCGCCGACCGCCTCAAGCGGCTCATCGATGCGGGGATCCTCACCCGCGGCACCGCCGCCCGCGGGCAGCGCGCGCGCTTCAGCCTCACTGAAGCCGGCATCCAGACTCTGCCGATCATCTATGCTCTCGGCAACTGGGGCCTCGACTGGAGCTCCGGCAGCGCCGAGCTCCGGAACCGGCAGCAGCTCATGCGCGATGAGGGTCCGGCGTTCATCGAGGAACTCATGGACGAGCTCCGCGTTCGCCACCTCGGCGCCCCGCCGAAGCCGCACGAAGGCCCGGGCGCCTTCGAGCGACTCAGCGCCGCCTACGCCGCCGCTGAGCAGGAACGAGTCGATGAAGCAGCCGGGGACTTCGCCACTCCTGGCCGAATCCCACCCATGAATCCGTCGCGAGAGCTACAAAGAGGTTCCGGCGAGTAAGCATGTTCCGTACGCCTTCAAGGCGGCCTTCGGCCGCAGCGCGCCGCTCGGGAACTCGCCGCGCCTTGCCACTTCGTTCGCGGACTGTATCGCTCCTACGTCATCACGACGCTTGGCGACGCTCGCCCGGGAGGCACACACGCGCCGGCGACGCCACCACGCCATAACATCGAAGCACCGATATGGCGGGGGGCTTTGGATGCGATCTCGGAGATCGCGGACGCTGCGGATTCTCCTTGCGGCAAGCTTGGTCCTGACCCTGCTCTTCATGCAACACTACGTGTTCCATCGCTCGTTCGTGTATCAGCTGTTCTTCGGGGTGTCGGTCTTTGGCCCGGTGGTCCTGTGGCGCTGCATGGATGAAGCGGCGCAGCGGCGACGGGCTCGTGCGCAGCAGCAGGCTTCGAACGGGGAAGAACGAGACGCCTCCGGCGGCCAGGGCAGCCCGCCCTGGACCCGACGCTCCGGGATGCCAAGATCCGCCGCGGCCTCCCGCCGCAGCCGGTCCACCACCGGTCGTCGTTCGGCAGGCCGCTCGGGCACCTACGCGCTGGCCGCGGCGCGCCGCTCCAACCGGTCGGCCAGCGACAGCCACTCCCGCGCGTGTGCCCGCGCCATCTCCGCAACCATCGGACGGCACTGCGCGGGCACCTTCGCCAGCACGTTTCCGGACCGCTCCGGCACGGCCACCGCCGCCGTGGCCCACCGCAGGATCGCACGGCCGGACTCCGAGAACCGCAACGCTGGATCCCGTTTCAGCCCCTCCACGACGGCCCGTGGGTTCACCACCGGCTGCTGCCGGCGCGACGCCCGTGATTCCCCCGGCCGGGCCGCCGGCTCCGGCACGAGTCGCGGCCCTGGACGCTGCTCCAGGCCCTGCGGCACCGGGCCGTCGCCGTGCTTCAGCCGCTGCCGCACGTCCCGTGCCGTGGCCGGCGACACGCCGGCCGACGCCGCGATCTGGCGCAGCGACGCATCGGGCCGGGCCGCGATCGACTCGGCCACGCGCACGCGCGCGGCGGCGGGGTCCTCCGGCCGGACACGGCCGTCCAAGCCGACCCGCCCGTGCGTCATCGCCTCGGCGTGGCGGCGCAGAACCCCGATCGTCCTGGCCGCCAGGCCCGTCACCCGTGCGATCAGCCGATCGGACCACAGCGGCTGATTCACGATGATCCGTTCCGCGGCACTGCGACGCTCTGCGAGCGACAGCGGCAGGCCGTGGGCGATGTTCGCCTCCACGGCCAGCACGAACGCCATACCCTCCGGAACGTCCGCCAGCTTCGCCTCGATTACGTCGGCGCCGCGCAACTGCGCCGCCCGCAGCCGGTGCATTCCATCGACGACCTGCAAGGTGCGGCGGTCCACCAAAATCGGCGGCAGATCCGCACCGGACTCGGCCAATCTCCGAGCATGCGCCTCGTCAAGGCCGCCGAGCCGCGGCGAATCCTCCGCGAGTAATGCGGCGACCGGCAATAGCGCGATTTGTCGTATGACCGCGCCGGTTTTGCCGACGTCCGTCCAGACGTTTCCAGCATGCATCGCTGCGTGACCTCCCCGTTGGCCCACATGACGATCAAGCTCCGAGCACTCGCTGACGGATAGTATTGACGGACCGTGATCTTTGCAACGGTCCAACCTTGTCTTGCACAAATAGGCGCTAGTTCTTGCGGAAAACTGACTCTTCAGCTTGGCTGTCACGGCCCGCCATCACACCGCTACGAGACGGAGCGGAACCGCTGCCATGGCCGCCGCACGCGTCAGTGATCTACCGAACGCCGTGGGCACCCTCGTCCACCAGGTGCCGATCGACGACCTTCTGCCGGGCGACTCGCCACGCCTACTCAAGGAGGATCCCGACCACGTCCGCCTCTTGGCAGACATCGACGCCGAGCTTCCGCCGATCACCGTCGACCGGCGCACCGGCCGAGTCATCGACGGGGCACACCGGCTCAGCGCGGCGCGCCTGCGCGGGCAGAGCACCATACGCGTGCGGTACTTCGACGGCACCGAGGACGAGGCCTTCGTACTCGGCGTGTGGAGCAACATCACCCACGGGCTGCCGCTGTCCAAGGCGGACCGCGAGACCGCGGTGATCCGCATCGCCGTGAGCCAGCCAGCCTGGTCCGACCGGGCCATCGCCGCGGCGACGGGCCTGTCGGCGAAGACGGTCAAACGGCTGCGGCAACGTTCGAGTGCGGAAGTGCTGCAGTTGAACACCCGCGTGGGTCGCGATGGCCGCACCCGCCCGATCGACGCCGCCGCCAACCGCCGGCGGGTCGCCGAGGCCGTCATGGCGCACCCCGGCGCCTCCCTCCGCGAGATCGCCCGGATCGCCGGCGTGTCCCCGGCGACCGTCCGCGACGTCCGCCGGCGCATCACGGCGGGTGAACCCTCCGTCGGCGGCCGCGACGCGATCCCGCCCGCGCCGACGGTCCTGAACGGGCTCGCCACCAACCCGTCGGCCGCCGACCGGTCGCCAGCCGCGCGGCGGGCGCAACCGCGCCCGCCGACCGTCGAGGAGCTCCGAGCGCACCCCGCGCTGCGCTCGCCCGACGGCGAAGCTTTGCTGCAGTGGCTCGCCGAGGCCGGACGCAGCCTGGACGACGCCGATACGGTGCTTGCCACGGTGCCGCCGCACTGCGCCTACATCCTCGCCCGCATCGCGCGCAGCGTCGCTGACGAGTACAACCGCTTCGGCGATCGCGTCGACGATCCGGCCGGCTGAGATACCTCAGGCACCGGCCTGGTCGCCGGTGTAGAGCACATGGACCGCGCGCAGCGTTCCGGCCTGCAGCACCTCGGGCAGCGCGACGCGCACGCCGGTGCGCGCCTCCATGGCGGCGACCAGCCACACCATGTTCATGGAGTCCCAGCCGGGAACGCTGTCGAGATCCCGGACGAGATGTTCCGCGGCGACCGGCATACCGATCTCGTCGTGCAGCAGGGCGACAAACTCCTCGATCGTCATGACAGCGGGAGCCCTTCCAGGTCGACGGTGAGGCGGATGTGGGCCGGCGGCTCGAGCCCGTCCGCCGCGTCCCGGCGGAAGACCTGCTCCGCCCCGTCCGCCGCGACGGGCCGGAAACCGTGCAGCGGGTACAGGTCGGCCACGACGGCGTTCTTGGCGTTGGCCCGGTACAGCCCGACCACCGAACGCAGGCCGCGCACCCGCGCCAGATCGAACACGGCGGCCAGGGCGGCCTGTTCGATGCCGCGGGAGAACACCCGGCAGCTGAGCACGAAGTTCTCCACCCGCAGGTCGGCGCCGTCGGCCCGCACGAAGGCCGCGCCCACGATGCCGGACTCGCCGAACCGGTCGGCCGACCGGATGGCCAGCACGGCGCTGCCCGCGACGCCGGCGAACGTCTCGACGTCGTGCTGCTGCATGCGCAGCCGAGTGAGGTTGAACTGGTTCGTCCGCAGCGTCAGCTGCGAGACGCGGGCCGCGTCGGCGGCCCGCACGGGGCCGATCTGGACCCGCAGGCCCAGCGCGCGCAGGTAGTCCTGCACGGAGTCGAACCGCTGCAGGAAGTCCGAGCGATCGCGCTCCTGACGATAGGTGGTGGTCCGAATCCGGTCCTCCGCGGTGACCTCTCGGGTGTCGAACCAACCGTCGCGCAGCAGCTTGTCGACGTGCAGCGCCGGCTCATCGTCGACCTGGACCACGGCCACGCCCGGCAGGGCACGGCGCATGAGATCGCACTCGAAGGGGCTGTCGTCGACGAAGACGAGGCTGTCCACGCCAAGGTTGAGGGCCGCGGCAAGCTCGCGGAGGTTGTCCGGCTTCGGTCGCCAGTTGGCGCGGACCTCCGCCAAGTCGGCCTCGCGCAGCACCATGTCCGGATGGCCCCCGAAGACACCGGCCACCGCGCCGGGCTCGTTCTTGCTCGCGGCGGCCAGCAGGACGCCCTGCGAGCCGAGCTGCTTGACGACGCGCTGGAAGGCGGCGAACGCCTCGCCCCGATAGGTGCCGGCAACCTCGATGCCGTCGGGGCCGTCGTCGCCGAGCACGCCACCCCAGACCGTATCGTCCAGGTCGAGGACGAGCACCTTCTTGATCCTGGCCATCGCGCCACGGACCAGGTGGCCGGCCTCTCGCGCGTAGGCGGCGAGCAGAGCCGGCGACAGGTTGATGTTGGTGTACGTGCGGAGCCGGTCGTCGGCGACCGGCACGCCCTCGGAGGCCAGCGGGTCCAGGTCGAGCACGACCAGGCGGGGGTGAGCCTGCATCATGCGCAGCAGTCCGGCGTTCGCGTCCCGCCAGGCGGCCGACAGGCGGGCCCGGGAACGGTAGTCGACCAGCTGGGACACGAGGCGCCGCGGCAGCGGCACCGTGTTCAGCACGAGCGTTCCGGCGCAGTTGGCCTCGAAAACCTCGACCAGACGCTCCAGAATGGCCAGCTTCGCGGCGAGGCACCGCTCGACGTCGGCGACCGTCCAGGGACAGGGCAGCTCGTCGCCGACGACGTCCGGGTCCAGGACGCACAGCACCACGCCGGGGTCCGCCGCGTACAGCCCGCTGGCCGGATCGGACAGCTCGAAGACGTACGAGTCGAATGCCGTGAGGTGGGGGCGTAGCGCGATGCCGTGCCGGGCCAGCTGCACGGTCAGCTCGGGCACGAGGTCGTTGAGCGTGCCGTGCCCCGTGATGGCCACCGTGGCGACGGGAACGCCCGGGTGGCGGCGGTGTATCTCCTGGGGGTCGAGCCTGCTGAGCATGCGCCCGGCCCGGGTCAGCGCCTCCGGCGGCACTCCCGCCAGCAGTGCCTGGACCTCGGGGTAGCGCTCGAGCGCCGCACCGGATCCGAGCAGGTCGAACAGTGCGGTGCCGGACCCGTTCATCGACGTCCTCGCGATCGCCATCATGCCCCTAGGAGCGCGCCCGGTGCGCCACCGGCGAACCGACCGGCTCAATCGCCGTCAGCCGGTCGGCCAGCAGCTCCAGCGAGGTCCGCGCCGTGGCCGCCGTGACGAGCCCCTCCGGTGCGGGGGCCGCCGTCATCCGCCGGATCTCGTCCGCGATCCTCGGCGGCGACCAGTCGCCGGCGGTCAGGCACGCCGCCAGGCCGAGGTGCTGCAGCCGCCCGCCGTTGTCGGGCCGGTCGCCGCCGTCGGCCAGGACCAGCTGCGGAGTGCACGCCGACAGGGCACGGGCCATGGTCCCGATCCCGCCGTGGTGCACCACGGCGGCGACCGTCGGCATCACCGCCGCGAACGGAAGGCGTTCGACGTGCACGACCCCCCGCGGGAGGACGGCGGGGAGCAGGTCACGATGCGGCGTGACGACGATGCCCCGCCGGCCCGCGGCGGCCACGCCGGCGATCGCCGCCGGGTAGAAGTCGTCGTGGAGCATCCGGCCGGTGCCGCCGGTCACCAGGACGACGTCCTCCCGCCGATCAACGGGCATCGGCGGTGGCGGCGCGTACCCCGGCTCGTCGTCGGCCAACGGGAAGCCGGTGAGCAGCGTGCCCGTCGGGGCGCGCCGGCCCGCCTCGTCGAACCACGCCGGCCACAGGCCGACGCTGAGATCGGCCCGCAGCAGCCACGCCGACCAGTCGTGCACCTCGGGCAGGCCGAACTCGCGCCGGATGTCGTTGAGCGGGCCGCCGGCCGCCCGCGCCAGGTGCATCGCGGTGACGGGCGCCGTCGCCGACTGAAACGGCGACAGCGAAACGAGGCACAGCGCCGCGCCGGTCGCCTCGGCGGCCATCTGACCGGCGATCGCCGAGGTCAGCCGGCCGACGATGACGACCCCGTCCGGCTCGCGCAGCAGCGCCCGCAGCTCCGAGCGAATCTGGTCGAAGCCGCCGGCCACGGACACCCGGTCGAGGAACAGCTCGGCGTCCGCGTAATAGTCGCGCATCGACCTCGCGCCCGGCGCGATCAGCCGTCGGGTCCGGCGCAGGTGCCGCTGGTAGCCCTCGACGTCGTCCACGGCCCGCAGCCGCAGTGCCCGGGCACGAACGGCGTCGCCGTAGTGGGCGTGCGTCATCACCACGACGTCGTGCAAGCGGCGGGCGAGCTCGGCGCCCAAGGCCAGAAAGGGATCGACGTCCCCGCGGCTGCCGTGGGCGCACAGGACGAAGCCGGTCACTCCGCCGCGCCGACCCTCATCGCGGCGGCGATCGCCCGCACGCCGACGTGGAAGGTGAAGTCGTCGGGGAACAGCTCGTCGATCGACATCGAGACGTCGAACCGCTCGCCGACCACGACGAGCAGTGTGACGAGCTCCATCGAACCGCCGCCCGACTCGAAGAAGTCGTCGTCGTCGGCCGGGTAGGCGCCCAGGATCTCGTTCCACATGCCGGCGAACGCCTCCCGGACGCGTTGCGGCGCGAGCTCACTCATCCGTTTCCTCCCCGTGGTCTCCCTCGTGCGGCCGCAATGCGGCACTGAGCACCGCGCCGATGGCGCGCAACGGCTCCGGTTCCATCATCTCGCCGTGCCGGCACGGCAGCTGGCGGGCGTCGACCTCGCCGGTCACAAACGGTCTCCAGGCGGCGACGGCGGCCGCCGGCTCGTGCTGCGCGGCCACCAGGCACAGCAGCGTGCCGTCGAAGGTGCGGCGCACCGGGGTGCGCACCAGGCGTTCGTTGTTGCGGTACACCTCGAACGTCGCCGCCAGCGACCGCGCGTTGAACCGGCGCATCGGGTGGGCGGTGCGCTGAAAGTACTCGTGCAGAGCGGCGTGGTCGAGCGGCAGCCGGCAGAGGGCGGCCAGCTCCGGATCCGCCTCGGCGAGAGCCGGGGGCGTCAGCATATTGCGGAGCATGACCTCGGCGTCGGGCAGCGGCGCACCGTCGGGCGGGAAGGCGCTCAGCAGCGCCACCAGCTCGACCGGCTCACCGACGGCCCGCAGACGACAGCCGATCTCGAAGGCGAGCCGGCCGCCGAGGCACCAGCCGAGCAGCCGATACGGGCCGTGCGGCCGCACGCGGCGGATCTGCTCGGTGTAGTCGTCGGCCATCTCGTCCAGCGAGGCCGGCAGTTCAAGGTCGCCGACCAGCCCGCGCGCCTGCAGCGCGTACACCGGCACGTCGGCGTCCAGGTTTGGCTGCAGGCCCATGTACGGCACCCCGAAGCCGCTTCCGGCGTGCAGGCAGAACAGCGGCGGCTGCCCGCCCTGGCGGCGCAGCGCCAGGACGACCTTCGGATCCGGCAGTGGATAGCGGGCGGACAGGAACCCGAGCAGGCCGGCGACCGTCGGATGCTCGCGCAGCACCGGCCGGTCGAGGTCGACGCCCCACTCCCGGCGGACCCGGCGCACGAGTTCACCGGCCTTTGCATCGTCGCCGCCCAATGCGAAGAAATCATCTCCGAGATCGAGGTGCGGCCGGTCGAGTACGTCCGCGAATACCGCCGTCAAATACTGGCGCCGTTCGCGGTCAGTCATTTTTGGCGTGGTCATCGAACACTCCAGGGAATTGCGCGTGCAGCCGGTCGCCCACGGCGCCGCCGCCTCAAGTCCGGCCCTGAAGAATCTAAGGTCGGCCGGCGACGACGTGGACGATACATGAGCGGCAACGCGGTGGCGACACACGCGATGGATGTGCATGAGTGCCGCCCGTGGTATCAATTTCGCGCCAGGCGCATTCGCATGGATCGCGATGCCCGGTCGTCGAGGAGGTTCTATGGCGCTGGTCGAGGCCCGGGAACTGGTCAAGGTGTTCCGCCGGCGAGAACGTGAGCCGGGAATGGCCGGCGCGGTGCGGGCCCTGGTGCGCCGCCGATCCGTCGAGCACATCGCCGTCGACCACGTCGAGCTGTCCATCGAGGAGGGCGAGGCCGTCGCGTACGTCGGCCCGAACGGCGCCGGCAAGTCCACGACCGTCAAGCTGCTCAGCGGCATCCTGGAGCCGACGTCGGGCGAGGTCCGGGTCGGCGGGCTGGTGCCGCAGCGCAACCGCATGGCCGTCGCGCACGACCTCGGCGTGTTGTTCGGCCAGCGGACCCAGCTCTGGTGGGACCTGCCCGTGTCCGACTCGCTCGGCATGCTGCGCGACCTCTACGGGGTCGACCGGGGCACCTACGCGCGACGGATGCGCCGCTTCGACGAGGTGCTGCAGATCGCGGAGCTCATGGCGGTGACCGGCCGGAAGCTGTCCCTCGGCCAGCGCATGCGGGTGGACCTGGCTGCCGCACTCATCCACGGCCCCCGCGTGCTCTACCTCGACGAGCCGACGATCGGCCTGGACCTGTCGGTGAAGGACCGCGTCCGCGCCTTTCTGCGGGAACTGCGCGACGACGGCACGACCATCATGCTGACCAGTCACGACCTGGCCGACATCGAGGACCTCTGCCGGCGCCTGGTCATCATCGACCGCGGCCGGATCATCTTCGACGGCGACCTCGGCGCGGTGAAGGACGAGTTCGCGCGGGAACGGGTGCTGCATCTGCAGACGGGCTCCGCCGTCGACGCCGGCGCGGTGCGGGCCGCGCTGAGCGGTGCCACGGTCGAGCCGGACGCCGCCCCGGACCGGTTGACGGTGCGCTTCGACCGGTTCGCGCTGACCGCCGGCCACGTGGTGAACGCCGTCGGCCGCCTGGTCGACGTGGTCGACTTCCGCCTCGACGAGCCGGGCATCGAGGACGTCATCCGGCGGGTCTACGCCGGCGACATCGCCTTCGCCGGCGCCGGCCGCGGCGGTACGCCGTGAAGCGCTACCTCGCGCTGGCGCGCATCAGCGCGAAGAATGCGCTGCGCTACCGCCTGACGTTCGTGCTCAGCCTGTTCGCGGTGCTGTTCCAGTTCGTGGCGATGATGGCGGTCTGGCACGAGCTGCTGGCCGGGCGCTCGATGAACGGATACACCTGGGAGCAGATGCGAGCCTATCTGCTCGTCGCGTTCGCCTCGGGTGCGCTGGCCGGGCTGTTCGTCGACATGCGCATGGCGCACCGCATCCGCAGCGGCCTGGTCGCGCTGGACATCCTCAAACCGGTCAGGTATCAGGAGGCACGCTTCGCCGAGATGCTCGGCGGCCTGTGGATCGAGGCCGGGGTCGTGCTCATGGTCGCCTTGGCGACGGTCCTGCTCTTCGGCGGTGTCCCCCGGCCGGCCGGGCCTGAGACGGCGCTGTTCGTCGTCAGCCTCGCTCTGCTGGTCGTGCTGAAGTTCCTGGTGCTGTACGGCTGCGGGCTCGCCTGTTTCTGGACCCAGAACTACATGGGCGTGCACTGGGCCCGCATCGCCGTGGTCAACCTGCTGTCCGGCGCGCTCGTGCCGCTGGCGTTCCTGCCGCACTGGCTGCGCACGGCCGCGACATGGTCGCCGTTCGCCGGCATCACCTCCACGCCCGGCCTGATCCTCGTCGGGCAGCTGACGGGCTGGCGCGCCCTGCTGTTCGTGGTCGTGCAGGCCGGCTGGGCGATCGTGCTCTGGGTCGGCGCCAAGGCGCTGTGGAGGGTGGCGGTGCGGCAGTTGACGGTGAACGGCGGATGACTCTCGCGCGGGCGGTACGGCTGTACCTCCAACTGCTGTCGTTGCACCTGCGGGCGTTGATGGAGTACGAGTACGACTTCTGGATCATGGCGGCGGGGACGCTGCTGACGCAGGTCGTCAACCTGGTCTTCATCTCGGCGCTCTTCGCCCGGGTCCCGGCGCTCAACGGCTGGTCCTACTGGGCGGTGGTCGCCATGTTCGGCCTCCTCGCGGTCGCCGAGGGCGTCGGGTCGCTGTGCTTCGAGGGCACCTGGCGCATCGCGGAGGCCATCAACACCGGCTCCCTGGACTATCTGCTGGTCCGGCCGTATCCGGTCGTGTTGCAGGTCACCAGTGCCGAGGTCGGCGTCAACGGGCTGACCAACGTGGTGACCGGCGGCATCATGATCGGCGCGGCGCTGGTCAACGCCGGCATCGCCTGGTCGCCGGCGCGGGTGCTCGTCGGCCTCGTGCTGCTGCTCAGCGCGGTGACCATCAAGCTCGCGATCAACCTCGCCACCAACTGCGTCTCGTTCTGGCTGAGCAGCCCGAACCCCCACTTCGCCATGGCCGTGCACCAGGTGGGCGACCTGGCCAGGTTTCCGATCAGCATCTATCCGCCGGCGCTGAAGGTGGTGCTCGGCGTCGTGGTGCCGTTCGCCTTCGTCACGGTCTTTCCGGTCGGCTTCGTCATGGGCATGGGCACGCGACCCTGGCTGGGCCTGCTGACGCCCGTCGTGGCCGCCCTGTGCCTGGCGGTGGCGCTCTTCGTGTTCCGCACGGGGCTGCGACGGTACGAAAGCGCCGGCAACTGACCCCGGCGAGGGGCCTCACGCCGGCGGCCCGCCGGCGGCCGGCGCCGCGGCCCTCGTGAGCCGCCGCAGGCACCCCTCGATCGCGTCCCGGTCCAGGCCGTCGACGAACGCCCGGGCGGCCGCGCGGGACCGCGCCGACAGGCTCCGGTACAGCTCGGCGTCGCCGAGCAGGGCCTCCAGCGCGCGTCGCCACGCGGTGACGTCCTGCACCGGGACCTCGCCCCGCGGCAGGAACGTCCGCGCGTCTGCCGGGTACCGTTCGATCGGGTTGACCGGCAGCAGGTGGTCGACGCCCAGCTTCGCCTCGCGCAGGCCGCACACGTCGGCAGCCAGCACCGGCACGCCCCGCAGCATCGCCTCGACACTGCAGTAGCCGAACGCCTCGTCCCACAGGGAGGGCATCAGCAGCACGCGGGTCCGGCCGTAGATCTCGTCGACGTCGTCGGTTCCCGGCTCGACGCGGATGTTGGGGCGCCGATGCAGCTCCGCCCGGTCCGCCTCGCTGGTGCCCCAGCCCTGCACGGCGAGGAACGGCACGCCGGGCAGGGCGTCGGCCAGCTGCAGGAGGATGTCGATGCCCTTGTAGGCGCACGGGTTGATCAGCGTGACGTAGCGCTGCCGGGCCGGGTCGGGCTCGCGCAGCGGCACGCCGGAGTACACGTCCGGGTAGACGACCTCGGACGGGATGCCGGACCAGCGCTGCACGTAGTCCCGGGTCGCCTCGCTGACCGACACGACGCCGGTGGTGCGGCGGATCATCGCCGTGGACGCCGCGTTGGCGAAGAACGAGCGCGGCCCGAAGGGCAGCTGCGGCACGGTGTGCACCAGGTACAGCACGCGGGGCGCGCCGCGCAGCGCCGCGGACAGCAGCATCATGCCCGGGTCGTCGTTGGAGACCAGCGCCCAGTCCGGACGCAGCGCCCCGAGCAGCGCCGCGGTGGTGCGGGACAGGTCGCGGCCGCGCAGGACGCCGTGCACCGTGACGCCGGCCCGGACGTACGTCAGCGAGGCCGCCGATCGCTCCAGCAGCCGGGCGCCGAGCGACTGGAGGTAGCCGGGCAGCTCGTCGGGGTCGACGGTGTCCGCCTGGCCGGTCAGCGGCGCGACCACGTGGCAGTCGTGCCCGCGTTCGGCGAGCCGCTCCATGATGAGCCGATTGGATTTGTTCGCCCCGCCGCGCGAGGGCAGGTAGTACATGTTCTGCGCGAGCAGCAGCTTCACGGCCGGTCCTTTCCTGCGCCATCATCCGTGGGAGGGCGCGCGGCGCCCACGTGCCGCGTCGTCGAATCGGGAGTCCAAATGACCGCAACGCAACCGCCCCGGTCCACCGCCGCCGAGCCGACCCTCGCGGCGTTGCTGGCGCTGTGCGCCGAGCTTCTGCCCGGCTCGGCGCCGACGGCCGCGGCGAACCTGTTCGCGCTCGGCGCCGACTCCGCCACGCTCACCGCGCTCGCCGCCGCGGTGGCCCAGCGCTGGGGGGTCGAGGTCGACCTGACCGACCTGTTCGACGCGGAGGATCTCGGCGAGGTCCACGCGGGCATCGCCGCCGCGCTCGCCGGGCCGGCCCGGCCGTGACGCCGCGGTGCGGCCGCTCGCCGTCCGCGGCCGCACGACCGGGCGCCGGCGTCAGGCGGTGTCGGGACGGCCGTCGCGCCAGCGCGGCGTCTGCCCGGCCCGCTCGACCGCCTGCGCCAGCCGCTCCGCCGAGATCAGCTCCTCATGGGTGCCGTGAGCGCCGCACGCAAACGCCCCGGAGACCGCCCCCGCGAGCGCGCACTCCTCGACGGGGCGGCCGGCGAACCAGCGGCTCATGAAGGCGGTGCTGAACGCGTCGCCGGCGCCGTTGCTGTCCACGACCGGCCGCTCCGGCTCCACCGTCGGGAAGCGGCGTACCTGCCCCTCGGCCCGGGTCAGCACGCGGCAGCCGGCGTCGCCCTCGGTCGCAACGACGAGCTCGGCGACGCCGGCGTCGAGGATGGTCCGCATCAGGTCGTCGATCTTCTCCGGCGCGGCGGCCGAGCTCAGGAAGACGATGTCGGCCTGGCTCGCGCAGTCCAGCGCCCATTGGGCGACGCCGTCCCAGGCGTGGATATCGCAGGACGTGGTGACGCCGAGCCGCCGGGCGTCGGCGAACGCGGCCATGTCCCGGCCGCCGATGTGCGCGTGCCGGGTCCGCTCCAGCAGCGGCAGGTAGAACTCCCGCGGAAGGGTCAGGCCGGCCGGGTGGCGGCCGTCGTAGAACGAGAATCGCCGGCCGGCGGTGTCGACCAGGTTGACGCTGCGCGGGGTGCCGTTCGGGGCGGGCAGGCTGGCGAAGTCGAGGCCGACGCCGTCGTAGCGCCTACGGATCAGCTCGCCCTGCTGGTCGTCGCCCAGGAAGTCGACGAACTTGGTGCGCAGCCCCAGCGCGTGGAAGCCGAGCGCCACGCCGTTGCCGGAGTGGGCGACGTAGTCCACGATCGGCGGGACGGGCAGGTTGTCACCCGGGGGAATCGTCAGGTCCGGGACCCGGATGATGGTGTCCACGCCCACCCCACCGATCACCAGTACATCGAACTCAGTCATTACGCGTCCTCACTACGCAGGGTAACGAATTGTATCTGGGCGCGCGGGCGGCCCGGGGCGTCAACGATCCGCCCCGCCGGGCGCGCGCCGGATCAGCGCGTCGCCGAGCACCACGAAGTCCAGCCCGACGTCGTGGAAGGTCTCCAGCACGTCGTCGGCCGTGTCGGCGATCGGCTTGCCGCGCATGTTCAGCGACGTGTTCACCAGCACGGGCGGGATGCCGGCCGCCTCCATCCCGGCGAGCAGACCCTCCAGCGCCGGCGCGCTGCCGGGCTGCAGCACCTGCGGCCGCGTGGTGCCGTCGACATGGACGGTCGCCGGCATCACCTCGCGACCGTGGCTGGACACCACCGTGTTGCCCACCATGTACCGCTCGCGGTTGCCCTGGGTCGGCCACAGCATCGGCGCGTACGACGGCAGCGTCACCGGCGCCAGCGGGCGCCACGGCTCGCGTCCCTTGCGGGCGTTGATGATGTCGCGCTGCCGCTCCTGCGACGGCAGCGCCACGATCGAGCGGTGCCCCAGCGCCCTTGGCCCGATCTCGGCGCGCCCCTCGGCCACCGCGCCGATCTGCTGCTGCAGCAACAGGTCGATGACCGCCTCCGGCGTGTACTCGGTGACCTCCAGGCCGCTGTCGCGCAGCTCGGCCGCGGACTTCGGCTGCAGCATCGTGCCGGTGTACGGCGACGCGAGCAGCTGCGGATGTTTCGGCGGGTTCACCGTCCACGCGGCACCGATCGCGACGCCTGAATCGTGCGGGAACGGCGGGATGTAGATGGGCTCGGGCAGCCGCCCGTTCGCCACGCAGTTGAGCGCGACGCCACCGGCCAGGCAGACCTGGCTCTGGCCGCTCAGGCAGACCGTCTCGGTGTGCAGCGCCCGCAGCGCCTCTTCGACGGTGCGCTGGACGCCGGCGGCGATCGCGACCGCTACCGGGTCCAGGTGCAGTTCGTCGTGCCCCCGGGTGACCGGCTCGTACGTCTTGGCCAGGTACTCCATCCACGCCTCGACGAAGGTCTGGTACCGCGCCGCGTCGTGCAGGTCGAAGTACGGCCGATCCTGGGCGATCACGTCGCCGAGCGGCAGCACCTCACTCGGCACCGAGCCGCCGTAGGAGGCCAGGCCCATGGTCTTGCCGGCCTCGAGCTCACCGAACCCGATCGCGCGCGTGGCGGCCTCGTACATCGTGCCGAGGGAGAAGCCGCGAGGCCAATGGCGCAGCGGCCGGTGCCCGGTCGACCGGCTCATCGAGTAGATCGAGGTGGAGTAGAACTCGCCGCTGCCGTCGACGACGAGGACGCCGGCCTCCTCGAAGCCCGAGGCGTGGAACGACGAGCTCGCGTGCGCGAGGTGATGGTCGACGAAGACCACCTCTGGCTTCGCCCCGGGGCCGACCGGCTCGCCGAAGATCGCCTCAAGCAGCCGGCGCCGGTCACGGGCCGGGTAGTACCAGCGACGGTTGCGCGGCATGTCCCAGCCCACCGCCACCACGTCCACATCCCGCCACGAGATGCCGGCCGTGGCCAGGCAGTACGCCGTCGACTGGCGGGGGAAGGTGTTCCAAGCGTGCTTGACGCGGGTGAACCGCTCCTCCTCCACGCACGCGACCAGGTTCCCGTCACCGTCGACGAGCGCCGCCGCGCTGTCGTGCCACTCCCAGTTGATGCCCAAGACCCACACGTTGCCTCCGCTCATCAAGCAGTTGGTTGCCACCCCGTACGTGCCGCGCGAGCGGCGCCGCGGGGAGCTTCGGCCATGTCGAGCAGCTGCTGCTTGAGCATGTCGAGCAGCATCGCCAGGTCGGCCGCGGCGTAGCGCGCGGGATCGTGCCAGCACTCGACGGCCATCACGCCGGCGCCGTAAATGAGGACGAACTGCAGGCCCGGTTCCTCGCCGGCGCCGCCCGCGTCGGGCCGGCCGACCAGCCGGGCGTCGCCGAACCGCAGCGGCGGGCCCACCGTGAGCGCGTTCACCGTGACCACGGAGGGCCGGTAATCGGTGATCGTCCGCTCCGGCTCGATGTGCTTCAGGACGAGCTGATACGGCACGGTCTGGTGCGGCAGCTGCCGGGCCCAGGTGCCGCGCACGGTGGCGACCAGCCGGCCCTGGTCGCCCACGTCCACATCGGACAGTCGCAGCAGCACCATGTTGGCAAACCAGCCGACCGTCTCGGCGAACTGCGGTCGGCGCCCGCTCGTCAGCACCCTGATGGTCATGTCCCGCTCGCCGGAGACCTTCGACAGTACCGCCGCCACGGCCGCCAGATAGAGCACGAACAGGGTGACGCGATGCCTCGCCGCACCCGCGGCGACCAATGACCGCTGCCCGGCGTCGAACGCGACGGTCACCGCCTGCCGCCTCCCCGCCAGCGGGCCCTTGGGGTCCAGGCAGAAGCTCGGCACAACGGGCCGGTTCAGCGCGGTACCGCGCAGGTGCTCGTGCCAATAGGCGAGAGCGTCCGCCGCACCGGAGCCGTAGCGCGCCTGCTGGTCGGCGGCGAACGCGCCGTAGGCGTCGGCCCCGGCGGGGTCGCCGTCGCGGACGGCACCGGACACGAAGTCCCGCAACGCGATGGACATCGAGCCGGCGTCCATCACCAGGTGATCGAAGGTGAACGCCAGCACCTGGCGTCCGTCGACCGTGCTGAGCAGCTGGCACGACCACAGCGGCGGGCGCCGGCGATCGGGAAACCGGTCGCCGCGCTCGGCGAGCGCACGCTCGACCTCGTCCGCGGTGAGGCCCGCCCGGACTACGAGGTCGGGCTCGCACGTGGCGGGCACGAGCATTCCCGCCGCGTCCGGGCTCAGGTGCGCACGGAGCATCGGATGGCTCGACATCAGCCGGCCGAGCGCCGCGCGAAGCGCCGCCTCGTCGATGTGCCCGTCGACGTCGAAGGTCACGTTGAGATTGAACGGGACCGGCCCGCGCACCTGGTCGCGGACGAGTCTCGCGCGCTGCGCGTACGTCAGCGGCCACCACGCCATGCCTGTCACCATCCAGGTTCCTTCCGCAGCTGGCCGGTACCGACGGAGGGCTGGAGACTACCCACAGAGCCCGTCGCGGTGGAAGGACTGATACGCAGGCCGCTCGGCGTTCAACTGCGGATTTTCCGCACTTGAACGCTCACTCCTTCTCCACCAGGTAGTCGCCCAGGCAGAGCGCGTCGAGGTCGCTGGCCTCGAAGGTGGCCAGCGCATCCGCCGGGGTCTCAACGATGGGCTCGCGGTCGTTGAACGACGTGTTGAGCACCACCGGGACGCCGGTGATCTTCTCGAAGTGCTCGATGAGCGACCCGAACTGCGGCGCCACCGCGGGATCGACCGTCTGGACCCGGGCCGTACCGTCGATGTGCACCACACCGGGGATCGCGTCCCTGCACTCCGGGCGGACGTTCGGGGCGAGCAGCATGAACGGCGAGGGCACGTCGAGCTCGAACCACTCGGAGGCCCGACCGGCGAGCACCGCCGGAGCGAAGGGCCGGAACGGCTCCCGGTGCTTGATGCGGTCGTTCAGGGCGTCCCGGCTGGCGACGGTGCGCGGGTCCGCCAGCATCGAACGGTAGCCGAGCGCCCGCGGCCCGAGCTCGCTGCCGCCGGTGAACCAGCCGATGAGCCGGCCGTCGGCGATGAGCTGGGCGGCGCACGCGGCGATGTCGCTCTCCCGGCGCCAGCGGAACGGCGTGAACCGCCGTTCGACGAGCCCGGAGCGCGGATCCCGGCGGAGGGCCAGCCGGATCTCCTCGTCGGTGTACGACCGGCCGAGGGAGTCCGAGCGGAACTCCGGCCGAGGCAGCTGCCCGGTGAGCCGGTGCAGGCCGTACAGGGCGTTGCCGAGCGCCTGGCCCCGGTCCGAGGCGGCCGGCGGCACGAACAGGCCGGTGACCGCCGGAAGCCGCCGTACGACGTCGTTGGCGACGCAGTTCAGTCCGACTCCCCCGGCGATGCACACGTCGCTGAGGCCGGTCTCGGCGATGTGCTGTTCGACGAGGGCAACGAGCGCGATCTGGAGCTGCTCCTGAAGATGGGCGGCGGCGTCGATGCCGCGCTGGTCGTGGCCGAGGCTGCCCAACGGGCCGAAGTCGAAGCCGTTGGCGCGGGCGTAGGCGACGACGCCGCGGGCGTGCGTCTGCTCCAGCCGGCCCGTGACGCGGCCGCCGGCCACGTCGAACAGGGTGCCGCGGTGCACCGTGGGGTCGCCGAAGGAGGCCAGGGCCATCGTCTTGCCGGCCTCCTGGAAGTTCCAGCCGAGGTACTCGGTGAACGCCTCGTACGTGGCGCCGAGCGAGCCGGCCCGCGGGCGTGCCGCATCGTTGCCGCCCAGCCGGGTGATCCCGTCCGGCGTCGCCGCGTAGTACGTCTCGGTGTCGGTGTTGTTGCCGCCCCCGTCGGCGACGACGACCGTCGCCTGAGCGAAGTCGCTGAGGCAGAAGGCCGTGTACGCGTGGGAGAGGTGGTGGTCCACGACCGTCACCCGGCTGTCCTCGACGCCGAGAGCGGAGAGGCCGGTCTCCGCGACGGTGATCTGCGGCCCGTAGTTGCTGGCGACGAACAGGTCCACATCGGACAGTTGGCGGCCGGCGGCGCGCAGGCAGTACAGCAACGACGCCTGCCAGCCGGGCGAGTACCGGCTGCGGTTGAGCCGCTCCTCACCGATCGCCACCATCGTGGTCGGTGTCAGCAGCGCAGCGCCGCCGTCGTGGCCGAAGTTGATGCCGATGACGCAGGGCTCTTCCGGGGTCACGAGTGCCTCCAGCGGTAGAAGTTCCGCGAGTCGTGTGCTTGCGGCATCACCGGAAATCCGGGCCGCGGGCGCGACCGTACTCGGCGGATCGACGGTCCCGGAACCGCGCGCGTCCGGCCGGATGCCTCACGCGGCGGTGTCTTGACGTTGCCCGAAGGCATCGACACGATTGCCCGCGGATACGGCACCGCGGACGCGGCGACCGTCCACTTTTTCTGATGCGGTCGTCGCGCGCCCATCGGCGCATCGGCGAACGCGTTCCTTCCGGGGGTGGGGTCTGATGGTGAACGGTGCTGGCGCCTACCAGGTGTTCTCCGATCGCCTCGCCGTCCCCGACGTCGCCGAGGAGCCGCTGCTCAGCGGCGCCGTCCGCTCCGACTGGTATCCCGTGCACATCACGGTGGACGAGAGCGAGGCGCTCGAGCGCCTGGCCGACGAGGTCGGCGACCGGCGGGTGGCCCTGATCAGCGACGACACCGTGCACGCGCTGCACGCCCACCGGCTCGCCGGAGCCCTCGCCGACCGCGGCATCGCCGTGTCCACCACCACGTTCCCGGCGGGCGAGGCCAGCAAGAGCATGGCGACCGCGGCGCGGCTGCTGGACTGGCTCGCCTCCGGCGCCGTGCGGCGGCGGGACGTGGTGGTCGCGATGGGCGGCGGCGTGGTGGTCGACACCGTCGGCTGGGTCGCGAGCGTCTACATGCGCGGTGTGCCCTACATCAACGTGCCCACGACGCTGCTGGCCGACGTGGATGCGGCGCTCGGCGGGAAGGTGGCCGTCGACCACCACACCGCCAAGAACCTCATCGGCGCGTTCTACCAGCCCAAGGCGGTCGTCACGAACATCGGCTACATCGATACGCTGGACGACCGCCAGCTGCGCTCCGGGCTCGCCGAGGCGGTCAAGAAGGGCATCATCTCCTCGCCGGAGCTGTTCGAGCTGACCGAGCGCAGCCATGCGCGGATTCTCGCCCGCGAGCCCGAGGCGCTGCGGCGGCTGGTCCACGCCGCGACGTCGGTCAAGTGCCGGCTGGTTGAGCGGGACCCGTACGAGCGGGACCTGGCCCGGCCGCTGAACCTCGGACACACCGTCGGACACGCCCTGGAGACGGTCACCGGCTACGGCCCGGTGCTGCACGGCGAGGCCGTGGCCGTCGGCATCGTCGCCGCCGCCCTCACCTCCGAGCGGCGCGGGCTGCTGCCGACCGACGGGCTCGAGCGCATGGTCGGCCTGCTCCGCGACATCGGGCTGCCGATCAGCCTGAGCCAGCTGCCGGTCGACGTCGCGGTCGAGGACCTGATCGGGGCGCTGGAGCAGATCCGCAAGATCCGCGACGGCAGCCTGCGCTTCGTGCTGCCCACGGCCCTCGGCGAGGTGGTCATCGCCGACGACGTGTCGACGGACGAGATCCGGGCCGCGGTCTCGGCTCGCATCGGCGAGTTCGCCGGTTCGCTCCGATGAGCACCGCCATCCTCGGCTGTGGCCTGATCGGCGCGGCGGTCCGGGCCCGGCTCGCCGGGGCCGGGCATCCGGTCTGGACGGTGTCGCGCTCGGCCGGGCCGGACCCGGGCGCGGCGGCGACGCACCTGCGCCATGACCTGAGCGTCCCGGCCGAGCGCGCCGCCCTGCGCGATGAGCTGTGCCGCCGCGCACCGCGGTGCATCGTGCTCACCCACGGGCCGAGCGACGTGAGCTGGATCGAGGACCACCCGGAGGCCGCCGGGGAGGTCCACGTCGGCGTCGCGGAGACGCTCGCCGCGCTCGGCGCCACCACCCGCGCGCAGCTGCTGATGGTCTCGACCGACAACGTGTTCTCCGGCCGGCAGGGTCATCGCCGGCCGTCGGACCGGATCGAGCCGCACAACGCCTACGGACGGATCAAGGCCCGCGCCGAACGGGTCGTGCTGGCGGCCGGCGGCCGGGTCCTTCGGGTCAGCCTCGTGTACGGCGACGCCGGTCCGGCTCACCGCGCGACATACGCGCAGCGCTGCCTGACGGCGGCCACCGCCGGCGAGGCCTTCCGGGCCCCCGTCGACCAGTCGTTCACGCCGGTGCACGTCGACGACGTCGCGAACGTCGTCGCGGCCATCGCGCAGACCCACGCCGCGAGCGCCGGCGTGGAGCACCTGGCCGGCCCGCAGGAGCTGAGCCGCTACGACTTCGCGCGGCTGGCGTACACCGTCGCCGGCGCCGACCCCAATCTGGTCAGGCCCTGCCTGCGCCGGGACACGACGTGGGCGTCCCGGCCGCGGTACTCCAGCCTTTCCAGCAGCGACTTCTCCGCGCTCGTGCCCGGTGCGTGGCCGCCGGCGACCCCCACGGAGGGCCTGCGGCGGATGGTGGGCGCATGACGCGGCCCGACGGCTGGTTCGCGGTCGACGCCGGCGGCAGCGGCACCCGGGTGCGGTGCGCCGCCGCCGACGGCGCCACCTGGACGGCCTGCTACCCGACCGTCAACCCGGCATCCAGCGGTGCCGGGGCGGACGCGACGCTCGCGGCGCTGTGCGCGGATCTGCGCGACCGGCTGACCGGACGGTGGGCCGGCTGGTTCGCCGGTGCGACGGTCGACGCCGACACCGTGGACGCGCAGGCCGAACGGCTGCGCCGCGCCGGCGCGCCGGCGGCCGACCTGGTGCTGTCCAACGACCTCGTGCCGATGGTGTGGGGCGTGCCGGCGCTCGCCGGGACGGGGGTCGCCGTCGTGTGCGGCACCGGCTCGGGCCATTTCGGCGCCCGGGCCGACGGTGCCACCGCGCGGGCGGGCGGCTGCGAGTACCTCGGCAGCGACGAGGGCAGCGCGTTCGATCTCGGCCTGCGTGGGCTGCGGGCGGCGGTGCGCGCGGGCGACGGTCGCGGTCCGGCGACGAAGCTGACCGCGCTGCTGGCCGCCCACGCCGGGCGGCAGGTCACCGACCTGGCGCGCGGCCTGGCCCTCGGCGCGTCGCCGAAGCGGCCGCTCGCAGCACTCGCACCGCTGGTCTGCTCGGCCTGGCTCGACGGCGACGCGGTCGCGGCGCGGCTCGTCGCCGAGGCCGTCGAGGAGCTCGCCCTCGGGGTCCGGGCCGTGGCCGGGCGGCTGGAGCTGCCGGCGCCCTACGGCGTCGCCGTGCTGGGTGGCCTGCTCACCGGCCGCCCGCAGCTGCGCGAGCTGCTGCAGGCCCGCCTCACGGCCTCCGGGGCGGGGGTCGTGGTGCACGTGCCCGACCCGGTCTCCGCCGTCCTGGCGGCCCTGCGGCACGTCGCCGGCCCGGACGGGTGGCCGGTCCTGCCGCCCGGGCTGCGCCCGCACGCCCGTCTGGTCCGGCTGTGAGCAGCGCCGCCGTGCCTGCCGTCGGGCTCTGCCTGGCGGCGTACTCCACGCTCGGCCTGCCCGCCGCGCTCGGCCACGCGGCCACGCTCGGCGACCTGTGGCTGGACCTGCCGACCGACACGACGCTCGGCCTCGTCGACGCCCGCCGCTGTCACGACGACGCCCGGTACCGCGACGACGTGGCCTCGATCCTCGCGGGAACGCGGGTCGGCGTCGTGAGCAACAGCCGCGACGGGCAGCTGCTGCTCGGCCCGCACGGCCCCTACGCCGGCCCGCTCGCCACCGGCTCCCCGCAGGAGCAGCGCGCGCACGCGGTCACCTGCGCGCTCGGCGCCATCCGGCTCGCCGCGCACCTGCGGGTGCCCGCCGTGCGGCTGCTCGTCGGCTGCCCGGATCCGGCGCTGTGGCTGTCCTGGCCGGGCGTGGCCTCCGGCTGGCAGCACAACGTCGAGCAGTTCTTCGAGCACGCGGCGCCGATCCTGCGCGCGGCCCGCGCCGAGGGCATCCGCATCCTGCTGGAGCCGCATCCCAAGCAGATCATCTACGACCGGGCCAGCGCCGAACTCGTCCTGGACGCGGCGCACGCCGACGGCGACGTGCTGGACCTGTGCATCGATCCGGCGAACCTCGCGGCGATGGGCCACGACCCCGTTCTGGCGGTGACCGGTTGGGGCGAGCGCCTGGCCGCCGTCCATGCCAAGGATCTGCAGCGCGCCCGAGGTGCCCGGCCGCCGGCCGGACCCGGCTGGAGCCGCTACGGCCCGCAGCCCGCGATCCGCTTCCGGGCGCTGGGCTGCGGCGAGCTGGACTGGCCGGCCGTCGTCGCGGCGCTGCTGGACGAGGGTTTCGGCGGTGTGGTGTACGTCGAGCACGAGGACGTGCTGCTGCCCAGGGCCCAGAGCGTTGCCCGCGGCGTGGAGCTGCTGCGCTCACTGCTGCCCGCCGACCGGCCGGAGGGACGGACATGGTGACACCGATGCACGACGTGCGGGCGGTACTGCTGGCCGGCGGCCGCGGCAACCGGCTCGGCCCGCTGACCGGGCAGCGCCCGAAGCCCCTGGTGCCGTTCGGCGGCCAGTGCCATCTCGTCGACTTCAGCATCGCCAACGCGCTCGGCTCGGGCCTCACCGAGGTGCTGCTGTTGTCGCACTTCAACGAGCAACGGCTCATCCGGTACCTGCGCACCCACTGGGAGCTGCCCGGCCGGATGCACATCCATCTGGGCCCGCACGACGCCGTGATCGACGCCGGCCAGGACGTCGCGCAGCTGCCGCCGCGCCCGCCGGAGCACGGGACCGCCGACGCGCTGCTCACCAACGCCGAGTTCGTGTTCGCCGACCGGTTCCGCGACGTACTCGTCCTGCACGCCGACCACGTCTACAACTACGACTACCGCCCGATGCTCGCCCACCACCGGGCCACCGGGGCGGCGCTGACGATCGGCTTCCAGGAGATCCTGCCCGAGTACGTGAAGCTGTTCGGGATGGTCGAGTTCGACGCGGACGGCTGGCTGACCGCGTTCGTCGAGAAGCCGGCCGAGCCGACCAGCAACCTGATCTTCAGCGCCTTCTGCCTGTTCGATCGGGCCGTGCTCGCCCGCTACCTCGAGACGTTGCGACACACCGCGTGGCAGCACGACCTGAGCCGGGACGTCATCCCGGCCATGCTCGCGAACGGCGAGCGGATCGCCGGCTTCCCGGTGCACTCGTACTGGGAGGACATCGGCACGGTCGAGCGGTACCACCGCGCGCACCTGCGGCTGCTCGGCGACCGGCCGACCCTGCGGCCGCACGACATGCCCCGCACGCTGCCCGGATCGGCGATGCGGCTCACCACCACGGCGGACCTGCGGATCCTGAACACGCTCTGCGCCGCGGACACCGTCGAGGGGCGCGTCGAGGAGTCGGTGGTCTACCCCGGCGCCACGGTCGAGCACGGCGCCACCGTGCGACGCAGCGTCGTGCTGCCGGGCGCATCGGTCGCCGCCGGGGCGGAGGTCTGCGACGCGATCGTGCTCGAGGGCGAGCACGTGACCGGCCACCGGACGGGATTCTAGGACCGCACCGAGGAAGGGAACCGCTCATGCCGAACAGGACGCCCGTGCTCGTCGCGGCGAAGGCCGCTCCCGTCGCCCACGAGGTCGTCGACGGTGCGATCGTCGCCCGGCTCAACGGCAGCACGGGCAGCGTCGCCGGCGACATCGCCGGCACCTTCGACGTGACCGTCGTGGCGAGCGCCGCGACGGAGGCGGATGTCAAGATGGCCCGCCGGCACCCCGACGGTCTCGTGGTCCGTTCGGCCGGCGGCCGGGACATCGCGCTGCAGCTCGTCGAGCACGCACCGCAGACCCTGGACCCGGCCCACTACGGCCACGTGACCGAGCTGTTGTGGCATTCGATGCACGGGCTTTGGGACGGCGCGACCGAGCCGACGTTCGGGCCCGCGACCGAGCCGGCGTGGGCGGCGCTGCACGCGCTGAACGACGACATCGCCGGCGCGCTGCTGCGCCGCTGCGACCGTGCCGGGGCCGCGTACCTCGTGCAGGACTACCAGCTGAGCCTGGTTCCGGCGAGGCTGCGCGCGGCCGACCCGCGGGCACGCATCCTGTACTTCCACCACATCGCCTGGCCCGGCCCCGACCAGCTGGCAATGCTGCCCGGCCACGTCGTGGCCGACCTGATGGCCGGGGTCCTGGCGGCGGACGTCGTCGCGGTCTTCGCGGAGCGCTGGCGGCGGCGCTTCCTGCGCTGCGTCGAGGAGTTCGTTCCGGGCGCGGTGGTCGACCACGACACCGCCACCGTGCACCACCACGGACGCACGACCCGGGTCGCCGTCGAGCCGCTCAGCTACGGCGCCGACGCCGTCGATGCACTCGACCGGCGATGGCCCGCCGAGCTGGAGGCCTGGGTCGCGGACGGGCCGCTGCTCGTGCACGCCGGGCGGACCGATCCGATCAAGAACGCCGACCGGGCGGTGCAGGCGTTCGAGCACGCCGTGACGTCGCCCGGGGGCCTCGACGCGCGGCTGCTGGTCCGGCTCCAGCCACACCGGCTCGGCATCGCCGCGAACCGTGACTACCGTGACCGGGTCGCTGCCGCCGTCGCCCGCGCCAACGAGCGCATCGGCGCCGAGCGGGTTCGGCTGCTCATCGACGACGACCGCCGGCTCACCTTCGGCTGCCTCGCCCGCGCCGACGTTGTCCTGGTCAACTCCGTCATCGACGGGCAGAACCTGACGGCGTTCGAGTGTTCGGCGGTCGGCCGGCGCAACCCCGTCCTGGTGATCACGCCGACCTGCGGGGCGAGCGAGGTCCTCGGCGACGACGCATTGCTGGTGCACCCGTTCGACATCGTGGAGCTGGCCGGCGCCATGCGACGGGCGGTGGCGATGCCCGCCGCCGAGCGGGCGGCGCGGGGGGAGCGGATGCGCGCGGCGGGCGACCGCGTCGCCCTGCCGAAGTGGGCCGCCCGGCAGCTGCGGCTGCTCGATGCACCGCAGGACGAGGCCGGCGAGTGACCGCCGGGGTGCTGGTCGCCGCCGACCTCGACGGCACGCTCGTGCCGGCGAGCCCCCATCTGCCGGGCTGGCGCGACGAGCGGGACGAGCTGCCGGGGTTCTGCGCCCGGCTGACCGGCACCGCCGGCGTGACGTTCGCGTGCGTGACGGGTCGCCGCGCCCTGAGCGCGCGCCGGGTGCTCGGCGCGGCGACCATCGTGGTCGGGCTGCACGGCGCCGAGGTGCTCCGGCCCGAGGACGACGAGCCGGTGCGACACCCGGTGCCGCCGGCCGTCGCCGCCGGGCTCCGCACGCTCGCGGCCCACGCCGAGGCGCTGGTCGCCCGCCTCAACGAGCGGCCGGACGGGCCCGGCCTGACCGTCGAGGACAAGGGACTCATCCTCACCGTGCACCACGTCGCGGTACCCGCCGCCTCGGCCGCCCGGATGCTGGCCCCGCTGGCCGGCCGCGCCGCCGCCGCGGGCCTGGTCGTGGTGCCCGGCCGGGGCTGGACCGAGGTGCGCCCGCCCGGCCTGCCCGACAAGGGCGACGCCGTGCTGGACCTCGTGCGGCGGCACCGCCCGGCCGTCCTCGCGGTGGCCGGCGACGACCGCGGCGACGCCGCCATGTTCCGTGCCGCCGGCCGGGCGATGGCCGAGGGCATGGTCAGCCGAGTGCACCGCATCCACGTGCGTGGACCGGGCGCCGAACAGTCCAACGAAGACCTGGCCGACGTCGTGCTCGACAGTCCTCGCGAATGCCGGGAACAGATCGTCGCGCTGGTCGCCCACAGAAAGGATCCGATACAGCGATGACGCTCTCGCACACGCCGAGCACCCGGGCCGGTGGAACCTACGCGATCGGCGGCGACCTGCCCGTCGCCCGGCTGGGCTACGGTGCCATGCGGCTGACCGGACCCGGGATCTGGGACCTGCCCGCCGATCCCGACAACGCCGTCGCGGTGCTGCGCCGGGCCGTCGAGCTCGGCGTGACCTTCATCGACACGGCCGACTGCTACGGCCCGTACGTCAGCGAGGACCTGATCCGCCGGGCCCTGCACCCCTACGACGGGGTCACCATCGCCACCAAGGGGGGCGTCGTGCGGCCCGGACCCGGCCTGTGGCGGCCGGTGGGCCGGCCGGAGTACCTGCGCCAGTGCGTCGAGATGAGCCTGCGCCGGCTCGGGGTCTGCACCATCGACCTTTACCAGCTGCACGCCATCGACCCGCTCGTGCCGCTGGCGGACCAGCTCGGCGTCCTCGCGGAGCTGCGGGCCGAGGGCAAGATCCGCCACATCGGCCTCTCCGAGGTGACGGTCGCCGAGATCGAGGCGTCCCGGGCCTTGACGCCGATCGCCTCGGTGCAGAACCAGTACAACCTCACCGAGCGGCGCTCCGAGGAGGTGCTGGCGCACTGCGAGCGCGAGGGAATCTGCTTCATTCCCTGGTTCCCGCTGGCCAAGGGGGTCCTCGCGCGCCCCGGCGGCGGGCTGGAGACGGTCGCCGCGGCGCTCGGCGCCACGCCGTCGCAGGTGGCGCTCGCCTGGCTGCTGCGGCGTTCGCCGGTCGTTGTGCCGATCCCGGGCACCACGTCGCTGTCGCACCTGGCGGAGAACTGCGCGGCGGCCGCCCTCGAGCTCACCGACGAACAGGCGGCCGAGCTGGATGCCCCGGCCGGGTCCGCCGGCACCTGAGCGACCCCGATCGCAACCCGAAGAACGCCATCACAGAGAGGCGAAGTGGTGTCCGACGTAAGGATATTCTCGACCATCCCACCCGCGAGCCGCTCCGGCGGGAACTACCGCGAAGAGGTGCGGCGCGCGGCACAGTTGAGCGAGGCCGTCGGCTTCGTCGGTGCCCTGGTCTACTCGGACAACAACACCATTGATCCGTGGGTGGTGGCCCAGGAGGTGCTCTGCGCCACCGAGCGCTTCAAGCCGCTGGTCGCCCTGCAGCCCGTGTACATGCACCCGTACGCGGTCGCGAAAAAGCTGGCCAGCTACGGGGTGCTCTACGGCCGGGGCATCTGCCTGAACCTGGTCGCCGGGGGCAGCCGCGCCGACCTGGCCGCCCTTTCGGACACGACGGAGCACGACCACCGCTACGGGCGGCTGGCGGAGTACGCCCGGCTGATCGGACTCCTGCTCGACGGCGCCGGGCCGGTCACGTTCGACGGCGAGCACTACCGGGTCAAGGGGCTGGCGCTCTTCCCCGCGCTGGCGGAGCACCTGCGCCCCGAGTTGTACATCTCGGGCTCCTCCGAGGCCGGTCTCCAGGCCGCCCGGGAGCTCGGCGCCGTCCCCGTGCGCTATCCGGAACCGCCGGCCGCCGACGGCTCCGGCATGGACCCGAGCCTGCGCGGTGGCGGTGTGCGCCTCGGCATCGTCGCCCGCGACTCGGACGAGGACGCCTGGCGCGTCGCGCACGAGCGCTTCCCGGCCACTCGCGCCGGGCGAATGCTGCAGAAGATGGCGCGCGACGCCACCGACTCGCGGTGGCTCGCCGCGCTCTCCGACGCCGACGAGTTCCCCGGCGGGCCCGGCAGTCCCTACTGGATGGGCCCGTTCCAGCAGTACGCCACGTTCTGCCCCTATCTGGTCGGCACCTACGACAAGGTCGCCGACGAGGTCGCCCGGTACATAGCGGCGGGCTGCCGGACGTTCATCATGGACACCGCCCGCGCCGACGACGACTACGAGGTGAACCGTGCCGTGTTCGACCTCGCGCTGAGCCGAGTGCCGGCCGAGCGGCTCCCGGCCGCCGGCTGAGCCCGCACGAGGCCACGCCCGGCCCTCAGCCGGGCGTGGCCTTGATGTACTCGCGGGCGATGTGCTGACGCTGGATGTCGCTTGTGCCCTCCATGAACTCGAACGCGCAGACGTCCCGGGCCCACTTCTCCAGCAGCGGCTGCTCGATCAGCGCGAGCGGCCCGAGCGCCCCGATCGCGAACCGGACCGCGTCCCAGGCGAGCCTGGTGGCGGACAGCTTCGCCGTGCTGGAGTCCGCGGGAGACCGGGCGTGATCGACCGCGTGGCCAGCCGCGTACAGCAACTGGCGGCACTCGGCCGACCGGGCGGAGAGCACGTCCAGGCCCCGCGCGCCGGGGCGCTCCACCGCGACCAGGTCCAACACGGCCTGGGCGGTGCCGGCGGCGAGCGCGGCCACGTTCACGCGCATGTGGTGGAAGACGCGCATCGCGCCCCACAGGCCGCGCCGGCTGACGGGCAAGTGCCGGCCGAGCAGCATCTCGGCCCCGACCGGCACCCCGTCCAGGTCGATGGCGGCGAGCCTCGCACCGCGCAGGCCGACGGTTTCCAGCCGTTGCGTCGACAGGCCCGGCGCGGGCACGGTCACCAGCGCGGCTCGTATCGACAGCGGTCCGGGGCCGGTGCGCGCGAAGATCACGCCGACGCCACCGTGCGCGGCGTTGCCCACGTACCGTTTCGCGCCCCGGAGCCGGTAGCCGTCGCCGTCCGGCTCCAGCGCAGTCTCCAGCGCCGTCGCGTCGCTGCCGCGCCCCGCCTCGGTCATCGCGAAGAACGATCCGGTGCGCCGTTGTGCGAGCGCCCGGTAGAAGTAGTCGCACTGGTCCGGATCGCCGAGCTCGTCCAGCAGCCGGCCGGCCAGTCCGGGGCCGGGCCAGGTCAGCATCGTGCCGGCGTCGGCGCGTCCGAACTCGATCGTGCACACCACCTGGGCCAGGCACGACCCGGCGGGGAACGTGTGCCGGCCGATCCGCAGCGGCTCGGCGTACCGGGCCGGTGTGGTCAGCGCGGTGAGCGTACGGTGGGCGGTCAGGTCGCCGATCGCGCAGTACGGATCGGCGTCCACGGCGAGCGCGTGGCGGCGCAGCTCCGGGGCCATCTCCGCGGCCGCGCCCCGCAGCATGGTGAGGCGGTCGTCCAGCTCGGTCACGACGCCGGCCCGATCCAGACGTCGGCGACCAGCGTCGAGACGTGCAGGGCACGGGCGGGGTGGTCGGTGAGGTAGCCCTCGGCGCCGAAGAACCGGATCACCGTCCAGCCGGCGGTGGTCAACCGCTCGTGCCGGTCGGCGACCACGCCGGCCGACGCGTCCGGCGGGAGCGGCGACGCGGTGGTCGCGAGCACGGCCGCGACGTCCGCGACCGCGCCGCGCACGAGCTGCTGGTCGATCAGCGGTACGCCGCCGAAGCGCCGGCCGCGTAGCCGATCGACGGCCAGCTCGAGAAGGCGGGCCAGCACGCCGTGCCGTAGCTCGGCGAGCGCGCCGGCCGCCCGGCCGACGAGGCCCGCTCCCCCGAGGTCGACCGGAAACCGGACCAGGGCGAGGCCCTCCAGCGAGGCCAGCGGGTGCGGCCGCACCGCGACTGCCGCGGGCAGCTCGCCGGCGGGCAGCACGGCGACGCCGGAGCGGGCCGCCGCGGCGATGTCCACACCGTGGAGGACGGCGGCCAGGCCGGCGGCGATGCACCCGGCCGGCGGATCCGGATGCACCGCGCTCACGCCGCGTCCGCGGGGTGCAGCGCCACGCGGAACAGCAGCGCGGCGTGCGGGTCGTAGTCGGCGACGATCGTCGTGCGGTCCGGCGCCCATACGTCCGCGAGCGCGAGCCAGGGGCTGGTGCACAGGTGCCGGTCCGGGCCCGCGACGATGCCGTGCGCGGCGAGCTGGCCGGGCGTGAGGTACTCGGCCAGCCGGGCGCCGACGACGATGCGGCAGTCCGGGAGCCGTCGCGCCTCGGCGAGCAGCGCCTCCGCCGGATCGTCCACCGGTTCCTGGACCACCTCGCCGATGACCGTGCTATCGGCGCCGGCCGCCTCGCCGGTGCGCAGCAGCACCGCGCAGTCCCGAATCTGCCGCTCGCGCGTGTCCGGGTCGTGGTAGTGGGCGGTGGACTGGTCGAGCACCAGCACGGCGCCGCGTCGCTCGCCGGCGGCCCGCAGTCGGTCGAGGATGTGCAGCGCCGTGAACGGGGCGCCGACCCCCTGCTCGGACACGGAGAACACGTCAGGCTCGCCGGGGCAGACGGTGGCGACGTACCCGCTCGCGGCCTCGGCAATTTTCAGATCGGGCAGATGGTACGCGAGCACGACCGTGTCCAGCGTGGACAGCGGCCGGTCCAGGCTTTGCAGCAGTTCGGCCACCATGTGCACGAACGAGTTGCCCGGGCTGCGCTCGTAGCCGGCCGGGTCGGGCTCCATGCCGTACCTGGCGAGCAGGTCGGGCATGGCACCCCGTTCCAAGTCGGACTGGACACAGCGAGCCTGCCCGGTGATGACCCGGACCTCGGGACGGCCCAGCACCGCTTACCCGGCCGACTGGTGTACGACGTGGGCCTCGAGGTACCCGACGAGCGAGGCCACGGTCTCGAACACGTCGGCGGTGACCGTCTCCGGGTCGATCCGCACGTCGATCGCGTCCTCCAGCTCCATGATCAGCTCGATCACGCCGGTGGAGTCGAGGCCGAGTTCGGCGAAGAGCCGCGTGTCGTCGTTCAGTTCGCCGATGTCCTTGTGCAAGACGTCGGCGAGCGCGTCCCGCAGCACGGCCCGAATGTCGGCGGTCATGTGCTCTCCTCGCAGTTGGAAGTGGTCAGGAATGAAAGGTCGGGGTGGGTGCGCTGGGCCCGCAGCACGTCTTCCACGGTGTCCCGCTCGCGGACCAGGTAGGTCCGTCCGCGCCGGACCATGACCTCGGCCGGGTAGCCGTGGCTGAGGAACAGACCGGGCGAAGCGCTCGGTCCGTACGCGCCGGACCGGCGGACACCGATCAGGTCGCCCGGAACCAGTTCGGGCAGTCGCACGCCCTTGCCGACAGTGTCGTTGGGCGTGCACAGCGGGCCGGTGAGCGTCCAGGGGATCAGCGGCCCGTCGGCGGGCCGGGACAGCAGCTCCATCGGGAAGTTGCGTTTGACGAACGAGCCGATGCCCACCGCGGCCATGTGGTGGTGTGTCCCCCCGTCGGCGACCGCGAAGCGCTCACCCATCGACTCCTTCACGTACCGCACTCGCATCAGGTACGTGCCGGCGAGCGCGGTGAGGTACCGGCCGGCCTCCATGAGCAGCCGGGTCCCCGGGTGCGTCGCGGCGAACCGGTCGATCAGCGGGTTGAGGTCCTTGGCCAGGGCGGTGAGGTCGAAGTCGGACTCACCGTCGAAGTACGCCACCCCGAGGCCGCCGCCGATGTCGACGGCGTCCAGCCGGATGCCGCAGGTCGCCGCGACCCGGTCGGCCAGATCCAGAATCTGCTCGGTGTTGCGCACGACCACGTCGGGGTCCAGGATTCGGGTGCCCAGGTACACCTGAATGCCGGCCACGTCGACGTGGGGCAGCGAGGTCAGGCGCGCATCGCCGGCCAGCACCTGCGCCTCGTCGATGCCGAACTGACGCGGCTTGCCGCCCATCGTCAGTCGTGATCCGGAGACCGAGGAGGCCGGGTTGACCCGCAGCAGGACCCGTTGCCGGACACCGCGCTCCCGTGCGGCCGCCTCGATGTCGTCGAGCTCGGCGAAGGATTCCGCGATGATCGCGTACACCCCCGCGTCGACGCAGGCGGCGATCTCCTCCGGGCTCTTGCCGGGTCCGAGGAACACGATGTCGGCGGCGTCGGTGCCGGACGCTCGCACGGTGGCGAGCTCCGCCAGCGAGGACACCTCGGCACGCGCCCCGGCCGCGCGCAGCACGTCGTAGACGCCGCGGTTCGGGTTGGACTTCAGCGAGAAGAACACCTCGAGCGCCGGATGCAGGGTCGCGCGCAGGCCGCGCAGGTGCTCGTCCAGCCAGTCCCCGTCGTAAACGTAGGTCGGGGTACCGTACGTCGCCGCGATGTCGGCCCAGTCGATTCCGGTCACGGCCCGGCCACCACCATTTTCGTCAATGCGGCCTCGGCCGCGTCCCGTAGATCTCGGACCTCGGCCGCTGTCTCACCGATGCAGATGCCGTACAACCGCCCGTACGATTCCTCACCGTCGACGACGGCGGCGTTCAGCGTCGCGAAGTTGTTGATCAGGACGCCCCTGCGGTCCCCGGCATCCAGCGCCAGATCGCCGAGCGCCGCGACCACCTGCTCGAAGCCGTACGTCCGTCGCGGCCGCAGATCGAACACGGTGGCCAGCGCGCACTGCTCGCGGTCCAGCAAGCGCTCGGCGACGCGGTTCTGATACGTCGCCATGTTGAACCGGGCGTTGATCTCCAGACACGGGTAGAGCGTGCCGTCGACACCGAGCATGGCGTCCACGCCGACCAGCCCGAAGTAGCCCTCGGCGGCCAGGGCGCGGCCGATCTCCGCGGCGGCCTTCTCGAGTTCGCCGGTCTGCTCCGGCCGCAGCGTCGGCGGGAACAGGTGACCGCGGTGTACCCCGCCGTCGACCAGCGCTGTCTTGACCGTCTCGAAGTGCACGGCGCCGTCGCGGCCGACGATGAACTGGTAGTTGAGGTCGCACGCCTTGTCGATCCAGCGCTCGACGACCAGCGAGGCCCGGCCGTCGGGGTGGTAGCGGCCCATGGACCGCAGCAGCCGCTCGGCCTGCTGGGCGCGGTCCAGCACGACCATGCCCCGGCCCGACACGCCGAGGGACTCCTTGACCACCACCCGCACGCCGTCGCCGGGCACGAACCGGGTCCGCAGCGCCTCGGCCAGCTCGGCGACCGTGCGGCACTCGGTTCCGGGCACCGGCGTGAGCCCGGCCGCGTCGACCAGCTCACGGCTGAATATCTTGCCGTTCACCCGCTTGCACACAGCGGCCCCCGGCGCGGCCAGGGGCAGACCGGTGACCGCCGACAGGCGCTCCTCATCGGGCGACACGCCCAGTGGCATCAGGTACGTCCCGCCGTCGGCGAGCGCGGCGAGGGCAGCCAGCAGCCGCGGCGAGTCCAGCGCGTTCGCGGTGACGGACTGGGCCGGCTCGTTGCGGTCGACAATCATCCGCCGGCCCGCCGCCAGGTCCAGCGACCGGAGGTAGGCGAGGTAGGCGTCGTCCACCGGGGCCTTGAGCACGACGGCGTCCCTGTCGTCGGCCAGCAGCACCCCGCACTCCTCCATGCGGTTGACCGTGACGCCGGTGAACGTCAGGCCCGCACCGGGCAGGCCCGGCTCGTCGCGGCCCCAGACCCGTTCGACCTCGAAGTTGTTGAGGTAGACGAACCGCGCGCTGGCATCGCCCACGACGGCGCGCTTCAGACGGGCGGTGAACGTCGGATCGGTCGGATCGGTCATGGCACATCACCGATCCGCAGCACGACCGCGGCGAATGTCCCGCCCTGGCCCGCCGTGACGAGCAGCGCCGCGTCGCCGGGTCGCACGGCGCCGGCGCGCCGGGCGTCGACCAGGTTGACGAAAGGGTCCGCACCGAAGCAGTGCGCGGTGCGGGGCACATTGTCGAGGTAGATCCGCTCGAGCGGGAAGCCGGTCTGCTCGGCCAGGTTCGACCAGGACAGCCGGTTCACATTGTGCGGCAGCATGAGGGCGATGTCGTCGAGGCCGAGACCGGCGTCCGCGACCGCGTCGCGCATCACCTCCCACAGCGTCGGCAGGTAGATCTTCTGGTATTGCCGCCGCAGTTCGACCGGCATGTCCACCGACTGGTAGTACTCGCCGAGCGTGCGGCGAGCCGAGCCGATCACCGTGTCGGCGGCGCCGCCGAGGCCGGCCACAATCGCCACGGCTCCGTCGCCGACCACCGTGGTACCCGGGATGACCTGCAGCTTCCGGCAGTTCGCGCGCTCGCCCACCAGCAGCAGCGCGAGGCTGCCCGGCGGCTCGGCGCGCAGCAGCGCCGCGAGCACGTCCAGCGCGTTCAGTCCGGTCGCGCAGTTCTGGTGCGCCATCGAGAACGCCCGGGCCTCGCGCAGCCCGAGCTTGCCGGACAGCGTGCGCACCAGGCCCACGGCCGGCGGCGCCACCAGCTGCATCGTGTGCGCGTGGACCAGGTAGCGCACCCGCGAGCGGTCGAGCCCGGTCAGCGCCTCCTCGGCGATGCCGTGCAACATGTCCAGCACCGAGTAGGGCTCCGCGTCGGCGACCCGGTCCAGGCCGAGGAAGCTCGTCAGCATCCGCAGCGCGCCGGCGGACAGCCCCAGCTCGCTGGAGATCTCGGTGATCGAGACGGAGGACGTCGCCCGGAACGGCACCATCCGGTGCAGCCGCAGCCGGTGCTCGTCAGCCCGCACCATGACACCACTCCAGGACCGCCATGGCGCTGTACATCTTGGACTCCGCCTGGGTGAAGGCGATGCTGGCCGGCCCGTCGAGGACCTCGGCGTCGACCTCCTCGCCCCGGTGCGCCGGCAGGTCGTGCATGAACACCGCCTTCGGCATGGCGCTCATCACCGCCGTCGTGACCCGGAACGGGTCGAACACGGCCCGCCAGTCCGGGTCGGGCTTGCTGGTGCCGGTCGTCTGCCAGCGCGCCGTATACACCACCTCGGCGTCCGCCGGCAGCTCGGCCATGTCGTGCCGCTCGCGGATGACGGCGCCGCTGGCCGCGGCCGCGGCCGCGGCCCGGTCCCGGATCTCGGCGGCGAGGCCGTACCCGGGCGGCGTACGCAGGTCCAGCCGGACGCCGGGGTACCGGCTGAGCCCGAGCGCCAGTGCCGCCGCCGTGTTGTTGCCCTCGCCGACGTAGAGCAGCCGCAGCCCGTCGACCGCGCCGAACTGTCCGGCCAGCGTGGTCAGGTCGGCCAGGGCCTGCGTCGGGTGCTCGTCGGCGCTCATCGCGTTGACCACCGCCATCCTCTCCTGCCGGGCCCAGGCCCGCATCTCCGCCGGGTCGCCGGCGGTGCGGGCGACCAGGGCGTCGAGCATGCCGGCCAGCACGCGGCCGGTGTCCTCGCTCGTCTCCCCCGTGTTCAGTTGCAGATCGCCCGGTCCGTACGCGACCACCGATGCGCCGAGTCGCAGCGCACCGGCCGAGAAGGCGGTCCGAGTGCGGGTCGACGTCCGGCTGAAGTACAGACCGATCACCGAACCGGCCAGTGTCGGCTGCGGCCGGAGCCCGGCGGCCGCGCCCCGGGCGAACTCGCCGCCCCGCGCGACGATCCGGCGTATGTCCACATCGGACAGATCACTCAGCGAGATCACGTGGCGTGCTGTGTCACGACACACGGAACCACCTCCTCAGCTACCAGCGTTCGACGGTTGCGTAGAAGTCCGCCACCGCCAGGCACCGCCCGGCGGCCAGACCGGCGCGGAACACCCGCAGCCCGACGGCGAGGTCGAGGACGCCGAGCCCGAATGGCGAGAAGATCCGCGGCTTGGCCGCGGTGATGTCGAGTTGACCGCGCAGCAACTCGGCGATCGTGCCGTCGACGAACTCGCGGTGCCCGTAAGCCTGCGCGGCGAGGTGCGGCGACGTGCCGGCGGTGAGGCAGTGCTCCACGTCGTCGAGGACGTTGTGGGCGGCGGCGATCAGCTCCGGGCCGATGTCGCGCAGCGACAGGTTCAACACCGTCTGGCCGGCGACGAAGGCTCCGGGGTCGAGGATGTACGGCGTCGCGGCGGTCGTTGCCAGCACGACCACGTCGGCGCCGTCCACCGCGTCGCCCAGCTTGTCGGCGACGGTGCCGGGCCAGCCGAGACCATCGGCGTAGCTCGCGAGCCGGTCCGCGTATTCGGGCACCGCGTCGTACACGGCCACGCCGTCGATACGCCACCGCTGGGCGTGCAGGAAGTCCAGCACCGTCCGCGCGATGACGCCGGCGCCGACGACGGCGACCTTAGCGGCGGCGCGGGAACCGTGCAGGGCCTCCGCGGCCAGCGCCGCCGAGGCGGCGGTGCGGGCCGCGCTGATCGCGGCCGCCTCCAGCACCGCGAACGGGTACCCGGTCGACAAATCGTTGAGGACCAGTACCGCCGAGGCCCGCGGCAGGTTGCGCTCGACGTTGCCCGGGAAGCTGGCGATCCACTTGATGCCGGCGACGCCCGGCGGACCGGCCGCATCGGTGCCGCGCAGCGCGGCCGGCAGCGCGATGATCCGCGCGGCGGGGTCGTCCGGGAAGCGCAGGAAGTGGCTGCTCGGGTTCACCGTCGCGCCGTCGTGGTGTGCGAGGTACGTCTCTCGGACCAGCTCGACGATGCCCGGCCGGTCGGCGGCGAGGAGTTCGGCGACGTCCGGCCCCCGCATGACATGGAAGGGGAAGGCCATCAACGCTCCTCGGTCGTCAGAGTGAGCGCCGCGGCACCGACGGGATCGAGGGACCGCGGCGCGAGGTACTCCAGTTCGAGGCACTGCGGGCCGAACCGCTCGGACACCCAGGCGTCGTCGTAGATGGACTGGGCGTAGCGGTCCCCGAAGTCCGGGGAGATGCCCACGATGCGGGCGCCGGCCGGCAGGTACGGTGCGGTGCCGAGGATCGCGGAGACGACCGAGCCGGTGGACCCACCCGCGAACAACCCGTATCGGCGCCGCAGCCAGCGGCAGACGGCGACGGTGTCCGGCTCGGCCACCGTCACCACCTCGTCGACCAGCTCCGGCCGCAGGATCTCCGGCCGGCGGCTGGTGCCGATGCCCGGGATGAACCGGGGCTGCGACGGCCCGCCGAAGCTCACCGAACCGAGCGCGTCGACCGCGATGATCTTCGTGGCCGGGGAGACCCTGCGGAAATGATGCACGCAGCCCATCAGAGTGCCGGAGGTGCCGGTGCCGACGAAGAGATAGTCCAGGTCCGGGAAGGCGTTGGTGATCGCGGTTGCCGTGGTCTGGTCGTGGGTGATCCAGTTGACCGGGTTCGCGTACTGGTTCAGCCAGACCAGGTCCGGGTCGCGGGCGAGCCGCACGCGGATGTACGCGATGCGGCTGCCCAGGTAGCCGCCATTGCCATCGGGCGAGTTGACGGTGACGATCTCGGCGCCCAGGGCCCGCATGACGTCCAGGCTGTGCGGTGACGCGTTCGGGTCCGTCACACAGACGAAGTCGTACCCCTTCCCCGCGCACACCATGGCGACCGCGACGCCGAGCCCGCCGGAGGACGACTCGATGACGCGGCTGCCCGGCCTGAGCAGCCCGCGCTCCTCGGCGTCCTGAATCATGCGCGCGGCGGCCTTGAGCTTGATCGTTCCCGCCGGGTTCAGGCCCTCGATCTTCAGGTGGATGTCGACGTTCGGGGCCGCATCCCCAAGATGCAGAAACACGTCGTCAACGATCATGTCGTACGCATGTTCGTAGATCACAGCCGTCAACCCCACGTCCGAAGCGACCAACGCCCACCGACGCTAGGAGGGCGGCGCGGGTCGGACCAGGCAACTACGCGGCAGTTGTAGTTGCCGCCGCAGGTTCCTGTTTCCGATTTCCGCCGCATGTCCTACTGGTCGAGTGGTGTACCGCCAACACGTCCCGGGGGAAGCCGGCCATCCGCTCACCATCGGCCAGGAGGCCCTCTGGTTCATCCAGGAGCTGGTTCCCGACTGCGCCGCCTACAACGTCGCCGGCGCCGTCACGCTGCACTCCACTGTGGACGTCGACCGGTTGGCGGCGGCCGTGTCCCGGGTGTTGTCGAGCCACCGGCTGCTGCACGCGGTGTTCCGCGCGGTCGACGGCACGCCCCGGCGCTTCGCCGGCCCCGCCGGCACCCTCGAGGTGTACGACGTGCCGGGCGACGACGACGCGGTGCGCCGGTTCGCCACCGACCTGGTGCAGACCCCGTTCCGGCTGGCCGCCCGACCGGCGGTCCGGGTGGCGCTGCTGCGCCGCGGCGACGACGACGTGCTGCTGATCACCGCGCATCACATCATCCTCGATGACGTGTCGCAGGTGGTGCTGCTGTTCGACATCCTCGACGAGTACGCGGCGGCCGGCGGCGGCGACCCGCACACCCCGGCGGACGACGGCAGCGACTTCGACGCGTACCTGGTCGAGCAGGAGCGGTTCATCGCATCGCCGCGGGCCGCCGCTTCGGGCGATCACTGGCGGCGCGAGCTCGCCGCGGTCCCCGGCTACCTGGAGCTGCCGACCGACCACCCCCGGCCCGCGGTGCACCAGTTCGTGGGCGCCGAGCTCCGGTTCGACCTGCCGCCCGAGCTCCTGGCCGGGGTCAGGCAGGCGGCGTCGCGCTACAACACCACGCCGTTCGCAGTGCTGCTCTCGGCGTTTCAGCTCGTACTGTTCCTGGCCAGCGGGCAGACTCGGTTCATCGTCGGCTACCCGACGACCCAGCGGTCCTTCCGGCGGTACCGCCGGTCCATCGGGTACTTCGTCAACTCGCTGCCGCTGTGCACCGAGATCGACCTCGACGGGCCGTTCGACCAGCTGGTGCGCCGCACCGGCGAGAAGCTGCTCAGCGGGCTGCTGCACCGGCAGTACCCGTTCGCGCTCATGCCCCGGCTGACCTCGGTGCGACGCAACCCGAGCCAGGCCGGCCTGCTGCCGGTGATGTTCGTGATGAACACCGACACCGGCGACGAGCTGTCCGCCGCCATCCTGCCGGGCCGTCGCGTCGAGCGCGCCGGCGTCGCGATGTCGCGGTTCGACGTACCCCAGCAGCTGGGCCAGTTCGACCTCACGATGCACGTGATGTCCAGCGGGCTGGAGACGCTGACCAAGATCAAGTACAACACCAGCCTGTTCACCGAGCAGACCGCCGCTCGACTGGCCGAACGTTACGTTGCTGTGCTCGCGGCGGCCGCCGACGGCACCCTTCCGCCCACGCTGCGCGACGTGCGCTGAGCAAGCGCGATGCGGCCCGTTCGCGCAGCCCTGCCCTCACCGAAGCGCCTCACCGAAGCAAGGAGCATGGGAAGAGCATGACAGCCGAGATGACAGCCCTGCCCGGGACCGCGTCGCGGGACGCGTTCGGTCCACTGGTGGACGGCGACTGGGCACTACCACCGACCGCGAACGGACTGCTGAGCTTCACGCCGAAGTTCGAGTCGGTGGTGGCGGGCCTCCAGGCCGTGCTGACGGGGTCCGATCCGTTCGGCTCGGCCGGGCCGATCTGGTACGCACCCGTGGTGCCGCGGGCCACCATCGACCGCTCCGAGTACGCCGACGGCTTCCCCAACCTGCTCGGCACGGTGCACGCGCTGGCCCTGGACGCGTCGGCCGACACGGTCGTCGGCGAGGAGGACCGGGGCGCGACCGATCTGGTGCTCGCGCCGGCCGTCTGCTACAGCGTGTACCCGCGCATCGCCGACGGCGTGATCGAAGGTCCTCGGCACTTCGACGCGGCGGGCTACTGTTATCGGCACGAGGCGACCAGCGAGCTCGGCCGGTTCCGCTCCTTCCGGATGCGGGAGTTCGTCATGGTGGCCGACGCGGCGACCGCACGGGACTGGCGCGACGCGTGGATCGCCCGCGGTGAGGCGCTGTTCGCGCGGCTGGGGGTCACCGTCTCCGTCGTGCCGGCGAGCGACCCGTTCTTCGGCCCGGGCGCCCGGCTCATGCGCAACAGCCAGAAGCAGCAGGATCTCAAGTACGAGTTCGTGGCGGCACTGCCCGGGCAGGCGACCGGCACCGCGATCGCCTCGGCCAACTACCACAAGGATCACCTCGGCCTGCGCTTCGACATCAGCTACCGCGGCCAGGAGCCGGCCCACACCGCGTGCACGGCGTTCGGCATCGAGCGCATCGTGCTGGCGCTGATCCAGGTGCACGGCGCCGATCTGGCCGACTGGCCCACGCTGGCCTGACGCGAGCCGCAGGAGGGGCCGGGATGCGGCCCCTCCTGCGGCTCGTTACACACTCTCCGTCGTGGGCTCGAATCGCTCGGCCCCGGCCGCGCCGAACTGTTCGATCGCGCGCACGAGCCCGGCCGCGGTGGGCTCGTCGAAGAACACCCACATCGGCACCTCGACGCCGAACGTGGTCTGCACGTTCCACAGCAGGCGCGCCACGAGCAGCGACGTCCCGCCCCGCTGCATCGCGTCGTCCTCGAGCCCGATGTCCTCGTTGCCCCACAGCTCCCGGATGAAGCCGAGGACCGTCTCCTCCCCCGGGGCGAGCGCCGCGGCGGGCGGCTCCAGACCGGGGGTACCGACGGCAAGCTCCGGCTCGGCGGCGAAGCGGGCCGCCAGCGCCGGCACGGCCGCGGCGAGGCCGCTCGCGGCCGGCTCCGGATAGATGTCGCGGGCGTACTCCAGCGCGCCGCCGAGCCGCCCGTCCGGGTACGGCCACAGCGTGAGCACGAAGTCGGTGCGCGCCGTCGACCAGACCGGCCCCAGCAGCTCCACGTCGCGCTCACGCAGCCGCTGCCCGACCTGCCCGTCGCCCACCATCGTGAACATCGTCTGGAACAGCGGCGTGCGGGACAGGTCCCGCGCGGCGCCAACCGCCTCCGCGACCTCCTCGAACGGCAGCGCGTGCCGCGCGAAGCCCTCCCGGGCCACCGCCGCGACCCGGGCGACCGCCTCGGCGAACGACATGTCCGGGTGCAGGCCGGCGCGGATCACCACGACATTGACGAACGGCCCGACGACGTCGTGCAGCTCGGGGCGGGACCGTCCGGCATGCGGGCAGCCGACCCCGAAGTCCCACTGATCGGCGGCGCGGGCCAGCGCCAGCGTCCAGACCGTCAGCCAGGTGACGTACGAGCTGGCTCCGACCGCCCGGCCCGCCGCGAGCAGCGCCGTGACCGCCTCGGCGGGAACGTCGAACGCCACCGTCGCGCCGCCCGGCCGCCACTGCGGGCCACGGGCCCCGGCGCTCGGCAGCGCGAGCGGCGGCAGGTCGGCGAGCGCCTCGCGCCAGTACGCCCGCTGCTCGTCGCGCGTCTCGGCGCCGAGCTGCGCCCGCAGCCAGGCGGCCACGTCCGCGTAGCGCAACGAGGGCGCCGGGAGGTCCGGCCGCCGGCCCCGGCGGTTGGCCTCGATGATCTCGCAGAGCTCCCGGTCGATGATGGCGGACGACCAGCCGTCGCCCACGATGTGGTGGTAGACGACCAGGAGCAGCCGCTCGTCGCCGTCGGTGAGCAGCACCGCCCGCAGCAACGGCGCGGTGTCCAGACGGAAGCCCACCGCCAGTTCGGCTCCGAGCGCCGCGCCGGCGTCCGCGGCGGCGCCGATGTCGCGCACCGGCACCCGGACCACGGGCTCGACGATCGAGCACAGGCCCTCGGCGTCCATGACGAAGCGCGAGCGCAGGATGTCGTGCCGCGCGGTGAGCCGGGCCAGGGCGTCCTCGACCTCCGCCACGGTGGCGTCGGCGGGCAGTCTGACCACAACCGGGATCAGGTACTCGGGGCTCGCCGGGTTCATCCGGTCCAACACCCAGAAGCGCTCCTGGGCGTGCGACAGCGGCAGCCGGGCGTCCTCCGGCAGCCGGTCTATCGGCACGACCGTCGCCGCGTCCTGCAGCAGGCGCGCCTGCTCGCGGACGGTCGCGGCGTAGTGCAGGTCACGGAAGGGCACCTGCAGTCCGGACGCCTCCGCCAGCCGGGCCGACAAGCGGGCCAGCAGGAGCGAATGCCCGCCGAGGCGGAAGAAGTCGTCGTCGGGTTCGACGTCGTCGACGCCGAGCAGGTCCTGCCAGACCGTCGCGACGATGCGCTCCTGCGCGGTGCGGGCCGGGGCGCGGTCGACGGCTCGCGCCCGGCTCCAGTCCGGCTCGGGAAGCCGGGTGCGGTCGATCTTGCCGCTGCTCGTCCGGGGCAGCGACGCGACGGGGGTCACCGCCGTGGGCACCATTGTGGACGGCAGCCGCTCCCGCAGGTACGGGACGAGCTCGGCGGCGGCGCCGGCCCGGGTCAGCACCACCCAGGCCGCGAGCCGCCGCACGCCGTGCGGATCGTCGGCGGCCCGGACCGCCGCCGCAGTGACCGCGGGGTGAGTCTCCAGCGCGGCCTCGACCTCGCCCGGCTCGACCCGGACACCATTGATCTTGACCTGCTGATCGGCCCGGCCGACGAACACCAACGCCCCGTCGGGCCGGACGCGGACGAGGTCGCCGGTGCGGTACATGCGAGCACCGGGCGGGCCGTCCGGGTCCGGAACGAACCGGGCAGCGGTCTGCGCCGGGTCGCCGTGGTACCCGCGGCCGACGTTGATGCCCGCCGCGCACAGCTCGTGCAGCCCGTCGCCGGCCGGCTCGAGCACGACCCGCACGTTGTCGATCGGGTGGCCGATGGGCACGGGACCCTCGCGCTGCGCGGGCTCGAACCGGGCCGCGAGCACGTCGATCGCGCACTCGGTGGGCCCGTAGGTGTTCCAGATCGCCACGTCGACCCGCTCGCGGACCCGGTGGCACAGCTCGGCGCGCAGCGGTTCGCCGGCCGAGGAGATGGCGCGCAGTGTCGTGCAGGCGGCCAGGTCCGGCTCGGCGGCGAGCAGCCGCAGCATGCTCGGCACCACCTGCAGGACGGTGGCCCGCCGCTCGCGGACCGAGGCGATCAGCTCGCCCGGGTCCCGGCCGGCGCCCGGTCGGCCCACCGTCACGGGCGCGCCGCAGACCAGCGGGGCGAAGATCTCCCAGCCGGCGGCGTCGAAGGTGAGCGGCGTCTTCTGCAGCACCCGGTCGTGCGGCGCCAGGTCCAGGGCGCGGACCGCCCAGGCCACCCGGTTCGCGATGGCCTGATGCTCGATCACCACGCCCTTCGGCGCGCCGGTCGAACCCGACGTGAAGATCATGTATGCGGCCTGGCGCGGGTGGGTGGCCACCGTGAGGGCCGGCCGGTCGGCCGGGGCCTGCAGCGCGGCGGGCCGGCACAGGGCGACGGCGTCGCCCAGGCCCAGGGCCTCGGGCGACCATTCGGGGTCGGCGACCACCACTCGGGCGTCCGCGAGGGCGCACACCTGCCGGATGCGGGCGGCCGGGGCCATGGGATCCAGCGGCAGGTAGCAGCCGCCGGCCAGCCAGACTCCGAGCAGCGTGGCGACCAGGTCCGGCCCCGGGGCGACGAGCACCGCCACGATCGACTCCCGGCCGACGCCGTACCCGCGCAGCGCACCGGCCACGCGGGTGGCCGACCGGACCAGCTCGGCGTAAGTGACGCTGCCCCGGTCGGAGATCACGGCGGGCGCCTCCGGGCACTGCTGGGCGCGCGCGATGACCAGCTCCGGCAGCAGGTCCGGCCGTGTCGTGCTCATCGGCCGGCCCTGCGCAGGCTGAGCGGGCGCAGGTCGGCCCACACATCGCCGATGTACGTCAGGCAGTCCTCCCGGGTGCCGGTGACCCCATCGGCCCGCCAGCCGGCCGGGGGCTCGCGGTCGGCCGGCCACACCGAGTACTGCTCCTCGTCGTTGCGCACGACCTGATACGTCTCGTTCACGGGTTACCGCCTTGCGGGTCGGTCAACAGGCTCTCCAACCGGCGATTGTCGATCTTGCCGTTCGCCGTCAGCGGCACATCCGCAACGGCGCGGATGTCCGTCGGGATCATGTACTCGGGCAACTCCTCGGCCAGCGCCGCCCGCAGCGCCCTGGCGTCCAGGACGCGCTGCGCAACGAGCACCACGAACGCGGCAAGGCGCGCCGGGCGCGCCGGCCGCTCGTGGACGATGACGACCGCGTCGGCCACATCGGGGTGCCGGCGCACCGCCGCCGCGACCTCACCCAGCTCCACCCGGTGCCCCCGGATCTTGCGCTGGCCGTCGATCCGCCCCAGGAACTCGAGCGCACCGGCCTGCCAGCGGCCCCGGTCGCCGGTGCGGTACATCCGCGCGCCCGGCGGGCCCCAGGGGTCCGGCACGAACCGATCCGCGGTGAGCGCCGGCGCGCCCAGGTAGCCGGCGGCCACGCCCGTGCCGCCGACGTAGACCTCCCCCGGCACACCGGCGGGTACCGGCTCCGACCGGGCGTTCAGCACGTACATCGTGGTGTTCGCAATGGGGTCGCCGAGCGGAATCAACCCCGTCCACTGGGAGTGGTCCACGGTCTGGCCCGAGTTGCCCACGGTGATCTCCGTCGGGCCGTACTCCGTAGCCACCGGCGTGCCGCCCGGGCCGGCCAGCGCCGCCCAGCGGGCGGCGAGCTCGACCGGGAACGCGTCGCCGGCCGCGATGACCAGCCCGGCCAGGACGTGCGCCTCGGCCGGCTCCAGGTCCAGGGCGAGGAGGTTCAGATGGCCGGGCGTCATCTTGACGAAGCTGTACGGGGCGCCCGACGCGAGCAGCCGCCCCAGGTCGGCCACGTCCAGCGGGTCGGGCAGCAGGTCGACCGCCTGCCCGACGAGCAGCGGCCCGAACAGGCTCGGCACGCCGAGATCGAAGGAGATCGAGGTGAAGTACGGCGAGCCGCCGGCGCCGCGGGCCAGGTACGCCTCCGCCGCCCACAGCAGGTAGTTGACCAGGCCGCGGTGCTGGACCATGACGGCCTTCGGCTTTCCGGTGGAGCCCGATGTGTACATCAGGTAGGCCAGCGCGTCCGGGTCGCTCCGCCCGGGGAGGGGCCCGGCCGACCGCTCCGCGATCAGCTCGCGCTCCTTGTCCATCAGGCAGAAGGTGCGCGACCCCGCATCCGTCAGCGCGGCGAGCTGGTCGGTGGTGGTCACGATCACCCCGCAGCCGGCGCTGTCGATCATCTCGCGCCGCCGAGCCGGGGGCAGGTCCACGTCCAGGGGGAGGTAGGCCGCGCCGGCGAGCCACGTGCCCAGCAGTACCGGCAGCAGATCCGCGGTGCGCCGCAGCGAGACGCCGACCGGCGCGTCCGGGTCCGTGCGCAGCTCCCCCAGGTGCCGGGCGAACTGTCGCGCGCGGTGGCTGAGCTCCCGGTAGGTCAGTGTGCCGCCGTCCACCCGCACCGCCGTCGTGTCCGGGGTACGCGCGGCCTGCGCCTCCCACAGGTCCACGAACGTCGTCGCGCCGCGGTCGACGACCGGACCGGTCCCCCAGCGTCGCAGCGCCGACCACTCGTCCGGCGGCACCGCGACCACCGCCGGTCCGTCGCCGGTCGCGTCGGCGAGGGCCGCGCGGTACATCTCGGCGAGCAGCTCCAGCCGGTCTCCCGCGAGCGCACCGTGGTACGCCCGCAGCGTCAGGCCTCCCGCGTGCAGCTCGACCACGAGCGCGTATCCCGTTGCGGCCGCGTCCGTGAACAGCACCTGTCCGGGCGCCGGCTCGCCCACCGGTTCGCCGGCGGCGTCCAGCACGGACCGGGCGCGCGCCACCGACTCCGGCCATCGCCCCCGGCGGCCGGGCTCGGCTCGCACGTCCCGGGCGCGGCCGTCGACGCGGATGGTGGTGCGGATCTCCGCGTCGTCGGTGAGCGCGCTCAGCACCGCGAGGTGCACCGCCAACGCGACCGCCCGGTCGGGGACGGCGTGCACGACGGCGGCCTCGCGCGGGCCCGGGAACGCGTCGTCGCGCCACGCGCGGGGCAGCGAGAACGGTGGTGTGGTCATGTCCGGCGCTCCAACAGATCGCGCAGGACGGCGGCGACCGGCCCGGCCGCCTCGGCCAGGATGTAGTGGCCGCCGTCCAGCAGGTGCAGGACGAAGTCGGTGGTGGTCGCGGCGGACCAGGCGCTCAGCGCGGCGACCGGGACGAACCGGTCCCGGCGGCCGCCGATGGCGACGATGGGGACGTCCAGCGGCGGTCCGTCCGAGTACACCAGGTTCTCCACCAGCCGGTAGTCCGCTCGCAGGATGCGCGCGAACATGTCCATCAGGTCCGGGTCGTCGAGCACCCCCTTGGCCATGCCGCCGTAGCCGATGACCCGGTCGATCAGCTCCCGCTGCGGCAGCAGGTGCAGCGGGTCGTCGATCCGGCGCAGGGACGGCCCGTCGGTGGACGTCACCACCAGCGTCCGCGGCGGCGTGCCCGCCGCGGACAGGCGACGGGCCAGCTCGTAGGCGATGACGCTGCCCGAGCAGTGGCCGAACAGCACGTACGGCACGTCGAGCAACGGGGCCACCGCTGGCTGTAGCGCCGCGAGCATCTCCTGCCAGTCCTCCAGCAGCGGCTCCGCGAGCCGGTTCTCCCGGCCGGGCAGGCGTACCGCGCACAGCTCCACCCCGTCGGGCATGCGGCCGAGCCAGGAGTTGAAGGCCGCCCCGCCGGCGCCGACGTGCGGAACGCAGATGAGGCGAAGCCGCGGAGCGTCCACCGCCGCGGGCCGGGCCAGCCAGCGTGTCGAGACGGCGCTCATGCCGCGAGCCGCTTGCGGATCTCGGCGGCGGCCAGCGGGTCGCGCAGCAGCGCGTCGGGCGCCGCGATGCCGTGCTCGACCCAGTGCACGCCGAGGTTCGCCAGCGCGCCGGCCCACCGGTCGAGGGCGGCCGACCGCACGCGGTCCTGAACACAGACGGCCGGCGTAGCGTCGGCGGCGGGCCGGTGCTCGCCCAGCGCGGTGGTCAGACGGGCCCAGGTCACATGCCGCTCGGGCAGCCGTTGCGGGGCCACGTCGACGTACCAGCCGGCCGCGGACGCCCGGGCGTGGATCTCATCGACCGTCTCGGCGCCGGTGAGCGCGAACCGCCGCGCCAGCATGGCCTCGCGCCGCCGCAGGGACTCGCGCACTCCGCCGGGCTCCCCCGGTCCGGGTACGTCCACCAGCACCAGCAGTTCCACCCCGTCCAGCTGCCGGGCCATCTCGGCGGCGATCACCGCGCCCAGGCCGAAGCCCGCCACGCGATACGGGCCGGTCGGCCGGTCGGCGCGCACGACGCGGGCCAATTGATCGGCCACCGCGCCGATCGGGTCGGCGGCCGGCGCCGGCGGCAACGGGAGGCGGCGCACCGGCCCGGGGTTGTCCCAGCCGGCGACCGCGTCCCGCTCGGCGCCCGCGTGGCTGTCGGAGTGCACGACGTACAGCGCCGGGCCGGCGCCGGTCGTCGGCGGCAGCACCGCCTCGTCCGGACCGGTCGTGTCCGCGTGCAGCGCGGGAATCTCCACCGGCGGGGCGCCCTCGGCACCGATGGTGAGCGCCTCGGCCAGGCGGGCCGGCGTCGAGTGACGCAGGGCCTGCGAACTGCGCAGCGGCAGTCCGCGCGACCGCGCCGCGACCACGATGTCGGCGACGGTCAGCGAGTCCCCGCCGAGGTCGTAGAAGTCGTCGTCCGGCCCGACCTCGCGGCGGAAGTAGTCGCGCCACAGGTCGCGGACGGTGTCCTCGACCGCACGGCAGGTCGGCGGACCAACCATTGTGGACAGTCGATTCGGTCCGGTCATAGCACCTCGCAACCAACGCAACGGCCACCTGTGCGGCCCGCCGGTCGCACCGCCAGCGACGGCTGGGCGATCGGATCCGGCGCGGGCCCGAAGGGAAGCCTCGGCGACCGGCCCGCGACGAACAAGGCATGCCGACCGGCAATTGGCCGGCCCGACTTGCCGGTCCGTACAGGTGTGCTCTTGCCGCCGGCATGCCTGGAGCGGCGTGGTCCGTCCGCACAGAATTCGGTACGGCAGACGGAAACCCTTCGCGTGCGGAGCCCTGTCCGCACCGGCCCGTGATGCCCAGGAGAGGAGCGGTGCCGTGACTGCCGCCTTGACGTCGACGACGAGCGGAGAGAACGACCCCGACATCCGGCAACGCCGGGATGGCGGGGCCGCCCAGAGCCTTGAACTCACCGCGGACGAGCGGGACACGATGTCCACGCTCGCCGTGCATCTCACCCAGGCCGCCCGGTCGCTGGTCGACGACGACGCCTGGCTGGCCGAGGCCCGCCGCACGAGCTGCCACATGCCGTCCCGTCTGCGCGAGGCGCTTCGCGGCTACCGGTACGACTCCGGGACCGACGGGACCCTCGCCGTGACGAACCTGCCCATCCCGCTGACGCTGCCCCCGACGCCGAACGTCCGCGACTCGGTCGAGCGGGCCGCCACGGTGCCCGCCGCGCTGGCCATGCTGGTCGGGTTGCAGCTCGGTGAGGTCATCGCGTATCGCGACGAGAAGCACGGGGCGCTGCTGCAGAACGTCGTGCCCGTGCCCGCGCTGGCCAACTCCCAGAGCAACGGCGGATCCGTACCGCTGGAGTTCCACACCGAGAATGCGTTCCACCCCAACCGGCCGGACTTCGTGGCGCTGCTGTGCCTCCGCGGGGCGCAGGAGTCGTCGGTGGGCACGCTGATCGCCCCCGTCCGGCGGGCGCTGGCGTTGCTCGACCCGTCCGACCTCGCGGTACTGCAGCAGAACCGCTACGCGACGGACTCCCCGCCGTCGTTCCACACGGCCGAGCGCACCGCGCCGCACCCGCTGCTCAACGGCGCCCCCGACGACCCGGACATCCTCGTCGACTTCAACGCCACGCACGCGCTGGACGACGAAGCCGCCGCGGCCATGCACCGGCTACGCGACGTCCTCCTGGCCGTGCGCACGGAGCTCGTACTCCCACCCGGCGGCATGGTGTTCCTCGACAACCGCATGGTGGTGCACGGCCGCGGCGCGTTCGCTCCCCGCTACGACGGCTCCGACCGCTGGCTGCATCGGATCTTCGTCCACCTGGACAGCCGCCGCACCCGCCCGGCCCGCGACGCCCACAGCATGGTCCTGCGTTGAGAGCGGACCGCCGGGGTCACGCCGCCTCGGCGCGGGCCCGGCGGTCCGCCAGCTCCGCCAGGCGCTTCCAGCGCGCCGAGTACTGCTGCGCTATCCGGGCGATCGCCGGAAGGGAGTGCGGCGGAAGCGCGGCGACGCCATGGTCGGTGATCTGCGAAAGCGCGTGCACGTGGAGCGTGCGCAGCAGCGCCTTGCCGATCTCGGAGTAACGCAGCGAAGGGTCGCGGCTCAGGCTGCCCAGTTCCAGGCCCAGGTCCACATCCTCGACGGACGGCGGCTCCAGCACGGACCGGGCTGCGCCGGCCGGCCGCTGGGTCGGCCTCGCCGGGTCCTGGCCCTGCCGGATGCGATCACGGACGTCCCGGGCCGTCGCCCGCGAGACGCCGGCCGCAGCGGCGATCTGGCGCACCGAGGCCTCGGGATGCAGGGCGAGCAGCTCGCCGGCCGCCTTCCGGCCGCGGGCCCCGTCGACCGGGCGGGCCCGGCCGTCCTGACCGACCCGGACAGAGCTCTGCTCCGTGAGCCCGTGATGGCGCCGCAGCTTGCCGACAGTCTTGTCCGACAGGCCCACCGCGCGCGCGACCCGGCGGTCCGACCAGTCCGGGTTCATCTTGATCACCTGCGCCGCCGCGGTCCGGCGGTCGGCCAGGCTCAGCGGCAGCCCGTGCGCGATGTTGGCGGCAATGGCGCGCAGAAATGCCGCGTCGTCGTCATCGTCCACCAGGGTCGCCGCGATGTGACTGCGGCCGAGCAGGATTGCGGCGCGAATCCTGTGCATGCCGTCGATCACTCGCATCGTGCTGCGCTGCACCACCACCGGCGGCAGCTCGAGCGCGGACTCGGCGAGCAGGCGCGCGTGGTTCTCGTCGACGCCTTCGGACCGCGGCGAGACCGCGCCGCGCAGCACCACGATCGGAATATCGCGGACCTCGCACCCAGCGGTATCGCCTGTTGAGCGGACAACATCACGCACGCTGCGTCCTTCCCCCGTGTCGACCGGCGGCCGTGGCCGGCTGGGCGCTCCAGGTCACGGTGCGGGCCGCCAACGCCCAAGCATCATTACGTCAAGTAAATGCAATGTACCGTCTGGATTTTGCTACACGCAAGACACATCCTGACCACTCGGGGTAATCATTCTGCCATGATCCATTCGGAAACTCACGACATTCACGTCGAGCGAAGGGCATGCGGTGTCGATCCGGGACCGGCTTCAAGGCCCGGACTGCGGGTGACATCAGGTGATGACGGCCAAGATTGATTGGCCATCGTCGATGCGATGCGCAATGCGGCGCCGCGGGTGCGGCGCCGCAATGACCCTCGGCCGGTGGATCCGGGCCGATCAGCCCTCCAGGGGCGGCACGGTGCGCACCGCGCGGCTCGCGGTCGCGGCCACGGCGACCAGCAGCATGCCGGCGCTGAGCACCAGCACCCCGGCAACCGGGCCGAAGCCCTGCAGGAGCAGGCCGGCGACGAGCGAGCCAACCGGCATCGCGCCCGCCGAGACGGTCATGGCCGCGCTGGTGACCCGGCCGCGGAGCTCGTCCGGGATGAGGGTGAGCGCGTAGGTCCCGATGACGACGTTCCACATCGGACCGATGAACGCGGCCGCCGCGCCGATCGCACCGAGCAACAGCGGATGGTGCGCGACCGCAAGCAGCGGCAGCAGGACGGCCCAAACCCAGTTGACCCCGATGACGACTGTCTTCGGCGCGAACATCCGGTGCAGCCGGCCCGCGACCAGGGCGCCGAGCAGGCCGCCGGCGCCGTAGATGCCGAACATCAGCCCGATCATGGCCGGATCGGCGCCCTGCTTCGTGGCCAGCACGACGAGGATCAGCAGGATCGCCTGGAAGATCAGATTGCTCGCGGCGATGAGGAGAACCGCCGTGCGGGCGAACGCGTGCCGGTACAGGAAGGTCAGGCCCGTCACGGTGTCCCGCCACATCGAGGCGGGCGCGGCGGACCGGACGGGCCGCAGCTCGTTGCGCACCGTCAGCACACTCACCGTCGCGACAATGTAGGAGACGGCATCGGCAAGGAACGGCACGGCACGGCCGAGACCGAAGAGCAGGCCACCCAGGGGCGGTCCCGCCAGCGCGGCCCCACGCCCTTTCGCCTCGTTCTGCGCCAGCGCGGCGGGCAGCAGCACGGACGGCACGATCTGCGGCAGGGCGGCGTGCTCGGCCACTCCGTAGACCACGGCGCAGGAGCCGTCGACGAACGCGGCCACCGCCAGGTGGGGCACGGTGACCGCGCCGCTGAGCACGACCACGACCACGCTGCTCAGGGCGACCGCGGCGACGATCTGGCTACCGATCATGAGGCGGCGGCGCGGCCACCGGTCGGCCAGTGTGCCGGCCGGGAGATTCAACAGCAGGAAGGGCAGCGATCCGGCGGCCGCCACCAGGCCGGCCGCCGCCGGCGAACCGACCACCGCGAGCACGAGCAGGGGCAGCGCCGTGGCACTGATGCGGGAGCCGAGCGTCGAGACGATCTGGCCGCCCCACAGCACGACGAAGTCTCGATTCCGCCACAGCGACGGCGGCTTCTCCACGTCAACCGGGCTCGCCTGCCCCGACTCCACACTATCGACCACAGTGAATCTCCGGCTGCGACATGCGGCGAGGCTAGCCCCTGCGCCGCGTTCTGCTCAATATGGATCGCCTCGGTCTTGCCGGTCGACTCCGGGCTTTCCGCAGTTGGCCCGACGGCGGGCGCAGGCGCCCGCAGCGCGGACGCGACGGGCCGACCGGCAAGTTCGAAGCGGGAACTTGCCTGTCCGCTGCCTGGCCTGGCCGGGCCGGAAGACCGAGGCTCGTCGGCGGGGCCGAACGCGCCGACACGGGTCGGGTCACGGCTCGCCCGCCCAGCCTCGAGCGCCCCCGACGGGCGGCATCCGAGACACGTGGCGGCACTCCCTCGCGCGGATGAGGAGGCGCTCGATGGCGGCAGGCCCACCCGGGACTTCCACGAACAGCTCCGGTACAGTCCTCGACGCTTGGCGTCTGGCTGGCCGGGCCGATCGCACGCGGCCGCTGCCGCTGTCCGCCGGGCAGCAACAGATGTGGCTGCTGCACCAGCTCGATCCCGCAAGCCCCGCCTACCTGATGAGCTGGGTGCTGCGGATCTCCGGTCCGTTGCACGCGGACGGCCTGCAACGGGCCTGGGAGCGGGTCGTCGATCGCCACGAGATCCTCAGGACGCGCTACGCCACCGCCGGCGGCGAGCCGGTGCAGCTCATCGACCCGCCGGGGCGCTTCGCGATGCGGGTCGTCGATGCGACCGGGGACGACCCGGACGCACGGATGCAGCGCGCCCGGCGCATCGCCGAATGGCTGCGCCGCAAGCCGTTCGACCTGACCGCCGACCATCCGGTGCGGGTCACCCTCATCGCGGTCGAGCCGGAAGTCCACCTGCTGGTCGTCGCCGTCCACCACATCGCCTGCGACGAGACCGCGTTCCAGCGCATCAGCGCCGAGGTGAGCGCGTGCTACGCGGAGCAGGTGTCGGGGCCGCCCGCGCAGCTGCCGGAGCCCGAGGTCCAGTACGCCGACTTCGCGGCCTGGGAGCTGGCGAACCGGCAGAACGGCTCGCTGCGGCGGCACGTCGAGTACTGGCGCCGCGCGCTGGCCGGTGTCACCGACCTCCCCCTGCCACTGGACCGCCCTCGGCCCGCCAGGTCGGACCGGCGGGCCGGGACCGTCGACTTCGCGATCACGCCGGCGACGGCCGACGGGATCCGAGCGGTGGCCTCCGCCTACCGCGCCTCGGTGTTCATCGTGCTGCTGGCGGCGTACCACGCGATGCTCTCGCACATCTCGGGCAGCGCCGACGTGACGGTGGGTACACCCGTTTCGGCCCGGACCGTGCCGGGACTGGACGAGGTCGTCGGCTATCTGGTGAACACCGTGGTCGTGCGGTCACGCCACACGGAGGAGGAGACCTTCGAGGACGTTCTCTCGCAGGTCAGGCGTGCCTTCCTGGAGGCCATGGACCATCGGTCGGCCCCCTTCAAGTGGGTGGTCGACGAGGTCAACCCGGCGCGGGCGACCGGCGCGAACCCGCTCTTCCAGGCCAGCTTCGACATGAGCGGAGCCGGCGCGGACACCCTCGCGTTGCGGGGCCTGCAGGTCGAACAGCTCGGCCTCTCCGACACGGCGACGGCCAAGTTCGACCTGATACTCCACGTTGCGGAGGCGCCCGACGGCCGCCTGTTCGGACGCGTGGAGTTCGACACCGCCGTCATCGACGAGGCGACCGCCCGCCGGTGGGCGGCCTACGGCGAGGCCCTGCTGGAAACGGTGGTCCGCGATCCCCGCCGGCCCCTCGCCGCCATCCGGGCCGGCGCGGCCGGACCCGGCAGCGGCGAGCGAGCCGCCGCGATCCTCCCGGCGATCACCTCGGCTCCGTCCACTATGGACAGCGCCGCGCCGGACGGCGCACAGCTCGAAGCGATTCACCGGGCCTGGCGCGAGGTGCTCGGCCGCGCCGACGTGGACGTCCGGGACAACTTCTTCGACGTCGGCGGAGACTCGCTGCGGGCCGTCGCACTCGCCGCCCGGTTGAAGGCCGAGGGCCTGCCCGTCACGGCCACCGACGTCTTCGCCCATCAGACGGTCGAGAGGCTGGCCGAGGCGTGCGCCGCCGCGGCGGCGCGCCAGTCACCGCCCGACGAGTCGTCGGGCACTGCCGCCGTTGCGCCGTTCGCGCTGCTGAGCCAGCGGGACCGGGACGCATTGCCGCCGGACGTGGTGGACGCGTATCCGTTGGCGGCGATGCAGCTCGGGATGCTCATCGAGCTGTTCGCCCGGCCCGACCTCAACACGTACCAGGACTCCACCTCGTACCTGGTCCGCGGGGCTGGCCGGCTCGACGCGGCGGTCCTGCAGCGGGCCGCCCAGCTGGTGGTGGACCGCCACGAGGTGTTGCGCACCTCGTTCGAGATGAAGGCGTACTCGGTCCCGCTGCAGCTCGTGCACCGGCAGGCGACGATCACCGTCGGCGTGGCGAACCACGGCGTGCTGGGCTCGGAGGACGGCTGGCTGCCCCTCCTCGAGGAGTACGCGGCCGGGCAACGGCGATCGCTGATCGACGTGCGCACCGCGCCGTTGATCCGCGTCTTCGCGCACACCGCGGACGACCGGCCCGAGTGGTGGATCACGATCACGGAGTGCCACCCGATTCTCGAGGGCTGGAGCTTCCACACGATGCTGATGGAGATCCTCACCGCGTACCAGCAGATCCGGGAGGGCCGCGACCCGGCCGAGCCCGAACGCGCCGCCTTCCGCTACGCCGACTACATCGCGGCCGAGGCGGCGGCCCGGCAGTCGGAGGAGGACCGCGCGTACTGGAGAAGCGTCGTCGCGGGGCGGACCGACGCGCTGCTACCGCTGGCGTGGCGGGACGACCTGGCCACTCCGCGCGAGCGCTACCAGCACCTCGTCGACGTCCGGGACATGGACGCCGACCTGCGCCGGCTCGCCACCGAGACGGGCACCTCGCTCAAGGCCGTCCTGCTCGCCGCGCACCTGACGGTCATGAGCATGGCCGTCGGGTCGAAGACGTTCTTCACGGGACTGGTTTGCGACGCCCGGCCCGAGGTCGTCGGAGCGGACCGGGTCCTCGGCATGTACCTCAACACGCTGCCCTTCGCCATGCCCACCGGGACCCCGACCTGGCGGTCGCTGATCCGCGCGGTCTACGACGCGCTGACCGACCTCTGGCCGCACCGCGTCTATCCCCTGCAGCTCATCCAGCAGGAGTTCGGCCACGACGGCCGGCTGCTGGAGGTGTTCTTCAACTACCTCGACTTCCATCAGGTCGACTCGGAGCTGATCGACGAGGAGCGAACGCTCAACGACAACGACAACGAGTTCGCGCTGCACGTCTTCACCCTCCCCGGTGCGATCAAGCTCAACACCACCAACCACTGCCTGAACCGCGAGGCGGCCGTGCGGCTCGCGGGCCTGTACCGGACGGTGCTGGGCGAGATGACGCTCGATCCGGACGGTGACGCGGAGCCGGCCTGCCCCGCGCCGCCGCAGCGGGCCGGGACGCCGCACCTCCCGCCGGGCGGCGCCGAAAGCCTGGTGCCGGCGGCGTTCGCGCGAGCGGTCGGCGAGCATCCCGACGATGTCGCCGTGCGGCAGCTCGGACAGTCCATCACGTACCGCGAACTCGACGCCTGGGCGGACGCGATCGCGCTCCGGCTGCGGCAACTGGGCATCGCGCCCGGCAGCGTCGTGGCGGTGGCGGCGGAGCAGGACCTCGGCACGCCCGCCGCGATCCTGGGCGCGTGGAAGGCACACATGGCGTGGACACCCGTCGCCGCGCGCCCGGAGGAGCCGGGCTGGCGGCCTGCGGTGTCGGCGCTGATCACCGCGGACGACCCCGGCGGGAGCCGCGGCGACGTACCGGTCCTGGCGACTCGGGACCTGCGCCCGTCCGGTGCGATCGCCGAGCCGGCCTGGTGGCCGGGCCCGCGGCCCGAGGACGTCGCGTGCGTGCTGCCCGTCGACACGTCCGCCGGATCGGACCACGCGGCGTTCACGCACGATGCGCTGGCCCGATCGCTGGCCGGCGCGAACCGCCGGCTCAGGGCGCTCGACCCGCAGCCATCGCGTCGGCCCGCCTGGGTCTGCGCGGGCCCCCTCACCTCCTGCGGCGCGATCAGCGACCTGCTGGCCCCGCTGATGTGCGCGGGCACGGCGGTGCTCACCGCCGGCGCGCTGCCGGACGCCATCCCGGAGATTCTGGAGCTCGTCGAGCGGGGGGCGGTGACGCACATCCGCGCGACGTCGCTCGTCCTGGAGCGGGTCCTGCGCGGCCGGCCCGCCACCGGACTGACCGCGGTCGTCTGCGAGGACCGGCCCCGGACCGGGCCAGCGCCGGCCGGATCCGACGGTATCGGCCGGTTGATCCCCGCCATCGCCGTCGACGCGTTCCCTGGCTGGATCGCGCTCGACGGGTGGGCGCCGGAGGGGCTCGGCGCGCGGGTGCTGGGCGCCGAGCTGCAGGCGGTTCCCGCCGGCGTCGTCGGCGAGCTCTGCCTCTACGGCCCAGGGCTGGGCCGATACGACACCGGCTCGCCCGGGTTGTACCGCACCGGCCGGCTGGTTCGGTGCGACGACGCCGGCGCCCTGGAGCCGCTGGGATCGATCCGGCAACGCACGCAGCGGGAGGGGCGCCCGATCGAGCTGTTCCGCACCAGAGAGCTGCTCGATCTCGAGCCCTCGGTCACGGACAGTCTCGTGGCGCTCGTCGCCGACCCGGGACTGGGGGTCGAGCGGCTGGTCGGGTTCGTCCGCACCGATCGGGGTACGCCCGTGGACGAGGAGCGGGTTCGCCACTTCCTCGCCGACCGGCGACTCCCCCGGCGGCTGGTGCCGGACGAGCTGATCGCCGTGACGGAATGGCCGCTCGACGGCCGGGGAACCGTCGACGAGGATCGCCTCGCCGAGCTGTGGCACCCCGCCGACGCACCGGCGGTGGCCGACAAGCCATGGGACGAGGCGTTCGAGACGCTGCTGCGCAACGCGCTCGACCCCGTGTCCTTCGCCGGCGAACTCGACCCTGACATGCCGCTCGACGATGTGGGGCTGGACTCGTTCGGGAAGGTGGGACTGCTCGTCGCCATCGAGGAGGCCTACGCCCTCACCGTTCCCGACGAGGCTCAGATCGCGGAGATGTTCCGGACGCCGCGGACGCTGTGGGACTGCGTTGTCGCGTTTGGCGCGGCGCAGCGGGAGCAGCGCGTCGCGGGGACCTGACGCGTGCAGACCATGGGTGTCACGACGGAGGCCCCATGTTGACGACGGCCGGCACGTACCGGGCGAGGCGGTACTCGTACAGCTCGCTCGTGTCGGCCTCGACCAGCCGCGCCTCGATCAGGTCGGACAGCATCCCGATCGGGGTCGTCATGTCGGTCAGGTCCAGACGCTCGCTCACCGCGATGACGTCGTGCAGGGTGAAGCGTCCGACGGGCAACGCGGCGAGCCGATCCAGCAGCAACCGGTGCCGGTCGCTCAGGAGGTCGATGTCCCATCGGAGGCTGCCGGCGACCGAGCGCTGGTGGCTCAGCAGCATCCGATCGGCGGTGACGAGCATGTCCAGGTCCGGTCCGCTGGCCAGCAGCAGACGCAGCGGGATCGTGCGCAGCCGCTCCGCGGCGAACTCGAGGTATCTCGGTATCCCGCCTAACCGGCGGCCGAGCTCCACCAGGCCGGGCAGGTCGGCGGCGAGCTCCTCGGCGACGCGGGAGTCCTCGCCGACGCGCTGCAGGACGAGCTTGACCGCCGAGACCAGGGACAGCGCGGCGCCGGCGGCCGGCGCGACGGCCAGCGGCTCGATCTCGACGTTCACGCCGAGCCGCTCGGTCAGCCGGCATCGGGAGGTGACGAGCAGGTGGACGTTGGGGTACATGCGCAGCAGGTGGCGGCCCGCCTCGATGGCGCCGGCCGGCACATGCTCCGCGTTGTCCAGGACCAGCAGGGCGTCCATGTCGCGCTGCCCGCCGTCCGCCGGCTCCGCGCCCCCACGCAGCTGCTCCTCCGCGCGGCGCAGGATGGCGGCGCCGTCGTGCGTGGCCGAGCGACGCTCCGACGGCAGATCACCGAGCTCGACGACGGCCACGCCGTCCCCGAACGACGGACGCAACTGGGCCGCGACGTCGAGCGCGAGCCGCGTCTTGCCCACCCCGCCGGCGCCGACCAACGTCGTCAGGCGGTCGCCCCGAACGGCCTGGGCGAGCCGGTCCAGCACCGCGCGGCCGCCCACCAGCGGCCGGGCGGCCGGCTGCGGTCCGCGCCAAGGCCCGGGGGCGGCCGGTGCCGTCATAACCGGCCCGGTCTCCACGGCGAGGGCCGTGTTCAACAGGCTCATCGAGGAGCGCCGGGGGTTGACGACCAGCCCGCGTTCGATGTTGCGGATCGTACGGACGCTGAGCCCCGACTGCTCGGCCAGCTCCTCCTGGGTCCAGCCCCGCAGCCGTCGCAGAAAGGTGATCTCCCTTGCCAGATCCATGCGTCCCCCGTCACCGTGTGCACGAGTCAGGACTGACCGATCGGCGCGACGACGTGGGGCCGGCACCACGCGGTGCGACCCCAACCGTAGTCGTGTTCGTGGCGCTGGCGAGCGCAGCGCGCCTGAAGTGATCCGCCAGAAGAACTCGCCAGGCCTGCGATTGCGATGTCGGCACGCTACGACACCGCATCCAAGGGCATCAAGAGGCGGACGACGTCGAACACGCGCACCGCGGGCCGGCCACCGGTGCGGCGTCGCTCGGCGCAACGCCGTCAATGTCTTGCCAACTGGAGTTTCCCCCTTCATCACCGGCCCTTGTGCCGATGATGGCCCGATCGGCAGCCCGGACATCGCTCCGGGGCCCGGAAGGAGATCCGATGAGCGTGCAGTCCGAGCCGCGCCTGTGGTTGGAGTACGGCGACGGGACCAGCCACAGCGGCCCGCTCGCCGTTGGACAGCGCATCATGTGGGACATCCTGCGGAGCCTGCCGGCCGACGACGTGTCGACGAACATCGCCCTGCACTTCGCCCTCCCGGGCGGTATCACCTGGGACCGGCTGCTGGGCGCACTGCGGCTCGTGCTGGGTCGGCACGAGGCCCTGCGGACGGCGTTCGCGGCAGCGCCGGACGGTGAGCCCCAACAGCAGGTGCCGGCAACGCTGCGAATCCCGGTGGACGTGGTCGCGGCCGACCCTTCAGACGCCCACCAGGCCGACCGGCTGCGGGAGTCGATGCGGGCCGTGCCGTTCCCGCTCGGCGACCCGCGCCCGGTGCGCGTCACCGTGGTCACGGCCGGCGACACGCCCACCGGCCTCGTGCTCGGCCTGTCACACCTCGCCCTCGACGGCTGGAGCCTCACGATCGTCATGGAGGAGCTCGCGCTGGCCCTCGATGGCCGCGACGGCGAACTTCCGCCGGCCGGGGAGCAACCGATCGACCGCGCCTGGTACGAGCGCTCCGAGGCCGGACTGCGCCGGCAGGCCGCGGCCCTGGACTACTGGGCCGCCAACCTGCGGACGCTGCCGGCGCTGTACTTCGCGCCCGCGCCGGTCGCCGACGACTACGACAGCGTGATCTTCTCCTCCCCCGCCGCGGCCCGGGCCATCGCCGCCATCGCCGCGCGCGACCAGGTGACCCCGGCCATGTGCCTGCAGGCGACCGTGGCGCTCGTCGTCGGCCTGCACACCGGCGCCTGGGACAGTGCACTGTGGACCGTGACGGCCACCCGGTTCCGGCCGGCGTCGCGGCGGCTCGTCGCGGCGTTCAACCAGAACGCGCTGTTCCGCCCGGACTGGGGCGTCGACACGTACGCCGCTTTCGTCCGCCAGGCCGCACAGGGCGCGCTCCGGGCGTACGCGTACTGCGAGTACGACCTGGGCGAAATCGACGCGTTGCTGCGCCGGATCGCGGCCGAGCGCGGCGGCGAGCTACCACAGGGATGGTTCTACAACGACAGCATGGTCGCCACGGGCGCCACCGGCGACGCCGGACCGGCCGACGATGCTCCCTCAACGCCCGACGGCCGCGAATGCCAGCACATCGACAACCACGACGGCCAGGTCGGGCACCGGATGTTCTTCCGGGTCCTCGAGCTGTCCCCGAGCATGACCCGGTGGCTGCTCACCGCCGACCGTGGGGTGCTCCTGCCGGGCGGCGGCGAGCGGTTCGTCCGAGACGTCGACGCGGTACTGGTCGCCGCGAGCGCGGACGCCGGCCTGACCCTGGACGAGGCGGCCCGGCGCATCGGCGCCGCCGCCCGGCCCTCGGCACCGCCGCAGGGGCCGGCCGCGTCGTGAACGCCGACGGGTTCCGCCGGGTGCTGTCCAACTTCTGTACCGGCATCGTCGTCATCACCGCATACGACGATGCCGGTCCGACCGGACTGACCTGCCAGTCGTTCACCTCGCTGTCGCTGGACCCGCCGCTGGTCGTGTTCAGCGTCGGCCGCGCCTCGACGAGCTGGCCGCGGGTGCGGGCGGCCGGCGTCTTCGCGGTGAACATCCTCAACGCCGATCAGCAGGACGTCAGCCACGCGTTCGCGACCCGCCGCGGCGAAAAGTTCATCGGCATCGACTGGACACCTGGGCACCGCGGCGCGCCTCTGCTCGACCACGCTGTCGCACACATCGAGTGCACCCTCGATGCGGTCCACGACGGCGGCGACCACGAGATCGTCCTGGGCCGGGTCACCGCGCTGCGTGAGAGCAACCCCGGCGCCGAGCCGCTGTTGTACTTCCGCAGCCGCTACCGGCAGCTGCGGCCGGAATCGACCTGAAGACCGGCAAACCCGCACGTCACAACCACTGAACCTAATTTGCGAGCCTGACCGGCAGGCGGAGGCTCTGGGCGCCACCGTCGACGGGTAGCACCGTGCCGGTGGTCGACGCGGAGCGCGGGCTGGCCAGGTAGCAGATCGCCTCGGCCACCTCCGGCGCGCTGACCAACCGGCCGATGGGTTGGCGGGCCCCCAGAGCGGCGAGTTCGGCGACCGGATCGGCCGCCCGAGCCAGCAGGCGCTGGATCCAGGGCGTGTCCGCGGTACCGGGAGCCACACAGTTGACCCGGATCCCCTCATGTACGTGGTCGGCGGCCATCGCCAGGGTGAGTGAGAGCAGGGCGCCCTTGGTTGCGCTGTAGAGCGCCCGCTGTGGCAGACCGACTGTGGCCGCCATCGACGAGGTGATGACCATTGACGCCGCCGGCGAGCTGCGCAGGGCCGGCAGGCTGGCCCGGGCCACGCGGACCACGCCGAGCAGGTTGACGTCGAGGACGCGCCGCCACTCGTCGAGGTCGTTGGTTTCGACCGCGCCCTGGGCGCCGATGCCGGCATTGTTGATCACGACATCGAGCCGGCCCAAACCCCGTTCGGCCGCCGCGACCGCCGCGGTGACCCCCGCGTCGTCGGTTACGTCGCACTGCAACGCGAGGAACTCCGGACCGATGCCGTCGACGTTGAGATCCAGCACCGCGACTCGGGCGCCCCGCTCAGCCAGCAACCGCGCGGTGGCGAGCCCGATCCCGGAGGCCCCGCCGGTCACGATGGCGGCTAGGCCATCGAACTCCTTCATTTCTCCTCCTCATCATCGCCGCACCTGCGAGCGGACCGTGCTTGGACCGAACGAGAGCTCACCGCCGCCTCACCGCAAACAGGTGCCGAAGGTTGTCGCCCATCACCAGTTGCCTGGCAGCTGCAGAGAGGCTGTCCAGCTGCCGCAGGTCGCGACATTGTTCAAAGCTGACGTACTCAAGAGCCGGAGCGAAATCGGAGCCCCAGAGGCAGCGGGTGGCGCCGAAGTCCCGCAGGCAGGCGGTAACGAACGGCGTTGCCGCGTCGTGCGGATAAGCGGTGCGGGGATCGGCGACGGCGTACAGCCCCGATATCTTCACGAAGCAGTTGGGGTGTTCGGCGAGCCGGAGCAGCGGCTCCAGGCGCGTCCTCGCCACCTCCGCACTCGGCGCGACCGCGTACCGCCCCGGTAAGCCGAGGTGGGCGAAGAGGAAGGCGCAGTTCGGTGCCGTTCTCGGCAGGCCTGCCAACTGCTCGACCGCCTCCGGCGTCGCGTTGATGGACACCACGGCGCCCGACTGATCGCACTCGGCCCAGAACTCAGTCGGCCAGTCACGGATCGCCCGGCCCGCCAGGGTGTCGGCCGCGTAGATCGAGATCCCGATATGACCCGCCGCGAATATCGCTCGGGCCATGGCCGCTGACGGACGTCCGTGGGCCGCGACGTAGGCGGTTGTGTGCATCCAGTCGCGCTCGGCTGCGAGGGTCCGGATGTATTCGTTGTTGCCGGTCGCGAAGTCCGCCCCTTCAAACCCGATGACGAGGGCGTCGCCCACGGCCGAGCTGATGCGGATCCGTTCGTAGGCGGCGACCTCATGACCTGCCCCGGGAACCGGGGACCGTTCTTCGCCCGGGTATCCGGTCGCGAAGAAATGTACGTGGGCATCGGCGAGGAGGCTCACCGTGCGACGCCGCAGTAGCTGAGCACGATGTGCGCGTAGATTTTGGCGGCCTCGTGGATCGCCTCCCGGCTCACGAACTCGTTGGGACCGTGGGCATACGTCAGGATGCCGGGGCCGAGCGATGGCAATGTCGGCACGCCGGCCATCTCGAACCAGGGCGCATCCGTCGTGCCGGGGAAGCTCGACAGCGGGACGTCGGCGCCCAGCACGGTACGAGTCGCCGCGACGGCGGACGCGGCCAGTGGATGGTTCGCGGCCAGAGAGGCACTCGGTATCCAGCTCAGCACGTCGTCGTACTCGACGGAGACCTGCGCCGGGCCGGCGCCGGTCATCCGTTGCGCCCAGTCGTCGAGAAATGCGCGGACCTCGCCCTCCGACATGCCCGGCACGATGCGGAGGTCGCAGCCGAATGCCGATTCGCCCGGTACCACGCCGTAGAAAACGCCGCCGCTGGTAGTGACCGCGATGTTGGCGGTTGGGCGTAGGCCGTCGCGTGGCTGTGCGATGGGCGCTGCGGCAAACTCGTCACGCAACTGCAGGATCAGACGCGCCATTTCGACGTTCGCGTTCACCGACGGCATGCGGTCTGAGAGGCTACTGTGCATCTGGGTGCCGTGCACCCGGACCTTGAAGCAGCATAGGCCGCGGGAGACAAGGTGGATGCCCTCCCAGTCCCGGGTCCAGCCGGACGGCTCTCCGATCAGCGCCGCATCGACATCAGCGGCGATCCGCGGGGCGAGAAACTTCGCACCAAAGGTGGCGCCGGCTTCTTCGTCGGCGACCAGCGCCAGCAGCACGTCGCCCGCGAGATCGATGCCGCACGCCCGGATCGCCGCGACGGCTGTGATCATCGCGCCGACGCTGGCTTTCATGTCACTGGTTCCGAGGCCGTAGACCCGATCGCCGATGATGGTGGCGGTGAGCGGCTCGGATCGCCAGATGCTACGAGCGTCACCAACGGGCTTGGTGTCGATGTGACCGCAGAGCAGCAGCCGTTTGCCACCAGGTGTACCGGGTATCCGTACGAGGAGGTTGGGCCGTTCGGGGACGAGGGCGTGCGTCTCGGCCTCGGGCAACCCGAGGCGGCCGAGCGCCCGGGAGAGAAAGTCGCAGATCGCGCGCTCGTCACCGAACGGCGGGATCTGGCTGTTGATGGAGACCATCTCGAAGACGAGCGCCTCCAGGTCGGCACGCCGCCGGTCCAGTTCAGCCTCGACCGTGGCGTACGCCTTCGTCACCGCTTCGTTCATGACGGCACCTCCAGGACATCGATCGGCGTGCCGCCGGCCGTGCCTGAGGCGACGATCGCATCGGCGACCGCTACGGCGTGGGCGGCCGCGGCGAAGCTCACGAGCGGCTCGACGTCGTCGCGCAGCCACTGGAGAAAGTGGACGATCTCGGCGTCAAGGCCCGGCGCGTCAGCCGGCGGCGCGCTGGCCCACGGCCGCTCGCGTGACTGCCCGTACAGCACCGCGCCCGTGGGGTCGACCCGCAGCCGGGCCACGCCCTCCTGCCCGTAGACCTCCAACTCGTCCTCGGCACCGGCACCGTCGGGTAGCAGCCAGGAGGTACGGATCGAGCTTGCGATGCCCGACGCCGAGAACAGGTGCGCCTGGACCAGGCTCGCCGGGTTACCCTCGGCGGACGCGACGACCCGCCGGATCGGCGAGCCGGTCAGCCATGCGATGAGGTCGATGTCGTGGATGCCGGTCATCCGCGCCGGGTGGACATCGGCGTAGAGCCGCTGGTGGTCGCGGGTCCGGCTGCGGCCGGCCGCGACTCCCAGTACGGGACCGATGCGTCCTGACGTGATCTCGGTTCGCAACCGCTGGTGCAGCGGCTCGAAGCGCAGGACGTGCCCCGGCAGGATCCGGGACCGGGCAGCAGCGGGCAGCAGCGCCAGCTCCGCGGCCGTCGTCGCGATCGGCTTCTCCAGGAGCACCTTGCGCCCGCGCAGCGTCGCCTCGCGAGCAAGCTCCACATGCGACGCTGCGGACGTGACGACGGAAACGCCGTCAACCGACACCGCGTCGAGGAGATCCACTCCGTCGGCGAATGCGGCGGGAACGTCGAACTCCTCGGCCGTCCGGCGCGCGAGGTCACCATCGCGATCGGCGACCGCGGCAATCCGCGCACCGGCCCGCACATATGCCTGAAGATGCGCCCGCCCGAACGCGCCGAGGCCGATCACGGCGACCGTAGGCACTCGATCAGCCATCGAGTGTCCCAGACCTCATCGCGGACACCATCGTGACCGCATCCGCGGCGTCCAGCGCACCGAACTCGACGGTGCACGTGAACTCCTCCCCTGGCCTCAGCTGTCGCACGTTTCCCTTCTCAGTCTCTCGCTTGAAGCCCTCGGCCTCCGCCGTCGCGGGTAGAGCCAACCCCAGTGCGTCCTGGTCGCCGTCACGCACAAGCCAGCGCAAGGCGTGGTCGAGTTCCGCTGGGCGGTGACGGACGAAGTCGGCCCCGCCGTCGGGGTGCAGCTGCAGTGCGTGCGCCCAGCCGTCCGCGTCCGCGGTGGGGCGGCGCGTGGTGACCCGCTCGGGATCGACCGGCCGGCCAGGCTCGATCGTCTCGATCCCCAACGCGTCGATCAGCTGCGCGCCGTCAACGGGGGCGAAGTTGACGTGTGCGAGGTACATCAGCGGCATCGGGCGGTGGCCGATGTTGCGCAGCCACATCCGCGCGGTGAGCCGGGTGCTACCCTCGCGGACGGTCAGCCGTGGTGTGGCGAGGTAGCGGTTGCCGAACGCGGTGGCGTGCTCATAGGTGCCGGTGAGGGTGAGGAACCTGCCGTGCGCGTCCTCTCCGGCCACGAGCTGTGGCTGGCGATACGGGGCGTTCGGAAGCTCCCCATGCTGTGGGTGGTGGTCCCCGGGGCCGGGGTTGCCCATGGCCAGCGCTCCACAGTGGATGAACAACGCCCCGTAGGTGCCCAGGTACTCCAGCGTGGGCTGCGGCTCATCGAACATGGAGCACATGGTCAGCTCCCGCCCGCCCAGCCTGGCCCGCCATACCTGCTGGCCCTGGAACGGCAGCAACTCCAGCTCCGCAGCGCCATGTCGAATGGTGAGGCCGCACACTCCGCTGCCGTAGCGGAACGTCGCCGCCGACAGGTCGCCGTGGCGTACCACGGTCTGCGCGGCCCGCGCGAAGGTCACCGGCTCGAGCTCGATCGTGACCGCGCTCATCGCTGGGGCCGCCGGGTCGGGGTGTTGGGGGTGACAGCGCGCTCCATCCGCCGCAGCAGCGCTTGTGACGCCGCGCGAACCTCCCGGTACAGCTCTCGCTCGGCGAGGCGGCGGAAGGCCCCGTGTTCCAGCACCACGGTCCCGCCGATGACGACGGTGTCGATGGACTTCGATCCTGACGAATATATGAGGTTGCGCGTCATGTCGGTTGTGGGGACGAGTTCCGGGCGGTCCAGCGTGTGGATCACGATGTCGGCCTTCTTGCCCACCTCCAGCGAGCCGATCCGTTCGGCCATCCCCACCGCCCGCGCGGCCCCGCGGGTGGCCATGTAGAGGCCGTCCTCGGCGGTGAGGTAGGTCCGGCTCTGGTGCGCATCGCGCGCCCCGAGCACGGCCAACATGATCTGGCGGAACACGTCGAAGCTGTTCGACCAGTTCGGCGAGTCGGACCCGAGAGCGATGTTGCCGCCGCGCCGCCACAGTTCGGCGTGGCGGCCATACAGGGTGCTGCCATGGCCCCACATCATCGATGCGGCCGGAGCCCAGGCGATGTTGACGCCGGACTCGAGGACGACCTCGACTTCCGCGTCGGTGAGGTGGTTCACGTGAGCGAGCGTGACGTCACCGTCGAGCAGTCCGAGTTGGTGCAGCCGGACCAGGGGGTCGGCGCCGAACCGGCTGCGATCCGCCGCGGTGTCGGCCGGGCTGTAGGACTGGTGCATGTTGAGGATGACGCCGGCGGACGACGCCACCCGCTTCGCTTCGACCAGCAGCTGTTCGCTGGCGGTGCCGAGTCCGAGCACGGCGACGTGCCCGCGGACAAGGCCCTCCTTGTCATTGCGGGACAGTTGCGTGCCGAGACTCGCCAGTGCTTCATCCAGTGACTGCGGAGTGCGTGCGAGCACCGGCCGTTCGTGCGCCTGGTCCTCGGTCGTGCCCATCGCAAAGCCGTGCGGCTGGTCCCAGATGAACGCGTCCCCGAGCAGCGCTCTGATCCCGACGTGCTCCGCCGCCGCGGCGCCGCTGTCCGGCGAGAGGATCGTCCCCGCCTCGAGGAAACACGTCGTGCCGTTGCGGATCATCTCCACGCCGGCCAAAGCGACCGACAGGTACTCGTCCTCGTCTCGCACCTGGTTGTAGAAGACGCTCTCGAAGCTGTCGAACGTTTCGTCCTCGGGCATCTGGTCCGGCAGCGCTCCGCGGAAGAGCTGGTACGAGGCATGCAGATGGGCCTCGATGAGTCCTGGGTGGACGGGTCCGCCGGCGGCGTCGATCTCCGCGGTCGCCGTGAACTGCGCCGCCACGTCCCGGTCGGCGCCCACCGCGACAATGGTGTCGCCGATGACCGCTACGGCACCGTCCTCGAACTGGGTACGGTCGTCGTCCATCGTGATGACGTGGCCATGCCGCACCATGAGATCAGCGACTCGGCTCATGACGCATCCGCTCCGCCGGGACGACGTGGGTTGGGCGATGCCGGCCCCGGCACCGAATCCAGGGTGGCCAGCAGACGGTCGATGTCCGCATCGCCGTTGAACAGGTGCAGCGAGAACCGCAGCCTGCCGTCCCCGCCCCAACAGTGCACGGCGCGGTCGGCGAGATCGACGGCGAGGTCGGCACCGTTCTGCGCCCTGACGCTGACGTTACCGGCACGGTGCGCGTCGTCGGCCGAGGTCAGCACGTCCCATCCGCGCTCGGAGAGTTCGTTGATCAGTCGGCCGGTAAGGGCGAGGACGTGCTCCTCCACCGCCTCGGCAGGGAACTGCTGGAGCCAGGCCAGGGACGCGTCGAGGCTGTAGATGCTGGGATACGACGGCAGGCCGACCTCGAAGCGCCGCGCCGTGGAGTGCAGGTCGTAGCGCTCCATGCGATCGTCGGTGAAGATCTCGCCCACCGATCGCCAGCCCACGGCCGGGGGTTCAGGCAGTGGCCGGCGAGCCGCATTCCACGCAAGGATACCGAGACCATGGCCGCCGAGCAGCCACTTGTACGAGCTGCTGATCACCACGTCGACCAGATCGCCGGGAACTCGGACGACGCCGAGCGACTGCGTCGCGTCGACCAGGGTCAGCGCACCGACGGCGTCGGCGGCCTTGGTGATCGCGGCCAGATCGTGGCGCCAGCCGGAGAGGTAGCTGACGTGGCTGACCCCGACCACCTTCGTCCGGTCGTCGATCAGGTCCGTAATCGAGCTGGTCGGTACGTCACCGCCGATCGCCGGCGCCACCCGGACGTCGACCCCACGGGCCACCCAGCGCAGCCAGGGTTGCACCATCGACGGGTACTCCATCGCATTGAGCACGACGTTATCGCCCGGAACCAGCGGGACGCTTCCGACAACAAGGTTGATCGCCTCACTGGCGTTGGACACCAGCGCGACCGACTCTGGCCCAAGCCCGAGCAGCGTGGCGAGCCGCCCACGCAATCTTTCCTCCACTGCGGCGTGCGCGGCGCGGCCCGCGTCGGCGAGCCCACGATTGTTCAGGTACGCCTGCAATGCCGCCTGCTGCCGGGCCAGCGGTGGCCCTTCCGCACCGGTGTACAGCCAGACCTTCCCGTCGAGTTCTGGGATGTCCTCGGGGGGGCTCAGCGGCGCTCTGGGAGTCAATTCCTGTCGCTTTCTGAACGTGTCATCGGAATCCGCCGAGCGAGATCCCCTTGTTGATGGACCGGTGGAACACGATGTACACCACAATGATCGGAACGGTGGCCATCGCAAGGCCCGCGAACATCGGGCCGAGGTTGCTGACGAAACGCCCCTGGAAGGAGAGCAGCCCGAGGGGGATCGTCTGGGCGTCCGATGAGTGCAGGAGTACCAGACCGATCTGTGTCTCACCCCAGACCCAGATCAGATTGAGCAGCCCGACCGCGCCGAGCGGACCGGTGGACAAGGGCAACACCATGCGCAGGAAGGTCCCGATGTGCCCCAGCCCATCCATGGCGGCGGCTTCGCGGATGTCCTCCGGAAAGTCCAGGAAGAACGCGTGCAGCACCAGGACGGTGGTCGGCAGACACAGCAATCCGTAGAGGACACCCACCGCGCTTGGGCTGTTGAGTGTGCCGAGGATGTTGAAGGCCTGGAAGAAGGGGATCAACAAGGCGATGGTCGGAACCGTGGTCGCGATCAGCGGCACGAGCATGACCCGGCGCCGCCACTTCGGGGGCAACGTCGCGGTGAAGTACGCCGCCAGCGAGCCCAATGCGGTCGACACAGCCAACGCGACGACCGCGACGAGCACGGAGTTGCGGGCGTACAGGCCGAAGCCTGCGGTACCGGACGGGCCGGCCCACGCGTCGGGAAAGTTCTGGGGAACCCATTTCCCGGAGAATCCGAGGGGGTCGTTGTAGATGCTTGCCATCGACCGCAGCGACAACAGGACGATCTGAACGAACGGAACGACGATCAGCAGTGTCCAGACGAGCTTGAGTAGCCACGACGCGCCCGCGCCGGCGGCGTTTCGGAGCTTCAGCGAAGGCTTCATACGGCGCTCCGGTTGGCGAAGCGCAGGCCGACCAGCCCGATCGCGACCAGCACCACGCTGGTCATCACACCGAGCGCCGCCGCCTTGCCGAATTCGAAGTTCTGGAACGCGTCGATATAGAGGCGCACGGGCAGCGTGTTCGTCGCCTCCGCAGGGCCACCCTTGGTCATGGCCCAGACCGTCGTGAATGAGTTGAAGTTCCAGATGAGTTCGAGCACGGTCACCATCGCGAGAACAGGCCGAGTCAGCGGCAGCGTGATGTGGTACGCCTGGCGAGCGGCCCCTGCGCCGTCGAGCTGGGCAGCCTCGTAGATCTCCGGGGCGATCCGTTCGATCGCGCCCACGATGAGCAGGAACGGGAACGCGACGTTGGCCCAGATCGTGACCGCGATGACGACGTAGATCGCGTCATGCGGCGACGCCAACCAGGCGTGCGTGTTCCCGAGTCCGACGGCGCCGAGCAGGCCGTTCACTGCCCCGGAGACCGGCTGAAGCGCGAATGCCCAGAACACCGCGACCGCTGTGCCCGGCGCGATTGCCGGGAGGAACCAGATGATCCGCAGCACCGTGGCGAGGCGCCCCCGCCGCACGGACATCGCCGTGACGGTGGCGAGGATGACGATGCCGACCGCGGAGAGCAGCGTGTAGAGAACGGTGACGCGGATCGAGGAGTAGAACGTGGGATCGCTGAACAGCGCCTTGTAGTTGCTCAGGCCGACCGGTTCGGCCTCGCCGATGCCGAACCAGGTCGTGAACGACAGCCTGATCGTGCCGATGAACGGCACCAGGAACGCGATGATGATCCCGGCCAGCGCCGGAAGGCTGAGCATCAGCGCCAGGGGCCAAGGGACCTTGGCGGTCGTGCCGCGCCGGCGAAACGCACGAGGGGTCACAGTCCACAACAGCTTTCTGGGATGGACCGCCGGTGGCCATTCGTGGCGACCGGCGGTATCTGCGGTGCGCACAGGGTCAGGAACTCGACCTGAGCTCGTCCCGTATGCCGTTCAACGCCTTGCCGATCTCCGCAGAGGTCATCGTGCCGGTGAACAGCTTCTCGATGTACGGGTCGGTCGTTCCCAGCTTGGCGGGGACGATCGACGCCCACCCGTCGCGGGTCCCGTTCGCGGCGCCGTAGCTGAGCAGACTCATTTCGTTCGCCGGCTTTCCCTCGGTCAGCAACGAGGTGGGCAGGTCGATAGCGGGCGCGGCGCCGCCGCTCCACTTGATCGCCTTCGCCTGGTTCTCCTTGTTCATCAACAGCTTGAGGAACTCCTTGGCGATGGCCGGATTCTTCGCCTGCTTCGGGATGGCGACGGTGTTGCCCGCGTAGTTCACCGGGAGAGTCTTGGCACCTGGGTTGATCGGCGGAAGGAACAGGAAGTCCAGATCCAGGTCTGTGTTGCTCGTCTTCTTTGCGCCTGTCGGTGACAGGTCATGACCCATGAGCATCCCGGCCTTGCCCGAGGCGAACAGCGCGTTCGTGGTCGGTGAATCCATCCCGAGGGTTCCGTCCTGGAAGACCTTGTTGTCGTACATCTCCTTGAGCCGGTCGAGCACTGCGGTGAACGACTTGTCGGTGTAGTCGACCGTGATCGGGACCTTCGGGTCGAAGTTGTTGACGAAGTTGGTCAGCTGATCCGTCGTCGCGGAGGTCGGCAGCAGGCTGTCCAGCATCCACGTCAGGTGGTAGTTGGATGCACCGCCGGCCGCCAGCGGCTGGTACCCGCCGGCACGGAGAGCGTTGGTGATCGTCAACAGGTCCGCCATCGTCGCGATCTGGTGATCGGCCGGGGCCGAGATGTTGAGCTTGGAGAAGATCGCCTTGTTGTACCAGACGACGCCGTAGAGGGTACGGCTGTAGGAGACGACATACGGGTGGCCGTCACCGGCCTTGAGCGAGTTCGCCAGGTCCTTGCCGTACCCGTTCTCCAGGTCGTCGGCCGCCCACACATCGTCGAGCGGGAGCAGCTGTTTGGCCTTGAGCAACGTCCGGTACGGGGGCAGGTTGGTCGGTATGTCCGCCACGTCCGGAGCGGCGTCGGAGGCGACGACCTGCAGGTTGGTCGAGGTCTCCTGGTCTCCGGTCAGTTCGTCGTACCTGATCTGCAGACCAGGCAGTTGCTGCTGCAGTTGTGCGCCGACCTCCTTGAAGACGGGAAGGAAGTAGGCGCTCCCCTGCACGACAAGGGTCTTGCCGGCGCCGCTGAGCGGCTCCGATGAGTTCTTGGTGCCGCCGTTGTTACACGCGGCCAGCGCCAACGACGCCGCGAGCGCGGCGACGCCAGCAAGGTAGGAGCGTCTCTTCACAGGTCTGTCTCCTTAAGGCTTGCTTGACAACAACTGAGCTCCTCAGGTGCACCCGGATACGAACCTCGCCCCGCGTCATGACCGTAAGCACGGTTGCTGAGTACGCAGAACATAAGGCGCCAGGTCAGGAGCGTCAAGCACGAGCACTTGCGCTTTGGTCCTTACGAAAATCAGCACATGAGCAAACATGACTACGGGGCTTACGTGCGCTATGGTCTGCGGCATGCGCGCCCCCGTCCACGTCGTCGAGCGGGTCCCCCCGCAGACAATCGCGTTCGACGCACTTGCCCGTGACGAGCTGAACTCGGCAGCCGCCGCGACGACGCTCGTGCTTCCCCTCGGCTCCACCGAACAGCACGCCCACCACCTTCCGACGCGCACCGACGCCGCGTGCGTGAGCGCCATCGCGCACCGATCCGCCCGACTGGCCGCCGAGCATGTGCCCGTCCTGGTCGCGCCGACACTGCCGTTCGGCTGCGCGCACCACCACCTGCCCTTCGGCGCCACGTTGAGCCTCACCACCTCGACCTACGTCAACCTGCTGTGCGACCTGGTCGGCGGTGCTGTGCGCGAGGGGTTCCATAGCGTGGTGCTGCTCAATGGGCACGGCGGCAACGACTCCGCCATCCGCCTCGCCATAGACCGGATCGTCTATGAGGAACGGCTCGATGTGCACATCGCCGCGGCGTCGTACTGGGTTCTCGCGGACGACGTGTTGCGTGCGCACGGGTTCGTCTCCCCGGGTCACGCCGGACACTTCGAGACATCGCTGATGCTCGCGCTGGAGCCGGACCTCGTCCATCTCGACCGCCGCGCGACGGACCCCACCGAGTGGACACCGCTTGGCCGCCCGGACATCCCTGGGGCGTCCATCCGCCGACCGGGCCTCTGGGAGGCGAGCGATGGACGGACGGACGACGCGGCCAAGGCCACGGCCGAACTCGGTGCTGTCCTGATTGACGAAATCGTCGCCGTCGTCGCACAGTTCCTCGTGCAGTTCCACCGGTCCACACCGGCCGGTGGAAGCGACGTTGCTGGTGCGTTCGTCTCCAGCTCCCCGGCGGAGGACTGACATGGTGACCTCGCGGCACCACCTTGACCATGTGCTCGGCACCATCACCACGCTGGTCAACACCGGCCCGCACGTGAGCGGGACCGAGGAACTGCCAGACGCCGAAGCGCTGCGCAGATTCGTCACCGAGCGGATCATCACCGAGGTGGCGCCGCCGACGAACGCCGATGTCGAGCCTGTGCATCGCGTCCGAGCCCGACTGGCCGCGATCTTCGTCGCGCCGGACGACCAGGCCCGCAATCGACTGATCAACGACGCGCTCGCCAACGCGACTGTTACACCGCGCGTCGTCGAACACGACGACCTCGGCGTACACCTGCACTTTTTCCCGCCCTACGCATCTCTGGCCGAACATCTCAACGCCGACTGCTCAATGGCACTCGCCTTCCTGCTCGTGGCGGGTGAAGCGGGCCGGCTGCGCGTGTGCGCGGCACCGGACTGCAACCGGGTGCTGGTCGACTTCTCTCGCAACCGGTCGCGGGCGTACTGCGACAGCCGTACCTGTGGCAACCGGGTCAACGCCGCCGCCTTCCGCGCGCGCCAACGAAATTAGGAGCGCACATGACCAAACCCGTCACACATCGAAGTGGCGCCTTCCGGTACCTGCCCGGTGGCGCGACGTTCTCGAACGGTCTGGCCGTCGAGGCCGGTTTCCGGATCGTCGAGTGGGAGTTCGCCACGCCGCAGCCACTCGAGGTCGCCTTCGATCGGGTCGGGCGGGAGCTCGCCGCCCACGGACAAGGCTGGGACGCCCTGGCCGGTGTGGACCTGCGGTCGCCGGTGCCGTTCGATCCCGAGGGCTTCGCGTCCTTCAACGCGCACTACCTCGATCTGCTCGGCCGTTACTACCCCTTGAGCGAGGGCGAGCCCAGTCCGCTGACCCGAACGAACGTGGCTCCCGTCGGGTCGTTGCTGGACCAGCCGTCAGTGCGCGCGGTGCAGGTCGTGGAGCCGGACGCCGCCGCCGGCGGCGCTGACTTCGTGCTGTCCGGGGTGGCCGAGATCCGGGGTGCGCTTGGTCCGGAGAACACCGTCGCCTACCGCGACACGAGCATGGCCGGCTGGCGCGCGAAGGTCGATTTCGTGGCCGGTGAGATCGCCGCCCGCCTTCACGCACTGGGCCTGTCCACCGACGATGCGCGCATTGTCGATGTGTACATCGCGCAGCCTCTGGACTGGCTGGAGTCCGTGCTGACCGGCACGTTTGGCTCGATCGCCCAGCACGGACTGCACCGCTGGCCCGCCCGGCCACCGGTGGTCGACCTGGAGGTCGAGCTCGGCTGCAAACGCCTCTCCGCGCGCGCGGTTCTGACAGCATAAGGAGAACAGAACAGTCATGAGCAACAGGCCGCGCGTCGCCGTGCTGTGCACGGTCTACTTCAAGGGCTCCCATGCCGACGTCATCGTCGGGCGTCTGCTGGACGGGTACCGCTTCGGCGGCGCACACCAGGATGCGCGGATCGAGGTGGCGTCGGTCTACCTCGAGCAGCTCGGTTCGCATGACTTCGAGCCCATATCACGCATCGACATCGGCATGGAAACACTGCGTGCGCACGGGATTCCGATGTTCAAGTCCGTCGGCGAAGCGATTTCCCTCGGCGGGTCAGGCGTGAACGTCGACGGTGTGCTGATCATCGGCGAGCACGGCGACTACGGATGGGGCGAGTTCGAACAGAAGCTCTACCCTCGGCGGCGGATGTTCGACGCCAGCGTGGCGGCCATGGTCGCGGGCGGCCGGACCGTGCCGATCTTCGTCGACAAACACTTGGCGTGGAGCTTCACCGATGCCGCGAGCATGGTTGCCGACGCCGAACGGCTGGGCATCCCGCTCCTCGCGGGCTCGTCCCTGCCGCTCGCCTGGCGCACCCCCACCGGTGCGAACTGGCCCTACGGCGCGCCCATCTCCGAGGCTGTCGTCGCGGGAATTGCGGCGACCGAGCCCGGTTGCCGGCCGACCGAGATGAATGGCTTCCACGATCTGGAGTTCGCCCAGGCACTGCTGGAACGCCGAAGCGGCGGCGAAACGGGTGTCGCAACCGTCACGGCGGTGACGGGCGCGGCCGTGGAACCGGAGATCGTGTTACAGCTCGGCGGCTCGGACCTGTTCGCCGCCGCGGTCGGCGCCCTGGGCATTGACACCGACGATCCGATCGGCTTCGCCCGCAGCTGCGCGAACGACCTGTTCCTCATCGAGTATCTCGACGGCACCTCGCTGATGGTGGTGAACTTCGATCTGCACGCCTACCGGGCCGCGATTGCCGTCCGTGGCCACGACAAGACGGTCGTGACGTCGCCCTGGCTCGACGAGCCCGATCACGGGCACTTCACCTTCCTGGTCCGTCAGATCGAATCCCTTGTGCTCACCGGTATCAGCCCCTACCCGGTGACTCGGACGCTGCTGACCACCGGAATGATAGAAGCCGCGCTGAAGTCCCGCCGCGAGAAGCGGCTGGTCCCGACACCGCACCTGTCGCTGAGCTACACCGCACCGCAGGCGATCCCGGATACCGGCATCGACGAAGACAGACCATGAGTGTCCCCACCGCATCCTCCTACAGCGAACTCGGCCTGCGGCCCGTGGTGAACGGGCTCGGCCCGGTGACGAGGCTTGGTGGACTGCCACTGTCCGACACGGTCATCGAGGCGATGCGTTGGGCGGTGGCCACGAACGTCCGGATGGACGAGCTCCAAGAGGCGGTGGGGATCGAGCTCGCGCGCCTGCTCAACGTCCCGGCAGCATACGTCACGAGCGGGGCATTTGCCGGACTGACTCTGGCTGCGGCGGTCTGCGCCGTCGGAGGCGACTCTCGTGGCGTGGACGAGCTGCCGATTACCGGCGCGCGCTCCCGCGTGATCGTGCAGATGGCCCACCGCGATCCCTATGACCATGCGATCACAGCGGTGGGTCTGCGCCTTACTGAGATCGGTTACCCCTACTCGACGCGCACGCACGAGCTCGCTCGCGAGCTTGACGACACGGTCGCGGCGGTACTCCACCGCCTCGGCGGAGACGGGGACATGCTGCCGTTGCGGACAGTCGCCGAGCTGAGCCATGCCGCGGGTGTCCCGGTGATCGTTGACGCGGCCGACTACATCCCGCCGATCTCCCGGCTGCAGCAGCTGTTGGACGACGGGGCGGACCTGGTCGCGATCTCGGGAGGCAAGTCGTTTCGCGGCCCGCAGGCGTCCGGGGTGCTGTGCGGGCGAGCGGACCTCATCCGTGACGTGGCGCTGCACCACCTTGACATGGACCTGCGAGAGGCGACATGGCAGGCCTCCGACATCACCGGGCTGTGGCCGACCGGGGGGCGCGAGGGCATCGGCCGTGGGATGAAGGTCGGCCGGGAACAGATCATCGGCCTGCTCGTCGCGGTCTGCGAGCATGTCGCGGAACCGGATCGGTGGGCCGGCCACTATGCGGCCGAGCTCGCCGCGTGCGAACGGGCGTTGACGGCGTGCGACACCTTGCGGGTGACTCGCGGGCACAACACGTTCATGGATGTCACCACTCTTGCAATCGATTTCTCCGCGACGGCGATCAACGCGGATGAGGTGGCGCGGCAACTGGACCGGGGAACGCCGCGCATCCAACTCAGCGAGCAGGACGCGTGGCGCAACGTCCTGATCGTCAACCCGTTGGGACTCGCGGCCGGTGACGGCTCTCAGATCGGCGAACGGATCGTGAGTGTCGTCCAGGCGGCATCAGATGGGACCTGACAGCGAATCACGCCTGTCACTGTTGCGAGGCCCGTACCGACTCGTCAGTTGGAGCGTCTGCGCACTCGTCTCGCTCAACGCTTTCGAAGGGATGGGTGTAGCGGCCGCACTCCCCACCGCGGTTGGCGAGCTGGGTGGCCTCGCCAACTATGGATGGGTGTTTACGGGGTATCTCGCCGCAAGTGTCATCGGTATGGCGAGCGCCGCGTACTCCTGCGACAAACATGGAGTACGCGTAACCATTCTCACCGCGGTGGCGCTGTTCGTCTTTGGCCTTCTGCTCGCCGGAACCGCGACGGCGATGCTCCCGTTGATCGCTGGACGAGTCATCCAGGGACTCTCCGGCGGCGGCCTGATGACAACCGTCTACGTTATGGTCGGCGCCCTGTTCCCGGAGGCGTTGCGGCCACGGCTGTTCGCGGTGATCTCGTTCTGCTGGGTGATACCGGGCATCGTCGGCCCGACCATGTCCGGCGCACTCACCGAGCACGTCGGCTGGCGATGGGTCTTCCTCGGCCTCGTACCTGTCGCGGTAGCGGCAGCGGCACTGTTACTACCTGCATTGCGGGCTGTCCGCCCCGCCACACCCCGGACCGGCAACGCCAACCCGTCCCGCATCCGCAGCGCCGTTGCCGTCGCAATCGGCATCGGATGTGTCGAGCGCGGCGCACAACATCCTGATGCGGCTACTCTTCTGGCCGCGACAATGGGGGTCGCGGCCCTCGCCTGGGGACTTCGGGGGCTTCTGCCACGGGGCACGGCGATTGCCCGGCCGGGGATTGGTGCGCCGGTCGCGTTGCGCGGCCTGACGGCTGGGGCATTCTTCGGTGTCGAGTCGATCTTGCCGCTGATGATGGCGACGCAGCATGGCCTGAGCCCCTTGCAGGCCTCGATTCCGCTCGCCTGCGCGGGACTACCCTGCGCGATCAGTTCGTGGTGGCTGGGCCGCGTGACCGGGCCCGATGCCCTCCGACGTCGCATCCGACTGGCGCGCTGCGGGCTCATGATGGTCTGTTGCTCGAATGCGTCCCTCATCTGGCTCAGCCAGCCGACGGCGACGAGCTGGCTGATGAACCCGATGTGGGTGCTGGCCGGTTTCGGCCTCGGCCTCGCGATACCGACCGCGAACGTGCTGGTGCTCGAACGGACCACCGAGCATGACCGAGCCGCCGACGCGTCCGCGCTGCAAGTTGCCGACACCACCATGAGCAGCCTCACCACCGGCGCATCCGGAGTCCTAGTCGGATTGGCGACTCGTGGTTTGCTGGGATACTCGGCCGCCTTCGCTGTAATTGGCCTGTCCATGGCGGCCCTTGCCCTGCTGGCCGCCGTCGTCGTGGGCCGCCTCAGACTCCACAGTGGATTGCTGCCGGGAGAGCCCCTCATGGAGGGCATTCCAAATAGTGGAGGATGACGTGGAAGAGACGCGCGCGAGGGTTGCCGTCGTAACCGGCGGGGCAAGCGGCCTGGGTCAGGCTTGCGCCTCCTGCCTCACTCAGACGGCATGAAATAACGGTTGTCGGCGTGGCTGGCCGGGCGCTGCGAACCTCGGTTCCGGGCCATCGCGGCATCGGACTTGGGTCACGCCGGCCGGGCGCCGCCGTTGCGTGCCTACGTTGGTGCTTCAGGCAACCGCGGAACGCTCAGGAGGCACCCGTCATGACGCAGGTCAAGAGCCCGCCTCACCCGATCCGGGAGTCCGACGGCAAGGGATGGCTGGACCTCGGCCCCCGGGACATCCGGCGCGACCAGGAGAACCCGGACATCTTTATCCCGCCGGCCACCGACAGCGGCACGTTTCCCAACTTGCGGTACTCCTTCTCCGACGCGCACCAGCGCCTGGAGAAGGGAGGGTGGGCCCGCGAGGTGACCAACCGCGAGATTCCGGCGTCGCTCGACCTGGCCGGCGTGAACATGGCGCTGGAGCCGGGGGCCTACCGCGAGCTGCACTGGCACAAGGAGGCCGAGTGGGGGCTGGTGCTCGTCGGCAGCTGCCGCTTGACGGCGATCGACGAGCACGGCCGCTCGTTCATCGACGAGGTCAAGGCCGGCGACATCTGGAACTTCGAGGCGGGGCTGCCGCACTCCATCCAGGGCCTGGAAGACGGCGTCGAGTTCCTGCTGGTGTTCAGCGATCCCGACTTCTCCGAGAACTTCACGTTCCTGCTGTCGGACTGGTTCGCGCACACGCCCCAGGACGTCGTGGCGGCCAACCTGAAGAAGTCGGTGGCCGAGATCGGCGCCTTCCCGAAGCGGGAGAAGTACATCTTCCAGGCCGACCTGCCGGGCCCCATCGCCGAGGTCGACCGGCCGGTGCCGGCCGGCAAGGTCCCCTCGCCGTTCACCCTCCATATGGAGGACGTCGAGCCGATCGAGTCCGAGGCCGGGAGAGTGCGGATCGTCGACGTCAACCGGTTCCCGGCGGCGAAGACCATCTCGGCGGCCATCGTCGAGGTCGAGCCGGGCGGCATGCGCGAGCTGCACTGGCACCCGAAGGCCGCGGAGTGGCAGTACTACATCCAGGGCAAGGCCCGGATGACCGTCTTCAACTCCAACGGCCTGTCGCGGACGTTCGACTTCACGGCCGGCGACGTGGGCATCGTGCCGCTGGTCGCCGGGCACTACGTGCAGAACATCGGCGACGAGAAGCTGATCTTCATCGAGGTGTTCAAGCACCCGGAGTACTCCGACATCTCCGCCAACAAGTGGCTGGCCTCGAACCCGGCCAAGATCGTCGCCGATCACCTCAACGTGACCACCCAGTTCGTCGAGTCGCTGCCGCTGGAGGAGACACCGGCGCCGGTCGTCTGGTACGACCAGTCCAAGGCGCGGCGGTGAGGTCGTGGCGCGCATCCTGGTCGTCTACTCCAGCCTGTTCGGGGCCAACGCACAGCTCGCTTCCCTGACCGAGGCCGCTCTCCGCGCCGCCGCCGCGGACGTCCGGGTCCGGCGCGTCCGGGAGGTCGCGCTGGCCGGCGAGGAGCAGACCGCGGCCGAGGGCGCGCAGATCGCCACCGGCGCCGATCTGACCTGGGCCGAGGGGTTCGTGTTCTGCTCGCCTTCGCACACCGGCCTGCTGTCCGCCTCGATCAAGGCCTTCATCGACCAGCACCATGACAGCGCCGTCGCCGGCGCCCACCTGAACAAGACGTTCACGGCTATGGCGACGTCCGGCTTCGCACACGCCGGCCAGGAGCGCGTTGTCGACGAGCTCAACGCCGTCGGCGCGGCCTGGGGCTGCGTGATCGTCGCCCCCGGCACCACTGACGAGGGCCTCAACGTCCACAACGGCAACCCGTACGGCCTGAGCTTCGTGCTCGAGCACGGCCGGCTGCCGGGCTCCGGGGAGACCACCGGGGTGCTGACGACGCACCTGCACCGCCTGGTCGCGGTCACCGACGCGCTGGCCCCGTTGCGGGCCGCGGACGCCGAAGGCGGGGCCCGCAAGGTGCCGACCATCGCCGGAGTCCTCACCTGAGCGTGGCTCCGGGGCGAGATCCGGGGGCAGGCCCCGCCGTCCCGAGCGGACGGGCGGCGGGGATCGGTAGGTTCCAAGCGTGACCGAGCCGATTGCTGGGACGACCACGACGCTCGACGTCGGGGTGACGGCGTGGTCGGCGCCGAACCCCTTCGGTGAGCCCACGGCCTTCGTCATGGTCCACCCGAGCGCCGCCCCGGACGACGGGACTTTCGCGGACGCTGTCGAGCACCTCGGGTTGCGGCGGCTGGACGCCGGCCGGGACATCCTGCCGATCGGCACCGACACCCTCTACGCGTCGCTCAAGGCGATGCGGGTCGAGCTCTGCACCCCCGACCGGGTGTGGCTCAGCCATCAGGTCACCGACGACTGGACCACCAACGCGATCGGCCGACGCTACATCGTGCTCGTGATCGGCACCGCACCCCTGCCGGGTGGCGCCGACGCCGACGCCATCTCGGCCTACCTGGCCGACCACACGAGCGTGCACGCCGCCCTGGTCAAGATCCGAGTGCGCTTCGACCAGGGGTGACCCTCACGGTCGGGCGGCATGCACCCGTCCGAGGCGGGTAATCCGGGCTGGTGTGTGCTTCCGATCGCCTCGGCGCGGGCCTCCACGCCGAATGCTCCATTGTGGCCGGCGGGTTCGGCGCGATCGCGGGGCTGCTGCTGGGCAGGCCCTCGCGCGAACCGCGGCTGCTGCTCGTCCATCGCCTCGACGAGCGCGACCCCGGCGACCCGGCCGCCGGGCAGCCGCGCTCCCTGCTGGTGACACATCCGCGGGCGGTCCCACCGGAGTCGCGGGGCGGCCGCACGCTGGCCCTCGCCGCGCCGCTGACGCGGGTGACGAACGCTGCGCTGGCGCCGGCGACGCACCTGAACCAGACCCCCCTCGTGCGCGCGTCGCGCTCGATGATGGCCGGTCTGCTGAGCGACCTGGACCACGGCGGCCGCCGGTTCGGGCTCGGCGTCGACGACGTGCTCCTGAGCCTGCTGCGCGGGATCGTGCTCGAACACCCGGACGCGAGCCGTACGGCGCCGCCGGAGGCGACGATGGCGGCACGGCTGCGGGCGTTCATCGAGGCCCGCCACACGGACTCCCGGCTGGACGTGGCGCAGGTCGCCCGCGAGCTGGGGATCTCCCGGCGGCAGCTGCACCGGCACGCCCCCGCCGGCGGCGTCGCGGCGATGCTGGCCGAGCGCAGGCTGGCCACGGCCCGCGACCTCCTGGCCGCGCATGGTGCGCTGACCGTGGCCGAGGTCGCCGAGCGGTCGGGGTTCGGCACCGCCTCCCGCTTGCGGGCGCAGCTCGCGCGGCGGTCCGGCGGTACCCCGAAGGCCCTCCGCCGAGCGGCATCGGGCTGACGGGATGGGGACGACTGCGGTCCTCGCACCGCCGTTCCGGCTCGACGACGCGGCCCGGGATCGGCTGCACGGTCTGGGCATCTCGGTCCGTGGCGACGGTGCTGCCCCGGATATCTGGGGCGAGCCGGCCGCGGGCGCGCTGCCCGACCTGGCCGGCGCCATCCGGTTCGGCGCCGCGCACGACGCGCTGGCCGTCGTCGTCGGCGGCGGACGGGATGCGCGCGCCTGGCAGACCGGCGGTGCCGGCCGCTTGGCGGCGGCGACGGAGGCGTCCGCGGAGTCGGCGGACTCGCGGCTGCTCGCGGTCGTGGTCATCCCGGCCACTGTGACGCCCCGGTCCGGACCGGTGGCCGTGCTCTCCCCGGGCGGACCGGTCTCGGCACACGAGCTGTACGTCGGCGCGGCGCTGGCAGCGGCGAGCGGCCGCCGGGTCGAGCACGTCAACGGACGCGGCGCCGCGGCCTCGGCCGCGCAGCCCGGCGTCCCGGCCCGCGCTGGCCTGCGCGCCGCCGTGGTGCAGTGGCGGGAGCGCGCCGAGCCCCGCCCGGAGCGGTCCCTGCACAAGCTCTCCGCCCGGCCCGCGGTCATCGTCATGGCGGTCCCGCCCGGATCGGCCGAGGCGCCCGCGGTCATCGCCGCCCACCCCGACGCCGACGTCGTGCTCGTGTTCGATGCCGTGCACGCCCATCACGGCGCCGAGGTGGCGCGTCAGGTCGCCTCGCTCATCGAGCTCGCGGCCGGGGTCGGGCAAAGCGCTCCGGCCGCCGCCCGGCCCGCCCCGCCGGCGCTGGCACCATCGGACGCTTCGCCGGCCGTGCGGGCCTCGGACGTCATCCACCTCCGGCTTACCGATACGGCGCTGGAGCTCACCAACCGCACGCGCGAGCGGGTGCGGTTGCGGGTCACGCTGGGGTCCACGGCCGCGCCCGGGGAGCCGCGCGCCGCATTCGAGACGCAGCTGCGGCCGCAGGAGTGCCACGCCGAGCCGATCACCGCCGCACCCGCCATGGCCGAGCTGACGCCCCCGACGGCGGTACTGCGGCACTGGAGCCACGGATCGGCCGAGGTCTACGAGGGCGGCGAGCGGAGGATCCTCCGGGTCGAGGCCTCCGTGCTCGGCCCCGGCGACCGCGTGCGCGCCACCCGCACCTACGAGGCAACCAACGGGCTCGACTTCTCGGTGACGGCGCGCGATCTCGAAGCCCTGCTGGGCCGCAGGGCCGAGCTGTTCGCGGAGGTCCGCCCTCGGGCCGTGCCCGCCCCGCCCCGGGACGTGCTGGCCGCGCTCGAGTCCGCGCTGCGGGTCGGCGCGACCGCTCTGGCCGTCCTGGACCGGCCGTGAGCGCGCCGATACGGGCGTGGCCGTGGACGACAACGATGGTGTGCTTGCCGACTGACACTCCACAGTGGAGCGTCTCGCGGTGCAGACACGCCACCTGGAGACAACGTTCGACCTGCTCGGGCCGCAGCGGCCGGCCCGCCGGTAGGTGGTGGCCGCGTAGTGGTCAGGAGCGGCGGCGTGCGGTCGTGAGCCAGGCGTCCAGTTCGGCTGCGGTCGGATAGGACGGCTGAGCGCCGACTCGTTCGGCTGCGTAAGCGCCGACGGCTGCACCGAGTCCGACAGCGTCGCTGAGACTGCGGCCCTCAGCCAAAGCGGTCGCGACCGCCCCCGTGAATGCGTCGCCGCAGCCGGTGGTGTCGACGGCGTCGACGGCGAAGGTCGGCACCACCTTGCTGCGGGTGCCTTCGTAGATCGTCGAGCCGTTGACGCCAGCCGTTACGACGACGGCCGAAATTCCATGCTGAAGGACGAGTCCGTTCATGTCGGAGCCGAGCAAGGCGGCCAGCTGCTCGGACTCGTGAACGTTGACGATGAGAATATCGGTCCAGGGCAGCAACTCGACGACCTCGGGCGCAAACGGCGAGGGGTTCAGCACGGTGATGACGTCATGCCGCTTCGCTTCGAGAAGCCCATGGCGGACCGTGTCGAGCGGCACCTCGAGGGCGAAGCAGGCGACGTCCTTGCCGTAGAACCTTTCAGCCTTGACGTGGTCGGGACGCAGCGCCCCGTTTGCGCCGGCGATGATGACGATCCGGTTCTCACCGGACTGGTCGCGCTCGATGAAGGCACGTCCCGTGGGCTCGTCGGGGATGGTGACGCAGCCGCTGACGTCGACGCCGGCGTGAGCCGCATCGTCGAGGAGTTGGGTGCCGGTGGTGTCGGCGCCGACTCCGACGATCAGGGTTGCCGCACCCCCGAGCTTGGCCGATACGTGCGCCTGGTTGGCGCTCTTGCCCCCGCCGGACTCGGCGAGGTCGAAGCCGGCAACAGTCTCCCCCGGTTCAGGGAACCGGTCGATCCGCATCGTGACATCGAGGTTGATCGACCCCACAAACACGATGCCGCCCTGAGTCATGCCTGCACCATCGGCGACGCGGTCGTCATGTCGCTGGAGTAGTGGAACCGCACGCGAGCACCGAGCCAGACGGTGCGGGACGTCTGTACGAGATCCTCGCCAGACCGTCCGATCGACCAGTCGAGGAACACCTGCGCGTCGATCGAGGCGTCGAGAAGAAATGCTTCGAGTGACGTCACGGATCGGACCTCGAGGATGTGGTCGATGTTGGTCTCGAAGATGCCGTGCGGGTCGAGGCTTTTGGACACGGACCCGTCGATCAGGACGGTTCCTCGCAGCGCATCCGCCGCGGCGCCAGCGAGCCACGAATCGGTGATCCCGATCGGCTTCGAGTTGACCAGGTGCAGGCGTTTGAGGTGGAGGCGCGGCAGCGCTCGCTCCTCCCGCGTGAGCGTGCGCGTCAGCTCATACGGCTCCTGTTCCTCCGCAGCATCGGTGAGGTGGATGGACTGGGCGTCCTCGCCGGCCTCGCGGAAGCGGTCCCGCCACGGCGTGGTTAGGCCGAAGTCGTGCTGGACGTGCCGGGGGCGGTCTGCGACGAACGTCCCCGAGCCCTGTCGCCGTTCGACGTAGCCTTCGTCGGCGAGGGTGGCGAGCGCCTGTCGGATGGTGATGCGGCTGACGTCGTAAATGACCGCCATCTCCTTCTCGGTCGGCAGCTGGCTGCCGACTTCGAACTCCTGTCCCTGCTCGATGAGGGAGCGGAGATCACGCTCGACTTGAGCCCAGGCCGGCAGCACGAGCTTCTTGTCGACGGGCGTAGCCATCGCGCTCAGCGGATGCACCCCAGATGTCACGGTCACGCTGCTTCCCGATTTCGCATAGATTCCGTCATCTTGATCTTAGTACCACTTGACGCCGTCAGGAAGCAGCCCAAGCATGCCGAGTCGGCCGGACGACGGTCCAGAGGGTCAGCATGGAGACTGTCACCGCGGCGAGCATCAGGCATCCCATAGGGACGGGCGTCGTCGCGGAGAACTGGCTGACGATCGGGGCGATAAGTCCGCCACCTCCGAAGCTGCACGCACCGAGCACCGATGCGGCCGTGCCTGCACGCTCGCCGTGGTTCATCATCGCCATCGTCTGAAGGCAGGGGACGCACAGCCCCCCTGCCGCGACCATGAAGAACAACGGGATCAGCAGCCCGAGGAAGCCCCCATCGTGCAGCGCGATGATCGCGGCGGCGAAGACGATCTGCGCAGTGATCCCACCGAAGAGCACCCACTCGGGTCCGAGCCGCTTGATGAGGCGGGCGCCGATCTGGATGCTGGCAACCACCCCTACCGAGTTCACGCCGAACAGGAACCCGTACCCCTGTGCGGTGAGGCCATAGACGCCCTGGAAGAGGAACGGACTGGACGCGAGGTAGGTAACCACCGTGGTGAAATTCATCGCCGAAATGATGCAGGCACCGATGAAGGTGCGGTCGCGCGCTAGCGCCAGGTAGCGGTGGCGGGACTTGATGTGTCGCAGCTGGGCTCGACGTTCCAGGGTGTGGCTCTCCGGCACGACGATGATCGACGCGACGAGGAGCACCGCTCCGTACGCAGCGAGGAGCGCGAAGATGCCGCGCCAGTCAAACAGCAGCAGGAGCTGCGATCCGATGACAGGTGCGAAGATCGGGGCGATACCCGTGACGAGCGCGAGCCGCGACAGCATCCGCACGAGCGGATAGCCGCCGAGCAGGTCGCGAACCACCGCCATGGCGACGACCGCGCCGGCGGCCGCGCCCCCACCTTGCACGATTCGTCCCACAATCAGGAACGCGTAGTTGGGTGCGATCGCGACGGTGAGGCTCGCGACGATGTGCACGGCAGTCGCGACGACCAGTGGGATGCGCCTGCCGACTCGGTCCGTCCACGGACCGATGAGCAGCTGACCGACGGCGAACCCAATGGTGGTCGCGGTGAGCGTGACTTGAACCGCGCCCGTCCCGACCCCCAAGTCCTTGCTGAGAGCCGGGAACGACGGCAGGTACAGGTCGATCGTGAACGGACCGAGGGTGGTCAGTCCGCCGAGAACGACAATGTAGAAGATGCGGTGTCGGACGCTGAGGTGGTCACCCGGATAGCTGGCTGTCATCAGGTGACGGTCAGTGGGTCGCGACCGGCGCGCCGTCAAGCTTGATGTGGCTGGCGTCCATGTTGACGGCGCCGCCGCGGAACGGCGGGCGCCCCCAGCGGTGCGCGGCCGCGCCGGCCAGGAGGCTGCCGAACACGGCGCCGGAGAGCTCGCGCAGAAGCTGGTCGTGGCCGCTGACCGGGGTCGCGGCACCGATCTGGATCTGCTGCACCGTCTGCCCGGTGTGCTCGAGCGCCTGGTGCAGGCGGTCGAACCGCTGCCGACCGGCGCCGCCGATGAGCTGGAGGGCGAGGTGCGGCTGAGGTCCGATGAAGTAGTCGACGTGGCCCGACTCCTCGAGGGCGACGGTGCGGACGGAGATGCCGGCCGCCTCGATGAGCTTGAGCATGAAGAAGTCGCCAGTGCCGCGGAGATCCGGCAGCGTGAGTACGGACACCGAAGTCGGCGCGCTGAGCGGCAGCTGCTCGACGGCGTCGTCGACCGCCGCGTCGAGACCGCTCAGGGCCTGCGCGAGAGCGCTGTTGACACCTGAAGTGTCCTGCCCGCTGACGGCGGCAACGCCGAGGCTGAGCATCAGGTGACCGCCGACGGGGATTTCCTCGGCGATGCCGAGGTTGGGGACCAGCTGCAGCTCGTCGGATTCGTCCGCCAGGGGCGAGTCCGGGTTCGATGTGATCGCGATGGTGCGGACGCCGGCGTCGCGGGCGATACGCAGGGCGCGCACTGTGGCGCCCGAGGTGCCGGAGTGGGAAATGCCGATCACGGCGTGGGTGGCGGCGGGCAGAGTGCCCGTCCAGGTGATGTCGCCCGAGGACATCGCCCGATGGCCGTACGGGGCCGCGAGGATCGCCGACGAGAGGGAGTCGCCTGAGCCGACGAAGACGGAGCCGGACGGCAGCGGTGACGCCACCGACGGCTGGACGTCGGCGACAGCAATGAGGCTGCTGCGGATGGCGGCCAGCTGGGCAGTGATGCTCATGGGGCTACTTCCTGTGTGGCGTGGATGTGGTTGAACGGTTGGGTGATGGGCACGGCATTGAGCAGGCCGGTGCACCCCCATGCCGAGAGCGCGATGCGTGCCACGCTCGCGCCGAACATGGCGGCGGTGGGAGGGTCGGCGCCCGCGGCGAGCGCCGCCACGATCGAGGCGGCGCTGGCGTCGCCTGCTCCGGTGGTCTCTTCGACCCGGACCGCATCGTCGACGATGTGCCAGGCGCGGCCCCGGTCGACGACGTAGATCCCTTCGACGTCGAGCCGGGCGAACACCGGGCTGCTGAACTCCTCCGACAGGCGCGCAGCGGCCGCGCGTGGGTCGTCGCCGAGCGGACGAAGGTGCACGCGACTGGGCAGCAGCGCCGCTCCCCCGGGAAGAACCCGCCGAAGGTAGGCGGATCCCTCCCGCTTCATGGGGACCTGGTGCGGGTCGACGCCGACGACGGTGGCCGCGTCTGCGTCGGTCAGCTCGCCCAGGGGCGAGGAGCGCAGCAGGCCGTCGAGACCCTGGAGGAACTCCGGGGCCAGCTCCGGGTCCGATCCCTCCTCTTCGGCGGCACCGGATTCGAGCTCGGTGTCGCCGACCGGAGCTGTAGTGACGATGCGACGGCCCTCCGGCGAGTTGAGAATCCAGACCTTGAGCAGCTGGGCAATCGCCGAACAGTGGGTGGTGTCGATGCCGAGGTGGGCGAAGGTATTGCGGAATCGGTGGTCGTCGTCGGGCAGTGCCGCAGCGAGCACGGGGACGACGCCGTCAACGAGTCGGGCGCCCAACGCTGCGTACAGCGCCGGCCCGCCGAGTTCGTTGAACTTCGAACCGTGATCCACGGACACCAGATGGTCGACAGTGAGCCCAGCGACGACACCGATCCTCTTGGTCATCAGAACGTCTGCAGCGCGTACTGGACGGTGCGGTCGCGGGGGCCGTCCATCTCGAGGAGGTAGACACCTTGGCTGTGGCCGATGCCGAGCTCGCCGTCGATGACGGGCAGCGTCAGCGACTGGACACCGAAGACGCAGCGGACGTGGGCGGCGGCATCCTGCGGACCGTCGTGCAGGTGCACGAAGGGACGGTCGACCGGGATCTGCTGCTCGATGAAGAGACGGATATCATGCAGGGTCGTCCCGTCGACGCCAGAGTTGAAGATCAGGGTCGCGGTGGTATGGGGCAGGAACACATGCAGCACGCCGTCGCCGCTGCCGCGGGCGGCCTCGCGCAGCTGAGGCGTCACGTCGACGTAGTGGACCGGATTGGGGTATCCCTCCGCCGGCTGGGTGTTGACGGGAAGGCTGCTCCAGGTACCGGACATGGTGATAATTTCTCTTTCTCGTCGGTCAGCTTGCTGCTGACGTCGCGGGGTCGACAGCTCGGATCTCGACGCCGTCGGCGGACATGGTTCCGGTCTCGATGAGGAAGCCGGCGCCTCCGCCGGTGGTCCGCGTCGAGCGGGCGGTGAGGACGGTGCTGCCGTCGATGTCGACGCGCAGCTGCGCGCCAGCGGCGGTAAGCGTCACGTGGTAACGCCGGTCGAGGCGGTAGTCGAAGTCAGCACGGGCCAGGATCGTCCGGTCGTCGTCCTGCTGTTCGATCAGCTCGACGCCGCCGAGCCGGAAGATCGCCGCCGTAAAGGACCGGTGACCGCGTGCGCGGACGACGAGGCCGCCCGCGTCGTGCAGGGAGAAGATCAGCGTCGAGGTGATCGCGTAGTCGCGCCAGTCGCGAGTACCGGTGGTGACAACGCCGAGTTGATCGGGATGCGACACCGAGTATGTCGTGGCGAAGTCTGCCTCGAAGTTTTTCGCCGAGCTCACCCATGGAGCGAGTCCGAGAGGCTTGGTGTCCCAGATCGACGACAGCAGCAGTCCCGACTGACTGAACGCGCGGGGTGCGCCGCCCCAGTCGACAGAGGAGATGCGTGTGGTGGCCGGGTCACCGGTGAACTCGAGCCCGAACCGGAACGGGACCGCGTTGCCGACGGCCGGGATCTCCCACACGAGCTCCCCGTCGCCATCGAGGCGCATGGCAGCACCGTGCACCGTGTGGATGCCGCTCGAAATGTTGAAGACTGCGTATGGCGCAACGTCGACCGGCGCGTCGGACGTCAGGCGAACCCGCACCGTGTCTGTCGGGTACAGAGTGGGGCTCGCGACGGTCGAGAAGTTTGTGACCGCCTCCGCCGGGTCGAGGAACGTCGTCGTGGAGATCGATCTGGGCCCGGCGCCCACGGACACGGCGAGAGCACCGTCTTCGTTCGTCAGGATCACCGAGCGACCCTGCTGGTTCGCCCGGTACGGGCAGAGGGTCCAGCCGTGCGTCGAACCAGGGAGCTCGAAGTCGAATCGTGCCCGCCGCGGTGCCTGCTCCCGCCCGGCGAGCCGGTCGGCGGAGGCGACGATACGGTGGGCTTCCCGGGCGGCGTCGGTGACACTTTCACCTCCATCGGCGCTGACGACGATGGCGCGGTCGGAGATGGGGTCGCGGAGCCTCTGCGGGATCGCGGCGAGGCCGAGGCGGATGCCGTTGAGGCAGCCGACGGTGCCGGCGTTGCTGTCGGTGTCGAAGCCGACGGAGGAAGCGACCGCGACGGCTTTGGTGAAGTCGTCGCCGGCGACGAGGAGCGACGCGAGCGACATAGCGATGTTGGACAGCGCATGGCAGGGGCCGGGATAGACGGCGTAGCCGTAGTGCCGGTCGACCCAGTCGCGGACTTCACGCCAGTCGGCGTCGGTGCCGACCTGGGCACAGACATCGTCGATGAGAGCGGCGAGCCGCGGGTCGGTGACGTAGCGCCGTCCGATGTCGATGAGCTGCTCGAGTTCGCGGTGGTCGAACGCTGCGGCACGCATCGCGGCGAGGAAACCGGCGGATTCGAGGGCTACGCCGTCGTGGCTGACGCTCGCAGCGGCTCGAGTGAGGGCGACAGCGGCGTCGGGGTCCCCAGGGTGCATCATCGCGAACGCGTCGGAAAAGATCTGCGCGCCGATCTGCTCGGCGAGGGTGGATCCGTTGTGAGCGATCGAGCCGCTGTCGGGTGCGGTCATGCCGCGGCGGAGGTTGAGGTAGGCGGTGTGCTCGGTTGAGCGTCCGTACCCTCCCCACCAGAGGATGGTGCGGTCTTCGATGATGTAGTTGAGCCAGGTCCGGCCCACGTCGGACGCGTTGAGGGCGGCGGGTTCGGCGGCGTCTTCCACGACTCGCGCGAAGGCGAGGGTGCCGGAGATGTCGTCGTCGGCGACGACGATCGGCAGGTCGAGTTCGGGCGCGACGTATCGGTCGACGAGGCCGAAGCGCTCCTGGATGTCCTGATACGGCCAGCCCTCAACGGGTCGTCCGAGGTAGACGCCGATGAACTTACCGAGCACGCCCGCGTAGACACGCTCCGCGTAGCCCGTGCGCGCCGCGATCACCCCTTCACCGCGCCGCCGGCCATGCCGTCCACGACGTAGCGCTGGAGGGCGATGAAGGCGCCGAGGACCGGGACGATCAGGATGAGAGCGCCGGCCATCATGGTGCCCATGTCGGTGCTGAACGTGCCGTTCATCGTCAGGAACCCGAGCGTGACGGTCTGATCATCGGGGTTCTGGAGGAACGTCGACGAGAGCAGGAACTCGTTCCACGCGTTGAGGCCCACGATGACACCCACGGTGATGAGGCCGGGCCGGACCATCGGCAGCATGATCCGGCGGAACAGCACGAAGGTGCTGACACCGTCGACCATGGCAGCTTCCTCGACCGCAGTGGGGATGTTGAGGAAGAAGGTCCTCATCAGGAACGTCGCGAATGGCATGTTGATCGCGGCCAGGATGACGCCTACTACAAGAACGTTGTCGGTGAGGTTCAGTGATGCGACCGCGGCGTAGAGCGGAAAAATGAACAGCTGGATCGGCACCGTCATCGCCATGGTCAGATAGGTCGTGATCGCGGAGGTGGTGCGCACGCGACGTCCGGCGAGGACGTAGCCCGCGAGGGACGACGCGACGAGCACGACGAGGACTGCGGCCCCGGTGAGCAGGACGCTGTTCAAGAACCCGTTGGCGAAGTTGCCGTAGTTCCATGCCGTGACGAAGCTGTCGAACGAGAACGAAGTCGGCGGCTTGAACGGGTTGTCGAGGATCTCGGGATTGGTCTTGAAGCTGTTGACGAGGACCAGCAGCAGCGGGATGAGGGCGATGGCGGCGAAGAACGCGAGTACGAGGTAGCCGCCGATCGCGGACAGTCCGCGCCTCACAGGGCCACGTCCCGTCGGCTGAGCCGGGTGTAAACGACCGACGCGATGAGGCCGAAGAAGCTCATGATGAGTCCGACGGCAGCGGCCTTGCCAAATGCGAACGCCGAGAACGCCAGCGCGTAGGCGTAGGTGCCCATGACCTCACTGGAGTGAGCGGGGCCGCCCTGGGTGATCAGGTACACGTAGTCGAACGCCAGGAAGGAGAAGATCACCGTCATGACGCCCATGAGCAGGAGCGTCGGTCGAATGCTCGGCAGGTACACGTACCGGAAGACCTTCCAGCCGTTGGCCCCGTCGACGACGGCGGCCTCGACCTGGTCGATGGGTGTCTGTCTCATCGCTCCGAAGTAGACGACGGTAAGGAACCCGAAGTAGTGCCACATGTCGACCGCGGCGGCGCCATAGAGCGATGTGGAGAGGATCGCGGTCGGGGGCTGGAGGCCGAAGAAGCCGAAGATGCCGCCGTTTGGGTTGTAGATGATCGTCTGCCAGACGAGTGCGTTCACGACGGGCGCGAGGACGTACGGCATGAGGAAGATGACCTGGAAGAAGGTCCGCATCTTGCGGCGACGGAGCAGCAGCGTCGCGGTGAGGATGCCGATGATGGCCGGCAGGGTGAGGAACAGCACGACCCACTTGATGTTGTTCAGCAGCGCGGTCCCGAACACCTTGTCGGAGAGGATCTCCTTGAAGTTGTCGATGCCGATGAAGTTGTAGGTGCCGCCGACACCGCTCCAGTCGGTGAACGAGAGAATCAGCGTGAAGATGCCGGGAACTACGACTATCCCGATCGAGAGGATGAGCGCGGGGGCGACGAGCCCGTAGCTGATGAGCTCGCGTCGACGAGCGAGGCGTCCACGGCGAGGTCTGCCGACTGCGCCTACCGGCGGGACAATCGTGGTCATGGCGGGGGTCCTAACTGCTGCTGCTCGCTGGAGCGGGATGGGGCGCCTGGTTGGGGGTCAAGCGCCCCATCTCTGCTAACGGGACGGTTGCGGAAGTGGGGGCACCAGCTTCTTCTTGAGTTCGTCCTGGAAGGTGCTGTCGACCTTTCGAAGGAAGTCCTGCGCGGACTCCTGGCCGAGCCACACCGAGTCCACGTTCGTGAACGCCTCGGCGGTGGCGGGCGGGAAGAAGGTCCCGGCGAAGAAGCCATAGTGACCGTCGTTGACGCCCTGGATGGTGTTCTTGATGGAGGTGACGAAAGGCTTCGACAGACCCGTGTAGTCATTGGGGTCGAGATCGAAGTTCTTGAGCGGGACCGCCCAGTAGCCGGGCCAGGTCTTGTTCATCTCTTTCGCGAACTTGTCGCTCATCATGTAGTCGATGAGCTCGGCAGCGCCGTCCTTGTTCTCGGACGCCGCGTTGATCGACAGTGACGCGGTCGTGCCAAGCGTGTAGTAGGGCGTGGGCAAATCCGGGTTCACGGTCGGGAACGGGATGTACCCGAGGTCACCGGTGTTGCCGGCCTTGTCGTTGAAGTACGTGTTGGCGAACTGGAACGCGAGGCTGGGGCCGATGAAGAACGGCGCCTTCTGCTTCGACAGCAGTTGCATCGACGTGTCGAAGTTCAGCGTCGAGTAGTCCTTACCGCCCAGGTAGCCGTTCTGGTAGAACTTCGCCGAGTCCTCGACGGCCTTGACGATCGCGGGGTCGGTCCACGGGATGGTGCCTTGCAGCGCGTCATAGATTGTCTTGCCGCCGGCGTCGATGGTGAGGAACTGGCTGATGTAGTTCTGGTTGACCGGCTTCCAGCCCTGGTTGCCGGTGACCGAGGCGTAGAGGCCCTGGTCCTTTGCCTTGTTCATGATCGAGGTCAGTTGGTCGTACGTGCTCGGCGGCTGGACCCCGAGCTGGTCGAGCACCTTCTTGTTGTAGAAGATGCCGATGTCCTCGATCGAGTTGGGCAGCGAGTAAAGCTTGCCGTTGACCGTGCCCGACTGGTACATCGGAGCAAGGATCCGGTCCTCCCAGCCGTACTTCGTCGCGTATGGGGTCATGTCGGCGAGCTTGCCCTGAACGGCGTAGGCCGAGGCGAACGCCGGACCGGAGCCGTAGACGACGTCCGGGCCCTTGTTGGCGGCCAGGGCGACCTGGATGTTCTTGTCCACGGCATTGTTGAACGTGACCGTCAGCTTGTACTTGTCCTGGCTTTTTTCGAAGCCGTCGACGAGCACCGTCTTCAGGGTCTCCTGGTTCGCCGGCGGGGCGCCCCAGAACCAGAACTGCAGCGTCTGGCGTCCGCCTGAGCCTGTCGCGCCGGAGCACCCGGCCAAGGCGAGGGCTGCCGCGGCCACGATCGCGGTGACCGCGATCAGCCTCTTCTTCTTCATAGGAGGTCCTTGCTGTCGGGGAGTCATCGGGCAGCTCAGCCTCACCGACGCCCCATTGGTTAGGTTGTGATGACCGTAATACCAATGCCAGGGGGTGTCAACGCATCCCGAGCCAGCGAACGCTGCCGCGGTTCGCGGTCTGCTCGTCCATGGCAGCGAGTTCGACGAGGCCCTCGAGAGCGATGTCCATGCTCGAGTGGTGGCCCGCGCCGGCCTGGAACGGCTTGTTGGCCATGACGTTGTCGGCGACGGAGCACACGGAGCCGCCGCGTTTGCCGAACAGGGCCGCGAGCGTGACGACCGCGGCGGATTCGCGGTCGCCGTTGAGGATGCCCGCGCGAGCCCAGGTGTCGAAGATGTCCATGTGCCACGGCTGGAAGTAGCCGCCGACACCGGGACGGCCGACGCCCACGAAGTCGCTGTCGCTGGAGCGGGTGACTCCGACGTGATACGGCTGGCCGAGCCTCTCGGCCGCGCGCGACATGGCGACGACGACCTCGTAGGAGCTGACAGCCGGATACGAAGCGGGTATGTAGGCGCGGGTCATGCCCTCGTCGCGCACGACGCCTGAGCTGACGACGACGTCGCCGGGTTCGACCTTCGGGTGGATGCCGCCGGAGCCGCCGACGCGGATGAAGGTGTCGGCCTCGGTGAACTCGAGCAGCTCGTGCAGGATGAGCTCCGCTTCGGGTGATCCGCTGCCGCCCGACACGGTGGTGATCGCAACGCCCTTGTAGGTGCCGGTCCAGGTGGTGAACATGCCGGACCGCCCGATCTGCTCAGCGACGTCCATGCGGCGCGCCAGCTGCGTCGCGGGGTCGTCGTCGTAGGCGCAGAGCGGGTCGCGCACGGCGAGAAGGACGTACCGAGCGATCTTGGCGGGGTCGAACTGGCCGAGGGCGGGGCGCCCCTCGATGAGGAGTCCACGCTTTGGCACGTTGCCCGCGTACTTGTAGCTGTCATAGAGAGCGGACGAGTCCCAGTCGGTCATGCCGATGCCTTTCTGGTGGTGGTGAGGGTTCGGGCCGCGGCGGCGACCGCGGCTCGCGCGGCGTCGTCGACGGCGGCGGTACCGGTGCTCGACACCACGACTGCCGCGGCTGCGGCGGCGATGCGGGCAGCGGCTTCGAGGTCGCCGGTGGCGGCGTAACCGGTGATGAAGGCACCGGAGTAGCTGTTGCCGCCTCCGGTCGGGTCGACGAGCTCGACAGGGAGGGCCGGCACGTCGATCCGTTCGCGCCCCTCCATGACCAGCGATCCGCGATCGCCGCAGCGGAGAATGACGATGGGCGCGATGGCCGCGAGAGCGCCGGGTAGGTCATCGATGTCGCGTCCGAGGAGCTCGCGCGCTTCCGTGAGGTTGATGGAGAGCACGTCGATCGTGGCGGCGAGTTCGCGGACGCGGGTCAAGTGCTGCGGCAGGCACGAGTCTCGGGAGATCTCCCAGAGGATCGGCGCGCTGACGGTGCGTCGCCAGCGAGTGAGCTCGTCCCAGTACGGCTCCTCGTGGGCGTGGAACAGATAGACGCCGGCGAGGTTCCCGCTGGGTTCGGGAATGTGGCGCGGCAGCGGCGTGTGGGCGTCGAAATGCGCCATGCCGAAGACGGGGGTCTCGATCCGCTCGCCGTCCTCGAAGTAGTCGATGCGGGTCCGGGGGCTGCGCTGGTCGACCTCGAACAGTCCGCGCGGGTCGATGCCGCGCGATCGCGCCCAAGTCGCGATCATCGGCTGGTCCGCGCGGCCGACGCCGGAGACGATCAGCGACTGCTCGGCCGGGCCCGCGAGGCTTGCCCCGACTGCGGCGTAGGCGCCGGCGCCGCCGATCTGCTCGAGGGGCTGATCCTCTCCGGGACGGTGGATTTCGTCCATGACGACGTGGGACAGGATCGTGATCTTCTTCACTGCGGCCTCCTGGTTCTGTGGTTATGATATCAGGACCCTTTAATGCGCAAGATGGAGCCTGCATGACCGACGTGCTGATCGACACCGACCCAGGCATGGATGACGCCATCGCTATCGCCGTGGCGCACAAGTCGCCGGCCTTGACGATTCGCGCGATCACGGCCGTCACGGGGAACCTTCCCTCCGACCGGACCGCCTCGAACGCCCGCAAGGTGCTGGACCTCCTCAGCGCGCCCGAGATCCCGGTGGCACAGGGCCCGCTGGTTCCGTCTGCCGGCGACTACCCCGTCGACCCGTTCTCGCATGGGGCGGACGGTCTGGCGGAGTCGCACCTCCCAGAGTCGACACGCGAGCTGGACTCGCGCACCGCCGCCCAGCTCATCGTTGACACCGTGAACGCCTATCCGGGCATCACGATCCTGGGGCTCGGGCCCATGACGAACGTCGCCGCGGCGCTCGAGATCGACCCGGACCTACCCGCCAAGGTTGGCCGGCTCATCATCATTGGCGGGTCCTTCGGCGCTACCCCATACGCGTGGTCCCAGGCGACGGGGGCGAACCCGGTCAGCGAGTGGAACGTGTTCGTCGACCCCGAGGCGGCCAAGCGTGTTTTCCACGCCGGGTTCGAGCTACTCGCCGTCGGTCTCGACGTCGGCACGCATCCGGAGATCAACTTCCGGCCCGGCGACCTCGACCAGCTCCGCGCCTCCGACCGGCCTGAGGCCGAGTTCGCGACCCGCGTCGTCGATTTCGTGAACGGGCGCGGTTACCAGTCCTACTGCTCGCTGATCGACAGCACCGCGGTCGCTGCCGCGATCGACCCGACCCTTCTCGAGACGGACGTGGTCCTGTGCGATATCGCGCTCGCCGACGGTCTGACCCGCGGGATGACTGTCGTCGATCGCCGCAACCACCACGCGTGGACGGACATGCCGCGGATCCGCATCGCGACCGGCATGGACTTCGGCCGCTTCCTCGACCTCGTCACCGCGGAGCTCGTGCGATGAGCCGCCCATTCTGCGAGCTGCACCTCCACATCGAGGGGACGCTTGAGCCCGTCACGATCTTCGAGCTCGCTCGCCATCAGGGGGTGACGCTGCCCTACACGGACGAGGACGACCTCGCCCGCCGCTACCAGTTCACAGACCTCCAGTCGTTCCTTCACCTCTATTACGACAACATGCGGGTCCTCCGTGGAGAGGACGACTTCTTCACCATGGCGTGGGCATACTTCCTCCGCGCGCAGATCGCGGGCGTCGCGCACGTCGAACTCTTCGTCGACCCGCAGGCTCACTCGACGCGGGGCGTCGCCGAGAAAACGGTGCTTCGCGGGATCCAGCGCGCGATGGATCGTGCGCGCGAGTCCCTCGGCATCTCGAGCTCGATCGTCGTCTGTGTCCTGCGGGACCAGCCCGTCGACTCGGCCCGCGCGATGCTCGAGACGATCCTCGCCTCCGGGATCGAGGTCATCGGCCTCGGATTGGACTCCGCCGAAGTCGGCAACCCGCCGTCGAAGTTCGCGTCCGTGTTCGCCGACGCCCGCGACGCCGGTCTTCACGTCGTCGCCCACGCCGGCGAGGAGGGACCCGCCGACTACGTGTGGCAGGCGCTCGACATTCTCGGCGCCGAGCGGATCGACCACGGCATCCGCGCCCTCGACGACGCGGCGCTTGTGCGTCGCCTGGTCGAGGATCAAATCCCCCTGACGGTGTGCCCGCTGTCGAACGTCCGCCTCAAGGTCGTGCAGAACGTTGACGAGGTCCCGATCCGCCGCATGCTCGACAAGGGCCTCAGGGTCACGATCAACTCCGACGACCCGGCCTACTTCGGCGGCTACCTCGACGACAACCTGCGCAGCATCCAGACTGCGTTTTCGCTCACCGACGCCGACCTCGACCAGTTGTGCGCCAACTCGATCGCCGCCTCGTTCCTCGCCGACACGGAGAAGGACCGGCTGCGACAGCAGCTTGTCAGCCGATGACGAACGTCGTCCTCCAGACCATCGGATGGATCGGCAGCGCCCTGCTGGTGGTCTCGCTTCTGCAGTCGCGGATGCTCACGTTGCGGTTCCTGAACCTCATCGCCGCCGTCGTCCTCGTGGGCTACAACGCGGCGTTGCTGGTCTGGCCGATGGTGGCGATGAACGTTGCCGTCGCCATCATCGATATTGGCCACCTCATCGCGATCGGCCGCCGCAGGCGCCGCGCGACGGCGGCGGACGAGGTCTCCCCCATCGCGTCGAGGACTTCCTTGACGAGCCGCGGGCGGCCTTGAAGGACCGCAGCTTGCGCCGCTGCCGGTACGGATGACGATACTGGCGCCGGGCCTACCTTGCGCTGAGCGGCATCGAGGCCGGGGTGACCGGGGCCGGCAGACGTCCACCGCCGCCCAGGTACTGGTGGACCGCCGCGGCGACCGAGCGGCCCTCCGCGATCGCCCAGACGATCAACGACGGTCCCCGACGGGCGTCGCCGGCCACGAAGACGCCCGGCGCCTCGGTCTGCCAGTCGCCGTCGGCGTCGATCGTGCCGCGCCCGTTGCGGGTGAGCTTCGCCTGGGCCAGGTGCGGTCCGGGCTGCGTACCGGCGAATCCGATCGCCAGCAGAGCCAGGTCGGCCGGCACCTCGCGGACGGTGCCCTCAACCTCGCTCAGCGTGAAGCCGGGGCCGACGAGGACGTCCACCAGCTCGACCGCGCGCAGCCGGCCCTCGTCGTCGCCGAGGAAGCGGCGCACCGCGCAGCCGAAGTTGCGCTCGCCGCCCTCCTCGTGCGCCGAGCCGCTGCGCAGCATGGTCGGCCAGGTCGGCCAGGGGTCGCGGCCGCCGTCCCGCTGCGGCGGAGGCAGCGGTGCCACCTCCACCAACTGCACGCTGGCCGCGCCCTGCCGGTGCGCGGTGCCGAGGCAGTCCGCGGCCGTGTCGCCGCCGCCCACGACGATGACGTTCAGGCCGGCCGCGTCGATCGGCGGTGCGTCCAGCGAGCCGGCGACGACCCGGTTCGCACCCTCCAGGTACACCATCGCCTGGTGAATGCCGTTGAGCTCGCGGCCGGGAGTGGTCGGCACGTCGCGCGGGTCGAGGGCGCCGCAGGCCAGGACGACGGCGTCGTGCCGCTCCCGCAGCTCGGCCAGCGAGACGTCGACGCCGACCTCACAGCCGGTGACGAACTCCACTCCCTCGGCGGCGAGCTGAGCGGCCCGCCCGTCGATGTGGCGCTTCTCCAGCTTGAAGTCGGGGATGCCGTAGCGGAGCAGGCCGCCGACGGCGTCGCTGCGCTCGTACACGGTCGTCGCGTGTCCGGCCCGCGCCAGCTGCTGCGCGGCGGCCAGACCGGCCGGCCCGGAGCCGACCACGGCCACGCTGCGACCGGAGCGCGTCGCGATCGTGAAGGGCCGCAGCGGCCCGCCATCGGTGAGGCGGTTGATGATCTCGACCTCTACCTGCTTGATCGTGACCGGGTCGTCACCGATGCCGAGGACGCAGGCCGCCTCGCACGGGGCCGGACAGAGCCGCCCGGTGAACTCGGGGAAGTTGTTCGTGGCGTGCAACCTCTCCGCGGCACGCTCCCAGTCGCCGACGCGCACCAGGTCGTTCCAGTCCGGGATCAGGTTGCCCAGCGGGCAGGCGTTGTGGCAGTACGGGACGCCACAGTTCATGCACCGGCTGGACTGCTCGTGGATCACCTGTTCGTCGACGCGCTGGTACACGTCGCGCCAGTCGGCGACCCGCTCGGGCACCGGGCGCAGCAGCGGCAACTGCCGACGGTACTTCATGAATCCCATCGGATCAGGCATGACTGGCCTCCGTTGCCTGGCGGTGCATCCGGATCGCGACAGGACAACGTTGTCCCGAAATGTGAGACGATCGTCCCACTGCCGTAGAAGGCACCCTAACCGAACCGCCCGGGTGTCTCACAAGGGCCAGAAAAGCCAAGTGCGCCACATCCGCCACGGCGGGTCGGCCACAATGACCTCGCCGCGGCCCGGTTTGGTGTACTCCGGGTGCTCAGGCCTGCCGGCCGGTGACCAGCCGCTCCCGGTCGAACAGGGCCGACACCAGCCGCCAGGCGGCCAGGTCGATCACGAGCAGGCCGGCGGCGAGGCCGAGCGCGACCGGGAGGGTGTAGGGGATGACGCCGAACGCCATGAGCACGGTCAGGACCAGCGGCGGCAAGCTGGTCAGGATGGTCAGCTGCTGGGCGGTCCGCACGTCGCCGGCCCGGGTGGAGATGGCGATACCGGCCCAGATCGACCAGTTGGCCAGCAGCGGGGTGAACAGCACCTGGACGAGGACGTGCTCGCCCTGGAACACCGCCGCGCGCATGCCCTCGTGGGCGAACAGCGCGGCGCAGACCAGGAACATGCCGTACATCGCGTAGGCGATGACGAGCGTCGGCGCCAGGGCGGCGAACGCCTTGCCCAGCAGCAGCTCCTCCCGGCGCACCGGCGTGGTCAGCACCGGCTCGAGCGTGCCCTGCTCCCGCTCACCGACCACCGAGTACGCGGCGAGGGTGGCCGGCACGACGGTCGGGACGAGCAGCAGGTACAGCAGCGAGACGCCCAGCCGCGCCGTCACCTCGGGGCCGGTCGCGTCGATCGGCACGCTGAACAGCTGGATCGTGGGCAGCGCGACGAAGATCAGGGGCAGCACGCCCATGGTCCAGATGACCGTGCGGTTGCGCCGGTAGTCGCGCAGTTCCTTGCGGAAGACGGCAAAGGTGTGGGTCGCGCTGATGGCTGTGCTCATGACCTGCCCGCCGGTTCGTTGTTGTCGATCAGCTGGAGGTAGATGTCCTCCAGCGAGTGCTGCGCGGGCGTGATGGACAGCACGTCCGCCTCCGCCGCGACCAGCGCCCGGGTGACCGCGGGCGCGGCGACGGCCAGGTCCGACACGGCCAGCGCGTAGCCGGCGGTGCCGTCGGCGCGCCAGCCGTCGACCGCGGGCAGGCCGGCGAAGACCCGCTCCGGGTCCGGCAGCGGCGCGGCGGTCGTGACGGTCAGCGCCTTGCTGAACACCCGGTCGCGCAGCTCGTCGGTGCGCCCGACGGTGCGCAGCGTGGTCTGCATGATCGCGACGCGGTCGCAGAGCCGCTCGGCCTCGGCCAGCCGGTGCGTGGTCAGGAAGATCGTCACGCCCTGCCGGCGCAGGCCGTCGATCAGGTCGTGCACGTCGCGGGCGGCGACCGGGTCAAGGCCGGAGGTGGGCTCGTCGAGGAACAGCACCTCGGGCTCGTTCAGCAGGGCGCGGGCCAGGCCGACGCGCTGGCGCAGCCCCTTGGACAGCGCGCCGCACCGCTCGCCGGCCCGGTCGGCGAGGCTCACCGCGGCGAGCGCCGCCGCGATGCGGTCCCGGGGCCGTTTCAGGCCGTAGAGGCCGGCGAAGTACTCGAGGTTCTCGGCGACGGAGAGCCGCAGGTAGAGGCCCGGAGCCTCGGGCATGATGGCGATGCGGCGGCGGATCTCCGGGCCGTTGGCCGGCTCCAGCGGGATCCCGGCGACGCTGGCCGTTCCCGACGACGGGGCGATCAGCGTGCCGAGGATCCGCACGGTGGTGGTCTTGCCGGCGCCGTTGGGCCCGAGGAAGCCGAACACCTCGCCCCGGTCGACGGTGAACGACACGTCGGCGACCGCGGACCGGTCGCCGAAGCGCTTGCTGAGGTGGCTGACCTGGACCGCTGCGCTCATGAAAAAACTGATATCAGTTATGTGTGGTACCGTCAAACCCCATGGACACCGCGCCGTCCGCCGCCGAGCCGGGCGACCATCCGCAGGAGCGGACCGTCGCCGGCGCGCCGGGCCGGCCCGTGCTCGCCGGCTGCGGCGCCGCGCTCGCCGCCGGGATCGCGGCGCTGGACACGGGGCTCCGCCCGGCCGTGGCCGGCCACGGCGGCGCCGTGGGACGGGCCGGCCTGCTGGCCCTCTCGGTGCTGCTGGTCGTCGCCGGGATCACGACCCTGCGCGGCCTGGTCGCGGTGGCGCCCGGGGAGGCGGTCGTGGTCCAGCTCTTCGGCGGCTATCTCGGCACCGTCCGCCGGCCCGGGCTGCGCTGGATCCGCCCGTGGGCCGCCCGCCGCCGGGTGTCCGTGAAGATCCGCACGTTCCAGACGCCGCCGGCCAAGGTCAACGACGCGGACGGCAACCCGATCGAGATCTCCGTCGTGACCACGTGGCAGGTGACCGACACCGCCCGGGCGGTCTTCGCCGTCGACGACGTGACCGCGTTCGTGCGCACCCAGGTCGAGGTCGCGGCCCGGCAGACCGCGATGAGTTACCCGTACGACGACCACGGCTCTGGCAAGGCGTGCCTGCGCGCCAGCGCACCGGAGATCTCGGCCATCCTGGCCGCCGACATCGCCGAGCGGGTCGCCCCGGCCGGCGTCCGCGTGCTGGAGACCCGGATCTCCCGGCTCAGCTACGCACCGGAGATCGCGCACGCAATGCTGCGCCGCCAGCAGGCCGAGGCCGTGGTCGCGGCCCGGCTGCGCATCGTCGAGGGCGCGGTCGGCATGGTCGAGGGCGCGCTGGCCCGCCTCGCCACCGACGGCGTCGTGGACTTCGACGAGGACCGCAAGGCGGCGATGGTCAGCAACATGCTCGTGGTCCTGTGCAGCGACCACGCCACCCAGCCCGTCGTCAACACCGGCACCATCTACCAGTGACCTCACCTCGCAAGCAGATCGTCCTGCGACTGGACCCGGCCGTGCACGACGCGCTCGCCCGCTGGGCGGCCGACGAGCTGCGCAGCACCAACGGCCAGATCGAGTTCCTGCTGCGCAAGGCGCTCGCCGAGGCTCGGCGGCTGCCCGACCGGGTGGCGCCGATCCGCCGGCCCGGCCGCCCCCGCAAGGAGCCGGCCGACGAGCGCTAGGAGACCGCTGAACAATCCCGGTTTGGTGTGGCGGTCTGGTCAGAAGTGACGGCGAGTCATTGATTGGCCGCTGTAACTTTCCGGGCACGGTCCAGGCCGGCGGCGGCGCGGCGCCGGCGGCGTTGCCCTCCGCGGCCGGGCGATCGTAGCGTCGCCCGGCGCGACCTCACGGAAGAACCGATGGGTCGCTGGCGACCTGGCAGGGCAATGCCGCCACCACTGTTCAGGCACCGACGTCGTTGGGGGACACAGCACATGAGTGAATGTCAGGATGGATGGCTGCGGGACCGATGGCAGCGTTCGGCGAGAACTGTCGCCGCCACGGCGGCGATGTCCGTGGCAAGCGTCGTGCTCGCCCTTGGAACCATGGTCGGCCAGGCTGCCGCAGGCGTCAGTCCCGCCGAGCGTGGCTCGCTGAACGCCGCGTTGGCCGCCCCGGCGGTCTCCAGCGTCGCCGCGGGCTACGCCCATACCTGTGCGATCCGTACCGACGCAACGCTGTGGTGCTGGGGCAGCAACTACAGCGGCGAGCTCGGTGACGGCACCACCACGAGCCGGACCACCCCCGTACGTGTCGGCACCGCCACCACCTGGGCCGGCATCGAGGCCGGCAGCAGTCACACGTGCGCGGTACAGACCGATCGAACGCTGTGGTGCTGGGGCAGCAACCTCAGAGGCCAGCTCGGTGACGGCAGCACCACGAACCGGACCACCCCCGTACGGGTCGGCAACGCCACCACCTGGGCCAGCGTCAGCGCCGGCGACAGTCACACCTGCGCTGTCCGGACCGACGGCACGCTGTGGTGCTGGGGCTTCAACCGCCTTGGGCAACTGGGTCTCGGTTCCTCCGTCTACTACTTGGTCGCCCCGGCACAGGTTGGCACGGCGACCAACTGGGTGGGCGTCACGACCGGCTTCGCGCACACCTGCGCAACCCGCGCCGACGGCACCCTGTGGTGCTGGGGTGACAGCTCGTCCGGACAGCTCGGCCTCGGCAGTCTGAGCTACGCGACCACTCCGGCGCAGGTCGGCACCGCAACCACGTGGACCGGCGTAACCGCCGGATACACGCACACCTGCGCGGTCCGCACCGACCGGACGCTGTGGTGCTGGGGTGACAACGGGTACGGACAGCTCGGCGTCAACACCACGTACCAGACCACACCGACCCAGGTCGGCAACATCAGCACCTGGACCGGCGTCAACGCGGGCTTCGACACGTCGTGCGCGGTCCGCACCGACGGCAGCCTCTGGTGCTGGGGCAACAACGCGACAGGACAGTTGGGCGACGGCACCACGACCAACCGGTACGCCCCGACCCGCGTCGGCACCGCGACCACCTGGACCAGCGGCCTGGTCGCCGGCTACCACACCTGCGCGGTCCGCACCGACGGCAGCCTGTGGTGCTGGGGCAACAACGCGAACGCGCAGCTCGGCGACGGCACCACCACCCAACGGTCGACCCCGGCGCAGGTGACCCTTCCGAGCTGACCGCTGTGACTTCCGGGTCGGGCCCAGGCCGGCGGCCGCGCGGGGCCGGCGGCATTACCCGGCCCGGGCGGGCGCCCGTCGCGTCGCCCGGTGTGAAGTTCACGGATCGCCGTACACGGCGAGCGCATCGCGGTAGTGGGCGCCGACCGCGGCTCAAGCACCAGGGCGACTGACCCCGGTGGCGGCGACTATCCGTACGACGACCGCGCCATATCGGCGGGTGCCGGCGCGCCGGCATCCGCCGATATGGCCAGCTCATGCAGGTGCAGCTGTGGGACTGCAGCGGCCAGTAGGCGCAGCATGGCGAACGCGTTCGTCACGGCCAGGTAGGCCAGTCGCAGCAGGGTCCGAGCGGTGACCGTCGGGAATGATCGAGCTTCATGCCACTGCGGCGGCCCGTAACCTGCTCATGGACCTGGCGAGCGGACCGACCAATGCAAGGTCCTGATCCATGACCGGGCCGGACAGTTCACGCCGACTTCGGCGCCGTCCTCGCCGACGCCGGCATCACCGTGCGCAAAATCCCGCCGCGCAGCCCACGAGCCAACGCCTACGCGGAACGGTTCGCCGGCACCGTTCGCCGTGATGTCACAGATCGCATGCTCATCTTCGGAGAACGGCACCCCAGCCGACGGGATTTCGGAACCTCACACGGCCAAGGATTGACCGTTCTCTTCCCGCCCCAGAGTTCCGGACATGCGGTCAGACGCCACTATGAGCCCTCGTGGCCTGCGATAACAACGGTGTCCTGCTGGCGTTGTAAAATCATCGTGGAAACCTCGAACCGCCTGGTCAGAGGGAGAACTCAGCATTGACGTTCCTCACTCATGCGCTACAGGCGCCAGCTTCGTCCGCCAGCCGTCGATCGGAGGCCGATCGGAGCGAGCCGGGCAGACCACAGCCTGAACATCCCAGCCGAACGTGGACGTGACCGCCAGGCCGAGGAGGACGTCCGCGCACAGCTGGAAAACACGCTACGAAGCGAAGGACGGTCGAGGCGACGTTGGAGTTCCGGTTGCTCGGCAGCATCGAGGCTCATACCGGCGGAACGGCGATCGACGTGGGACATGCCCGGCAGCGCGGGGTGCTGGCAGCGCTGCTCGTCGACGCCGGCGAGGTCGTGCGGGCTGACCAGCTCATCGAGCGGGTGTGGGGCGCCAGTTCTCCGCAGCGGGCGCAGTCCACCCTGCACAGCTATCTGTCCCGCCTGCGTCGCACCCTGACCATTCAGTCCGGTGAGCCGCTACTCCACCGGCGGTCCGGCGGCTACCTGCTCGCGATTGACCGGCTGGCGGTGGACCTGCACCGGTTCCGGCACCTGTGCGCACAGGCCCGTTCGACGCCCGACGACAACACGGCTTCGGGCATGCTTGGCCTGGCGCTTGGCCTCTGGCGCGGCAATGCCTTCGCCGACCTCGACACCCCGTACTTCAACCTGCAGCGCGACGCGGCCGACCAGGAGCGGCTCGCCGCCGAGCTGGACCGCTGCGACATCCGGCTCCGGCTGGCACACCACGGTGAGCTGCTGGCCGAGCTACTCACCCGCACCGAGGCGCACCCGCTGGACGAGCGTGCGGCCGGCCAGTTCATGCTCGCGCTGTTCCGCAGCGGCCGCGCCGCCGACGCGCTGGCTCACTACCGGCTGACCCGGCGGAGGCTGAACGAGGAGCTGGGCAGCGATCCGGGCGTCGCACTGCAGCAGCTGCACGAGCGGATGATCGCCGGTGACCCGGCCCTCGACGCCCCGGGTGCGCCGGTGCCGCGGGCCCGGCTCCTGGTAGAGACCCCGCGCCGGCTGCCGGCGCCGCCCGCCGTCTTCATCGGCCGGGCCCGGGAGATGGCCGAGCTCGACCGCGTCGCCGGAACGGGTGACGTGATGGGGGTCGCGGCCATCGGCGGTACCGGCGGGATCGGCAAGACCTGGCTCGCGCTGCACTGGGCACACCGCAACGTCGACCGCTTCCCCGCCGGGCAGCTCTACGTCGACCTCCGCGGCTTCGACCCAGCCGGGGACCCGGTGCCCGCGTCAGTCGCCCTGCAAGGCTTCCTCGAGGCCCTGGGGGTCGCGCCGGCCGAGATCCCAGCGGATCTGCCGGGCCGGACGGCGTTGTACCGCAGCCTCGTAGCGGCCAGGCGGATGCTGATCCTGCTCGACAACGCACGCAGCACCGCCCAGGTCGAGCCGCTGCTGCCCGGGAGTCCGTCCTGCATGGTCTTGATCACCGGGCGCCGGCAGCTGGCGGGGCTGGTCACCGCGTTCGGCGCCCAGCCGCTGGCCCTGGACGCGTTGCTGAGCTCCGAGGGGCGGGAACTGCTCGTGCGTCACCTCGGCCGGCGCCGGGCGGCGCGCGAACCCGAGGCCACCGCAGCGCTCGTGGCGCACTGCGCGGGGCTGCCACTGGCCACGAGCATCGTGGCGGCCAGGGCGCGCATTCAGTCCGGCCTGCCGCTGGCGGTGCTGGCCGAGGAACTCGGCGACCGGTCGGGGCGGCTCGACGCCCTGGACGCCGACGATCTCAACGCGAACCTGCGGGCCGTGTTCTCCTCCTCGTACCAGGCGCTGGAGCCCGATCTGGCGCGGATGTTCCGGCTGCTCGGGGATGCGCCCGGACCGGACATCGGCCTGTCCGCCGCTGCCGAGCTGACCGGTCAGTCCGCCGCTCGGACCAGAGTCGCGCTGCGCAGGCTGGCGGCCGCGTACCTGCTGCAGGAGCACGCGCCGGGCCGCTACCGGATGCATGACCTCGTGCACCTGTACGCCGCGGAGCGCTGCGCGCACGATCAGCCCGCCGCCGTCGTGGAACTCGCGCGGCGGCGGCTGGCGGCGTTCTACACCGGCACCGCCCTCGCCGCCGACCGGCTGCTGTCGCCGCAGCGCACCCCCATCGCGACGGGCGCGGCGCGGGTACGGACGTCCGGTGCGCCCACCGATGCCGCCGCGGCGATGGCCTGGTTCGAGGCCGAGCACCGGTGCCTGCTGGCCCGGCACCGGGAGGCCGTCGAGCGTGGCCAGCACGCCGAGGTGTGGCGGCTGGCGTGGGCACTCGACACCTTCCACTGGCGGCGGGGATACCTTCACGAGCGCGTCGCCATGCTCGAGGCCGCGATCGCCGCCACCGGGGCGCTCCCGGACCCGGCAGCTCTCGCCCTCAACCACCGGCTGCTGGGCCGCGCGTACGTCCCGCTCGGCCAGCACCACCGTGCGCTGCACCACCTCCGGCGGGCAATGACCGGGTACGAGGAAGTCGGCGATGCCGACGGCCAGGCCCAGACCCAGTTGAACCTCGCGCTCGCATGGGAACACGTCGGCGACCATCGGCAGGCCCTCGCCCACGCGGCAGCGAACCTGCGCATCCGGTCCGCCCTCGGCAACCCCGCCCGGGAGGCCGAGGCGTACAACGCGGTCGGCTGGTACCACGCCCGCATCCAGGACTACGAGGAGGCCGCCCGCTACTGTCACCGAGCCCTCGCCCTCTGCCGCGAGCTTGGATTCCGCGAGGGCGAGGCCTACACCTCTGACAGTCTCGGCTACGTCGCACACCACAGCGGCCGGCCCGTGTCCGCGCTGCAGCACTATCTCGACGCCCTGAAACTGCGTCGCGAACTGGGCGACACCTACGAGGAGGCGGACACCCTGGCCCACCTCGGCGACGTCTACTGTGCCCTCGGCCGCACCGCCGAGGCCGTGGACGCCTGGCGGGCGGCGCTGGCGCTCTACGAAGCACAACACCGTCCTCGCCATGCCGCGAGCGTCGTCAGCAAGCTCCTCGACGCAGGCCGTTCGGCCGCATGAGGGGGCACTACCGGAGAGCTCACCGCATATCGATCGTCGACGCGCCGCGGCTTCCATACCCGCCACGCCGATAGGAAGGCCAGCTCCGCCTGGTGGCCGGTCCGAACGGGTTGCGAGACAAGCGTGACTCGGCGACCGCAAGGCGGGGTGCGGGGGACGATTCCAGCCTTGATACCAGCACGGCACCGCACAGCTCTGACCAGGGGATTCAAGGTTCATGGCAGAACCCCACAAGGTCAGCGTGACAACGTGGCTGTCGCAGTCCAGAAGTATTCCTTTCCGATGGACCACGACAGGAGGAGTCACGTGCGCAGGAAAATCGCAGCACTGGCCATTGCTGGGGGCGCCGTTGCGGTGCTCGCGGCACCCGTGAGCCCAGCCCAGGCGGCCACCCCCACCGTGAACCTGGCTGCCGGCTCGTGCTACGGGGGGTGGCACGACAGCAACACGTACGGTGAGGGCTGTAAGGGATACCCCGCAGGCTACAAGCTGCAAGCCTCGGCGCAGTGCAACAACGGGCAATGGGCGTACGGCAGCACCGTTTCGATCTCGAGCAGCAGTTACACGTGGTCTTACGCCTACTGCGCGGGTAAGGGCGGATACAAGCTCGGCACCGGCGGCTACATCATCCTCGGCTAGCTGTAGGACAACGCAGACGACGTCCGAGTCGGCAGCGGCGTTCGGATCCCCTGACAGCACCTGGCGAGCAGGGGATCCGCGTGCCTTCTCGACCGGCGGGGCCAGGGCACTCCACGCCTCCCTGGCCCCGCCGGGAGGGCACACCCGCGGGTGCGCCTGTGGCGTGCGGCTCCCGCGGGCGCTCATCGGTCCGAGGCGTCGCTGTCGGCGGCCGGAACGAAGAACGACGCCACTACGTTGGGGTCTGCAGGGCGGCCACGCGGCGGCCGTCCTGGACGACCGGAAGCCCCTGCGCGATCCGGTCGTACAAGCGCCGCTTGTGTACACCGAGCTCGACGGCGTACGGGTCGTCCGGGTCGGCGTCGACGAGCACCTCCGGGACGAGCAGGTCGGCGACCGGGACGTCGAGGGTCGGATCCTCGACCCGACCGATGGCTTCGCCTGGCAGGTCGATGTAGCCGGGGGCGAGCGTGCGGCCGTAGAGGCACCCGCCGACCAGGTCTGGGCAGAACCCGTCCCACATGATCGTCACCCCCGTACGCAGGTCACCGTGGATCATCACCAGCTTGTCGGTCATGTCACCCACGAACGTGTCGACCTCGACGTTGCCCTGTACGAGGAGCTTCGCGTCGCAGCTCAGGTAGATGTTGGCGGCACGGAGGTTGCCTAGCACGATCAATGCGCTGGCGCCGTCGTCCCAGTCGAGGATGTTGCCGTCGACGGTGAGGTCGCCATCGACGATGTACCCCGTGGCGGCGTCGGGGGTGGTGTCGCGCCACGGGTGCCGGTCATGGCCGTTGAGCGGGAAGGCGCCGGTGACCAGGGCACTGCCCGGGTGGAGGATGTACTCCTCCTCGTACAGGTTCTGGTAGGACGACTCGGCGAAGCCGCGGCTGTCGAACAGGGCCTTTGCCTCGCCCCACGACAGGTAGTTCGTCTGCACGCCCGCGACCGTATCGATCAAGGCCCAGCCGAACAAGAGCGGGCCGCGGGCGGTTTCGGGCAGGCGCGGCCGCTGGTCACGCTCGCACCCCGAGTCCATGTCCTCGGTAGCCGCCCCGATCCTCGGAGCCCCGCGGACTGTGATCGCCGCGCTGTCCGCGTCGGTCAGCAGGTGGGGTACGGCGACCAGGAGGACGCCGACCGGCTGATCCAGATCGATCAGCGAGCGCAGCCGGTTGTCGGCCAGGATCCCGGGAACCGATATCGATGATCTGGCGGATCCCGGCCGCCACGAGGTGCCGGATCGCCCGACGACGATGGCTCTCCCAGACACGGACCCGGAAATCGCGGCCTGGCCGTACCGTAAGTTTCAGCCGCCGCCGCAGGTGGACGTCGGCGGCCGGTATCGGAGGATTGACGCCGGTCGTACCGGCGCCCACGATTCCGGAAAAAGCGCAGTTCGTTACCGGTCGCGGCGCAGAGACCTGCGCGCAGCCCGCCGGGTGACGCCGGGTGCCGACCCCGCCCGACGTGAACGTTCAATGTGGACAATCCGGGCGCCACCATGCCTGCGTGCGCCTCGTGCCGTCCCGGGAACGCCGCTGCGCCAATCGTCGTCACGTGAACGGAGTCCCACCCCGTGGCTTTCAGACGCATCAGAACGAGAGAAGTCGCCGCCGGCGCGGCGGCCCTGGTCGCCGTCGCGGCGAGCGCGCTCGTGGCCGTCACGCTCGCCGCCGGCCCTGCGATGGCCGCCGGTACTGGTACCGGCTACCTGCACACCAATGGAAACAAGATCGTCGACTCGACCGGCGCGACGGTCCGGCTGACCGGGATCAACTGGTTCGGCATGGAGACCGACAACCACACCTTCCACGGGCTGTGGGCCGGCAAGCCGGTGACCTGGACCCAGCAGCTCGACCACATGGCGCAGCTCGGGTTCAACACCATCCGGGTGCCGTACACCGGCGACTCGCTGCGCTCCGGGGCGCAGGCGACGAGCGTCAACACCGACACCAACCCGGACCTCGTCGGCCTGTCCCCGCTGCAGATCCTGGACAAGGTCATCAACTACGCCGGTAGCAAGGGCATGCGGATCATCCTCGACCGGCACCGCCCCACGGCCGCCGGCCAGACCGCCCTGTGGTACACCGGCACCGCATCGGAGGCCAGCGAGATCTCCGACTGGCAGACGCTCGCCACCCGGTACGCGAACAACCCGACCGTCATCGGGGCGGACCTGTTCAACGAGCCGCACGCCGAAGGTACCGAGCCGAACGGTACCGGCTCGTGCTGGGGCTGCGGAGTCACCGCGAGGGACTGGCGGCTGGCCGCCGAGCGGATCGGCAACGCGATCCTGCAGACCAACTCCAACTGGCTGATCTTCGTCGAGGGCGTCAGCTGCGACGGCGGCGGCGGTTCACCGAACGTTTGGGACGGTCTCCCGCACGACCCGATGACGTGCGACTGGTGGGGCGGCAACCTGTCCCAGGCGGGTACCTACCCGGTCCGGCTCAACGTGGCCAACCGGTTGGTCTACTCCGCGCACGACTACGGCATCTCGGTCTACGACCGGCAGCCGTGGTTCAACGACTCCACCTTCCCGAACAACCTGCCTGCCGTGTGGGACCACTTCTGGGGCTACCTGTACAAGCAGAACATCGCCCCGATCCTGGTCGGCGAGTTCGGCAGCACGCTGGCCAACCCGCTGGACACGCAGTGGATGACGAAGCTGATGTCCTACATGGGCACCGGCGTCAACGGAATGTCCTTCACGTATTGGTCATGGAACCCGGACTCGGGCGACACCGGTGGCATCGTCGGCGACGACTGGAACACGGTCAACCAGGCGAAGATGAACATCATCGGCCCGTACCTGATCCCGCCGACCGGGAGCGGTGGCCCGACCACCACGCCGCCCACCTCGCCGACCACCACGCCGCCCACCTCGCGGCCGCCGACGACCCCGCCCCCGAGCTCGGTGCCGCCCACGACCACACCGCCGACGACCACACCGCCGACGGGTGGCGCCTGCACCGCGACGTACACGATCACCAACCAGTGGACGGGCTCGCCGGGCGGCTTCCAGGCCTCGGTGACGGTGAAGGCCGGGAACGCGCCGATATCCAAGTGGACGGTCAAGTGGACGTTCGCCAACGGCCAGACCATCACCCAACTGTGGAGCGGGACGGTGACTACGTCCGGCTCGGCGGTGACGGTGACGAACATGTCATACAACGGTTCAATACCGGCGAACGGCACCACCGATTTCGGCTTCACCGGTACCTGGAACAGCACCACGAACGCGGTACCCACCCTCACCTGCACCGCCTGACCGCATGCCTCGAACCCGGCACGGCTGACCGCGCGGTCAGCCGTGCGGGGTGAGGCGAACGATCCGCGCTCCCCGCCCTCGTAGTACATCGTCTTCGGCGCGTCATTGTCGGGGCTGTAGCAGGTGGCCATCGGACTGCTTGACCATGCCCGCTACGGTTCTCCGCACAAGCCTGCACACGGGAGACCGCCGAAGATGAGACCGAGATGGCCCTGCTGACCGCGCCCACGCCTGTTCAGCCGCCGGTCCGGCGCGGCGAGGGCAGTCGCGTCACCGCCAGGATCCGCAGCACACCGGGGCGCATGGTGGTTGTCATGCTGGTGTTGCTGCTGGCCGGCCTGCTGGCCGGCATCGCTTGGGTGATCGGTTCGTCACAGCGTTCGTCCTCAGCCGGCGGCGCGCGCACCGGCAGCGGCGAGCTCGCCGTGCAGGCGCAGGAGCTCTACCGTGCGCTCTCCGACGCCGATGCCACCGCCGCCATCGCGTTCCTGTCCAGCGGGGTCGAGCCGGCCGAGCTTCGCACCCGTTACCAGTCGGATGTCTCCGCCGCGACCGCCGCGCTCGCCGCCGTGGCCAACGGTGGCGCCAGCGACAAGACGGCGATTCAGCAGATCTCCGCGCAGCTGCCGGTCTACACCGGCCTGGTCGAGACGGCCCGCAGCTACAACCGGCAGGGCTACCCGGTCGGGTCGGCCTACCTGCGCGAGGCGTCGGGGCTGATGCGCGGACAGCTGCTGCCGGCGGCCCAACGGCTCTACGACAGCGAAACGACCGCCCTGAAGAACGAGCGCGACGCCGCCGCCTCCCTGCCGTGGCTGGCGCTGCTGATCGGCATCGGCCTCGTCGTGGGGCTGATCCGGGCACAGGTGCGACTGAGCCGGCAGACCCACCGCACCATCAACCTCGGCCTGCTCGCCGCGACGCTCGTCGCCGTCGTCATGGTCATGTGGAACGGCATCGGCTGGGCGGCGGTCGCCACACACATCGGCGCGGCCAACCGCGAGGGCTCGCGGCAGGTGGAGTTGCTGGCCAAGGCGCGCATCGCCGCGCTGACCGCCCGCGGCGACGAGGCGCTGACCCTGGTGGCGCGCGGCAGCGGAGCCGCCTTCGAGAAGGACTACGTCGTGCAACTCGGCGCGCTGGTCAACGGCGACAACCGATCCGGGCTGCTCAACCGGGCGAGGGCGGCCGCCACCGACGGCTCGGTACGCGCGTCGGTCGACACCGCGATATCCGACGTCAATGCCTGGCTCGCAGTGCACAAGAAGCTGCGCGCTGCCGACGACGGCGGTGACTTCCCGGGTGCGGTGAAGCTCGCCATCGGCGGCGAGACCGACAGCGCCGCGACGATCTTCAACCGGCTCGACGGCGTACTCGCCCAGGCGATCCACGCGACGAGCGCGGTGTCGGACAAGCGCGGCGCCGAGGCGGCTGGTGCGTTCGGCGGCCAGACCGGCGGCGGTGTCTTCCTGACCATCGTGCTGCTCGCCGGGATCGGCGTCGGCTACCAGCAGCGGATCGCGGAGTACCGATGACGACCAAACGGATGCTGGTCACCCGAGCCCTGACCGGTGCGGTTCTGCTGTCCCTGCTCGGCGCCTGCGCCGCCACCACCGACAAGGCCACGACGCCGGCGCCGACCTTCGAGCCGGCACAGCCCGTCGGGGTCAAGAACCCGGCGGAGATCCCGAGCGCCGCCGCCGGCTCGCAGAACAACTGCGACGTGCGGCACTCCAGCCTGCGTCCGGGATCGGGCAACCTGGCGACCGGACCGGCCGTCTCGGCGATCAAGTCGCGGGGCCGGCTGGTGGTGGGCGTCGACCAGAACACCTACCTGTTCGGCTACCGCGACCCGGCCAGCGGGCAGATCGTCGGATTCGACATCGACATCCTCCGCGAGGTCGCGTTCGACCTCTTCGGTGACCGCAACGCGATCCAGTTCGTCGCGATCACCTCCGCCCAGCGGATCCCGGCGATCCAGAACAATCAGGTCGACCTCGTCGCCGAGACCATGACCATCACCTGCGACCGGTTGCAGCAGGTCGACTTCTCCAGCGTCTACTTCGAGGCCGGTCAGCGGGTGCTGGTCCCCAAGGACTCCACCGCGACGGGCATCGCCGACCTGGGCGGCAAGACCGTCTGCGCGGCCGACGGCAGCACCTCGATCCGCAACATCGCCACCGCGGCATCCAAGCCGATCCCGGTCTCGGTGCCGGACTGGACCGACTGCTTGGTGTTGTTGCAACAGGGACAGGTCGCGGCCATCTCCACCGACGACACGATCCTGCAGGGCCTCGCCGCTCAGGACCCCAACGTGAAACTCGTCGGTGACAAGTTCACCGACGAGCCCTACGGCATCGCGGTCAACAAGAAGGCCAACGACCTGCTGCGGTTCGTCAACCGCACCCTGGAGCGCATCCGTTCCGACGGCACGTGGCAGGCGATCTACACAAAACAGCTGCAGGCGGCCGCGCCGAACCCGCCGCCGGCCGGTTACCGGGACTGATGCGGGTGAACGGGCCGCCGATGAGTCGCGATGCGGCAGATCAGGTGCTCGCCGGGCTGGGCGCCGGCCACGACCGGATCGCCGCCGCGATGTACGCCCTGGACAGCAACCCGGCGCTGGGCTTCCTGCGCGCCGGCGGCCTCACCGGGGCCACCGCGACCAGGTGGCAGACCCTGAGCAACGAGGTCGACCTGCTGTGGGCGCATTTCACCGTGCTCAGCGAGGCGCTGGAGCAGGCGCGCGCCGTCCGCAACGCCAACCGGCCCGGCGATCCGCAGTGGACCGAGCTGGGCCTCCTGCTCCAGGAACCGGCCATCGGCCTCAACAGCGCCGGCCTGCCGGCCGACGGCAGCTCGCCGCCGGCGACCTGGATACGGCTGTGGGATCTGGCGCAGCAGCTCGAGCGGCGATGCACCGCGGCGATCGCCTTCCTCTCCGAGGTCGACGCGGCCTGGACGGCGGTGGCGAGCCGATTGGGACCGGTCGGCGAGGCGCTGGACGCCGCGACCGCCCTGGCCGCCGAGCTCGGCGTGCCGTCCGACGTGGAGCAGACCGCCGCGCGCTTCGCCGACGTGCACCAGGCCTTGCTCGCGGACCCGGTCTCCGCGGCTCCCGGCGGCAGGTTCGGCGCCCGGGCCGACCGGGCGCTGAGCGACGTCGCCGCCGGCGTCGACGCGCTCCGCCGGCGGCTTGCCGAGATGTCGCGGCTGCGGGACTCGTATCCGCAGCGTGTCGAGGCACTGCGCCGCCTCGCCGACGAAGTGGTCGCCGCCGAGCGCGAGACCGCGGACACCTTCGCGCGGGTCACCGGGAAGATCCTCACGCCCAACCTGCCGGCCCCGCCCTCCTCCGGCGCCGCCCTGCACGCGACCGTCGACGGGCTCGACCAGCTCGGCCGCGGCGCCGGATGGGGCAGGCTCACCGACGGCCTCGCCGCGGCCGAACAGGCCGCGGTGCGGGCGAAGCAGCACGCCGCCGAGCTGCGCGACAACGCCAATGGGCTCATCGCGCGCCGTGATGAGCTGCGCGGACGGCTCGACGCCTACCGGGCGAAGGCCGCCGGCAAGGGGCTCGGCGAGCACAGCGAGCTCAGCACCCGGTATGACGATGCGCACGCGCTGCTGTTCACCGCGCCGTGCGACCTGCGGGGTGCCACCCGCGCGGTGGTGGCCTACCAGCAGACCCTGAACACGCTGTTGGAGGAGCAGTCATGAGGTGTACCAGGCTCGGATGCACCGGCACGTATGCGGCCGACGGCTACTGCGACGAGTGCGGCCACAAGCAGGCGGCCCGGGCGAGTGGGGTCTCCGGCCAGCCCCCGGTCGCCCCGTCGCCCGCGACGCGGACCGGGTCGGCCGGGTTCTCCGGGCCCGACCCCGCCCGTACCGCCGCCGCCCGGCCCGACCCCGCCCGCACCGCCGCCGCCCGGCCCGACCCGGCCCGTACCACCGCCGCCCGGCCCGACCCCGCTCGCACCGCCGCCGCCCGGCCCGACCCGGCCCGCACCACCGCCGCCCGGCCCGACCCCGCCGCGGTGACCGGCGTCGCCCAGACCTCCGGTGCGCTCGGCGGCCACTCCACCGGCACCTCGACCGGAGGCCGCCGGAGCAGGTCGGGCAGCAGCCGCGGGCGCCTCGGGGCGGGCTATGTCGCCATGCCGCCGGTGCCGCTGCGTGACCCGTCGACCGCCATCAAGCAGAACGCCGGTGTGCCCGAGTCGCAGCGCTTCTGCAGCATGTGCGGCGAGCCGGTGGGCCGCGGCCGTGACGGGCAGCCCGGCCGCACCGACGGCTTCTGCCCGCGCGACCGCACGCCGTACTCGTTCTCGCCCCGCCTGCAACCCGGTGAGCGCGTCGCCGGCCGGTACGAGATCCTCGGCGCCCTCGCGCACGGCGGGCTCGGCTGGATCTACTTGGCCCGCGACCGCAACATCAGCGAGTCCGGCGCCGACCGCTGGGTCGTACTCAAGGGCCTCATCAACACCGGCGACCAGGACGCGCTCGAGGCTGCCATGGCCGAGCGCCGGTTCCTGGTCGAGATCGACCACCCCAACATCGTCAAGATCCATGACATCGCCGAGCACCCTGACAGCAGGACCGGCGAGATGATCGGGTACATCGTCATGGAGTACGTGGGCGGCAAGTCCCTGAAGGACCTCGCCCTGGAGAATCTCGGCCCCGACGGCCGGCGGACTCCGCTGCCGCTGGAGCACGTGCTCTCCTACGGCATCGAGGTCCTCCACGCGATCGGATACATGCACGATCGCGGCCTGCTCTTCTGTGACTTCAAGCCCGACAACGTGATCCACACGGAGGAGCGGCTCAAGCTCATCGATCTCGGCGCGGTCCGCCGCATCGAGGACCAGGTCTCGCCGTTGTGGGGCACGCCCGGCTACCAGGCGCCCGAGCTGGCCCAGGCCGGCGCGTCGATCGGTTCGGACATCTACACGGTCGGCCGGACGCTCGCCGTGCTGAGCTTCGACTTCAGCGGATTCTCCAACAAGTACGCCCACAGCCTGCCCACCCCCGACGACGTCGAGCTGCTGCGTGGGCAGGAGTCCTACTACCGGCTGCTGCGCCGGGCGACCGACCAGGATTGGACGCGCCGGTTCTCCTCGGCCGGCGAGATGGCCGACCAGACCCGCGGTGTGCTGCGCGAGATCCTCTCCTGCGCGGACGGAGTGCCCCGGCCGGAGAACTCGACGCAGTTCACCCCGGAGCGCCGCGCCTTCGGCGCCACCGGCGGGACGGAGCCGCTCACCGGCGCGGCCGTGGCGGTGGCGCTGCCGCTGCCCCTGGTCGACCCGGCCGACCCGGCGGCCGGCTTCCTCGCGACGCTCAACACCACCGACATCGGGGCGACCATCGCCGCGTTGCGCGGCGCGCCGATCCGCACCGTCGAGGTCACGCTGCAGTTGATCAGGGCCCTGGTCGAGGCCGGTGACCTCGCCGGCGCCGAGCACGAGCTGCAGGGTGTCGCCGCCGACGGCGGCGACTGGCGCCGCGACTGGTCGGAGGGCCTGATCGCCCTCGCCGCCGCGGCGCCGAAGCGTGCGGAGAAGGCCTTCGACAGGGTCTTCGACGCGCTGCCCGGCGAGCCGGCCGGGCAGCTCGCCCTGGCCGCCGCCAACGAGCTGGCCGGCGACCGCGCCTGGGCCGACTGGCGGTACCAGCGGGTCTGGAGAGTCGATCACAACTTCGTCAGTGCCGCGTTCGGCGTTGCCAGGATGCGACTCGCCGCCGGCGACCGGGCCGGAGCGGTCGCGGTGCTCGACGAGGTGCCCGACATCTCCAGCCACCACGTCGCCGCGCAGATCGCCGCGGTACGCGCCGCGCTGCACACCGAGAGCGGCCCGCTCACCCCCATCGACTTCGTCGACTCCTCGAATCGCCTCGAAAGGCTGAAGCTCGACAAGCAGCGACGGGCGAAGCTCGCCGTCGAGATGTTCCACGCGGCGCTGGACTGGCTCGGCGTCGACGAGAGGCCGGGCGTCGCGGTGCGTCCCGCGCCGGCCGTCGCCGCCACCGGCCGGCTGCTCGGCCAGGCCTTCACCGAGCGGGAGGTGCGCTTCGGCCTCGAACAGGCCTACCGGTCGCTCGCTGCGGACGAGTCGGACCCGATCGCCCGCTACGCCCTCGTCGACCAGGCCAACGCGGTGCGCCCCCGGACGGTGTTCTGATGGCACAGACCAGCTGCCCGGACTGCGGCGAGCCGGTGCGGCCGGGCGACCGCTTCTGCGAGGCGTGCGGCCATGATCTGGAGGCGCCCGCGTCCGCGGCGCGGGACAGGCCGCGCAACGCCTCGCTCCGGTGGCTGACCGCGACCGAGATCGCCGCCGCCTGCCCCGCCTGCCAGGGCCGCAACTTCAGCTCCGACGGCTTCTGCGAGGAGTGCGGGCAGCGCCGGCCGACCGCGAGGAACCACACCGAGCTCGACCTCGGCGTGGTCGCCGCCGTGACCGACATCGGCAGCCGCCACCACCGAAACGAGGACGCCGTCGCGATCGGTGTCCTCGACGGCGCGGTCGCCGTCGTGGTGTGCGACGGCGTCTCGTCGTCCAGCCGGCCCGACACCGCCTCCCATGCGGCCGCCGACGCCGCGATGGCGGCGCTGCTCGACGGCCTCGCCGGCGGCGACGACCGCGACGCCTCGATCATCGCGGCGACCCGCGCCGCCCAGGCCGCCGCGACGGTGGTGGCCGGTTCCCATCCCGGGCCCAACCCGCCCAGCTGCACCTTCGTCAGCGCGGTGGTCACCGCCGACGCGATCACCGTCGGCTGGGTCGGCGACAGCCGCGCCTACTGGCTGCCCGACGGCGAGGGCGAACCGCTCCTGCTGACCGTCGACGACTCGCTGCGCAACTCCCTCGCCGCCCGGGGCGTCAGCGGCAAGGCGATCGACGAGAACCCGCACGCCGCCTCGCTCGTGCGCTGGCTCGGCGCCGACGCCACCGACACCGACCCCCACCTGCGCACGATCGCCCCCGAGGCGCCCGGACGGGTGCTGGTCTGCAGCGACGGGCTCTTCCGGTACCGCCCCGTCGTCACCGACTTGGCCGCCGCCGTCGCCGCCGCCAAGGGATCGCCGCTGGCCGGCGCGCAGCGTCTGACGTGGCTCGCGCTCGACGAGGGCGGCCAGGACAACGTGACCGTGGTGCTGGCGCCCTACCCGATCGGGCCCGTCGGCTCGGCCACCGTCACCGCAGCAGCCGTCACCGCAGCAGCCATCGCCGCGGTAGCCGCCGGCGAAGAAGGTCCAAGCGAAGGATCGAGAATATGACCGACCAACCCGCATTCGCCGTCGAGGTCCACCAGAACCGCTTCCTGCCCGCCGGCGGCACCGTCGTCGATGCGGTGCTCGACGTGACGACCTCCGGCACCGGCCTGGCCGCGGCCGGCGGACCGCCCAGCGCCGCGCAGGTCATCATGATCGACTGCTCGGGGTCGATGAACAGCCCGGCCACGAAGATGCAGGAGGCCAAGAAGGCCACCGCGGCGGCGATCGACGCGCTGCGTGACGGCGTCGCGTTCGCGATCGTGGCCGGCCGCAACAACGCGGATATGGTCTACCCGTCAACGCTCGGGCTGGTGCCGGCCGACCGGCAGACCCGCGGGCAGGCCAAGAACGCGGTGCACCGGCTCCAGGCCAGCGGCGGCACCGCGATCGGCACCTGGCTCACCATGGCCAACCACCTCTTCGCGCCGAGCACGGCCGAGGTCAAGCACGCGATCATGCTGACCGACGGGCAGAACCAGCACGAGACGGCCGAGCAGCTCGCCGGCGTGTTGCGCGCCTGCCAGGGCCGGTTCGTCTGCGACACCCGCGGCGTCGGCGCCGACTGGAGCGGCTCGGAGCTGCGCACCGTCGCCTCCGCGCTGCTCGGCAGCGCCGACGGCCTGCCCGACCCCGGCGAGCTGGTCGCCGACTTCCGGGCGATGACCGAGGCGGCGATGGGCAAGTCCGTCGCCGAGGCCGCGCTTCGGCTGTGGACGCCGGCCGGCGCGACGGTCCGGTTCGTCAAGCAGGTCTTCCCGCACGTGGAGGACCTGACCGGCCGCCGCACCGACGTGAGCGCCCGGATCGGGGACTACCCGACCGGTTCGTGGGGCGCGGAGCACCGTGAGTATCACGTGTCCATCGAGGTGCCGGCCAACGCCGTCGGCGAGGAGATGCTCGCCGGCCGGGTCAGCCTGGTCGCCGGCGACCAGGTGCTCAGCCAGTCACTGGTCCTGGCCAACTGGACCGACGAGACGGCCCTGTCCACCCAGATCAACGGGCGGGTCGCGCACTACACCGGCCAGGCCGAACTCGCCGACGCGATCCAGCAGGGCCTCGCCGCCCGTGACGCCGGCGATGTCGAGACCGCCACCGCGAAGCTGGGCCGCGCGGTGCAGCTCGCCGAGGAGTCCGGCCACAGCGACACCGCCAAGCTGCTCGGCAAGGTGGTCGAGGTCATCGACGCGCCCAGCGGTACGGTCAGGCTGAAGCAGAAGGTGGCCGGCGTCGATGCCGAGCTGGCCAACGTCCGTTCGGTGAAGACCATCCGCGTCAAGGGCACCTGAGGAGGCGCACACGATGGCAACCTGTCCACGGGGGCACAGTTCCGTCGCAACCGACTACTGCGACGAGTGCGGCACGCCGATCAACGCCCCGGTCCTGCCGACGCCCATCGCGGAGGTCGCGTCAGCGGGCGGCGCGCCGCCGGCGTCCGCGGCCGGCGGCCAGATGTGCCCGGACTGCAGCACCCCGCGCAACGGTCGCTTCTGCGAGGTCGACGGTTTCGACTTCGAGGCGCAGAACCTGCCGGCGCAGCAGCCCGACGGGATCTCGCAGACGACGGTCACCGGCACGCCGACGCCTCTGCCGGCCTCCCCATCGAACGGCGTCCTGCGCCTCGTCGTGTCCGCCGACCGCGCCTACCACGACCGCATGGCCGCCATCGACGCTCCCGACGCGGACAGCGTCGCCTTCCCGGTCTTCTGTCCGGAACGCCGCTTCGCCCTCGCCGACGGCCAGCACCTGCTCATCGGCCGTCGTAGCCGCTCGCGGGGCATCGAGCCGAACATCGACCTCACCGGCCCGCCCGAGGACGTCGGCGTCTCGCACGCGCACGCGGTGCTGATGTCCACACCCGACGGTGCATGGACCATCGTCGACCTCGGCTCGTCCAACGGCACCTACCTCAACGACAGCACCGACCCGCTCAAGCCCAACGTGCCGACGCCGGTCAAGGAGGGTGACCAGATCCACGTCGGCGCCTGGACCACGTTGACAATCATCTCTTGACTGAAGGCCGACCGCCGCTACGACGGGCGAGCGTCCGACGGTTGGTACGCCGGCACGCCGAGCAGTTCGTCCACTGTCACGAACCGGTAGCCCAGCGCCAGCAGCCCTTCGATCGTCTCGCGCACCGCGACGACCGTCTCGGCGCGGTTTCCTCCCCGGCTGTCGAACCCGTCGTGGAAGATGAGGATTGAGCCTGGGCGTGTCTTGGCGATGGCGCGGCGGGCCATGCGTGGGCCGGACGGCTGGAACACCTCCAACGCGTGGCCGAACTCGCCGGCCACCGGATGCAGACCGCGGCGGCGCATCATCCGGAGCAAGGCCGGTTGCCGCCACAGCCACGGCGTGCGGGCCAGGGCGGGAGTGCGGCCGGTGATCCGCTCCAGGATCTGTTGGGTCCGCTCGACCTCCCGCTCGTACGCCCGCGGCCGCAAGTACGTGCCGAACCGGTGACTCAGCGAGTGATTACCCAATACGTGACCGGCGTCGACCGCGCGGAGCGCGATTTCGGGGTGGCGTTCGACGCATCGTCCCACGTGGAAGAAGGTCGCCCGGATGCCGTGAGTCGCAAGGATCTCGAGGATCTGTGAGGTGTACGGCTCGTTCGGGCCGTCGTCGAACGTCAGCGCTACCACCCGTTCGGTCGTCCGGCCGCGGTAGGGGTAGGCGCGTGACGACGGGGCGAACGGCGACATCAGCAACCAGTACGATCCACCGAGCGCGACCACCAACGCCAGCCCGGCCATGACGATCACCGGGCCACCCCGTGGCCGGACCCGGAGGTCGCCTCGATGGACCCCGCGCGGTCGCGAAACGCCGGCGCCGATCCGAGCACGCGCCGCCCCGCGACCCGGTTCGTGCAGTAGGTCAGCAGGTAGTGCACGGGGAGCGTCACGAAAAGGTTGTAGCCGAGCCCACGGGTGAATCTGCGGCCCGACGTGTACGTCGGGTTGCCGTGGTCGTAGACGACCCGCCCCTTCTTCCGCAGCCGGCGCAGTTGGTCGAGTTCGTCGCCGCCCTGCGTCAAGTTGGTGTCGTATCCCGTCCAGGCCTCGCGTCGGAACGCGATGTTCGTCGCGCTCGCGTACACGGCGCGGCCGGTCAGCCGGTAGACACCGTTGACCGCCCCGAACAGCATCCGGGCGTACAGCTTGCCCCAGCGAGGGCCGTCGGCATATCGGCAGGGACCGACGACCGCGACGATGCGCTCGTCGTCGCGAAAGTGCGCGTCGATGTGGCTGAGCCAGTCGGGGTGATAGACGGTGTCGGCATCGGCCGACACGACGATCTCGCCACGCGCCTCCACCGTGCCGCGCTGGCGAGCGTTGCAGACTCCGGCGATTGGCTCGGCGACGACCCGCGCCCCGAGGTCGCGAGCGATGTCGGCGGTCTCGTCCGTGCAATTGTTGTCGACCACGATCACCTCGCATTCCCCGTCGAAGTCCAGCTTCCGCAGGGAGAGGAGCGTCTCTGCGAGATAGCCGGCCTCATTGAAGCACGGTATGACGACACTGAACCTGATCTTGTCGGTCATGCAGTTCAGTATTCCGCCCGGGGCCCGTCGGCACCGTCAGGGAATCCCCCGAGTTCACCCGGGTACAACGACACGCTCTTGCTTAGTGGTGCTCGCCGTTTATTCCTCGGGGGTGCGAGCCAGGCGGCGGGTGGGGCGGGCGCGAACGGACAGTACAAGCAGGATCAGCAGCACCGCCGCGGCGGTGGTCACGGCGGTGAGGGCGGCGACCATGGCGGGGCGGGCGGGCCACGGCTTGGCCGGTACCGCCTGGCCGGTACGGCCGGACGCGAGAGCGGCGTCGGCGATGTCGATGGACAGGAACGCGCCGGGCATGGCCGAGATCTCGCGCGTGTCACCGGCGCCGGTCACGGCCAGGACGGAGATCTGGTGGACGAAGTCGAACCGGGTCGGCAAACTGTCCACTGTGGATGGATCGAAGGTGGCCGGGGCATCGGGCTCGGGGCGGTACGCCGCCATGACCGCGCGGCCGTCCGGCCACCAGCCGAGCAGCCGCAGTGTGGTGACGCCGTCGACCCGGAACGCCGCGGCGCCGGTCGGGGTGCCGGTGTCGGGTGCGACCAGTGTCAGGTCCGAGGCGCGGCCGTTGTCGGCGACGAGCGCCAGCGACCGCCCGTCCGGGGTCCAGGCACCCTTGCCGGCCAGCCGCGCGCCGGCCGGAGGCTTGAAGCACGACTGCTGGCGGCCGCCGGCGAACACGCACAGCCGGTCGCCGGCCTGCACCGCGAGGGTCCCGTCCGGCCGGTACGCCCCGACCAGCAGCGATGTGTCGCCGGCGTCGAGCAGCGCGCCGAACACTCCGGTGGCCACGTCGAGCGTGCCGACCGTCCCACCGCTGCCCTCCGGATAGCGCACCACCAGCAGCGTCCGGCCGTCCGGCGCCCACGCGATCGGTGAGGTGCCCTGCTCCGCGGTGCCGGGCACGAGCGACGCCTTCCCGTCCAGCAGGTTCTGTACCACGGTGCCCAGGCCCCGCAGCTCTCCGTACGCGACCCGGGTCCCGTCCGGGGAGAGCAGCAGCGTCTCGCCGGGCGTGGCCGTGCCGATGTACGGCACATCCATCGTCCGCGCGCCGGCGGCGCCGCCGGCGAAGACGACCACCGACTCGTTGCCGGTCAGGATGTCGCCGATCGCCGTCGACGGGCCGCCGACCACGATCGGCACCGCCCCCGGCGGGGCCTGGGCCACCGTCGGCGCCCACAGCGGCGGCGCATCGACCCCTGCGGGCAGGGCGTCGATCCGGGTCGCCGGAGGGCACCCGGGCAGTGCTGCCTGAGCGACCCCGTACGCGACCGCTGTGAGCACCAGCGAACCGGCGACGAGTCCAGCAGCCCATCGCAGGATGTACCGCACGTCGCGCCCCCTCGGTGACCCATTCGCCTCAAGCAATATGATGCATTACTTGGCGTCATGCGAAACCGCCGCCTGTGGTTGGACACGGGCCGTTTCCAGCTCGGGTGCAGGACCCTGGCGACGGGGTAGCAGCAGCGGGCTGGCGAGGATGAGCAGTCCCGCCACCGTGATGGCCGTGCGCGGGCTGGTGGCGTCGGCGAGCAGTCCGCCGAGCGCGCTGAGGATGGCGATGGAGGCGCTGCTGCTAATCGACCAGGCCGACAGGGTGCGGGCGATGCGGTCCTTGGGCGTGTGTTCGAGTCGATAGGTGGCGAGTACGGGGTTGTACAGGCTCATGCTGACGATGATCGCGAGCTCGACGGCCATCACCGTCGCGAGGCCGGCGACGCCGGGCTGGACGAAGGCGAGGCCGATCAGCCAGACCGCGCGCAGCGTGCCGACGGTACGGAGGATCCGGTGCTGGCCATACCGTGCCACGACACGGCGGGCCAGGCGTGAGCCGATGAGTCCGCCGATGCAGGGGGCGGCGAAGGCGAGGCCGTACTGCCAGGGTGGGAACTCGAGCTGGCGGAGCAGGAGCACGGCCAGCAGCGGCTCGGTGGCCATGATGAGCCCGCTGACGAGCAGGTTGTTGAGGTACAGCGCCCGCAGGCCGGAATGGGTCAGGAGGTGCCGCCAGCCGTCGAGCAACTCGCCGGTCCGGACCCGGCGCTGCTCGGTTCGCCGGGGGTGTTCTTCGTGGCCGCGAATCGCGGTGATGCCCAGCGCGGACAACAGGTAGCTGAGCGCGTCGGCCACCACGGTGGTGACCGGCCCGAACAGGCCGATCGCCGCGCCGCCCAGCGGCGGCCCGACGGCGATGGAACTCCACGTCGTCGACTCGAACCTCGCGTTGGCTACGAGCAGGTCATCCGGCCGGACGAGGGCCTTGAGGTATGCGCCGCCGGCCGCGTTGAAGGCAATCTTGGCCGCGGCGACCACGGCTGAGACGACCAGCAACTGGACGAAACCGAGCCACCCGAAGGCGTAGGCGACCGGAATCGTCATCATGACCGCGAACCGGGCCAGGTCCATCGCGATCATCACCGGCCGCTTGCGGCGAAACTCCACCCACGGCCCGAGCGGCAAGGCAATCAGCGCGCCGACCGCCGGCCCCACCGCCGACAGCGCGGACACCTGGGCCGGACCGGCATGCAACACCAGCACGGCGATCAGCGGGAGCGCACCGAACCCCAGCCCGGAGCCATAGGCGCTGACCGCATAGGCCGCCCACAGCCAGCCGAACTGCCGGCCCAGCGATCGTCTGGCCGCCAAGCTCCGCACCTCCCCCGTCGAACAACTTGCCGTTGAACGCTGTGATCGAAGCAAGGCCGAGAGGAGGGATCAAACAACTGAGCCGGCGGCGAGCCACAACCCTGTGTTGTGCGAGTAGGTTTTGCTGCGTGGATCTCGACGCCGTGCGCACCTTCGTCGCCGCCGCGGACGCCGGGCAGTTCCAGGAAGCCGCCGCCGCGCTGTCGATCACCCAGCAGGCCGTCTCCAAACGTATCGCCGCGCTGGAGAAAGACCTGGATGTACACCTGTTCATCCGCACGGCCCGCGGAGTCCGGCTCACGATCGACGGCCAGGCATTCCTCCCCCACGCCCGTGAGCTCCTCCGGGTGGCAGAGCGGGCCGACGCGTCCGTACGTCCTGGCCGGCGCGCCCTACGCGTAGACGTGGTGAACCGGCGGATCGCGCCGGCGGTGCTGCTGCAGGACTTCTACCGTGCGCACCCCGAGATCGAGCTGGATGTCCTGACCCTGAATGCCGGCGTCGACGCCGCGATCGCTGCCGTCGAGGCCGGGACGATCGACGCCACCTTCCACGCCGTCACAGTTCCCGCTCAGCATCTGCCGGACGCGATCAAGACCGTTCGAGTGATCGACGAGCCGCACCAGCTGCTCGTCGGACCCGGGCATGCGCTCGCCGACGCTGACGCCGTCACGCCCGCGCAGCTTGCCGGGCATCGAATCTGGATGCCCGGCATGGCCCCGGGAACCGAATGGGCCGACTACTACGACCAACTCGCCGCCGCGTTCGGGCTCACGATCGACGTGGTCGGGCCCGTCTTCGGAAACGAGGCGCTGCTGGCCGAGATCGCCGACTCCTCGGAACTGGCGACCCTGGTGGGCGAACGCTCGCGGTATCTGTGGCCAGACAGCTACGACCTGCGGCGCATACCTGTGCGTCACCCGGCACCGGTGTACCCGATGTCACTGATCTGGCGTGGCGACAACGCGCATCCCGCGCTCATCAAACTTCGCGACTACCTCCGCTCCAGACGCACGGCGGCACCCGACGCCGAGATCTGGATACCGAAATGGGGACGTACACCAGCCCCAGGGTCATGAGCCGGGTATCGACGATCGTGTCCTCGCTGTGTCGAGGAGGAAATTGTGCCGTTGCCGACGGATGCCACCGTTGGGGGCATGCGCACACGGTGGCATGTGCTTGCGGTGCTCGCTGTCATTGCGGGTGCCTGCGTCGGCCTGTCGTTCATGGCCGATGATCTCCGCCAGCGGAACCTGCGAGCGGTCGGGGAGGTGACCGCTGTCGTTGACGGCCGTCGCCCAGGCAGTGTTGTGGTGCACATCGAGCGGTACGGACTGACAACGCGATGGTTGGTGGACGACACCGCAGCGGCGACGAACGACGCACGCGAGGCCGACGAGGCCCAAGACGTATCACGCACACAGGACTGCGTGGGCACCGTGTGCTACCGCGTGGCAACGACGGCCTTGCGGGTCGAGGCGAGCGGTGACACCGGCAAGACCTACTCCACTGCGTGGGAGATCGCCGGTGAGACGTACACGATGCTCACCGAGACATACCCGCAGGTGGGAAACCCGGCGGAGCACCTGTCCTCGCGTTCCGTCGTGGTGCACGCGGTGGCCGGAGGCCACGTCGTGTTCGTCGCCAACGGTCGCGACGGTCTGCTCTATCGGGATGTGGGCGGCACGTGGCGCCGCCTCGGAGCTCCTGCGTCCGGCGAGGGCTGTTGTTACTACGAACCACCACTGCGCGTTCCCTCCGAGCCGCAACCACTTGACCTGACCAGCTACGCGATGGTCGTCGTCGTGCTGGCGATCCTGTTGTCCGGCGCGATCACGGCGATGCGCCGGCGAACGCTGCGGTGGACCGGCACGGTGGCTGTCATTGCCCTTGCCGGCTTGGCCGGCTACGGGACGCGGTTGGCAGGTCATCTCCCCGCCTCCGGCATGTTTCCGGGGTTTGTCTGCGGGGTCCCGATCATTCTGGTCATTATCGCGGGCGGTGTCGCCTTGGCCGTAAGGTTCGTCAGCGGCCCCGCGCCTCACGCGTCGGGATCCGTGAACGGTCCGGCGGCTCCTGAAACCACCGCCCCACCGCCCTGACATCACCACGGCCACGCGCATGACGTGGCAGACTCTCTGGCGACAACGAACCTGCCGTTCAGGAGATTCGCCTTGACCGAGATGCGCGAGGGCCGGGACGAGTGGGTGTACGTCGTCACCGACATTGAGGTCGACGGCCCGTGGCCGGGCCCGAACTCGATGCGGTCGTTCGCCTCCGTCGCCGTAACCTCCAGTGGAGAGGAACGCGGCACGTTCGAAGCCGTCCTCGAACCTCTCCCGGGCGCGGCTCCGAATCCCGACACGTACGCGTGGTTCCAGACGCAGCCGGGGGCGTGGGCGGCGGCAACGACCGACCCACAACCTGTCGACCTGGTGATGCAGCATTTCGTCGCGTGGGTTCGCGACTTGCCGGGACCGCGCATGTTCGCGGCCTCGCCGATCGCTTTCGACGGCACCTGGATCGACTACTACCTCCGACGCTATACCCGCTACGGCTTGGTCCAGGGCCCCTACGAAAAGGACACCCTCTTCGACGGTCCCGGCCTATGCCTGCGTAGCTACGCCGCGGCTGTCACGGGCCGTCCAGTCGCCGAACTGTCACCTCAGACATTGCCGCCAGAGTGGTTCGGCAATATCGCGCACACGCACCGCGCGATCGACGATGCCCGCGGTTACGCGCATCTGCTCGGTGTGCTGTTCCGTCGAGCCCAGGCCTTCCGGGATTGAAGCAAGTCTGGCGTACGGCCTGCGCGTCACCGCCAGGCGCCATCCGTCCGCGCTGCCGCTGCTGCGCCCGGTGATGTACGGCCGCCTTCCCTGCCCCCGACGCCGGCGTCGCATCCTCCGGTGAGCTGGCGCTGCGCGCGGCGGTGTCTGCGGGGTCGAATTCGCCATGCGAGGGGTTTGCGTGGCGGCACCGGGGAAGTGCTCTACTGCGCCGGGGCCGTGCGCCGGCTTTGATGCTGAGCAGGGCCAGGCGTGAGCGCCAGGGAACCCGGTCCGAGGTGGGTCATGAGAATGCGCATCGCTATCGCGGGTACGTCGTTCATCGCCGCCGTCGTCGTCTCGATCATCCTCGTGGGACAACTGCAGCATTCGAATGGGGCACGGCAACGATCTTATGGGGCACCGCTACGATCTGGGTTCCATGTGAACAATGGGCGCCTCTACGATGGCAACAACAACGAATTCGTCATGCGTGGCGTGGGCCAGAGCCACGCCACGTATCCGGAAAAAACGGCCCAGATGCTGAGCGACGTCAAGGCAATGGGCGCCAACACCGTACGTGTCGAGTTGTCCACCGGCGTGATTGCGAAGCGAAACGACGCGGCCGATGTCGCGCACGTGATCGCACTGTGCCGCCGCAACCGCCTCATCTGCGTCCTGGTGGTGGACGACACCACAGGGTGGGGTTACCGCAAGGAGGCCATTCCGCAGGCACGGGCAGTGGACTACTGGATCAGCATTCGCGAGGCGCTCATCGGCCAGGAGAAGTACGTCGTCATCGACGTCGCGAACGAACCGTACGTCCTCGACAACTTCCGCACCTGGCCCGGCGACACGATGGACTCGATCCGCCGCCTGCGCCGAGCGGGCATCCATCACACCCTCATGGTCGACGCGCCCGACTGGGGTCAGGACCTGTCATTCACCATGCGCGACCACGCCGCCGGGGTCTTCGCCGCCGATCCGGAGCGGAACACCGTCTTCTCCGTTCACATGTACGGCGCTTTCTTCCGCGCCACGAACGTCCACGACTACCTCGGCCGGTTTATCCGGGCTGGGCTTCCCATCGTGGTGACCGAGTTCGCGTACACGCATCCCGACGGCGACGTCGACGAGGACGCGATCATGTCCGAGGCGCAGGCGCACCGCATCGGCTATCTCGCTTGGTCCTGGAGCGGCAACACCGGAGACGTCAGCAACCTCGACATGGTGTCCCGGTTCAACGCCAAGTCGCTCACCTGGTGGGGTGAGCGGGTATTCAACGGCCCCAATGGCATCCGGCAGACCTCTCGTGAGGCGACCGTCTACACGCCATAGTTCGGCACTCGCTCACCGTCGTGCGCGCCGGATGCGCGCCGGTGCGGCGGCCGGCACAGGGTGTATCTTCCGCGCGTGAAGTTTAAGATCGCGGCCGGTGTGGCCGTCACCCTGGTGGCCTCTTGCTGCGGTTTTGCACTGTACCGACACTTCGCCCCGAATCATCACGCGTCCGGCGACAAGGGCTGTTACGCGAGCACGACCGACCCCGATAAGCTCGCGCCCGCGCGCTGTGCCGATTCGCACCAGGCCGAGATCATCGACTTCTTCTACCCCGACGGTGCCGAGGCCGGCTGCCACCGGTCAGCCGAGGCGTTCCTCGGCGGGCCGCTCGCGGACGCCCGGGTCCAGCTGCGCCAGCTCAACTACGTGCGGGACGACTTCACCTCCCAGGCGTGCGCGCTGGTCGTCGTCAGCGACTCCGACGGCACTGATGCGCTGCATACCGGCAGCCTGCAGGGCACGATGAGCGGAAACCGGCCGATGGCGATCACCTGCGGGCGCTACGCCGACGGCGTGCTGGAATACCTGACGTGCACCGAGGCCCATTCGGCGGAGTACGTCGGGTCCGTTGTGGACGGCGGCGACCACGACGCCAGCTGCCGGCAGGCGGCCGCGGCCTATCTTGAGCTGAGCGCCGACGAGTTCGCGGCCCGGCACGACCTGCAGTCGCACTGGCTGACCACCCCGCGCGACGGCGAGCGGACCGGCTGCGTCGTGGTGGAGGCGTCCGGCAAGGACGTCCTGATCGGCTCGGTCAAGGGCCTGCGTACCGGACCGGCCCCGATCTGAGGCCGGATAGGGCCCGGCGGCTGGGGCAATGCCGCGGGCTGTAGGCCGTCGGCGGCCGCTCAGGTCGGTGTGGACTGGAGGGCGTCCGCGACCGGGCGCCGGGTGGCGGCCAGGGCGGGGATGGCGGTCAATGCGGCGACGGCGAGCAGGACCGCGAGTGCCACGGCGAGCATCCAGGAGGCGGGTGCGTACCGGCCACCGGATCGGCCAGCCGGGCGGCAGCGGCGGCCACCAGCTTGAGGTGGAACTCGGTGAGGTCCGGCTTCGGCCAGCTCACCTCGGTCAGCCAGGCGGCGACCCGCTGCTGCCCGGCCGGGGTCAGCGCGTAGACCCGGCGGTCGGGCCGGTCCGGCAAACCCTCGGCGCGCTGCGAGGTCACCAGCCCCGCCTTGGCCAGCCGGGCCAGCGTCACGTAGATCTGCCCGGCGTTCATCGCCTCGCCGAGCGGGCCGAGCGCGCCACGCAACCGGCTCCGCAGGTCGTACCCGTACGCCGGCTCCTTCGCCAGCATAGCCAGCACCACGTCCTGCACCCGACACACCCTCCGTAGATCGACAATAGATAACCGCTAGCCATAGCGGTGTCAAGTCGAAGAGCAAGGGGGTACGGATAGGCCATGTTCAGTCCCACCAGAACGACCACGATCGCGCGTCGACAAGGAGTGGGGCGTACTCACCGATGGTGTCCGGTCCCTGCCACAGGTTGTCCGGGCAAAACGCGAAGTGCTCCGCCGCCAGATGCAGCGCCGCGTCGAGATCCGCTGGTGGCGAGGCGACGCTGACGGTGAGCGTGCTGCTGTCGATCTCGACGACGCTGATGCCGAAACGGTCCTCCCAGGAACGCAGCACAGCCGAGAACTTGGCAGTGTCGTTGTCGTAGTTGACCGGACCCGCCCAGCCCATGACAGTCAACGCGTCAGCGCCGCGTGCGGCGGGTACCAGGCCGAGCCGCCAGGGCGTACGTGGGCTGTCGTGCAGCAGCTCACGAGTGAGCGCGTCGGCGCAGTCGTGCGGGTCCTCGCGCGGCTCGCCGGCCGGGGCGGTACGCGGCCACCGCTGATCCCATGGGCTGGTGGTGCAGTCCGGACCGTTACGCGTGGAGCGATACCAGAAGCCGGCCAGGACCAGGGCGCCGTCATGGGCGTCCGGGGTGCTCATCCGCCCGGGAAAGAGGTCGAGCGGATCGTCGTCCAGCAGCAACGGCCAGAGCCCGGACACCGAGTGCGCGGCCCGCAACTGCCGGATGAGGTCCGCGGTGGGCGGCCCGTCGCTGCACCACAACATGGTGGCGTGGACGCCGTCGGCCACCGGGACTTCCCGACCCGGAGGAAGCGGCACGGGCGATGCCGCCACGGCCTTCAGGAGTGCGGTCATGACCCTCGATCCAAGGCTTCCGCTGTACCGGCGGTCAACTTTTGTTGAAATCTTTGAAAGTTATACCGAAAATACTCTTAACTTTTGTCGTCCGATACCATTCTGCGGGTGAGTGATCACTCAAGGTGATCGTTCTCCGGCCCACACCCCGACCCCGACCGACGTGGGTTCCACCGCTCGCCGTGCTCGCCCCGCCGGTCGAGGTATGCCTCCGCGCCCCACCTGCGGAACTGGAAAGGAACCACATGCCCAGCCAACCTCCGACCGCAAGAGATCTGCGGTCACGCCCATCCGGCCGGACGGCCGGAGACTCCCGCCAACGACTGGCCCGCTGCCTGGTCGTCGCCGCCTTACCGGCCGCGTCCATGTCCATCGGGTCGCTCATCATCGCCGCCCCGGCATGGGCCGCGCCGACCAGTGCGACGGCCACGCTCACCCCGGCCGTCGCCACCGGTACCAACAGCTGGTATCGGGGCCCGGTCACCCTGAACCTGTCCGCGACCGACGGGGCCGGCGGCGTACAACGCCTGGAATATCGCCTCGGCAACGCGGCGCCGTTCCAGACCGTGGTGTCCGCGACCACCCCCTACCCCGGCACGCTGACCGGTTCGGTGGAGATCACCCAGCAGGGTTCGACGACCGTCGGGTACCGCGCCGTCGGCGGTGACGGTTCGGTCGAGTCCACCCGTACCATCACCGTCCGGATCGACACCGTCGCGCCGGTCGTCAGCTGGCCCGGCATCGTCGGCGGGCGGGTCGGCCACACCGCGACGCTGATCCCGACCCGGACCGATCCCGCGCCCGGCTCCGGCGGCGTCTTCATCCACAAGATGTGGATCGACCAGACCGAGACGACCCCGCTGCCGGTGAGCACCTCCACCCTGTCCACCGGAGCGCACACGATCAGCGTGGTCGCCAGCGACGCGGCCGGTAACGCGGCGCGTTTCGACCAGACGTTCGTGGTGACCACGTCGTTCGCCGAACTCGGTACCCTCATCGACGGCTTCGTCAGCAGGGGCGCGATCGGTGCCGGCTTCGCGGCCGACCTGCACACCAAGTTGGCGGAAGCGGCGAGCCTCGCACAGGCCGGCGACACCAACCAGGCGAAGCGGGCCCTCAACCAGTTCGTCGCCGCCGTGCAGGGCGGGTCGAAGTCTGACCAGGTCCGCGACACGCTCGTCGGCGACGCCCGCTACCTGCAGCAGCAGATCGCCGGTGCGCTGCCGAGCGATCCGACGACCGGCATGGTCGTCACGCCGGCTGCCGGGCCCAACCCGATCCCAGCGGTGGTTCCGCTCGCGGCCTCGACGAACTTCCCCGGCGCCAAGTTCCGGGTCTTGTACTTCTCGGCCACCAAGGGCTTCCGGCACGACCACATTCCGGATACCGCCCTGCTCGTCCAGCAGTGGGGTCAGCAGTACGGCTTCGACGTCGACATCTGGGATCCGAGGCTGGCCCCGGCGTCGCTGGCGAGTACGCCGTTCACCTCCGGTGCCGACCTGGCGAAGTACAAGAGCGTCATCTTCTCCTCCCCGGTGGACGGGACGAACCCGAACAGCCCGGCGAGCGCGGACGCGCTCAACGCCGGTGAGCTGGCCGCGTTCCAGGAGTACATCCGGGCCGGCGGCGGATACGTCGCGCTGCACGGCGCGTCCGACGCGATCCACAATGTTCCCTGGTACCGCGACCTCGTCGGGGCGTGGTTCACCAACCACCCGGGCGGTCAGAACGGCGAAGGCACCTGCGGCAGCTGCATCAACGTACGGGTCAACACCGAGGACGGCACAAACCCGGCCACGGCGCACCTGCCCAAGACCTGGCTGACCATCGACGAGCTGTACAACTTCGACCACAACCCGCGGGCCGAGGTACACACGCTGCTGAGCCTGGACGAAGAGTCCTACCGGCGCAGCCTCAACAGCGGCAACGCCGCGACCAACCCGCTGCCGCTGATGGGCGGCGACCACCCGATCGCATGGTGTCAGGAGTACGACGGCGGCCGCGCGTTCTCGCTCATCCTCGGCCACGACCGGGCACAGTACTCCCGTGAGCCGTTCACCCAGATCCTGCTGGCCGGCATCAACTGGACGGCCGGGCAGATCGAGACCAACTGCTCGACCTTCCGGCAGACCCGCACGCTGATCACCGCCGGCGCCGCCGGCGGCACCCTGACGCAGGAGTCCGCCGCTGCCGCCGCCGCGCTGCTCGACGACGCCCAGTCGGCGTACCTGCGGCAGGACTACAACGCCGCGACCAACTCGCTCAACCAGATCACAGCGATCACCGGTTCCCCCGCCGCCGGCACCAAGGAGGCGCGCGGCGAGCTCGACCACCAGGCCCGCCAACTGCGGAGCTGGATGTTGTCCCTGAAGAGGTCCTGACCTGTGTTGCCGCCGGCCCACCGGGTGGGCCGGCGGCACACGCATGGCGGACGAGGCTGCCGGCGAGCGGTGGCGGCGTCCGGCCGGATGCCGCCACCGCGCTTCCCGCGCTAGGCCAGGAAGCTGCCGTACGGCCCGGTCAGGATGGCATTCTTCTGCGCCTGGCTGAAGTGGGTGTTCGGGTAGCTGTAGAACGATGCTGACATGGGCGTGCCGTCCGTCGACGTCGAGTCCGGCAGCCCGAAGGCGTGGCCGAGCTCGTGCACCATGCCGCCGTACCAGCGGTTCATCGCACCGTTGATGCCGGCCGCCCCGTCCGCGTCGTGGCCGCTGAGGACGACCCAGCCGACGCTGGCGCCGCCGCCGGAATTGCCGACGTCCTCGGCGCTGATCTCGCCGACGCAGAGCCACCGGTTGTCCGGGTTGGCGATGCTGAACCGGCGCATCAGCTCCTGGTGCATGTTGCCGACCACGCACCAGTAGCGGTCCCCGTTCGGGTCGCAGTTGGTGTTGATGTACCACCGGGCGTCATGCTCGCCGTTGACGACCTCGACGACGGTGTTGTTCAGCGTGAACGTCTTGCCGAGCTCCTGCCGGTAGTAGCGCTGCGCCTCGCGCATCACGTTCGCGATGCCGTCGGGGTAGCGCTGGTCGAATGCCACGTCGGTGGGCTTGAGCCAGAAGACCCGCACCGTCTTCAGCGCGGGCGTCGTGGGCGACCCGGTGCTGCTCGGCGTCGGCGACGGCGTCGATGACCGCGTCGGCGAGGCGCTCGCGGTGGGGTTGACGCTGCCGGTACACGCGACGTTGTTGAGCCGGAAGGCGGTGGGTACCGAGTTCGCCCCGTTCGAGGCGCCGTTGAACCCGAACGAGGTGCTGGCGCCCGTGCCCAGCGCGCCGTTGTAGCTGACGTTCGCCGCTGACACCGCGGCGCCGTTCTGCACCACCGTGGCGTTCCAGGCCTGGGTGACGGTCTGGCCGTTGGTGAAGCTCCAGGTCAGCGTCCAGCCGTTGATCGGATCACCGAGGTTGGTGATCGCCACGCTGGCGCCGAAGCCGCCCTGCCACTGCGAGGTGATCGTGTAGGACACCTGGCAGCCGGCCGCGGCGGCGCTGGCCACCGTGGCGGCGGCCGCCCCGCCCGCGGCGAGGCCGATCGTGGCGGCGACGACCACGAGGCTGCGGAGCCGTTGACGCCCCATCGCTCATCCCCTTTCATCCATGAACTCCGATAAGGCATCCGACACTGTGGTGGACGAAAACCTTTTCGGCAAGATGGGGGCGGGAGTCCGAAAACCTTGCTGACCCCCGAGCCGGCGAAAGCCGCGAAAGTTTCACGCCACCGGTCGAGGTCTCGCGTTGTGCAGGCGGATGCCGCTGAACCCCACCGTGCTGGAGATGACGGCGTCCCAGAACGCCCACAGGTTGTTCAGTACGCGCAGCTGGATGCCGGCCTCGGCGTGGCATTCGAACAGATCGCCCACCGGCTCGGCAGGGCCCAGCGGCACGACCGGCTCGACGGCGACATGGGCGTGCGGTTCGGGCACACCGAAAGGCCGGAAACGTTCGGCCGGCAGCCGGTAGGCGAACAACCGGGTCGTGCGCATCGCCGCCAACCAGCCGTACTCGATGGCGTGGACCCGGTTGCCGCAGCCCGTACCGATGATGCGCTCACGGTCGGCGTCCGAGGTCGTGTCGCGGACCCAGGCCATCGCCCGGGGGCATTGGCGCGGGAACCAGTAGTCGGGCGCGCGGTGGTAGTCAACGGCCCAGACATACGCCTCAGGCATCTGGGCGGTCGCGGCGACGTGCGGGACGAACCGCGTGATCGTCGGATCCTCTGAGAAGTGCAGCACCTGCCCGGGTTCCGGTCGCATCCGGTCGTGATACGCCAGGACCGGTGACGCGATCAACCGATTTCCGGACTCGGCAGGTCGTTTGACCGGACCGGCGCCGGGCACGAGCCAGGCATGATGACGAGAATCGGCCGGCTGCTCGTCACCGCCTCCGTGGTGGGCACTGGGGTCAGTCATGCCGTGGCGGACCTGAACCGCACCCACGTCTTCAATCCACGCTGGAAGCCGCACGCCCGCTTCCACACGGCGTCGGCGGTCGCCACCGACGTGGGCTGGTCCATCGTGTCCCTGTGGCTGCTACGGCGCCCGGGAACGCGCGAGGAACGGGAGCTGGCGCTGAAGGTCGCCGCGCTGCATCCGGTCCTCAGCTACGCGCCGTTCTTCGTCGCGGAGGCGGTGCCGGGGTCCGAGGCCGAGGACGAGCCAGGGCAGGTTCCGCGCGTCGCAGGCGTGCCGGCGAACCTGTTCGTGGCCGCCGTCATGTCGGCCATCTCCGCGCTGGGCTACCTCTTGACCCGTGCCGGTGCCGAGCAGTACCCGCGCACGGCGAGAAGCACCACCGGCGGGTGAGGCCGCGCGCTGTCGTCGCCGGGAGCCTGGGAGACGAATGTCGTGATACCGCGCGGAGGAGCACTAGTGACCGTGACGACCCAGGTCCGGCCGCAGCTGCCCTTCGACCGGCCGAATGTCCTCGACATCGCGCCGCTGTACGACGTGCTGCGCCGTGAGGCCCCGCTCACCCGCGTCACCACACCCGCCGGCGACCCCGCCTGGCTGGTGACCGCCTACGCCGAGGCGAGGCAGATCTTCGGCGACCGGCGCTTCGGCCGCTCCCACCCGGCGCCACGGGAGGCGGCCCGGATCTCGCACGCGGCCGTGCTCGACGGGCCGTCCGGCGACTACGGCACCGAGGAGCGCGAGCACGCCCGGATGCGCCGCCTGCTGGTGCCGGCGTTCTCCGCGCCGCGGATGCGCCGCCTGACCGGGCGGATCGAGGTGCTCACCGCCCGCTGCCTCGACGACATGCGGGCCGCCCGCGACGCCCACACCGGCGAGCCGGTCAACCTGCACGAGCTGCTCGCCTTCCCACTGCCGGTGCTCGTCATCTGCGAGCTGCTCGGCGTGCCCTACGCCGACCGCGCCCAATTCCGGCAGCTGTCCCAGCGCATCGGCCGCATCGACGGCGGCGCCGACGCGCGGGCGGCGATGGAGGAGTTCACGGTGTACACGGCCGGGCTCGCCGCGGCCAAGCGGCGCAAGCCCGGCCTCGACGTCATCTCGGACCTCGTCGCCGCGCAGGCCGAGGACCCCACGTTCACCGAGGACGAGCTGGCCCGCCTCGCCGCCGGGCTCATCTTCGCCGGGCACGAGACCACCTCGACCCGCATCGACCTGGGCGTCCTGCTGCTGCTCGCCGACCCGCGCCGGCGCGACCGGTTCGCCAAGGACCCGGACGCCGAGGTGGGCCCGACCGTGGAGGAGATCCTGCGCATCACCGCGCCCGGCGGGTTGGGGCTGCTGCGGTACGCCCATGAGGACGTCGAGGTCGGCACCGTCACCATCGCCCGCGGCGAGGCGGTCATCATCTCCAGCAACGCCGCCAACCGCGACGCCTCGGTCTTCGCCGACCCGGCCGAGTTCGACCCGGGCCGCCGGCCCAACGCGCATCTCGCCTTCGGGCACGGCGCCCACGTCTGCATCGGGGCCAACCTCGCCCGCACCGAGCTGCGCACCGTGTTTCCCGCCCTGCTGCGCCGCTTCCCGGACCTGCGCCTCGCCGTCGACGTGGACGACATCCAGATCCGGCACAACCGGCTCACCGGCGGTGTGGACGAGGTACCCGTGACATGGTGAACGGAGACGGTTCGATGAAGGTCAGCGCCGACACCGGCGTGTGCATGGCCTCCGGCCAGTGCGCGATGCTGCTGCCCCAGGTCTTCGACCAGCGCGAGGAGGACGGCGTGGTGGTCGTGCTCGACGAGCAACCCCCGCCGGCCCTGCACGAGGCGACCCGCCAGGCCGTCCTCGGCTGCCCTTCGGGAGCCCTGCGCATCGAGGAGGAATGACCCGGCGGCGCACCGACGCCGGGACGGCCCGGTGCACGGTCAGGCGACGGGGAAGTTGTAGTACGTGTCCGGGAACGGCTCGCCGTTGAGGGTGTAGTGCCACCACTCCTTCGGGTAGTTCGTGAAGCCGCCGGCGGACATGAGGCCGGTGAGCAGCGCCCGGTTGTCGCGCTCCGCCGCGCTCAGGCCCGCCGCCGCCGTGTGGGCCAGCGGGTCGAAGCAGTCGAAGCCGGTGCCCATGTCGATGGTGTTGTCCGGGAAGCGCTGGTCCGCCGGGGCGGTGCACGACACCAGCGGGTCGGCCGCTCGGTACGGCGGCTGCGTGCGCGCCGGCATCGCCACCAGCGTCAGGTCGAGCGTGCTGCCCCGGCTGTGCGCGGTGGGCCCGCCGATGTAGCCGTCGTCGAAGAGCGCGGACTTGTCGACCCGCGGGTAGAACTCGCCCTTCATGCGCTGGTCGGCGTCGCCGGACCAGCGGACGAAGTCGTCGACCGCCTGCTGGGGGCGGTAGCAGTCGTACACCTTGAGGCTGTACCCGCGCGAAAGGGCGCTCTGCTGCACGCGATGCAGCGCCTCGGCGGCCTGGCGGGTGAGCAGGCAGCGCGGCCGGAGGTATCCGGTGACTGGCCGGCCGACGAAGTTGTGCGGGGTGGCGTACCGGACGTCGGACAGGATGCTGTTGTCCACATCGGACAGCGCCACGAAGCCGGTCGGCAGCGGCGCGAACGACACCGACGGCGACGGGGACGGGCTCGGCGGCGCCGCCGGGGACGGGGACCCGGCGGTGGAGGGGGCGGTGGCGGGCGGCGCCGGCGGGCCGGGCCGCGCCGGGCCACCGCACGCGGCCAGGGCCAGGCAGGCCACCGCGGCGATCAGCAGGCGCACGCCGGGATTATTCGGCTTCCGCGCCGGTCGATGCGGCGCCGCCCGCCGCGCGTGCCACCCGGCCGGCGGCCCTGCCCACCGCAGCCCGGTGTCACACGCCCGTACCGCAATCTCGATCTTTTCACCCGACCCGGGCGATGGACCCCCGAGCCCGGCGGGTCGACGCTGATCGTGTCGTCAAGGGGGTGGGAAGCATGACCACCGTTCCGGGAAGCGCCTCCACTCGCGCGGTGCACCGCCCGGTGACGGTGCCGTTCTGGCCGCTGCTGAGCGCCGGCGTGATCACCCTGCTGTTCGGTCTGGGGGTGCTGGCCTGGCCGCAGGTGACGCTGCGGCTCGTCGGCCTGATGGCCGGCGTCTGGCTGCTGGTGATCGGCCTGATGCGCATCTTCGGCGCGTTCCGGGCCCGCCGCGACGAGACGGCGCGCTTCGTCCCCATGCGCCGGATCGTCGACGGCGCCTTCGGCCTCCTGCTGGCGATCGTCGGCTTGGCGTGCCTGCGGGACACCGCGACCGGAGTCGTGGCGGTGTCGGTGCTCATCGGCCTGGCCTGGCTGCTGAGCGGCTTCGCCGGAGTGTTGCTGGGCGCGTTCACCGCCGGCCAGGTCCGGGGCTGGCTGTTCGGGATCGGTGCGGTGTCGGTCGCCGTCGGCGTGCTGTTCCTGGCCTGGCCGAGCCTGTCCCTGAGCGTCCTGGTACTGCTGAGCGGCATCACCGCGATCGTGCTCGGCATCGCCGAGATCGGCGTCGCCTTCGGCGCCCGCCACGCCGTCGCGGGCTGACCCCCGGAGTTGGGCCGCGCCAGTTGCGCGCCTGCGCCATGATCGGGGTGTGATCCGATTCGTCCTCAACGTGCTCTGGCTCATCTTCGGCGGCGGGTTGGTGCTGTTCCTGGGCTACGCGCTCGCGGCCGCCATCTGCTTCGTACTCGTCGTGACGATCCCGTTCGCGATCGCCTCGTGGCGGCTGGCCGTGTACTCGCTGTGGCCGTTCGGCCGTACCGTGCGCGCCAAGTCCGGTGGTTCCGGGGTCGTCACCGGGCTGGCCAACGTGCTCTGGGTGGTCCTCGCCGGATGGTGGCTCGCCCTGACGCACATCACCGCCGGCATCACGCTGTGCCTCAGCATCATCGGCATCCCGTTCGGCATCGCCCACTTCAAGCTGGTCCCGGCCGCCTTCTGGCCCCTGGGCCGCGAGATCGTCGACCTGTGACCGAGGCGGCAGGAACCAGCATCCCTATCGGCTCGCCACGGGCCGCAGCATTTCGTGGTACTCGTCCGACAGCTGCGCCAGCACGTCGTCGAACTCGCCCTCGCTGACCGCGTCGCGCAAGGTCTCCAGCACGGCCCGGGTGCCCTCCCGCGCGAGGGTAAAATTGACCTCGGCGCGGGCGGCGACCCGGTGCACGAACTCCTCGAGGGCCATGCGCTCGGCCGGCTGGTCCACACCGGACGTGAGCGGCTCCTGAAGGTCCTTGGGCAGCTGGGCGGCCAGGTCGCGGGCCTCGCCGCCGACGATCCGCTCGGCGAGCGTCCGCAGCGCGGCCGTCGTGAGCGCCTCGGCCTTCCCGAGCGAGACGCCGCCGCTGCGCTCGGCCACCTTCTGGATGAACTCGACGTACCTCACTGGGATTCACCTCCCGTGCGATGAACCTGTTCGGTTACCCGGCGGGGTGTGCGGGTAAACGGCTTGCCCGTGGCGAACGGTCCGGCCGCCGGGCGATGGGCGGCTCATCCGGGCCAGAGGAAGTGACGTTCGGTACACCGGCGGAATGTCGAGAAGAGGACGTCACGCGTCGGAAGGATCTGAGACCCATGGCCAGGGCAGTAGGCATCGACCTCGGGACGACCAACTCGGTGATCGCCGCGTTCGAGGGCGGTCAGGCCACGGTGATCGCCAACGCCGAAGGCAGCCGGACCACGCCGTCCGTCGTCGCGTACACCGCCGGCGGCGAGCGTCTCGTCGGGCACCTCGCCAAACGTCAGGCGGCGCTGAACCCGGAGGGCACCATCACCTCGGCGAAGCGCTTCGTCGGCCGCCGGTTCGACGAGGTGACCGAGGAGGCCAAGACGGTCACGTACAAGGTCCTTCCCGGTCCCGAGGGCGCGGTCCGTTTCGACGTGCGCGGCAAGCTGATCTCTCCGGAGGAGGTCTCCGCGCAGGTACTGCGCAAGCTCGCCGACGACGCCGCGAAGTACCTGGGCGAGAAGGTCACCGAGGCCGTCATCACCGTGCCCGCGTACTTCAACGACGCCCAGCGGCAGGCGACCAAGGACGCCGGGCGCATCGCCGGCCTCGAGGTCCTGCGCATCATCAACGAGCCGACGGCCGCCGCGCTCGCCTACGGCCTGGACAAGGCCGGCCACGAGACGGTGCTGGTGTTCGACCTCGGCGGCGGCACCTTCGACGTGAGCATCCTCGACGTCGGCGACGGCGTCGTGGAGGTACGCGCGACCGCCGGCGACACCCACCTGGGCGGCGACAACTTCGACCACCGGCTGGTCGACCACGTCGCCGATCAGTTCAAGAAGGAGCAGGGCATCGACCTGCGCAAGGACCCGCAGGCGCTGCAGCGGCTCATCGAGGCCGCCGAACGGGCCAAGATCGAGCTGTCGTCGGTGCCGCAGACACAGGTGAACCTGCCGTTCATCACCGCCGACGCCAACGGCCCGAAGCACCTGACGATGACGATCACCCGGGCGGTGTTCGAGGACCTCACGCACGACCTGCTGGAGCGGACCATGGGCCCGGTACGGCAGGCGATGAGCGACGCGAAGGTCAGCCAGGGCGACCTCGACGAGGTCATCCTCGTCGGCGGCGCGACCCGCATGCCGGCTGTGCAGGCGCTCGTGCGGCGCCTCACCGGCGGCAAGGACCCGAACATGAGCGTCAACCCGGACGAGGTCGTCGCGCTCGGCGCCGCGATCCAGGCCGGCGTGCTCAAGGGCGAGGTGCGCGACGTCGTGCTGCTCGACGTCACCCCGCTGTCGCTGGGCGTGGAGACGCTCGGCGGGCTCATGACGAAGGTCATCGACCGCAACACGACCATCCCGACGCGGCGCACGGAGACGTTCACGACCGCGGAGGACAACCAGCCCGCGGTCGAGGTGGTCGTACTGCAGGGCGAGCGCGAGCGCGCCGCCGACAACCGGGTGCTCGGCCGGGTACGGCTGGAGAACATCCGGCCCGCCCCGCGCGGCGCCCCGCAGATCGAGGTCACCTACGACATCGACGCCAACGGCATCCTCAACGTCTCGGCGAGGGACAAGGACACCGGCGGCGAGCAGAAGATCACCATCACCGAGAGCGGCACGCTGGAGAAGAGCGAGGTCGAGCGGATGGTGCGCGAGGCCGAGCAGCACCGCGCCGAGGACGAGCGGTCGCGCCGGGCGATCGAGGCGCGCAACGAGCTCGACGGCGCCGCGTACCAGGTGCAGCGGATGCTCGACGAGCGCGGTGACCAGGTGCCCGAGCACGAGCGCGCCCGCGCCGAGATGCTGGTGCAGCAGGCCCGCGAGGCGGTCAAGGACCCGGACGCCGAACAGCAGCGGCTGCAGGGCCTCACCGAGGACCTGCGGCAGGTCTCCTACAGCCTCGCCGGCGCCGCGCAGCAACAGCCGCGACAGGCGCAGCAGCCCACCGGGGCCGCGTCCGACGAGGACGTCGTCGACGCCGACTTCACCGGCGGGTGAGCCATGACCGGCGAACCCGTCGAGGCCGCCGGGCCCACCGAACCCCCCGAGGCCGGCGGCCCCGACCGGACCGAGGGCGCGACCGAGATCGAGGAGCTGCGGGATCGGTGGCACCGCGCCGCCGCCGACGCCGAGAACGCCCGCAAGCGCTGCGACCGGATCGTCGCGGAGCGCACCGCGGCCGAGCGGCTGCGGGTCACCGCCGCCTGGCTGCCGGTGCTCGACCACCTGGACCTGGCGCTTCGCCACGCCGAGGCCGACCCGCAGTCCATCGTGCAGGGCGTGGCCCAGGTGCGCCAAGACGCGCAGTCCGCGCTGGCGCGGCTGGGGTTCGAGCCGGTCGGCGCCGAGGGGGAGCCGTTCGACCCCACACGGCACGAGGCGGCCGAGGCGGTCGAGGACCCACAGGTGCCGCCCGGCACGGTGGTCCGGGTGGTACGCCCCGGCTACGGCGGGCCGGGCGGCCTGCTGCGCCCGGCGATCGTTGCGGTGGCGAAGGCCCCCAGCTTGGAGCGGCCGGACGATGGCGGATGACTACTACCAGGTGCTCGGCGTGCCGAGGACCGCGACGGCCGAGGAGATCCAGCGGGCGTACCGCACGCTGGCCCGCCGCAGCCACCCCGACGTCAGCAAGGAGCCGGGCGCCGAGGAGCGGTTCAAGCAGATCACCGAGGCCTACCACGTGCTCTCCGACCCGAAGAGCCGCGCGAAGTACGATCGGTTCGGCGCCCAGTGGCGCCAGGCCCCCGACGACTTCGAGTCGCGGCAGTACGCCGGGGCGGGCTCGGGAGCCGGGGCGGGACGGCGCCGTTCGCCCGGCGGCGGCTTCGAGGCCGGGCCGGACATCGACCTCGATGACCTCCTCGGCGGCATGTTCGGCGGGCGCTTCCGCGGCGGGGCCGTGCCCGGCGCGGACACCGAGGTCGAGCTCACCATCGGCCTGGAGGACGCCTACCGCGGCGGCCGGCGCACGGTCACCCTGCCGGGCGGGCGCCGCTACGAGGTGACGATCCCGCGCGGGATCACCGAGGGGCAGCGGATCCGGCTGGCCGGACAGGGATCCGGCGGCCTCGGCGGGGGGCCGCCCGGCGACATGTACTTCATCGTGCACCTCGCGCCCGATCCGCGGTACACCGTCTCCGGCCGCGACGTCACCTCGCGGCTCCCGGTCGCGCCGTGGGAGGCGGCGCTCGGCGCGAAGGTGCCGCTGCGCACCCCCGCGGGCCGGGAGGTGCGGCTGGACGTGCCGGCGGGCTCGTCCTCGGGGCGGCGGCTGCGCCTGCGCGGCCAGGGGCTGCCGGACCCGCACGGCAACCCCGGCGACCTCTATGCCGAAATCAGGATCATGGTCCCGCCGGCGCCGACGGCCGAGGAACGACGGCTGTTCGAGGAGCTGGCGAGGGTCTCCAAGTACAACCCGCGGAGTACCCGATGACTTATGCGATCGTCCATCGCCCGTCCATGTCCCTGGACGCGTTCGCCGCCGCCGGCGGCGTCCACCCCCAGCTGGTCACGCGCCTCGTCGCGCTCGGCCTGCTGGAGCCGGTCGCCGACGTGCGGGGCGAGCCCGCGTTCCCCGGCTCGCAGCTGGCCCGGCTCGCGCGGATCCGCCGGCTGCGGGCGACCCTTCCGCTCAACTACGCCGCGGTCGGCGTGGTGCTGGACCTGCTCGCCCGCATCGACGAGCTCGAGGCCGAACTGAGGAGGCGGTCGTGGACCTGAACCGGCTCACCGAGCGGTCTCGGCAGGCGCTGATCGAGGCGCAGCACCTGGCGACCCGCGCGGGCCACACCGAGGTCGACGGCGAGCACCTGCTGCTCGCCCTGCTCGACCAGCCCGAGGGCGTCGCGGTGCGGCTGCTGACCGGCTGCGGCGTCGACGTGGCCGACCTTCGCGCGCAGGTGCAGGCCGACCTGAACCGGCGGCCGAGCGTCACCGGCCCCGGCGTCCCGCCCGGGCAGGTGTCGATCACGCAGCGGCTGGCCCGGCTCCTCGACGCCGCCGAGCGGGAGGCGGCGCGGCTCAAGGACGAGTACGTCTCGGTCGAGCACCTGCTCCTGGCGCTCGTCGACGAGGGCTCGTCCACCGCGGCGGGCCGGCGGCTGCACAACGTGGGCGTCAACCGCGAGCGGCTGCTGAGCGAGCTCACCTCGGTGCGCGGCGCGCAGCGGGTCTCCTCGGCCAATCCCGAGGCGGCGTACGAGGCGCTGTCGAAGTACGGGCGGGACCTCGTCGCCGACGCCCGGGCGGGCCGGCTCGAGCCGGTCATCGGCCGCGACGAGGAGATCCGCCGCGTGGTGCAGATCGTGTCGCGCAAGACGAAGAACAACCCGGTGCTCGTCGGCGACCCGGGCGTGGGCAAGACCGCGATCGTCGAGGGGCTGGCCCAGCGCATCGTCGACCACGACGTGCCCGAGGGGCTGCGCGACAAGACGATCTTCGCGCTGGACATGGGGGCGCTGATCGCGGGCGCGAAGTACCGCGGCGAGTTCGAGGAGCGGCTCAAGGCCGTGCTCTCCGAGGTGACCGCCGCGCAGGGCGGCATCCTGCTGTTCGTCGACGAGCTGCACACCGTCGTCGGCGCCGGCGCCGCCGAGGGCGCGATGGACGCCGGCAACCTGCTCAAGCCGATGCTGGCCCGCGGCGAGTTGCGCATGATCGGCGCGACGACGCTGGAGGAGTATCGCAAGCACATCGAGAAGGACGCGGCGTTCGAGCGGCGCGTCCAGCCGATCCTGGTGTCCGAGCCCAGCCCGGAGGACGCGATCACCATCCTGCGCGGGCTGCGGGAGCGCCTCGAGGTGTACCACGGGGTCCGCATCCTCGACGCGGCGCTCGTGGCGGCCGTTCGCCTCTCCCATCGGTACATCGCCGACCGCTTCCTGCCGGACAAGGCCATCGACCTCGTGGACGAGGCCTGCGCGATGCTGCGCACCGAGATCGACTCGCAGCCGGCCGAGCTCGACGAGGCCGCCCGCCGCCTCATGCGCCTCGAGATGGAGGAGGCGGCGCTGTCCAAGGAGACCGACCCGGCCAGCGTCGCCCGCCTCGACCAGATCCACCGCGAGATCGCCGACCTGCGCGGCGAGGTCGACGCCATGCGCGCACAGTGGAACGCCGAGCGCCAGGCCATCCGCAAGGTGCAGGAGCTGCGCGAGGAGATCGAACGGGTACGCCGGGAGGCCGACCTCGCCGAGCGCCAGTACGACCTGGACCGCGCCGCGCAGCTGCGCCTCGGCCGGCTGCCCGAGCTCGAACGGCGGCTGGGGGGCGAGGAGGAGCGGCTCGCCGCCAAGCAGGGCGGGCACCGGCTGCTGCGCGAGGTGGTCACGCCGGACGAGATCGCCGGGATCGTCGCCCGCTGGACCGGCATCCCGACGACCCGCCTGTTGGAGGCGGAGCGGGACAAGCTGCTGCGCCTGGCCGACATCCTGCACGAGCGCGTCGTCGGACAGGACGAGGCGGTGCAGGTCGTCGCCGACGCCGTCATCCGCGCCCGGTCCGGCATCAAGGACCCGCGCCGCCCGATCGGCTCGTTCCTCTTCCTGGGCCCGACCGGCGTGGGCAAGACCGAGCTCGCCAAGACCCTCGCGGCCGCGCTCTTCGACACCGAGGACAACATGATCCGGCTCGACATGAGCGAGTACCAGGAGCGGCACACGGTCTCCCGCCTGGTCGGGGCGCCACCCGGGTACGTCGGCTACGAGGAGGGCGGCCAGCTCACCGAGGCGGTGCGCCGCAAGCCGTACTCGGTGATCCTGCTCGACGAGATCGAGAAGGCCCACCCGGACGTCTTCAACATCCTGCTGCAGTTGCTCGACGACGGCCGGCTCACCGACGCGCAGGGCCGCACCGTCGACTTCCGCAACACGGTCGTCATCATGACCAGCAACCTGGGCTCGCAGCTGCTGCTCGAGGGCGTCACGCCCGACGGCCGGCTCACCGAGGAGGCCCGCATCGGCGTCATGAACACGCTGCGCGGGCACTTCCGGCCGGAGTTCCTCAACCGCATCGACGAGACGGTGCTGTTCCGGCCGCTCACCATGCCCGAGATCGAGCGGATCGTGGACCTGCTCATCGAGGATCTCCGCTCGCGCCTCGACGAGCGCCGCATCGCGCTGCAGGTCACCGAGGGCGCGCGGCGGTTCATCGCCGAGGCGGGCTTCGACCCCGTGTTCGGCGCCCGCCCACTGCGCCGCTTCCTGCAGCGGGAGCTGGAGACGCGGATCGCGCGCGCCCTGCTCGCCAGCGACGTCACCGAGGACGCGACGGTCACCGTCGAAGTCGGCCCGGACGGCCTGGACGTGTCCTTCACCCCGGCCCCGGCTCGGGCCCGGACCTGACCTTGCTCAGCTCAACCCGCGCAGCTCGTGAGCCCGGCCCTGATCTTGCTCTGTACCACGCGCGTCGCTGACTGGGTGACCCGCGCGGCGAACGCCGGGTCGCTCTTCGCGGCCGCCACCAACGCCTCGGACATCGGCGCGGCGTCGGACAGCCGCACGCTGAGCGCCATGTCGCCGCCGGCCTTCACGAAGCGCACGGCCCGCTGCCCCACCGGCACCGAGGCGACCGCCTCGGCGGCGCCGAGGTCGTCGGAGAGCACCAGCCCGGTGAAGCCGAGCTTGCCGCGCAGCAGATCGGTGACGATCGGCGCGGAGAACGCGGCCACGTTGTCGGGGTCGAGCTTGGGGTACGTCGCCGACGAAATCATGACCGCGGCCGATCCGGCCGCGATGCCCTTGCTGAACGGCCGCAGCGACGGATCGTCCGCGGTGGTCAGGTCGTCGTGCGCGCCGGTCGACGTGTCGGTGTTGACCCGCACCCGGCCCAGCCCCGGGAAGTGCTTGAGCGTGGTGAGCACCCCGGCGCCCTGGACCGCCGACACCACGGTCGCCACGTCGTCGGCGACCTCGTCCGGCGTCGAGCCGTACTGCCGGTCGAACCCTCCGATCGGCGGGTTCGCCTTGCCCACGTCCGCCGGCACCACGTCGGCGACGGGCGCCAGGTCGATGGTCACGCCGATACCCTTGAGGCGCCCTGCCCACTCGGCGGTGCGGCCGCTCAGCGTGCCGCCGTCGAGCCGGCCCTGGCTGACCGCCGACGGGATGGCCGGGAAGTCGGTGCCCTTCAGGGTCTGCACCTGCCCGCCCTCCTGGTCGATGCCGATCTGCAGCGCGAGCCCGGAAGCCTGCCGCGACGCCTCCTGCAGCTGCCCGATCGCCTGCCGCATCGACGCGGCCGACGCCGAGCTGCGCCCGGCCAGGAAGATCCCCCCGATCTTGTACCGCTGGATCGTCTGGGTCGCGTTCAACGGCGACGCGATCGGCGTGCCGATCATCAGCAGCTGGGCGGCCTGCTGCTCCACCGTCATCTTGGCCACCAGCGAGGCGGCGCAGTCGGCGCTCGCCGACGGCGACCCCGCGCCCTGAGATCCGGCACCGGCCTGCTCGGGCGACGCCGCGGCGGCCGACGAGTTCACCCCGGCGTCCCGCGACGATCCGCCGCGCGACCCGGAGACCACGACGACGACCCCGGCCGCGACCAGCGCGACGGCCACCGTGACGACGGCCCACACCGGGAACGGCCCGATCCTCCCGCGCCCGCCGGGGCGGCGCGTTCCTCTCGGCATCCGTTACTCCATCCGCGATTGCTGGCGGCTCTTCCACGCCGCGATCGAGGATACGGAAACGGCCCGCGGCCGCCCCTCACCGGATCCGGCAGAGTTACCTGAACCATCACGCGTACCCACGTTCCCCGTCCCGCCCCGCCGCTCCTCGCATTTCGCTGATCACGGAGTAAACGTGCTGCTCCTTGTCCATGTTGACGCCGTGATCACGGCGAACCCGACGCGCCGGCCGCCGGCGGTGATCGCGGCCGGGGTCATCGTCCTTCCTTGTCTTGCCCTTCCTTGTCTTGCCCTTGCTTCTCTTGCCCTTGCTTCGCGTTTGTTATTCGCCGCGGCCACGCCTTCGCTGTGCTGACCCCTCACACCGAGCCGTCACGCATAGGCCGTGAGGAAGCGGTCACGGAACGCATCCATGCGCCACACCGGGGCCTTGTCGTCGGGCCGCAGCCCGTTCTGCCACCCCCAGCCCGAGATGCGGTCGAGCACCTTCGGGTCATGGGCGACGATCGTGATCGGCACGTCCCGGTTCAGCGTGTCGCCGACGATGACCGGTGACGGTTGGTGATCGCCCAGGAACACCACGACGAGGTTGTCGTCCCCATACCGCTCGATGTACGAGATGATGCTGCTGAGTGAGTACACGATCGCGTTGCGGTACGCGGTACGGATCTTCTCCGACGTGCGCCACGCGACGTCCGGCGGGTCCCCGGCGGTGCTCATCGAGTTGTACACGGTGCCGTCGCCGACCTCGTCCCAGCCGACCATCTGCGGGATCGGCGTCCACGGCGCGTGGCTGGACACGAGGGGTATCTCCCCCATCACCGGCTGGTGCCCCGGCCCGCGCTCGAGCCGCTGGAATGCGGCGAGTGTGAACTGGTCGGGCACCGGCACGTAGCTGAACTTCGGCCCGCGGTAGCCGATGTTCCGGGAATCGTAGAGCTCGTGGTACTGGAAGAACTTGCCCTCCGGCCAGTCCCGGTCGTTCGCCGGCATCATCCCGGCGACGCGCCAGCCGGCCCGGCGGAACGCGGCGTTGATCGTGAACCGGTCGCCGGCCAGCAGGGTGTCACTGCGCTGCTGATTGTTCACCCACAGTCCCGACAGCAGCGTGTCGTGGGCGAGCCAGCTGCCGCCACCGAACGTCGGCGAGGTGAGGAACGCGCTACGGGCGCCGAACCCGGTTGCCTCCAGCCGCCGCGTACCGTCGTCGAGGGTGGCCCCGACCTGCGTCGCGAACAGCGGGTTCTGTACCGCATCCCGTCCGTAGCTCTCGACGAACGTGAACAGCACGTCCTTGCCGCGCAGCGCGGTGAGCAGCTGCGACCCCGGCTTGTCACGGAACGCGTCCACGGCGGCCTGGTTGCCGAACTTCTTCCCGTCGTCGATGTCCCGGCGCACGAGCGAGACCTGGTCGCCGATGGTTCCGGTCGCGCTGTCGGAGGCGACGGGGAGGCCGTGGGCGGTCTGCACGTTCAGTACCGCGCACACGGCCCACACCGCCGCCAGCACCGCTGTGCCACGGGTCGTGGCGACGGGGTGACGCAGCGCAAGCCGCCCGAGCCGCCGCAGCGTCAGCGTCATGACCACCGGCACCGACAGCACCACGATCCCGAGCGCGACCGCGACCCCGATCGCGGCCGGGCGGCCGACGGACGAGCTGACCAGCCCGAACGCCGGCTGGAACAGCACCCAGTCGAGCACCGGATCGAACGGCCGCCCCAGCGCGGTGTAGAACCCGAGGTTGAGCAGCCGGATGACCACGAGCAGGCCGAGCACCACCCCGGCAACGGCGAGCACGACGGTCCGCATCCGCCCGCGCACGGCGAGGAACACCGCGACGAGCAGCAGCCCTTCGATCGGGATGCGCACGAACGCCGCCGGACTGAACTGCGTCAGGCTGTCGGGAGTGACGAGCGTGAACAGCACGACGGCAGTCCCGAGCAGCGTCCCGACCCAGGCGAACACGCCACGTACAACGTTGCCGACACCGCGTCCCGCACCCGCGCCCCGCCCCGCACCGCCCTTGCCACTCACGACGGCGACATCTGCATCACTCTCGGTGCCGGCGCTCGCATCGTTCCCACCATCGACGCCGCCCTCGCTCTCGGCGGCAACATCCACGCCGCTCTGGGCGGCGACATCCATCCCACTCTGGGCGGCGACAACCACGCCGCTCTGGGCGGCGACATCCACGCCGCTCTCGCCGGCAACGTCCACGCCGCCTTGGGCCGCGACATCCAGGCGGCCCTCGGCGGCAACATCCACGCCGCTCTGGGCGGCGACGTCCACGCCGATCTCGGCGCTGTCGCCACCGGCGCTCACGGAATGCGACGATATGGCCATCAGGACGATACCGCCACCGCGAGCGACTGCCGCCGCCAGCGCCACAACACCTCGGAGCCGAACGACTCCATGAGGAACAGCAGCGAGATCGCCACGGCGGCGGTCGCCACCTCGAGCGGGAGCAGCCCGGAGGCCGCCACCGCGAGGGTCACGCCCTGCATCGCCGCGACCACCTTGCGCCAGTATCGCGGCGGCACGGGCCCGCGCAGCCACGGCACCAGCCAGGTGGAGACGCCGATCACGTACCGCATCGCCCCGATGGCGAGCACCCAAGGCCCGACCGACTGCGCCACGTACACGCTCAGCACCAGGATCAGCCAGGCGTCGGTCTCCATGTCGAACTTCGCGCCCAGCGCCGTTACCCCGCCGCTACGCCGCGCGACATGCCCGTCAACCGCGTCCAGCGCCAACGCGACCGCACTCAGCGCGCACAGCACCGTCACGGGCGCGGGACGCGTGAACGAGTCGGCGGTCAGCGCGGCCACCCCGCCGACGAGCCCAGCCCGGGTCAGCGTGACCCAGTTCGCCGCGCCGAACACCTCGGCTCCGGAGCGTTGCAGCCCGTGACCCAGCGCCACGAACGTGACGACCCCGCTGGCGAGACCGACCAGCCAACCCGCCGTACCGAGCCCGACACTCGTCGCAATGACGGCCAGCACGGCGAAATGGAAGATCAGTCCAGTGACCGGACCAGTTCGAACTCTCGGCATCGTCGCTCCGTATACGTGGCTGCGCTCCGTGACCATGGACCCGACAGTGCATACGCGCACGGCGCCGCGACGGTTCGATCACACCGGACCACGCCGGACGCGGCGCCGGATTCGGGGGCGGCTGCGAACGACCCGGTCGAGGGGCGCACGAACGGGTACGCCCCGATGAGCAGAACCACGAAGGAGCGTCAGATGCACGAGGCCCGGGCGTTCTGGATCACCGCCCCCGACGACCGCGGCACGCCCCCGTCCGCCTCACCCGCGGACGCCTCACCGACGACCACCGGTCCCACCGTGGGCGTTCCCCCGACCGCCGGCTTCCCCACGGACGCCGCCTCGGCGACCGCCGAATCTCCCGCGGACGCCGCCCCGGCGACCACCGAATCTCCCGCGGACGCCGCCCCGGCGACCACCGGCTCTCCCACGGACGCCGCCCCGGCGACCACCGGCTCTCCCACGGACGCCGCCCCGGCGACCACCAGCTCCCCCGCTGGCGCCCCGTCCATCGCCGGCTCCCGCGCGGCCGCCGCACCGGCCCGCGGTGAGATCCGTTCGGTCACGCTGCGCCCGCCGACCGGCGACGAGGTCCTGGTCCGAACCATGTACTCGGGCGTGAGCCGCGGCACTGAGACGCTGGTGTTCTCCGGCAAGGTCCCGCCGGACCAGCACGCGATCATGCGCGCACCGTTCCAGGAAGGCGACTTTCCGTATCCGGTCAAGTACGGATACCTCAACGTGGGCATCGTCGAGGCCGGCCCGCCGTCGCTGGTCGGCCGCGCGGTGTTCTGCCTCTTCCCTCATCAGACCGCCTATGTGGTACCGCGCGAATCGGTCGTCGAACTGCCCGACGGTGTGCCCCCGCGGCGGGCCGTACTCGCCGGGACGGTCGAGACCGCGGTGAACGCCCTGTGGGACGCCGCCCCGCTGATCGGCGACCGCGTCACGGTCGTCGGCGCCGGCATGGTCGGCTGCTGCGTCGCCGCGCTGCTGGCCCGCTTCCCGGGTGTCGAGGTGGAGCTCGTCGACACCGACCCGGCACGGAAGGCGACCGCCGAGGCACTGGGCGTGATGTTCGCGACCCCGGACACCGCGTCGACCGACCGCGACCTCGTCGTGCACGCGAGCGCCACCCAGGCGGGCCTGCAGCGCTCGCTGGACCTGCTCGCCCCGGAGGGGACGGTTCTCGAGCTGAGCTGGTACGGCGACCGCCCGGTCTCCCTCGCCCTGGGCGGCGCGTTCCACTCCGGCCGGCTCACGATCCGCAGCAGCCAGGTGGGCACCGTGTCACCGGCCCGGCGCGCCAGCCGCACCTACGCCGACCGGATGGCGCTGGCCCTGCGTCTGCTGCGCGACCCGGCGTTCGACGCGCTCATCACCGGCTCCTCGCCGTTCGAGGACCTGCCGGCGGTGCTCCCTCGCCTCACTGCGGGCACCCTGCCGGCCCTGTGCCACCTGATCACCTACGGCAACGAGTAAGCCTTCCCGAGACAGGAGCCACTCCGCGTGTACAGCATCACCGTCCGTGACCACATGATGATCGCTCACAGCTTCCGCGGCGAAGTCTTCGGCCCGGCTCAGCGCCTGCACGGCGCGACGTACGTCGTCGACGTGACCTTCTTCCGCCCGAAGTTGGATGCCGACAACCTGGTGGTCGACATCGGCCGCGCGTCGGAGGAGTTGAAAGATGTCCTGGCCGCGCTGAACTACCGCAACCTGGACGACGACCCCGACTTCGCCGGCGTGAACACGTCGACGGAGATGCTCGCCGCGGTGGTCGCCGACCGCCTGGCCGCCCGCGTGCAGGCGGGTGCCCTGGGCCCCGGCGCCGCGGGCCTGGAGCGAATCTCGGTGACGTTGCGCGAGTCCCATGTCGCCTGGGCGACGTACGAGCGCCCTCTGTGACCCGACCACACTGGGTCATGGCGGACGAACCGCAGGTGACGCCACCGAACGACGGATCGCACACGGTGCGGCCGAGCCACGACCTGCACGCGATGCGACCGAGCGACGTCGAATTGCACGTGGTCCTGCCGAACGACATCGACGACGCCGCGACGCCGAGTGGCGGCAACCGGTACGACCGCGAACTCTGCACCGGCCTCGCCGCGCTCGGCTGGTCGGTGCGGGAGCACGCCGCGCACGGCGCCTGGCCGCGGCCGGGCGTCGGCGACCTGGCCGCGCTCGACGATCTCATAGCCAGCCTGCCATCGGGCGCGTCTGCCCTGGTCGACGGCCTGGTCGCGTCGTGCGCGCCGGAGACCATGGCGGCCCACGCACCGCGGCTGCGGCTGGCCGTGCTGGTGCACATGCCGTTCGGCGACACCGCCCCGGCGGCGCGACCGGCCGAGCACCGGGCGCTACGCGCCGCGTCCGCGATCATCGCCACCAGCGAGTGGACGCGCCGCCGCCTGTCGGAGCTGTACGACCTACCCACCGAACGTATCGACGTCGCCACGCCCGGTGTCACCCCGGCCCAGCCCGCCACCGGCAGCAGCGGGGGCGCAGAGTCCGACCCTGACGGCGTCGACCTCGGCGGAGGCGGGGCACTGCTGTGCGTTGCGGTGGTCGGCCACCACAAGGGCCATGACGTGCTGGTGGAGGCCCTGGCCCGGATCGTCGACCTGCCCTGGACGTGCGTCTGCGTGGGCGCACTGGACCGCGACCCGGATTTCGTACGTGCCCTGACGGCACGGATCGACGCGGTCACGATCGGCGACCGGCTGCGACTGGTCGGCCCGAGAACGGGCGCGGACCTCGACGCTCTGTACTCAGCGGCGGACCTGCTCGTCCACCCGTCCCGCGGGGAAACGTACGGCATGGTCGCCGCCGAGGCCCTGGCTCGCGGCATCCCGGTCCTGGCCACGACGGCGAAGGGCCTGCCGGACGCCGTCGGCCGCGCCCCGGACGGCACCGTGCCGGGACTGTTGATCCCGCCGGACGACCCGGCCGCGCTCGCCGCCGCCCTGCGCCGCTGGCTGACCGACCCCACCCTCCGGCGCCGCCTGCACGACGCCGCCCTGGCCCGCCGCGCGACGCTGGCGGACTGGACGGTGACCGCGCGCACGGTCGCAAACACGCTCCGGCGACTCTCGCCCGGCCAGGCCCGGCCGGGCGCGTCCATCACCGCCTGAAATGGCATCCACACTCTCGGGCACCGAATCGCCGCGCGCGGCGAGGGCGACGCTTTCCCGACACCCTGGGCCGCGGCGCGGCCGGATATGAACCCGATCGGCGCGGACGGCGTATGCCATGAGAGATCCCCCTGAAGGAGTCCGCCATGCAGCGCATCGACGTGCCCGCACGCCCGCAGGCCATGCCGGACACGAATGCGCCCGCGTCGGCGGCGGTCGCTCCTCGCGCCCAGAGCTCACTCGATGCGAACCGCCGCCGGTCCGAGGCGGACCACCATCCCGACGTTGAACCCGACCCCGGTGTGGGTTCTCACGGGGGTCGGCGCGTTGCCGTACGAAAGCCGAAAATCCCCTGGGGGCTGCTGCGGACGCTTGGCGGGCTGGCCGTGCTGGCGATGCTGTTGTGGCGGCTGGGCAGCGGGCCGTTCCTCGCGGGGCTGCGGATGATCGATGCCTGGGCGCTGCTCGCGGCGCTCGGGGTCGGGGCGGCGACCATCGTGGCGTGCGCCTGGCGGTGGCGGCTCGTCGCGCGCGGGCTGGGCCTGCAACTGCCCCTGCACACGGCCATCGCGGACTGTTACCGCGCGGTGCTGATCAACTCTACGCTGCCGGGGGGCGTGCTGGGTGACGTCGACCGTGCGGTCGGTCACGGGCGGGAGCACGGCGACGTCGGCCGGGGGATCCGCGCGGTGGTGTGGGAGCGCAGCGCGGGGCAGGTGGTGCAGTGCGCGCTCGCGGTGGCGCTGCTGTGGGCGCTGCCGTCGCCGGTACGGCCTTATGTGCCGCGCATCGCGCTCGCGCTGGCCGTGGTCGCGCTGGTCTTCGCGCTGCTGGCGCTGGTCGCCGGGCGGCGGGGGCCGCAGGCGTGGCGCCGGGCGGTACGCACCGTGCGCGCCGATGTACGCGAGGTGCTGCTGGCGCGGCGGATCTGGCCTGGCGTCGTGTTCTTCTCGGCGGTCGCCGTCGGTGGGCATCTCGTGACGTTTCTGGTCGCCGCGCGTACCGCCGGCCTGACCGCCCCGGCCGCCCAACTGCTGCCGCTGACGCTCCTGGCCCTGCTGGCGATGGGCCTGCCCACGAACGTCGGCGGGTTCGGACCGCGCGAGGGCGTCGCCGCGTGGGCGTTCGGCGCCGCCGGGCTGACCGCCGCGCAGGGAGTCGCAACGGCGACCGTCTACGGGGTACTGGTGTTGGTGTCGAGCCTTCCCGGCGTCGCGGTCCTGCTGTTCCGCCGACGCGCCGTGGCCAGCTGAAGGAGAAGGATGTTCGAAACTCTGCCCGGGGCAACGATGCGCACGCAGGTGACGGTGCCGCTACGGCTCCTCGACGGGTACTGCACCACCGCCCGGCTGTTCTCGTTCAACGGCCTGGTCGACGGGCGCGAGCACGTCGCGTTCGGGCTGGGTGACTGGGCCGGCGCGCTGCGTCGCAGCGCGGACGGCGGCTCCGCTCCCCTGGTCCGCCTGCACAGCGAGTGCCTGACCGGTGACATTTTCGGCAGCCAGCGCTGTGACTGCGGTCCCCAGCTGCGCGAGGCGATCGAGCGCATTGCGGAGGCGGGCGGGTTCCTGCTGTACCTGCGCCAGGAGGGCCGCGGCATCGGCCTGTACTCGAAGCTCGACGCGTACGCGCTGCAGGACACGGGCCTGGACACGTATGAGGCGAACATCGCCCTCGGTCACGCGGAGGATGAGCGCGACTACTCAGCGGCGGCGCAGATGCTCGACGCGCTCGGCGTGCCGCGGATCGCCCTGCTGACCAACAACCCTGACAAGGCCGACCAGCTCGACCGCCTCGGCGTGACCGTGGCGAGCGTGGTGCCGACCGGTGTGTTCCTGAGCCCGGCCAACGCGGGCTACCTCGCGGCGAAGGCGAACCGTGCCGCGGCACGGTGAGTCCACGCCCGCGCCGCCGCTGGGCAAGGGCGCGGCGACGCCGGCACGGAACGAACGCGCGACCACCATCGAACGCGCGCCAACGACGATTGCTCTCCGCGACAGCGCGACCACGTTCGGCGCTCACACCGAAACACGCACGGCACCTACGAGCAGCGACTTCACGACGCCGCGCGAACGGCCCTACGTGCTGCTCAGCTGCGCGATGTCGCTCGACGGCTACCTCGACGACGCCACCGACGAGCGGCTCGTGCTGTCCAACAGCGAGGATCTCGACCGCGTCGATGCGATGCGCGCCGAGTGCGACGCGATCCTGGTAGGCGCCAACACGATCCGCCGCGACAACCCGCGGCTGATGGTGCGCGCCCAGGAGCGGCGGGAGCGGCGCGCAGAGAACGGGCTGCCGCCACTGCCGGCCAAGGTCGCGATCGTCGGGCACGGCGACGTCGACCCGGAGTCACGGTTCTTCACCGACGGTGACACCGACAAGATCGTGTACTGCGCGACGAAGACCGCCTGCCGCAACCGCGCCCGGCTTGACGGCCGCGCCACCGTCGTTGACGGCGGCGAGCCGGTCGACCTCGGCCTCGCCCTCGAGGATCTCGCGGCGCGCGGCGTACGGCGGTTGCTGGTCGAGGGCGGCAGCACGATCCACACGACGTTCCTCACGGCCGGCCTCGTCGATGAGCTGCAGCTGGTGATCGCGCCGTTCTTCGTGGGTGACGGGCGGGCGCCGCGCTTCGTCGGCGACGGCCGGTTCCCGTGGCATCCGGGCCACCGCGCCACCATGGCCGAGGTCCGCCAGATGGATGACGTGGTCCTGCTCCGGTACGCCCTGTCCGACCGATTCGAGGCCTCATGACCACCGTTACGCAGCGCACCCGGCCGATGCCGGGCTTCCTGGGCACCGGCCCACGACGAGCGACGGCGGCGGTACTCGCCGTCACGATCGCCAACGCCATCGTCGTCGAGGTGCTGTTCTTCACGGCGTCGGACACGCCGGAGCCGATGCTGTCCGCGGGCCGCTTCCTCGGCCTGCACGCCGCGGTGCTCCTGGCGCTGCAGCTGGTCCTCGTGGCCCGGGTGCCCTGGCTGGACCGGCGGCTCGGCATGGGACAGCTCACCGCCTGGCACCGCTGGGTCGGGATCACGCTGGCGTGGACGATCACCGTGCACGCGACGCTGGCGACCTGGGCGTACGCCCGGATCCGCAACTGGCCCTTCGGCACCCTGGTGGAGAAGTTCGCGGGCTCGCTCGGCACGGTCGCCGGGTTCGTGGCCGGCACACTGCTGCTGCTCATCGTGCTCGCCTCGACACGGGCCGCGCGCAGGCGCCTGCCCTATGAGCTGTGGCACGCGCTGCACCTGGGCACGTACGCGGTGGTGGGGTTCGCGATCGTGCACCAGACCGTCGAGAACCCCATCTCCCAGCCGGCCACGTGGGCGAAGGTCTACTGGGTGCTGCTGTGGACGATCGCGATCGGCACGTTCGTGTTCGGCCGCGTCGCGCTGCCGCTGTGGCGCAACGCCCGGCACGGGCTGCGCGTTTCGGCCGTCGTACCCGAGACCGACGACGTGGTGTCCGTGCACGTCACCGGGCGCGACCTCGACCGGATGCCGGCGCTGGCCGGGCAGTTCTTCCTCTGGCGGTTCCTCACCCCGACCCGCTGGTGGCAGGTCAACCCGTTCTCCCTGTCCAAGGCGCCCGACGGCCGCAGCCTGCGGCTCACCGCGAAGGCGGTCGGCTCCGGCAGCGCCGGCCTGCGCCGAATCCGGGTCGGCACGCGCGTCTTCGTCGAGGGCCCGTACGGAGCGTTCACCGGCCTGCACCGCACGCAACCGGCGACGCTGCTGATCGCCGGCGGCGTCGGCATCACGCCGATCCGATCGCTGCTGGAGGATCTCGACGGCTCGATCGTCGTGTTGTACCGCGCCCGCTCCGAGGCCGACGCCCCGCTGCTCGGCGAGCTACGCGAGCTGGCCGCTGCGAAGGGCGCCGAGCTGCACCTGGTCACGGGCCGCACCAGGGATACGACGCCGACACCGCTCGGCGCCGATCACCTCCTGTCGCTGGTGCCCGACGTCCGGCAACGGGACGTGTATGTCTGCGGACCCTCCGCAATGACCAACGCGGTGCTGAAAACGCTGCGCGGCCTGGGCGTGCCGCGCACCCAGCTGCACGCCGAGATCTTCGCGTTGGCGGACTGACGGTCCGGCCGTTACACGGGCGTGTCGCAGGCCGCGAAACGCGGAAGCGAGCCGGCGGACAGAGAGGCGAACGCGTACGGAATCCGCTATTTCTTGTTCTTTTTCCGCGGCTTGACCGTGATGTGGATCGGGGTGCCGGTGAACTCGAACTCCTCGCGCAGGCGGCGCTCCACGAAACGGACATAACCCGGGTCCAGGACGCCCGTGGTGAACAGCACGAACTTCGGCGGGGAAACGCCGGCCTGGGTGGCGAACAGCACGCGCGGGGCACGGCCGCCGCGGACCGGGTGCGGGGTTGCCTGCACGAGCGCAGTGAGCCACTGGTTGAGCTGGCCGGTCGGCACGCGGCGCTCCCAGTTTGCCAGGGCCGTACGCAGCGCGGGGGCGAGCTTGTCGACGGCGCGGCCGGTCAGCGCGGAGACGTTGACGCGCACCGCCCACGGGACGCGACGCAGTTCGCGGTCGATTTCCTTGCCGAGCTGGTACCGGCGGTCGTCGTCGACGAGGTCCCATTTGTTGAACGCGATGACGAGCGCGCGGCCCGACTCGATGACCATCGAGATGATGCGCTGGTCCTGTTCGGAAATGGGCTCGCTCGCGTCGAGCAGGACGATCGCGACCTCGGCGGCCTCGATCGCGGCATTGGTGCGCAGCGATGCGTAGTACTCGGTGCCGCTGGCGTGGGAAACGCGTTTGCGAAGGCCGGCGGTGTCGACGAGGTGCCACGTCTCGCCGCCGAAGTCGACGAGACTGTCGACCGGGTCGACGGTCGTTCCGGCGACCGAGTCGACGACCGCCCGCTCCTCTTTCGCGAGCTTGTTCAGCAGGCTGGACTTGCCGACGTTCGGACGTCCGACGAGGGCGATGCGGCGGGGGCCGGCCGCACGCGGTACAACGGGACGGGCTTTTGGAAGGTTTTCCAGAATCTTGTCGAGGAGGTCTCCCGCACCGCGGCCGTGCAGGGCCGACACCGGGAAGGGTTCGCCCAGGCCCAGGCCCCACAGGCTGGCGATCTCGCCCTCGATGCGGTCATTGTCGACCTTGTTCGCGACCAGGATGACCTTGCTGCCGTTGCGGCGCAGCATGCGCACGGCCGCCTCGTCGTCGGAGGTCGGCGGGATCGTGGCATCGACGACGAGGAGTACCACGTCGGCCGTCTGGGCGGCGATCTCGGCCTGCGTGGCGATGGCCTTCGCGCGCTCGCGGGCGTCGGGCAGCCAGCCGCCGGTGTCGACGATCGTGAATTGCCGACCGGTCCATTCAGCGTCGTACGCGATCCGGTCGCGCGTCACCCCGGCGACGTCCTCGACGACCGCCTGCCGGCGCCCGAGCACGCGGTTGACCAGGGTGGACTTGCCGACGTTGGGGCGGCCGACGACGGCGACGATGGGCAGGCTCAGCTCGGTCTCCGGCTCGGCGTCGACGGCCTCGCGCGAGACGTCCGCGGACATCGGGTTCACGCCGTCACCTTGTCGAGCATGTGTTGCAGCCGCTCGACCACCTCGTCGATGCCGAGCGAGGTGGTGTCGAGCACGACCGCGTCCTCGGCCTGACGCAGCGGGTCGGCGGCGCGGGACGAGTCGAGGCGGTCGCGGCGGGCGAGGTCGGCGGCGGTCGCGGCCTGGCTCGTAGCGTCTTCGCTGCTGCGTCGGCGGGCGCGCTCCTCGGCGTCGGCGGTCAGGTAGACCTTGAGGTCAGCGTCCGGCGCCACGACCGTGCCGATGTCGCGCCCCTCGACGACGATCCGCTCCGCCTCGGCGATGATCTCCCGCTGGCGGGCGACGAGCAGCGCGCGCACGGCCGGCACCGCCGAGACCGCCGACACCGCCCGCGTCACCTCGGGCCCGCGGATCTCGCGGTCGACGGCGATCCCGTCGACGCTGATGTGCGGCGTCGCGGGGTCCGTCCCGATGGTCAACTGCACGCCCTCGGCCACCGCGGCGATCTTGTCGGCGTCGCCAAGGTCGACGTTGTCGCGCAGCACGGCATACGTGACGGCGCGATACATCGCGCCGGTGTCCAGGTAGCGGGCGTTGAGCGCCTGGGCGACCCGCCGGGAGATCGTCGACTTGCCGGAGCCGGACGGCCCGTCGACGGCAACCACCAGTTGCCGACCCTCGTCGTGCACGCCCGTCTCCCTCACACAGATGACTCGATGAAGCCCTTCAAAACAGTACTTGACCCGCCGATGACGCCCACCCACGGGAGGCCGCCGTCACACCTGGTTTGCGTGGTATGGCACGTCGGCGTACTGGCTCGCTGTCGATCTTGGCGCCGTTTCGGACATTTCCGGAATGTCGCCCGATGCGCGAGGTGCTGACCTCACCGGTCGCCGCCGTCGTCATTGCCGCAGGGTGGACACGGTTCGGGGATTTCGGACATTTCAGATAGGCCACCCAGGGCGGTGCAGGCCTCGATCGCGCCGGCCGGGTCCGGGCCGCACGCCTCCGCCTCGGCGGCGATCGACTGCGAGCACGGCTCCCCCATCGCCCGATCGGCCTCCGGCAGGCGAGTCAGCACCGACCGCGAGATGTCGATCAGCGCGTCCACCTGCTCCGGTTTCAGAGCGTCGAAGAACCAGTGCCGTACGTGAGCGACGTGGCGGGGCGCCGCGGCCGTCACCGCTTCCCAGCCAGCCTCGGTCAGCACGACGAACGCGCCGCGCGGGTCGTCCGGGCAGGGCTCGCGCGCCACCAGGCCGCGCGCCACCATCCGCGTGATCTGGTGCGTGAGCCGGGTCTTCTCCCACTCGGCCGCATGGCGCAGCTGGAACACGCGCAGCCGCCCGCCCGGCGCCTCGGACAGGCTCACCAGCACCGCGTACTCGGCGCCCGTCAGACCGGTCTCGCGCAGTAGCTGCCGCGCCACGCGCCGTTGCACCTCGGTGTTCAGCGCAAGGTACCCGCGCCAGGCCCGCTGCTCACGCTCGTCGAGCCAGTCCGGTTCCGTCACAGGATGAAGTCTACGGGAATGGGTGACATGTCACCGTAGTTGTGGGCTATCGTCTCGGTGACACGTCACCCTCGGCGGTGGCGTCACCCTTCAGGAAGAGGAAGCCAGAAATGATCAAGGTCGGAATCATCCTCGGCAGCACCCGTCCGGGCCGGAACGGCGAGGCCGTGGCCAAGTGGGTCTACGACATCGCGAGCCGGCGCGGGGACGCGGAGTTCGAGCTGGTCGACCTGCTCGACTACAACCTGCCGCACCTGGACGAGGCTGCCCCGCCGTCGATGGGCCAGTACGCGAACGAGCACACCAAGCAGTGGTCGGCCAAGATCGCCGAGTTCGACGCGTACATCTTCGTGACGCCGGAGTACAACCACTCGACGAGCGGTGCACTCAAGAACGCGATCGACTTCCTCTACGCCGAGTGGAACAACAAGGCGGCGGGCTTCGTCAGCTACGGCTCGGCGGGCGGCACGCGCGCGGTCGAGCACCTGCGGCTCATCGCCGCCGAGTTGCAGATCGCCGACGTGCGCGCCCAGGTCGCACTGTCGCTGTTCTCGGACTTCGAGAACTACAGCGTCTTCAAGCCCGGCCCGCAGCACGAGGCCACGCTGACCACCGTTCTCGACCAGACGGTGGCTTGGGGTAAGGCTCTCGCTACGGTCCGCAAGGGCTGATCGCTCCGCTCATTCCTGGCCGGCCGGAGTTCCGAGGGAGGGTTCCGGCCGGCCTTTTTCCTTCATCGGTACGTCCAAGCCCACCGTTGCACCCCCGCACCCGACACGCTCGATTACCGGCGCCGATCTCGCCGGCGCGGACTCCCATCCAGCGACGCCCCCAATACGTCGCCCATCCGGTGACGGCTTGACCGCATCACCCATCCGGCGATGCTCCCAGCGCGTTACCCACGGCGACGCCCCCTGCACGTCGCCCATCCCGCTACGCTCGACCATCCTGAATCACGGATAGCAATATCAGGATGGCGCCGAGTCCACCGCCTTGGCGAACCTGCCGGCGAGCCCGGCGGCCGCGGCGCGCAGTTCGGGCGGCCCGACCAGCTCGAAGTCGACGTCGAACATGCCGAACCACGCGGCGAGGCCGGTCCACGACCACGAACCGGCCGTGACCCGGCACCGGTCCGGCCCGAAGTCCTCCACGACCCCCTGGCCGCGCAGCCAATCGTTCACCGCTGCGGCCGGCGCGTTCAGGATCGCCGTCCCCCGGCAGGGCAACACATCGTGACGCTCGAATCGCTCCGCGATGAACGCGGCGACGTCCGGCGCGGGCAGCGGCCGCGGGGCGAACCTCGGCCCGTTCGGTGAGCGCGGCGTCATGCGATCAACACGGTAGGTGCGCCAATCCTTGCGATCGAGGTCCCAGCCCACGAGGTACCACCGGCCACCCCACGTGACGAGGTGGTGGGGCTCGGTGCGGCGTGGCGGCCGGTCCTGATCGGCACCCTCAGCCATCTCGCGTCGCCCGGAGTAGTCGAACCGCAGCACCTCGCGCGCGCGGACCGCGGTGCCGATCGCGAGCAGGTGCTCCGCGTCGATGTCGGCCTCGCGCCAGGTGTTCTTGACTACCCGGGTCACCCGCAGCGCGTCGACGCGATGGCGTAGCCGGGCCGGCATCACCTGACGGACGGTGGCCAGCGCGCGCAGCGCGGCCTCCTCGACGCCCTGGACGGTCATCGTCGCGGTCTGCAGTGCCACGGCGACAGCGACGGCCTGGTCGTCGTCGAACAGCAGGGGCGGGAGCTCCGAGCCGGCGTCGAGCCGGTATCCGCCGTCGGGGCCGCGGGTCGCCTGCACCGGGTAGCCGAGCTCACGCAGGCGGTCGACGTCGCGACGGACCGTGCGCGGGCTGACCTCGAGCCGGTCGGCGAGCGTGCGACCCGGCCAGTCGCGGCGGGCCTGCAGCAGCGACAGGAGGGCGAGCAGCCGGGCCGAGGTTTCGAGCATGCGTTCAGTATCGCCGGCGAACAGGACAGGAGCTGTCCGCATCCCTTGCCAGGCTCGTCGCATGATTCGAACGCGAGGATTGACGAAGGACTTCGCCACCGGCCGGAAGACGACGGTCCACGCGGTACGCGGCATCAGCCTGGACGTCGAGCCGGGCGAGCTGGTCGCCGTGCTCGGCCCGAACGGGGCCGGCAAGACCACGACGATGCGGATGCTGACGACGCTGATCGCCCCGACGGCCGGCACCGCCACGGTCGCCGGCCACGACGTGGTGCGCGAGCCCGCCCGGGTGCGCCGCCGCATCGGATACGTCGGGCAGGGCAACGGCGCCGCGCACACCCAGCGGGTCGGCGACGAGCTGCGGGTACAGGGACGGATCTATGGTCTGGACCGCAAGACCGCCCGCCGCCGCGCGGACGAGCTGCTCGAGGCGCTCGACCTCGCCGACCTGGGCAAGCGCAGGGTCACCGACCTCTCGGGCGGCCAGCGTCGCCGCCTCGACGTGGCGATCGGCCTGGTGCACGCCCCCGAGCTGCTGTTCCTCGACGAGCCGTCGACCGGCCTGGACCCGCAGAACCGGGCGAACCTGTGGTCGCACATCGCCCGCATGCGCGCCGAGCTCGGCATGACGATCGTGCTGACGACCCAGCGCCGGGTGCGGACACGACCCGCCGGGTGCGGACACGACGGCGCTGAACTCGGGCAAGGCGGCCGTTGGTGGTGCGCCACCGCCTCGGCGGCGGGGCCGGCTACTCGCCGACCGCCTTGAACAGGGCGCCCACCTCGGCCTGCGACAGGTGCCGGGTGCGGCCCGGGCGCAGGTCGCCGAGGCGGATCGGGCCGATCTGGGTGCGGATCAGCCGCTGCACCGGGAAGCCAACCGCGTCGAACATGCGGCGCACGATGTGGTTGCGGCCCTCGTGCAGGATGACCTCGACGAGGGCGACCTTGCCGTACGCGTCCACGACCCGGAACGAGTCGACCTTCACCGGGCCGTCCTCGAGCGTGACGCCGGCCTTCAGCTCCCGGCCCATCGCGCGCGGGACCGGGCCGGGGATCTCCACCTGGTATGTCTTGGCGACCTCATACGACGGGTGCATCAGCTTGTGCGCCAAACCCCCGTCGTTGGTGAGCAGCAGCAGGCCCTCGCTGTCCTGGTCGAGCCGGCCGACGTGGAACACGCGCGCGGTGATGTTCGGCAGGAAGTCGGCGATCGCGTCGCGACCCTTCTCGTCGTCCATTGTCGAGACGACGCCGCGCGGCTTGTTCAGCGCCAGGTACACCATCCGCGTGTCCGTCACCAGTCGCTGGCCGTCAACGTGGATCGCGTCACGTATCGCGTCCGCCTTGTCGCCGAGCGTGGCCTCTTTGCCGTTGACGGCGACGCGGCCCTCGTCGATCATGCGCTCGCACGTGCGCCGCGAGCCCAAGCCGGCCGCGGCCAGGATCTTCTGCAGCCGCTCCTCGTGGCGCGGCGGCTCGGCGTCCGGCGGCGCGTCGAAGGCGGAACCCTCGAACTCCACGAGCTCGGACTCAACGGACGGGTCAACGCTGGGCATCGGCGATCTCATCTATGTCGTCGGGAAGGAACGGGGCGAGCGGCGGTAGCTGATCGACGCTGTCCAGGCCGAGTTTCTCCAGGAACAGCGTGGTCGTCCGGTACAGGAATGCGCCGCTCTCGGGCTCACTCCCGGTCTCCTCGATCAGACCCCTCGTAACCAGCGTACGGACTACGCCGTCACAGTTCACACCGCGGATGGCCGAGATGCGCGACCGGGTGACCGGCTGCTTATAGGCGACTACGGCGAGTGTCTCCAGTGCGGCCTGGGTGAGGCGGATCTGCTGGCCGTCGAGGACGAACTTCTCCACATATGCGGCATATTCCGGCCGGGTGTAGAGCCGCCAGCCCCCCGCCACCCGGCGAAGATCAAAACCAAAACCCATCGCGGTATACTGCCGGGACGCCGCCTCCAGCGCCGCCAGCACCCGATCGACCGGCTGTTCGAGCACCTGGGCGAGCGCCACCTCGCTGGTCGGCTCGTCGACGACCAGCAGGATCGCCTCCACCGCACCGCGAAGCTCACTGTCCGTCATCTCCGCCCGAACAGCCTCGGCCGGAGCCTCCTCCTCACCCTTCGTGTCCACCCCGACACCCGGCGCACCCTCAGCCTCAACGAGAGACTCCGGCTCCGCGACAGCATCGGGTTCGACAACGGAAGACCCGGGCTCGACAACAGGCTCGGACGGCGAGGCAAGATCGGGTTCGACGACAGGCTCGAACGGGGCAGCGGCCTCAGGCTCAACTGCGGGCTCAGCCCCGACAGCAGCCTCAGGCTCGCCGAGCGACTCGGCGAAAGAAGACTCGGGCTCGACGACGGGCTCAGGCTCGACAACCGACTCGGCGACAGACTGAGACTCCGGCTCGAAAACCGGCTCAGGCTCGACAACCGACTCGGGCCCAACCTCAGCGACCGGCTCGGGCTCAACGACGGTCTCGGGCTCAGACTCGGAAACCGACGCAAGCTCGGGCTCAGAGACCGGCTCAGGCTCTGACGACGAAACCGAAGACGAAGACGAAGACTCCGACGCGGCGGCTTCCGACGAGTCGGCCGGCGGATCAGAGGCGTCCGGGGAAGCCGGGGACTCAGGGGAAGCCGGGGACTCAGGGGAAGCCGGGGACTCAGGGGAAGCCGGGGACTCAGGGGAAGCCGAGGAACCCTGGGAGTCCGGCGAATCAGCGGAATCCGGGGAGCCAGCATCCTCGGGGTCGGACTGCCACTGCAACTCGGGGAAGGACTGCGGCTGCGGTTCCGGCTTCGGGCGGGCCCACGGTGGAATCCAGTTCGCGGCCTGGTCGGCTAGCGACCCCGTCGGCTTGTCGTCCTGGTTCACTCGTCCACCTCGTTGTCCACGTCCACCCCAGCGTCCCCGCCCACCGACGGACCCGAAGCATCCAACGATCCCGCGGAATCCACCAAGTCGGAAGAATCCGCCGCATCAGAAGGACCGTCGGCGGCGGCAGGAGTGGGGCCGGCCGCCGGAGCCGGCGACCCTTCGTACTCCTCGACCTCGATGCTCATGTCCGCGTCCTCGGCGGCCGTCCAGCGCACGACCAGCTCGCCCAGCGCCTGCACCTGCTCGAAGCTGATCAGATTCTCGCGGTACAACTCCAGGAGGGCGAGGAAGCGGGCAACCACCTCCAGTGTCGACTCGCAGTCGATGCACAGGTCGGTGAACGTCGCAACGCGCTGTTCCATCAGGCGGTCGCGCATGATGTTCGCGTGCTCGCGCACGCTGACCCGCACCATGTGGATGTGCGCGATCGACACGACCGGCGGCGCCTTCGGGGTGAACGCCTTCAGCGCCAGCTTCAGCAGCCGCTGCGGGCCGACGCCGAGGACCAGGTCGGGCAGCGCCTCAGCGTAGCGAGGCTCGAGGGCGACCGACCGCGGGTAGCGCCGCGACCCGACCGCCTCGAGGCCGGCGATGTGGGCGGCGGCCTCCTTGAACGCCTTGTACTGCAGCAGCCGCGCGAAGAGCAGGTCCCGCGCCTCGAGCAGCGCGAGGTCCTCCTCGTTCTCGACGGTCGCCGAGGGCAGCAGCCGCGCGGCCTTGAGGTCGAGCAGCGTCGCCGCCACGACCAGGAACTCCGAGGCCTCGTCGAGATCCCAGTCGTCGCCCATCGCCCTGATGTACGCGATGAAATCGTCCGTCACCGTGTGCAGCGCGACCTCGGTGACGTCGAGCTTGTGCTTGCCGATGAGCTGCAGCAGCAGGTCGAACGGGCCGGTGAAGTTGGCGAGCTTGACCTGAAAACCGGACGTGGCCGGAGCGGACTCCGAAGAAGCCGGGATGTCCGAGGAGGCTGGCCCGGACGCGGGAACCGGCGCAGGATCCAGCGGCCCAGCGTCGTCCGAGGACGGCGGGGGCGCGGACGCCGAGTCCAAATCCGGCTCAGTCACGCGAAGAACCTAGCGCACGAACAGCGAAAACCCTTACAGGCGCCGCTCGGCCTGCTGCGCGATCACCTCGCGCGCCAGCTGCCGGTAGTTGCGCGCACCGGAGGAGGCCGGGTCGAGGGTGGTGATGGGCGCCCCGGCGACGGTCGACTCCGGGAACTTGACCGTCTTGGTGATCACGGTCTGGTACACCTTGTCACCGAACGCCTCCACGACCCGCTGCAGCACCTGGCGGCAGTGCGTGGTGCGGCTGTCGTACATCGTGGCCAGGATGCCCTCGAGCTCCAGGTCGAAGTTGAGCCGCTCGCGCACCTTGTCGATCGTATCGAGCAGCAGCGCGACACCGCGAAGTGAAAAGAACTCACATTCCAGCGGGATCATGACGCCGTGTGCGACAGTAAGGGCGTTGATCGCGAGCAGGCCGAGCGAGGGCTGGCAGTCGATCAGGATGAAGTCGTATTCCTTGAGCACCGGGCGCAGCACCCGGGCCAGGGCCATCTCGCGCGCGACCTCGGTGACCAGCTGAATCTCGGCGGCGGACAGGTCGATGTTGGCCGGCAGCAGGTGCAGCCCGGCGATGTCCGTCTTGATCCTGATGTCCTCGACCGTCACGTCGGAGTCCATCAGGATGTTGTAGATCGTGAGATCGAGGTTGTGGGGGTTGACGCCGAGGCCGACCGAGAGCGCGCCCTGCGGGTCGAAGTCGACGAGGAGCACTCGCCGCCCGTACTCCGCGAGCGCCGCGCCGAGGTTGATGGTCGACGTCGTCTTGCCGACGCCGCCCTTCTGGTTGGCCATGGCGATGATCCGCGCCGGGCCGTGCCGGTCCATCGGCATCGGCTCGGGGATCGGCTTGCGCATTGTGTACGCGGTCGGGTCCGCCGGCCCGAGCTCCGCACCGAGGTCAAGCGAGGCCTGCTCGGCGCGCATCGTGGTGGTCCACGACTCCGCCTGGTCGCCCATGCCTGTCATCGCTGTCTTCGCCCCTCCCGGCGGCATTGTCTCCACCCAGGACCGAATCGGCGTCGGCCTGCGGGGGGAACGAGTCAGCCGTTGACCGACTGTACGTCACTGCAGGGTACATATCGCACTGCGCGCCCGGCGTGTCGCGAAGCTCATCGTTGGGTACGGTCATGCACGTGTTAGGACCAGGGGACGTGCTCGGCGACCGGTACCGCCTCGAGGAGTTCGTCGCCAGCGGCGGCATGGGGCAGGTGTTCCGGGCCACCGACAAGACGCTCGGCCGCACCGTGGCCGTGAAGGTGCTGCTGCCGGGCCACGTGGCCAACGCCGAGTTCGGCAGCCGGTTCCGTTCCGAGGCGCTCATCATGGCCTCGATCGGGCACCCCGGCGTCGTCGGCGTCTACGACTACGGCGAGACCCCCGAGGGCACGCTGTTCCTGGTCATGGCCTTCGTCGACGGCCGCTCGCTCGGCGAGCGGATCAAGGCCGCGGGCTCGCTGCCGGTCGACGAGACCCTCGACATCGTGGCCCAGGCGGCCGACGCGCTGCACGCCGCCCACGAGAAGGGGATCATCCACCGCGACGTCAAGCCCGGCAACCTGCTCGTCTCCGAGGACGGCGCGGTCACCCTGGTCGACTTCGGCGTGGCCCGCTCCCAGTCCGTCACCTCGGTCACGAAGGTCAACGCCGTCATCGGCACCGCGCTGTACATGTCGCCCGAGCAGGCCTCCGGCAATCCCATCTCGCCGTCGACGGACATCTACGCGCTCGGCGTCGTGGCGTACCACTGCCTCACCGGCGCCCCGCCGTTCACCGGCAACTCGCCGCTCGAGATCGCCATCAAGCATCTGCAGGACGAGCCCGCGCCGCTGCCGGAGACGCTGCCGCCCGCCATGCGCGCGCTGGTCGAGCGGGCCATGGCCAAGGATCCGAAGGACCGCTTCCCCACCGCCGCCGCAATGGCCGCCGCGGCCCGCGCCGCGCAGAGCGGCACGCTGGAAGAGCCGGATGCCGTACCGCTGGTGCGCACCTCCGCACCGACCGCCGTCACGACGCCCGACCACGGCGACGCGGCAGACGGCGAGCCGGCCGGGCGCCCGGTGTGGGTCCCGGTGGTCGCCGGCGTGGCGCTGGTCGCGCTCGTCACCGGCGTCGTCCTGGCGGTGGTCGCGCTGAACCGCAAGTTCATCGGCCCGTCCGATTCCGGCGGTGCCCACCCGACCGTCTCGGCCTCGGTGGTCGCCCCGACGTCGGGCCGTGGGCCTGGCGCCCCGGCCGCTTCGCACGCCCCGACGCCCGGCGGCTCGGCGAGCGCCAGCACCGGTACGGAGACCGCGGCCCCTAGCTCCCCGGCGCCGGACAGCCAGCCGGCGTCCTCCGCTCCCCCGGCGACGAGCAAGCCTCCGGCGACGCCGACGACGGACGCCCCGCCCCCGACACCGGCGTCACCGGAAGCCACCGGCGCGGCCGCGGCATAGCAACCATGACGAACCACGCATGGCGGCGTCCGTGTCGTCCGTGCGTACCGACTTTGCTGGGCATTTACCCATCAATCGGGACATAGACCGCGTTCACCGGAAAAAGAATCCGCAACCGTGTGCAACCCTTCCCCGGGTGGTTCCGTCTACCCGCGACGAAGGGAGCCCGGACGGGTGAATCAAGACGACGAGGCGCACTTCCGCGAATTCGTCACCGCGCGATTCGACGGTCTGCGCTCGCTCGCCTACCTGACGTGCGGGGACTGGCACACCGCCGAGGACGCGGTCGCCGCGTCCCTGGCCAAGCTGTACGTGCGCTGGAACAAGGTGGACACGCCGCTGGCGTACGTGCGGCGGGCGATCGTGCACGCGCTGGTCGACGAGAGCCGGCGACCGTGGCGCCGCCGGGAGCGCTCGGCCGGGTACGCGCTGCCCGAACTGCCCGGGCCCGACCACGCCGACCAGGTCGACGAGCGGCTCCGGATCCGCGCCGCGCTCGCCCGCATGGCACCTGGCCAGCGCGCCGTGTTGGTGCTGCGGTACTACGAGGGACTGAGCGTTGAGGAGACCGCCGAGGTGCTCGGCCGCCAGCCGGGCACGATCAAGAGTCAGACCGCCAGGGGGCTCGCCGCGCTCCGGGCGCTCCTCGGCGCGGAGGAGCTTCGGGTCACGGACGACATTGCAGGCGGCGCTACAGCGGGTGGCGCCATCGGGATCGGCCTCGGCCACGACCAGGATGGGAGGGAAGGGTATGGAACAGGATCTGCGCACACTGCTGACGTCGGTCCGGGACGGCGCGCCGCCACCACGGCTCAGCGTTGACGACATCACCGCCGCGGGCCGCCACCTCGCCCGCCGCCGGCGGCTCACCCTGCTGTCCTCGGTCGGCGGGAGCGCCGCGGCGGCGGTCGCGGCCGTCACCGCCGCGCTGGTCATCGCCGGCACGCCGGCGGCGCTGACACCCGCGGTCGACCCGAGCACCCTGCCCAACGCGGTGTCGCCGGCCCCGACGGCGTTCGCCGACGCTGAGCCGTTCGTGACCACGTACAACGGCTACGCGGCCGGTTCCTACCTGGTGAGCGACCCCGACCTGGTGACCATGGCGTACCAGCAGTCCTCGATCGACGCCGGGATCGACCTGTCGGCCGAACCTTTGTCGTCGCCGCCGTTGCCGGCCACGACCGTGCCGGCGGCGGGCCTGTCGCGAATGCCGGGGCTGCTACGCGGCGGGATCCTGGTGGTGTACCGCCCCGGTGCCTTCGACCCGACCGAGTTCCTCAAGTCCGCGGAGAAGGTCGAGGTGCGCACGGGCTTCGGGCTGCTGCGCAACGCCGGCGGCTCGGGCCAACCGACGCCGTCGCCCCCCGACCGGGCCCGGCTGCAGAAGATGCAGGCGCAGATACCGTCTCTGGCGTGGCAGTACGCGAAGAACGCCTGGGCGGTCATCTACTGGTCATCGTGGGAGAGCCTGCCTACCAAAGAGGAGCTCGCCGCGATCGCCGACGGGCTCAGGCCGTCGGCCACGAAGCAGTTCCCCGTCGGTTTCCTTCCCTCGTTCGTACCGCACGGCTTCCAGCTGCTGTCGGTGAGCTACGGCACCGACATGGGCACCGGCAACCAGGTGGTGTCGGCCGCCCGCCTGTCGCCGGGGCTGCCGACGCTGCCCCTGACCCAGCCGATCGACCTGCAGGGCTTCCCGACGCTGACGCTGTCGTTCGGCCGTACCAATGCCGGGCCCAGGATGGTCGACAAGCTCGACTGCACGTCCGGCGTCCAGTGCCAGCGGGTGCTCGGCGATGGCACCACGTACGTCAAGGCCGAGCTCAACGGCCTCAAGACGACCGCGCAGGTCACGCAGATCACGCTGGGCATCAGGCCGCAGAACGCGGACAACATGGCGGACTGGCCACCCGCGGTCAAGGTGTTCCCCTAAACGGCACGACGTCGACAGCACCCCGGCGGAAACTCGCGTGCGCGAGGGGCCGGGGTGCTGTACCGTTTCCGCATGCGTTTCTGAGCCCACCGACGCCGCGCGCGCCCGCCGCTGACCGCCGATCCGGCGCAGCAGGCCGGCCCCCGTTGTGGGTTCATCAATCCCCGCTTCGCGTCCCGCGCGGCAGCAGCCCTCTTCTGTATGCAGCCAGCACGTCCCGCGAAGGAGACGCTCACATGCCTGCCGTAAACAGTTCAGACGAGTCCGCGCACGACGCCGAGAAGGCCGCGGAGGCGGCGGAGGCCGCCGAGGCCGCCGAGGAGAGCGCGCCGGCCAACCCGCTCGAGGCCCTCCGGCGCGCCCAGGCCAACCGCTCGCTGCCCCCCGGTTCGGGCGGCCACGGCGGCCGGGGAGGCGTCGGCAAGGGGGGCAGCCCCAAGGCCCCGCGCATGTACAACCGCCACAAGTAGTCCCGCCTGGCAGCGCGTCGCCCGCACCGCCACCCGGCACCGCGGGCGACGCGCCGCCGCAAACGGTCCGTCTCCCCAGCTCCCCGGTCAGCTGATCCAGTCGCGGATGCGGTCCGCGACGGCGGCCAGGCCGGCCACCGTCGCCACCACGGCCGAGAACCTCGACAGCCGGTCCTTCAGCGCCGCCCGGTCGACCGGCGCCCGCTGCAGCTGCTCGTCGACCGCGGTCAACGCCTCCTGCACCCGCGCCACCTGCGCCGGCTCGGCCGTCGCCGCGGTCGCCGGCCACTGCCGGTGGAAATCTCCCAGGATGCTGTGCAGCTCCACCAGCCACTGGGCGCTCGGCGCGCCCGAGATGGCCGTCGCGCCTGCGCCGAACGCGGCCGGGCCGTTGGTCACGACGTTGTTGAAGGTGAACGAGTCGCCGCCGCTCGCCGAGGTCATACCGAGACTCCTGCCTGTTGTGCGCCCACCGACTGCGCCAGCGCGCCGGCGCCGAACGCGGCCGGCCCGTTGAAGGTGGGGCTGTTGTAGGTGTTCGAGAAGTTCTGGATGTGGTTCATCTGCATCCGGTACTCCGAGGTGTCCACCCCGGCCCGCTCGAGGTGGTCGAGCACCGTCGCCAGGACGGTCTTCTCCACGAGCTTGAGGTACTTGGTGGCGTCGAGGTCCTGCAGAAAGGTCCGGCCCTGCGACTCGGCGGCGAGCTCGCGGACGCAGAGCCGGGCGCCGTGCTCGTACGACTTGAACTCCTGCGCCTCCTCGTGTGCCTGCCGGGCCCGGTAGTTGATCAAGATCATCTGGCGCAGCGAGCGCAGCAGCCGGCGGGGCGCGTCCATCGAGTTCATCCAGTCCGACATGAGGCCGGGCAGGGCGCGGCGGATCAGGTGGCCGAGGTCGGGGCGCAGCCGGTCGACGACCTTGAACTCGCTGCGGATCGGGGGCAGGACGGTGCCGATGAACTCGACGTAGAGCTTGCCGCCCTCGACCGCGACGTGAACGTGCGCGGAGACGATGATGTCCTGCGACTGCGGCGGCACGACCACGCGCCCGTCGCGCATGCGCACCTCGCGGCCCTCGACGCCGACGAGGACGTGCAGGTAGTGGCGCACCCCGCCCTGCGGCTGCTCGACGATCGCCGCCACCGCGTCCGGCGAGGCCATCTGCAGCGCGGTGCGGCTGCGCTGGTCGATGAGCGGATCGCCCTGGTAGCGCTCGCCGTCGGCGATGATCCGGTCCATGACGTATACGCCGGGCACCCGCTGGTGCGCCGGCAGCGCGGGATCCTGCAGGCGCAGCACCGCCTCGCGGATCGAGTGCTGCAGCGGCAGGGCGGAGACGGACCGGGGGTCGAAGGTGCCGTCGCGGCCGAAGCGCTCGGTGCCGTCGTGGCGGCCGGCGCCCGCGCGCACCGCTTGGCCCTGCAGCAGTACCGCCATGGACCACACCATCGTGGTGTCCCCGGCGCCCATGAACGGCCGCTCCGAGTGCAGCGAGACGTTGCCGCGCTGGGCGGCGGCCAGCCACCCGACGCGGTTCTCGACCCGGGCGCTGGGCAGCCCCGGCAACAACACATTCACACCCGGGGCGAGGACGTGGGTCAGCGTCCGGAGGGTGCGGACCCGGGCCATCAGCGCGTAGCCGACGGTCACCAGCGCGAAGAGCAGCGGCAGCGCGAGGATCAGCAGGAAGAGCGAGGTGTCGAACGCCAGGCCCAGCCGCTGCGTCAGCGTCGTGAGCGCGCCGGGCTCCTGCCCGTAGTACGGCGACAGCTCCTGCTCCTGCTGGCTCGGCCCGAGGCCCAGCAGGAGCAGCAGCGGCGAGTAGGCGAAGCCGCAGGCGTACAGCACGGCGGAGAGGAGGACCGCCGCCCAGGCGCCGGTGGTGCGCAGCGAGCCGATCCGGGCCGCCAGCGCGCCGGTGACCTGCCCGGACAGCACCGCACGGCGCAGCCGGCGCACGAGCCGGATGCGGCGCACGCCCCAGGCGAAGCACAGCCAGCCGATCGTGACGAACGGCAGCAGCACGAAGGCGGCCAGCAGGATCGCGCACAGGATGCCGTCGCGCGCCAGCAGCATCCCGCGGGCCCGGAAGGAGTGGCGGATGACGGGCTCGATGTCGAAGCCGAGGGACGGCGGCACGGCCCGCTGGTCGTCGCCGGTGGTCTCCTCGATGACCTTGTACGCGTACTCGTCGTCGAGGTAGGCCGCGGCGCACAGCCGGCGGGTGGTGTCGTTCATCGGCGGCCGCGCGATCACCACCGGGTGCGCGAACGGCGGCGGCGGGATCGCGCCGGTGGTCGGGCTGTCCGGGGTCAGGCCGCCAGGTGGAACGGTCGTCGTCAGGCTCATCGGGGCGCCTGCGGCCAGGTGGAGACGGCGCGGCTGTTGTCGCCGAACGCGGCCGGCCCGTTCGTGGTCAGGTTGCCGAAGTTGAAGCTGCTGCCGGGCCGCGCCGGCGCCGGCGGGGCCGGCGGGATCGGGGCGGCCGGCTCGAACAGGAAGTCCGGCACGACCCGCGAGACGTCCGCCGCCGCCTCGCCCGGGACGGTGATCCAGGCGGCCGCGTCGAAGTCCTTGTCGGGCAGCTCGACGCGGATCCGGGTGTACCCCTCCGGCCGCAGGTCCTCGTACCGCTGCGCGACGACGTCGTCGTACACCTGCTCGGACACGATCAGCGCCGTGCCGGCCGCCGGGAACGCGGCGAGCGCGAGCTTGAGCGGCGCGGCGTCCACGAGCCGGCAGACGGTCACGGCGGCCGAGCCCGGGAAGCCGTTGGCGCCGTCGACGTGGACCAGCCCGACGTGCACCGCGACCCGCAGCCGCAGCCGCAGCTCGGCGGCGAGGTCCCGGTTGCGCTCGCGCAGCAGCGTGTCGAGGGTGGCGGCGAGGCGCGCGACCACCCGCGGCTCGGACGTGCCGGCCGGCAGGACGGCCAGCTCGCCGTCGCCGCTGGCCTGGGTCAGCCAGTCGCCGCGGCGCAGCCCCAGCCGGTCGCACGCGTCCGCGAGCGCCCCGCGGAAGTCGTGCTGGATGTGGTACTGCTGCAGGTTCTCCCGCCGCGAGTACCGCTCGACGTCAACCGCGACAAGGATGCGCCGCTGCGGTTCCGGTGGTTCCGGGGATGGGGGTGCGGTCATGCCTCACTTGTAGCGAACCGGAAACCGGACTTCACCGGACATTCGGCCGATCCCTGGTGTTGATCCGAGGATTCCGGCGGGCCGGTCAGCGCTCGCCGGTGAGATATCGCTGCACCGTGGGCCCCACATGGTCGACCAGCGTCTCGGCCGTCATGGCGGCGACCGGTGGGATGCGCAGGATGTGCCGGCACATGGCCAGGCCGAGCATCTGGGTGGCGAGCAGCCCCGCGCGCCGCTGCGCCTCCGGCTCGTCGCCGCCGGCCATCCGCACCACGATCGGCAGGATCTGTTCGCGGAAGATGCCGCGCACCCGCTCGGCGGCGGTCTCGTCGGTGGCGGCCGAACGCAGCAGGGTCAGCAGCACGTCGCCGCCCGGGTCCTCCTCCCAGCGGTGCAGGAAGTGCCGCACCAACTCGGCGCCGAGCCGCTCGGGCGGCAGGCCGGCGAGGTCGGGCATCCGCAGGTCGACGTCGACGGCGGCGGCGAAGAGCTGGGCCTTGTTGCCGTAGTACCGCATGACCATCGACGGGTCGATCGCGGCGTCGGCGGCGATCGCCCGGATCGTCGCCCGCTGGTAGCCGTCCTGCGCAAACCTCGCCCGCGCCGCGCGCAGGATGGCGGCCCGGGTGGCGTCGGAGCGCCGCGGCGCCTCGGAGGACATGCCCACAACTGTAGGCCAACACTCGTTGACGACCCCGCGCGGTGGGGGGCAGGTCAGCGGGCCCGCGGGTGTGCCGTCGCGTAGACCTCGCGCAGCCGGTCGACCGTGACCAGGGTGTACACCTGCGTCGTGGTCACCGAGGCGTGCCCGAGCAGCTCCTGCACGACCCGGATGTCGGCGCCGCCGTCGAGCAGGTGCGTGGCGAAGGAGTGCCGCAGCGTGTGCGGCGAGACGCCGGCCGGCCCGTCGACCGCCAGGCCGGCCCGGTGCGCGGCCTTGCGCAGGATCGTCCAGGCGCTCTGCCGCGACAGCGCGCCCCCGCGGGCGTTGAGGAACACGGTGGGCACGCCGGTGCCGTTGGCGGCCAGCGACGGGCGGCCGCGGACCAGGTAGGAGTCCAGGGCCGTGCGCGCGTAGTTGCCCATCGGCACCAGCCGGGTCTTGCCGCCCTTGCCGCGCAGCACAGCCATGCCGGGCCGGGCGTCGAGGTCGAGGTCGTCGACGACGATGCCGACCGCCTCGGAGATGCGGGCGCCGGTGCCGTAGAGAAACTCCAGCAGTGCCGCGTCGCGCAGGTCCAGCGGCCCGGCGGCCTGCAGCGACACGGCGAGCAGCCGCGACACCTGGTCGACGTCGAGCGCCTTGGGCAGCCGCTTGGGCAGCGACGGCGGCTTCACCTCGCGCGACGGGTCGGTCGGCACCAGCCCCTCCAGCAGCGCGAAGCGGTGCAGGCCGCGCACGGCGCTGGCGGCGCGGGCGGCCGAGGAGGCCGACAGCGGCGGGCCGTCGCCGCCGGCCGTGCGCAGCGCCGCGACGTGGCCGGCGATGTCGCGCGCGGCCACGTCGGACAGGCGGTCGATCCCGGCCGCGACCAGCCACTCGACGTAGCGTTCGAGGTCGCGGCGGTACGAGGCGAGCGTGTTCGCCGCGAGGGCGCGCTCGACGGTCAGGTGGTCCAGGTAGGCGTCGACGACGCGGCGCAGCTGCGCGCCCGAACTCCCGCCGTCGACGTCCACCATGGAGTTCTATGCCAGGACGTCTTCCAGGGCAACGTGGCTCATCCCGTGCGCGTCCGCGACTGGGCCGTAGGTGACCTGGCCGTCGTGCGTGTTGAGCCCGAGCGCGAGCGCCGGGTCGCGGCGCAGGGCGTCGCGCCAGCCGCGGTTGGCCAGCTCCAGCGCGTAGGGCAGGGTCACGTTGGTCAGCGCGTACGTGCTGGTGTGCGGCACGGCACCGGGCATGTTCGCCACGCAGTAGAAGATCGAGTCGTGCACCCGGTAGGTCGGCTCGGCGTGCGTGGTCGGGCGCGAGTCCTCGAAGCAGCCACCCTGGTCGATGGAGATGTCGACCAGCACGCTGCCCGGCTTCATGCGCTTGACCAGGTCGTTGCTGATGAGCTTCGGCGCCTTCGCGCCCGGCACCAGCACGGCGCCGATGACGAGGTCGGCGTCGAGCACGGCCCGCTCGATCTCGTAGCCGTTGGACGCGACCGTCTGCAGGTGCCCCTGGTAGATCGCGTCCGCGCCGCGCAGCCGGGAGATGTTCTTGTCCAGCAGCAGCACCTCGGCCTGCATGCCCAGCGCGATCGCGGCCGCGTTGAGCCCGGAGACGCCGGCGCCGATGACGACGACCTTCGACGCGTACACGCCGGACACGCCGCCCAGCAGCACGCCGCGCCCGCCGCCGGCCCGCATCAGGTGGTACGCGCCGACCTGCGGGGCCAGCCGCCCGGCGACCTCGGACATCGGGGCGAGCAGCGGCAGCGACCGGTCGGGCAGCTCCACGGTCTCGTAGGCGATGCCGGTGACCTTGCGGTCGACGAGTGCCTGGGTGCAGTCGCGGGACGCGGCCAGGTGCAGGTAGGTGAAGAGGACCTGCCCGGGGCGCATGCGGTCGTACTCCTCGGCGACGGGCTCCTTGACCTTCAGCACCAGGTCGCCCTCGGCCCAGGTGTCGTCGGCGGTCGGCAGGATGGCGGCGCCGGCCTCGCGGAACTCCTGGTCGGTGATCGACGATCCCTCGCCGGCGCCGGTCTCGACGAAGACCTCGTGCCCGTTCGCGGCGAGCTCGTGGACGCCTGCGGGTGTGATCGCCACGCGGTACTCGTGGTTCTTGACCTCGCGCGGAATTGCGACCTTCACGTTGGGACCCCTCCTCCACTCAGCGCACCGTTACGCTGTGTGTATACGCGGGAGTTTATGGCCCGTGAGCAGCGCGCGCGGGCTGCACAGTGTGAACTCCTCCGTGGACGGATTGACACAGTGTCGCCCGAGGCGCTGATCTATGCTGTGCGGCCATGACCGTCTACGGCGGGCCGCGGCCCACGCCGCCCGCACCGAAGCCCGACAAGGTGCTGCTCGCCGCGTCCGGCTTCCTGGTGCTGGCGCTCGTCGCCGGCATCGTCTTCGGCGTGCAGGCCTTCATGTCGGACTCGCCGAACGGCACCAGCGCCGCCGAGCAGGCCGAGCAGCGCAGCGACGCTCCGTCACAGCCGGCCCCGTCGGACGCGCCGTCCTCGGCTCCGCCCCCGCCGTCGCCCACCCTGTCGCCGACCCCGCCGAAGGCGGCCCTGCTGGCCGCGAAGCCCACCCTGATGCGCCCCGACCACTCCGGCCTGTGCCTGCAGGCCAACCCGGGCGACGGCGGCAACGCCTCCCAGCAGCCCTGCGACGGCAACAACCGGACCATGCTGTGGGTACCTCAGGCGATGAACGGCAGCCAGGACACGTTCGAGTTCATCAACGCCGCCGACAACCGCTGCCTGGACGTCAACGGCGCGTCGAAGGACAACGGCGCAGAACTCGTCATCTGGGACTGCCACGGCGGGGCCAACCAGCTGTGGCGGCCGGTCCGCGACGGCGACGGATACCGCCTCGTGAGCCTCAACAGCGGCCGCTGCATCGGCATCGACTCCGGCAACCCGGCGCCCGGTGCCGTGGCCCGGCAGTGGGACTGCGACGGCTCGACCAACCAGCGCTGGCAGTTCCAGCAGCTGTAAGGCTAGCGCGTCGCGCCGCGGGCGTCAGGCGCCGAGCGCGGGTCCGCGGGGTGTCACCGCAGGCGCATCGGGAAGAATGCTCAGCATGAACAACTGCCCGTGTGGACTCGGCGAACCGTACGACGACTGCTGCGGCAAGTACCACCGCGGCGCCGAACCGCCGAGCGCCGAGCTGCTCATGCGGGCCCGCTACGCGGCGTACGTGGTGGGCGACCGCAAGTTTCTGCTGCGCACCTGGCACGAGAAGACCCGGCCGCGGGCGCTCACCCTCGAAGAGGGCCAGAACTGGCAGGGGCTGACCATCCTGGACCGCGAGGGCGGCGGCCTGTTCGACACCGAGGGGGTCGTGGAGTTCCGCGCCCGGTACGTCGCCGACGGCCGCCCGGGCACGATGCACGACCGCAGCCGCTTCGTGAAGGTCGACGGCGCCTGGCGCTACCTTGACGAGGTCTCCTGACGGGTGCGCCACTCGCGGTCGAGGATCGCGTAGATGTACTGGTCGCCGAACTCGCCCTTGAACAGCTCGTCCTCGACGAAGTGCGCCTCGCGGCGCATGCCCAGCCGCGACAGCAGCCGCCACGAGGGCTCGTTGCGGGTGTCGCAGGCGCCGTAGACGCGGTGCAGGCCGAGGCCCTCGAAGCCCAGCCGGAGCATCGCCTCGGCCGCCTCGCGGGCGTAGCCCTTGCCCTGGAACGCCGGGTGCATCACGAAGCCGAGCTCGCCCTGCCGGTGCACCCGGCTGGCCCACTTGAGCACGACCTGCCCGATCACGCGCCTGTCGAGGTCCATGGCCAGCACCAGCCACTGGCCCTCCTCGGTGATCGCGTCCTGGGCCATGCGCCGGCGTAGCGACTCGCGGGTCTCCTCGGGCGTGTGGACCTCCCAGTAGAGGTACCGGACCACCTCGGGGTCGCCGGTCAGGGCGTGCAGGTCGTCGAGGTCGCGCTCGGCGAAGGGGCGAAGCGTGAGCCGCTCGGTCAGGATGGGGTACTCGGGTCGAAGCACCCGACGATGCTAGTCCGGCACCGCGCTGCTCAGCCGCACAATTGTGCCGGCCTCGCCGGTGGTCACGGTGACGTCGTCGACGAGGTGCCGGGCCAGCCACAGCCCGCGCCCGCTGATGGCGTGGCTGGGCGGCAGCGCCTGGCCGTTGAGCCGCTCGGGCGGTATGCCGGTGCCGTGGTCGGTGACCTCGCACACCACAACGCCACCGGCCGCCCACAGCCGCAGCGTGCCCCCGCCGCCCGCGTGCCGCACGGCGTTGGTGACGATCTCGTTCACGGCGAGGACGAAGTCCTCCAGCCGCGACCCGCTCAGCCCGGCGGCCGAGGCGCCCTCGCTCACGGCGTGGCGCACCGTGGTGATCTGCGCAACGCCGAACTGCTCGACCAGCAGCGCCGTCGTCTGAACGGCTTCAGCCACGGTGTCACCTTTCCGCTGCGTCTCGCCTCGCTGAGAGTACCCCCAGCCGGTGGCGAGCCGACGTCAAGTCACCCGTGAGGTGCAAATTGCATTCCGCGCCCCGCATGCTAGGCGGATGGATGACGACCTGCGGGTGACGGACGACATCGCCCTGCCGCGCACGGAGCTGGCGTGGCGCTTCAGCCGCTCCGGCGGCCCCGGCGGCCAGTCCGTCAACACCACCGACTCGCGGGTCGAGCTGCGCTTCGACCTGGCCGCGACCGGCGCGCTGCCCGAGCCGCTCAAGGCCCGGGCGCTGGAGCGCCTGGCCAGCCGGCTGGTCGACGGGGTGCTGTCGGTCGTGGTCTCGGAGCACCGCTCGCAGCTGCAGAACCGCCGGGCCGCCGAGGAGCGCCTGGCCGCGACCATCGCCCTCGCGATCGCCCCGCCGCCGAGGCCGCGGAAGCGGACGAAACCGTCGAAGGGGGCGGTGGAGCGCCGCCTGACGGACAAGCGCCGCACGGCGCTACGCAAACAGGAACGCCGCCGTCCCAGCGAATAGCCCCGATCTCGTGCAAAATCCGACACCGGCTACTGGATGGACACCGCGCCCCGCGACAGCGCCGGCCGGCCACTGCGGCCGTGGAGCTCGGCCGCCGCCGACGGCGACGTGCTCGGGGCCGGCACCCGGTTCACCATCCTGCGCTGCGGCACCGCCGAGGTCGCGGCCGAGGTGTGCGCGAAGCTCAAGGCCCCGACCTGGACGATCGTCGACGAGTTCACCCCGGGCCTGGGCGGCAAGCGGCACGTCGACGTGTACATCGGCGAGGAGACCGGCCCGGACTTCACCGACTCGGACCTCTACACGACGCTGGTGAACGCCACGCTGTCGGCGATCCGGCCATAATGACGGACATGAAGGTGATCGTGTTCGGGGCGACCGGCATGGTCGGCCAGGGCGCACTGCGCGAGTGCCTGCTGGCCGCCGACGTCGACGAGGTCCTGGTCGTGACCCGCGCGCCGACGGGCGTGACGCATCCGAAGCTGCGCGAGGTCCGCCACGGCGACTTCACCGACTTCGCCGGCGTGGACTTCGCGGGGTACGACGCCTGCTTCTTCTGCCTCGGCGTGAGCTCGGTCGGCATGAGCGAGGCCGACTACCGCCGCATCACGTACGACTTCACCCTCGCCGCCGCCCGGCGGATGGCCGAGCAGCGGCCCGGCATGGTGTTCGTCTACGTCTCGGGCGCCGGCACGGACACGGACGGCCGCCAGATGTGGGCCCGGGTCAAGGGCCAGACCGAGGACGCCGTCGCCGCGCTGGACCTGCGCGTGTACGCGTTCCGCCCCGGCTTCATCAGGCCCGAGCACGGCGCCCGCTCGAAGGTCCGCCTCTACAACGTGATGTACACCGCGCTCAGCCCGCTGTCGTGGCTGCTCGTCCGCTTCGTCCCGGGCATCGCGACGAGCACGTCGCAGCTGGGCCGGGCCATGCTCGAGGTCGCCCGCACGACCCCGCCGCGACGGGTGTGGACGTCCCGCGACATCGCCGCCGCTGAGGTCAACCACTACCCAAGCTGACCGTCCTGGGCCAGGCGCGCACCGAGGTGTGTGACGCGTGTGACCACAGGTGTGTCTTCTCCACCGCCGTTTACCTGGTGTTAGGCTGGACTCCCGTGGATCGCTGACTCGGCAGCGTGACGAACCCCACGGGAGCAGGCTTTGTCCTCATCAGCACGGACCGGTGCGAGCCGGCAGGCTAAGCACATCTTCGTCACCGGGGGCGTCGCCTCCTCACTCGGCAAGGGCCTGACCGGCTCGAGCCTGGGCAGCCTGCTCAGCGCCCGCGGACTGCGGGTCGTCATGCAGAAGCTCGACCCCTACCTCAACGTCGACCCCGGAACGATGAACCCGTTCCAGCACGGTGAGGTGTTCGTCACCGAAGACGGCGCCGAGACCGACCTCGACATCGGGCACTACGAGCGGTTCCTCGACCAGGACCTGTCGCGCAACGCCAACGTGACGACCGGCCAGATCTATTCGGCGGTGATCGCCAAGGAGCGGCGCGGGGAGTATCTCGGCGACACCGTCCAGGTGATCCCGCACGTCACCAACGAGATCAAGGCCCGGATCCGGGCGATGTCCGCCCCCGACGCCGACGGCGTGGCGCCCGACGTGGTCATCACCGAGGTCGGCGGCACGGTCGGCGACATCGAGTCGCTGCCGTTCCTGGAGGCGATCCGCCAGGTGCGTCACGACATCGGCCGGGACAACTGCTTCTTCCTGCACGTGTCGCTGGTGCCCTACCTGGCGCCCAGCGGCGAGCTGAAGACGAAGCCGACCCAGCACTCGGTGGCCGCGCTGCGCAGCATCGGCATCCAGCCCGACGCGCTGGTCTGCCGCTCGGACCGGGAGATCCCCGACAAGACCAAGAACAAGCTGGCCCTGTACTGCGACGTCGACGCCGAGGCCGTTGTGTCCGCGCCCGACGCCCCGTCCATCTACGACATCCCGCGGGTGCTGCACGAGGAGGGCCTCGACGCCTACGTCGTGCGCCGCCTGGGCCTGTCGTTCCGCGACGTCGCGTGGAAGAAGTGGGACGACCTGCTCGACCGGGTGCACCACCCGCGGCAGAAGGTCACGGTCGCGATCGTCGGCAAGTACGTCGACCTGCCCGACGCCTACCTGTCGGTCACCGAGGCCGTGCGCGCCGCCGGCTTCGCGCACCGGGCCCGGGTCGAGATCCGCTGGGTGCCCAGCGACGCCTGCACGACCCCGGCCGGGGCGGCGCAGGCCCTCGCGGGCGTCGACGGCGTGGTGATCCCGGGCGGCTTCGGCGTGCGGGGCATCGAGGGCAAGATCGGCGCGGCGCAGTACACCCGCGAGCGCAGCATCCCCACCCTCGGCCTGTGCCTGGGCCTGCAGTGCATGACGATCGAGGTGCTCCGCCACGTCGCCGGCATCGCCGGGGCCAACTCGCTGGAGTTCGACGCCGACGCCCCCGACCCGGTCATCGCCACGATGGCCGACCAGGAGGACATCGTCGCGGGCAAGGGCGACCTGGGCGGCACGATGCGGCTGGGCGCCTACCCGGCCGTGCTCGTGCCGGGCTCGCTCACCGCCGACGCCTACGGCGAGACCGAGGTCTCCGAGCGCCACCGCCACCGCTACGAGGTCAACAACGCCTACCGCGACGCGATGGTCCGCGCCGGCCTGAACATCTCGGGCACGTCGCCGGACGGCCGGCTCGTCGAGTTCGTCGAGCTCGACCGCGAGCAGCACCCGTTCTTCGTGGCCACCCAGGCGCACCCCGAGCTCAAGAGCCGCCCGACCCGCGCCCACCCGCTCTTCGCCGCGTTCGTCGGCGCCGCCGTCGCCTACAACGCCGCCGACCGCCTGCCGGTCGAGCTGGAGACGGTCGACGCATGACGGCCTATGACGTGCGCTCGCACACCGAGCGGCTGCGCAACCGGGTGTTCTCCATCGTTACCGACGCCATCGAGATGCCCGGCGGCGAGGTCGTCGATCGCGACTACATGGTGCACGTCGGCGCCGTCGGGGTCGTGGCGCTGGACGCGGACGGGCGGGTCGCGCTCGTGCGGCAGTACCGCCCGGCGGTCCGCCAGGTCCTGTGGGAGCTGCCCGCCGGCCTCATCGACGTGCCGGGCGAGTCGCTGGTCGGCGCCGCCGCCCGGGAGCTCGCCGAGGAGGCCGACCTGGTCGCGGCCCGCTGGGACCTGCTGGCCGAGGTCCACACCAGCCCGGGCTGCTCCAACGAGCGCATCCGGCTGTTCCTGGCCCGGGAGATCGCGCCGGTACCGCAGGAGGAGCGCCACGAGCGCACCCACGAGGAGGCCGACCTCGAGCTGCACTGGATCGATCTCGACCAGGCCGTGACGATGGCCCTGTCCGGCGAGATCACCAACGCGGCCTGTGTCATCGGCGTCCTCGGCGCCGCGCAGTCGCGGGCCCGTGACTGGGCGACGCTGCGCCCGGCCACCGACGCCACGTGAGTCCGCAGGAGCTCGCCGAGGCCTGCGCCGCCAAGCTCTATGCCGAGGACACCGCGTCGCGGTCCCTGGGCATCGGGATCGACGGCGTGGGCCCCGGCCGGGCCACGGCCACCATGACGGTGACCGAGCGGATGCTCAACGGCCACGCGATCGGCCACGGCGGATACGTCTTCCTGCTCGCCGACACCGCGTTCGCGTTCGCCTGCAACACTTACGGCCGCGTCACGGTGGCCGCGGGCGCCGACGTGACGTTTCTGGAGCCGGTGCGCGACGGCGACGAGCTGACCGCCACGGCGGTGGAGCGCACCCGCCGCGGCCGCTCGGGCCTCTACGACGTCACGGTACGCCGCGCCGACGGCACGGTACTGGCCGAGTTCCGCGGCCGCTCACGCACCCTGGACGCCTCGATCCTGAACCCCTGACCGGGTCCGCACGGGCCCGAGCGCCGGTCAGCTCTCCAGGGCCGCCTCGGGCACGCGCGGGGCGGGCTGGCTGCGGTCGTCGGCGTGGTCGAGCACGCGCAGGCAGGACAGCACGACCAGGGGCAGCGCCGTGGCCAGGGCGGCGCCGAGCACGTTGAACGACACGCCCTCGACGAGGCCGGCCAGCAGGCTCGCGACCACCAGGCCGGACAGCGCGCCGCGGACCGGCGGGAAGACGCCGAGCAGCCGGCGCAGGCCGCCCCAGGCGCGCAGCAGGACGAAGGTGGCGTACACCAGGGATCCCAGCACCAGCACGGTCAGCGGGCTGGTGACGGTGGTGACCACGTCGGCCTCGCCGATGCGGCGCGCGAGGAACCCGGCGGTGCCGTCCTGGGTGCGCACCAGCAGCCGCCCGACGCTGCTGCGCTGCTCCTCGGGCCGGAACAGGTCGAGCACGGCGAAGCCCGCGGTGACGAACAGCGCGGCGCCGGCCGCCCACAGCAGGCGGGTGACGGTGAGCCAGCCGCCCACGGCCATCGCCGCGGCCACGCACACGCCGGCGGTGAGCGCGACCGCGCCGGAGGCGTCGGCGCCGAGGTACGGGCTGCCGATCACCACCATCCCGACCGCGCCGATGACGGCCATGACGAACGGGCGCCAGCGCCGCTCGAAGCGCTGGGCCATGGCCGCGCCGCCGAGCAGCGCGCCGGCGACGAGCAGGCCGAGGCCGATGACGCCCACGCCGGCGTAGCGGCCGCCGACCACGGCGGAATACCCGGCGACGCCGTTGAGCTGCAGCCGCGAGCCGGTGAGCACGTCGAAGGCGACGGCGAGGGCGGCGATCGTGGCGACGCCGCCGAGCGGCGCGATCGCCCGGCTGCGGGCGGTGAGGAACGCGATGGCGAAGGTGGCGACGGCGAGGACGGCGAGGGTCACGCCGCCGAAGCCGAGGCCGGGCCGGGCCCAGCGCCACCACGGCAGCAGGTCGGCGACGAGCGCCGCCGGCACGGCCAGGCAGGCGGCGATGAGCAGCACCTCGGCGGCGCGCACGATCGGCCGCGGCACGGGCCGGTGGGTCAGCGGCCCGGCCGGGCGCCGGGCCCGGCGCAGCAGCGGCACGACCGCGACGAACAGCAGGAGCTCGGCGACGACGAGGGTGGTGAAGAAGTTCGTGCCGACCCGGCGCTGGACGCTGGCCTCACGGTCGGCGTCGGCGAGCCGGCTGATGGCCGCGGCGACGTCGGACGGGCGGCCGCTGTTGCTGGTGGAGGCGGCGCTGCCGGAGAAGAGCTTGCCGGGCACCGGCCGGTCCAGCGCCGCGAGCGCGGTCGGGGCGAGGTCGACGACCTGCACGTACCCGGGCCGCGACGTCGACGGCGAGGTGAGCCAGCCGCCGGTGAACCCGGGGCCCTGCGCGATCGCCACGTGTAGCCGGCTGGTGGCGTCGAGGTCGGACAGGCCGGCGAGCACGACGACCGAGCGCTCGGGGCGGGCGGCGAGGATCGAGGCGAGCGCGGCGTCGGCGCGGCGGGCGTCCGCGGCCCGGGCCACCGGGTCGTCGCCGGCGATCTGGCCGAGGTCGATCAGCGTCAGCGCGCAGGCGGAGAGCAGGCCGTCGTTGAGGTTTTCGGAGTAGCGGTCGATGCGGCCGTACGGGCGGGCAGCGGCCAGCGCCGCGCCCGGCCCGATCGCGGTGGTGCACCGCACGCCCTCGGCGAGCGCGCCCGGCTGGGCGCCCCAGTGCAGGCCGCGGTTGCGCGCGACGATGTCGCCCTGGTCGGGCAGCGAGGCGCTCGAGTTGTTCAGGTCGATCGGCACGCTCAGCCCGGGGCACGTCGGTGTCACGGCACCGGGCGTGTAGATCGCGAAGTTGCCTGACCCGAGCGTCAGCCAGCCGTCGCCCGCGCAGGTGATACGCCGAGCGGAGCGCACCGACAGTGCCCCGATCGCGCCGCCCTGGGCCATCTGCCACATGGCCGGGGTGTCGGCGGCGGTGATGTCGTCCCAGCGCAGCCCGGCGACGCCGACGATCAGCACGTAGTCGGCGGTGGGCGCGGCGGGCGCCGCGGCCGGGCGCGGGACCAGCGCGACGAGCCCGAGGAGGCCGGCGAGCAGTGCCAGCAGGGCGGGGGTGAGCCGATGCAGCGGTTGCCGCATCAGCCCTCCCCGCGGGCGCGCAGCTGCGCGTACACCGCCTCGACCTGCTCGACGGTGTCCTGTTCGGTCGGCCAGGTGGCGGCCTGCACCAGCCCCAGCCGGCCGAGCTCCGCGCGGGCGGCCGGGTCGTCGAGCAGGCCGAGCACGGCGTCGTGCACGGCGTCGACGTCGTGCGGCCCGACGAGCCGCGCGGCCTGGCCGACGAGCTCGGGGACGCCCCCGACGGCGGTGGACACCAGCGGTACACCCGCGGCGAGGGTCTCCTGGATGAACAGCGGCTGGCCCTCCCAGACGCTGGTCGCCACGACGAGGTCGGCCGCGGCGAGCAGGTCGGGCACGTCGTCGCGGTTGCCCAGCAGGTGCACCGGGGCCTGCTCGACGGAGATGCGCTGGGCCAGCGACATGTACGACGGCCCGCTGCCGGCGATCGCGACGAACGGCTCGGGCTCGCGGTCGCGCCAGCGCGCGGCGGCGGACACGAGCGTCTCGAAGCCCTTCTGCGGGTGCAGGCGGCCCACGGCGAGCACCAGCGGCTGCTCCGGCTCCGCGCCGAGCTCCTCGCGGACCTGGTCGCGGCCGCGGGCCACGGGCCGCGGCACGGGCGCGGGCACCTTGGCCAGGCGCACGTCGCGGGCGCCGAGCTCGCGCGCGCGGGCCACGAGGTCGCCGGAGACGGCGAGGGTGACGTCGGCGGCGCGGGCGACCCGCCGCTCGAGGGGGTGGTAGAGCTTGGCCCGCAGGCCGGTGGCGAGCACCAGGTTGTGCCAGGTGACGACGAGCGGGGTGCCGGACGGCCGGGCGAGCGCGGCGACGAGCCCGGCGCGCAGGCTGTGCGCGTGGATCACGTCGGCGCCGCGCACCGAGCGGCGCAGGGCGCGCACCGCGAGCACGTCGCCCGGCTGCGGGCTGGCCGGGATCTCCACCGGCACGAACCGCGCGCCGCGCGCCGCGAAGCCGAACTGCTCCTCGGTCGCCGCCGGCCCGTGCACGCTGACCTCGTGGCCGCGCGCGACCAGACCCTCGGCGAGCATGCCGACGTGCCGGCCGATGCCGCCCGTGCTCGACGCCAGGACCAACGCGATGCGGGCGCCCACCTACCCGTCCCTTCTTCCTCGGATCGGCCTGCCTCCGATCGATCTGGCTCCGACCAATCGCCACAGGGTCCGCCGGTCCGCGACCGCCGCCCCGGCGAGGAACACCGCCGCCACCACGACTCCGCACAGCATGCCCTGCGTGAGGGCCCCGGCCACACCCGGGGTTGTCAGATGTGCCCGCACGAACAGCCCGGCGCCGACCGCGGCCGCGGCGGAAACGACCGAGATGGATGCGGTACGCCAGGTGCCGGCCAGCGCCTCGGACCCGGCCCGGCTCCGCACCGCGACCAGCAGCGCCGCCCCCAGCACCAGCATGCCCAACGAGTTCGCCGCGGCGACGGCGGCCACCCGGTCGGCGACGGGCAGCGCTACGGCCAGGAACACCGAGGCGGCCGCGGCGGCCGCCCAGCCGATCGCGGTGGCGACCGCGGCCGGGTAGGCGTTGCCGCCGGCGTACAGGGCCCGCGACAGCAGGGCGAACAGGCCGTAGCCGAGCAGGCCGGGCGCGAACCAGGCGATCCCGGCGGCGAGCGGCCCGATCGCCGGCGGGTGCGAGGAGGCGGCGTTCAGCAGCACCGCGATCGGCCGGGCGAGCACGATCAGCCCGGCCGCACCGAGGCAGCTGAGCAGCACGACCGCCCGCACCGCGGGCGCGAGCGCGGCGGCGAAGCGGGCCCGGTCGCCGGCGTAGCCGTGCTCGGCCAGCGCCGGGTAGGTCGTGGTGGCCACCGGCACCGCGAGCACCGCCCACGGCAGCAGGAACATCGTCTGGGCGAGGCCGTAGACGACGATGACGCCCTTGTCGTGCCCGTAGCTGACCAGCCGGATGGCGAGCCCGAACACCAGCTGCTGGGTGCCGACGGTGACGATCCCGGCGATCGCGAGGGGCTTGAGCGTGGCGATCGCGCCGACGTCGAGGCGCGTCGTGGGCCGGATGTGCAGCCCGAGGCGGCTCACGGGCAGGACCAGGCACAGCGAGAGGACCGCGACCGCGAGCGTCGTGCCGCCGGACAGGAGCAGCAGGTGGCCGCCGGAGGCGCCGCCGAGCGCGGCCTCGCTCCCGGCCAGTGCGCCGAACGCGATGTAGACGCCGATCACCGTGAGGCTCGACAGCAGCGGCGCGATGACCGGCCAGGCGAAGCGGCGGTACGTCTGCAGCGCCCCCGCCAGCACGATCCCCACCCCGTACAGCGGCAGCTGCGGCGCGAACACCCGCAGCATGGCCGCGCCGGTGTCGACGACCTGCGGGCCCTGCCCGGCCGCGAGTAGCTCGACGAGCGGGTGGGCGAGCAGCGCGACCAGCACGGCGATCGGCGTGAGCAGCAGGACCACCCAGGTGAGCAGCGCGCCCACGGTCCGCCCGACGGTCTCGCGGTCCTTGCCGGCCAGCAGCGGCACGACGAGGCTGGCCAGGGCCCCGCCGGCGACGAGCTCGAAGATGATGTTGGGAACGTTGTTCGCCGCCTGGTAGGCGCTGCCGAGGCCGGTGGCACCGACCGTCGCATTGAACACCACAATGCGGGCAAATCCGGCAATCCTGCTCAGCATGGTGAGGCCCGCGACGAGTGCCGCCGCGCCGAAGATCCGGCGTCCCGTCACCCGCGCGGATACGGGGACGGCTTACGCGGCTTCGACTCCGCCGGCTTTCCGGACATTTCCGAGTTGTTCGAGTCTTCCTGTCGCCGTCCCCACTGGTCGACCGCGTTGAGCACCGGATGGCCCTCGATGACCCGGGTGAAGCTCACCTTCTCGCTCGCCGCGGTCAGCGCGACGATCCCGGCCAGGGCCGCGAGCCGCCCGAACGTGCCGGCGCGGGCCGTGTAGGCGGTGCCGAGCAGCGCGCCCAGCGCGTTGGCCCCGGCGTCGCCGAGCATGATCCGCTCGTCGAGGTCGGCCGGCAGCAGCGCGCCGGCCGCGCCGAGCGGGCCGGACGCTCCCAGCGGGGTCCCGGCCGCGAGCCCGGCCTTCAGGGCCCGGCCGGGGCGCAGGTCGAGCAGGTTGAACAGGTTCGCCGCGCCGGCGATGACCCCGGCGCCGAGCAGCACGTCGATCCCGCGCTTGCGGGGCAGCAGCGCGGCGGCGGCCAGCCCGGCGGCGCCGACCCCCGCGATCTTCACCAGGCCGCTGGTCACCCGGCCCTGCCGCAGCGCGCCGAGGTGCCCGCGGAAGCCCTTGGCCGCGTGCTCGGGCCGCCCGCCGACGAGGTCGTCGTAGAGCCCGACGGCCCCGGCGCCGAGGCCGGCGATCGCGTTCGCCGCGGCGTGCTCGGGCCGGTGCACGATCGCGCCGGCGGTGGCGCCGAGGGCGAGCGCCGGGCCGCCGGCGAGCGAGACGGTGCGCCCGCGGAAGTTGGTGCGCTCCAGCGCGGGGTTGTCCTGCAGGGCGCGCAGCGCGGCGCGGGCGACGCCGCCGCCGACCGGGCCGGCGAGCGCGCCGCCGATAAACCTCAGCACGCGGCTACGAGCCATTGGTCACGCTCGCGTTCTTGGGCAGCAGGCTGCTGGCGCCGTCGCCGATGCCGTAGTGGCCGGTCTTGCCGCCGAGCCGCTCGACGAGGGCCATGACCACGGCGACCTGCCCGTTTGCGGTGACCGCGTTGTCGACGGTGGAGATGGAGCGGGCGATGGAGGCGTCGCCGCGTACCGACGACACCAGGCCGTTGGCCGACAGCCCGGCCACGACGACCCGCCCGGCCAGGTCGAACCGGCTGGCCAGGGTGAGGGCGGCGGCGTTGCGGTCCTTGGCGTCCTTGCCGGTGGCGGGCGCCCCGGCGACGATCACGACCGCCTCGGCGGGCGCCTTGAAGTCGCCGTCGAGCCCGATGAACCCGGCCGACTCGTACGTGCTGAGCACGGTGCGCGCGCCCTCGACCTGCGGCGTGCCGGTCTTGCCGACGAGCACGGCGGCGAGCAGCGCGGCCGAGGTGTCCACGCCGTTGGCCTGGTTTGGCAGGGCGCCGCTGACGCCGGCCGGGGCGGAGGACTCGGCGAGGTCGAGCAGCATCGCGTTGCTGGCGGCGGCGGTGAACTTCTCCTTGACGGTGACGGTGCCGACGACCTTGGCGCCCGCGGTGCCGAGCATGGTGGCCACGCCGTCGGTGGCGGTGCCCACGTCGCTGCTGTCGCTGCCGTCGAGCCTGATGAGCAGCACGTTCTTGTTCGGCAGCTTGTTGGTCAGCAGCATCGGCGCGATCTCGGCGGCGAAGTCGGCGTTCTTCTTCAGCTCCGCCCGGGACTGCTCGAGGTCGTCGCGCAGCTGCTGCTTCTCGTCGGTGATCTTGCTGACCTGCTCGTTGAGGTTCTCGGCGAGCGGCCCGTTCGCCGCCGCGGTCCCGACGACGAGGCCGATGGCCAGCGCCAGGAACACGGCGGCCAGCGACACCACGTGGTACCGGAAGTTGATCACAGGAAATGCGGCCCGTCTAGGAGAACAGCGTGAAGATCAGGTTGTCCCACCACTCGGCGATGACGCCGAGATAGGCCCGGCCGATCGTGGTGACCGCGAGCGCGGCGGCCATCGCGGCGATCGCCGAGGCGAGCAGCAGAATCAGCGACGAACCGGAGAGGCTCTGCCGGTAGAGCCGGCTGACGCCTTTGGCGTCGACGAGCTTGCCGCCGAGCTTGAGCCGGGTCAGGAACGTGGAGGCCATGCCGCCGCGGCCCTTGTCGAGAAACTCGATGAGCGTGTTGTGGGTGCCGACCGCCACCAGGAGGGACGCGCCCTTCTCGTCGGCCAGCAGCATCGCGATGTCCTCGCTGGTCGCCGCGGCCGGGAAGGTGATCGCCTCGACGCCGAGCCGCTGCACGCGGGCCAGGCCCGGCGCGCGCCCGTCGGGGTAGGCGTGCACGACGATCTCGGCGCCGCAGCGCAGCACGTCGTCGCTGACCGAGTCCATGTCACCGATGATCATGTCCGGGGTGTACCCCGCCTCGACCAGCGCGTCGGCCCCGCCGTCGACGCCGATGAGGACCGGCTTGTACTCCCGGATGTAGGGCCGCAGCACGTCGATGTCGGCCTTGTAGTCGTACCCGCGCACCACGATCAGGCAGTGCCGCCCGGCGATCTGGGTCTGCACCTCGGGCACGCCGACGCCGTCGAGCAGCAGGCCGCGCTCCTGCTTGAGGTACTCCATCGTGTTGGCGGCGAACGCCTCCATCTGCACCGACAGGCCCTCGCGGGCATCGGCCATCGCCTCGGCGACCGAGTCGGCGTCCTGCCGCACGCCCTTGGCGACGGCGTCGTCGCCGACATACACGCTGTCACCCTCGATGCGCACCGAGTCGCCCTCGCGGAGCCGGTCGAACAGCTCCTCGCCCAGGTCGTCGACGAGCGGGATGCCGGCCTTGATCAACCCCTCGGGCCCGAGGTTCGGATACCGCCCGGACACCGACGGCTTGGCGTTGAGCACCGCCGCCACGCCCGACGCGGCCAGCGAGTCGGCCGCCACCCGGTCGAGGTCCATGTGGTCGATGACCGCGATGTCCCCCGGCCGCAGCCGCCCCACCAGGCGCTTCGTCCGCCGATCGAGCCGCACGACGCCAGCGATGACACCCGGCTCGGCGGGCCGGGTGCGGCGCAAGGTTGGAAGTCGCATCAGCACCATCCTGGCATGGACCGTCGCCGAAAGCCGCGCGACATGTCCACGACCAGGTGGAACGCCCCATTTCACGTTTCGGCGTGACGCCGGTCACCCTCGATAGCTCACGCACGGTGTCGCGCACCCGACACTATGGAGGCGTATTTACGACGCCCGGCGGTGCCTCACATCAGCGCAAGGGTCCATCGTGAGGAGTCGCCTGATGGAAACATTGTCGTCGATCCGCCTGACCCGCGTGCCCAACCTCGCCGGACAGACCCCGGCCGAGGCGACCGCCGCACTACGCGCCGCCGGACTCGAGCTCGGAGTGATCCGCGAGATCGGCCCGGCCGGCACCATGATCGTGCTCGAGCAGTCCACCCTGGCCCTGACCGTCGCCCCCGTCGGCACGAAGGTCAACCTGCTGGTCGGCCGGCGCTGAGTAGCGCCGCACCAGCTCCGCCGCGACCAGCAGCGCGCCGGCCCCCGCATAGGCGAACAACAGCGCCTTCCAGGGGCTACCCCCGAAGGAGAGCCCGCACATGTACCCGATGAGTCCGGCCATCGAGGCCCAGAGGCTCACCCCCAGCGCCGTCCAGGCCTGAAAGCGCACCGCCGGGTATCCGACCACCCCGGCGGCCAGCGCGGACGCGGACCGCCCGCCGGGCAGGTACCGCGCGAACACCAGCACCTGCGCCCCGCGGCTGTGCAGCGTCCGCCGCGCCCACTCGTACGCGGCCAGCCCGCGCGACTTCCCCCGCAGCCGGCGCAGCACCCCGGCCCCGGCCCGCACCCCGATCCGGTACGACACCACGTCCCCGGCGAACGCCCCCGACGCGGCGGCCAGGACGACAAGCGCGATGTGCGGCTCCCCGGTGGTCCCGGCCAGCACCGAGACCGCGATCAACGTGGACTCACTCGGCGAGAGCGGCACGATCGCATCGAGCCCGGCCACGAGGAACACCACGAGCAACACCCACGGCGACCCCGCAACCGCATCCACCACACTCGAAACGTAGGGCGGCCGCTCAAACGCCCAGTAACGACGAGACTGCGGAACGACTACCGCCGACGAAGCAACTATCGGCCCCGCTCCCGGAGGGGACCTACGCCTTCTCCCGATCCGCCACCGACAGCAGCTCCTCCGCGTGCGCGATCCCGAGGTCGGAGTCGGGCAGCCCGGCGAGCATCCGGGCCAGCTCCCGGGCCCGCTCCGTGTGCTCCACCACCCGCACCCCGCTCGTCGTCACGGCGCCGCCGGTGTCCTTGGCCACCACCAGGTGCCGGTCCGCGAACGCCGCCACCTGCGGCAGGTGCGTCACGACGAGCACCTGGTGGTCGCGCGCGAGCCGGGCCAGCCGCTTGCCGATCTCCACCGCCGCGGTCCCGCCGACCCCGGCGTCGACCTCGTCGAACACGAGCGTCGGCGGCCCGCCGACCCCGGCGAACACCACCTCGATCGCGAGCATGACCCGCGACAGCTCGCCGCCCGAGGCGCCCTTCTGCAACGGCTGCGCCGGCGCCCCCGGGTGCGGCAGCAGCCGGATCTCGATGTCGTCGGCCCCGTCGGGCCCGACTCCGCTGTCCGCGCCGGACGGCGTCGGGATGGTCGGCCCGCTCCCGGCCGGCTTCGGCACGACGACGACCTCGATCCGCGCATGCGGCATCGCCAGCCCCGCGAGCTCGACGGTGACGTCGGCGGCGAACCGCACGGCGGCCTCGCGGCGGGCCGCGGACAGCGTGGTCGCGAGCTCGGCGACCTCGCCGTGCAGCCGCTTGCGCTCCCGGTCGAGCTCCTCCAGCAGCTCGTCGGACGTGTCAAGCTCGGCGAGGCGGGTGCGGGCGTGCTCCGCCCAGGCGACGACCCCGTCGACGTCCTCGGCGTATTTGCGGGTGAGCGCCCGCAGCGCGGCCCGCCGCTCGTACACCTCCTGCAGCCGGCCCGGGTCGGCGTCGAGCGAGGCGAGATAGGTGCCCAGCTCGGTGGACACGTCGCCGGCGAGCGTGGCGACCTCGTCGAGGCGCGCGGCGAGCTCGCCGAGGACCCGGTCGACGCCGGACTGCGCCTCGAGGGTGCGCCGGGCGGTCGCGATCAGGCTGAGCACGTCGGCCACGTCGTCGCCCTCGCCGGTGCCGGCCAGCGCCACGTGCGCCAGCTGCGCGGCCGAGCGCAGGCCCTCGACGTGCTCGAGGCGCTGGGCCTCCTCGCGCAGCAGCTCGTCCTCGCCGGGCTGCGGGTCGACGCGGCTGATCTCGTCGAGGCCGAGCCGCAGCAGCTCGGCCTCCTGGGTGCGCTGGCGGGCGTTGGCGCGCCGGTCGGCGAGGTCGTCCTCGACCGCCCGCCAGCGCCCGTACAGCTCGGCGAACTGACCGAGGAGCTTCTCGTGCTCGGGCCCGGCATAGCGGTCGAGCGCGGCCCGCTGCTCGGCCGGGCGTAGCAGGCGTAGCTGGTCGGACTGGCCGTGCAGGGCGAACACCCGCTCGCCGACCTCCGACAGCAGCGACACCGGGACGGTGCGCCCGCCGACGTGGGCGCGGGAGCGGCCCTCGGCGGTCAGCGTGCGGCTCATCAGCAGCGTGCCGTCGTCGTCGACCTCCGCGCCCGCGTCCGCGATGCGGCTCTCCACGGCGGCCCGCACGTGCCTGGGCAGCGTCAACCGGCCGTCGACGGTGGCGCGCCCCGGGTCGGCGCGCACCCGGCCCGCGTCGGCGCGCCCGCCGAACAGCAGATTGAGGCTCGTCACGACCATGGTCTTGCCCGCGCCGGTCTCGCCCGTGATGACGGTCAGGCCCGGGCCCAGGGGCAGGGTGGCGTCTTCGATCACGCCCAGTCCGGTAATGCGGAGTTCCTCCAGCACGTGAGGAACACTAGCCGCGGGGTACGACAGTTCTCCACTCAGCCATGCCGTTTGTTGTGCCGCCACCCCTCGACCGGGAGACCGAACTTCGCCACGAGACGATCGGTGAACGGCCGCTCACGCAGGCGCACGACGCGGACCGGGAGGGATCCCCGGCGTACCGTCACCGTGGAGCCCGGGGCGAGGTCCATGACCCGCCGGCCGTCGCACGACAGCAGCGCGAAGCTGGTGAACGGCTCGACGTTGATCGTGATCGTCGCCGACGGGGCGATCACCAGGGGCCGGCTGAACAGCGCGTGCGCCGAGATCGGCACCAGCAGCAGGGCCTCCAGCTCCGGCCACACGACCGGCCCGCCGGCCGAGAAGGCGTAGGCCGTCGACCCGGTCGGCGTGGCGCACACCACGCCGTCGCACCCGTATCGCGACAGCGGCCGCCCGTCGACCTCGACGAGCAGCTCGAGCATCTTCTCCCGGGCGCCCTTCTCCACGGTGGCCTCGTTGAGCGCCCACGAGGTGCCGACCAGCCGCCCGTCGTGCTCGGCGGTGACGTCGACCGTGAGCCGCTCGTCGACCGTGTACGTGCCCTCGACGATCTCCCGGACCGCCTTGTCGACATCGCCGATCTCGGCCTCGGCGAGGAAGCCGACCTTGCCGAGGTTGATGCCGAGCAGCGGGGCCTTCGCCGGCCGGGCGAGTTCCGCGGCGCGCAGCAGCGTGCCGTCGCCGCCGAGGGCGAACACGATCTCGACGCCCTGCGCCGCCGCCTCGCCGCTGACCGGCACCGCCCGCGGGATGTCCAGCTGCGCGGCCTCGTCGGCGAGGACCCGCACCGTGAAGCCGTTGTCGAGCAGGTCCGCCGCCACCGTGCGAGCATGGTCATTGTTGCTGGCCTTGCCCGTGTGCGTGACGAGCAGCGCCTCACGTACGCTCACGCCGAGACCTCCGCTTCGCTCCGGCCGCGGCGCGAGTTGCACCTGCATCCCCGGTGAGCGGCCACTGCGCCCAGTCTGGCTCGATGAGGCTTCGCGGTGAGCGACCCAGACCAGGCGCCGCTTCGCTCCGTACCGCTCACGCCACAACCCCTTCCACCACGTCGTTCACCGCGGCCGGATCCACCGCAGGGGCGTCGCGCCGCAGCCACAGGAAGAATTCCACGTTCCCCTGCGGCCCCGGCAGCGGGCTGCGCGCCACGCCGGCCACGCCCAGGCCGAGCTCCGCGGCCGAGGCGGCGACGTCGAGCACCGCCGCGGCGCGCAGCTGCGGCGAGCGCACCACCCCGCGGTCGCCGAGCGCCTCGCGCCCCACCTCGAACTGCGGCTTCACCATCGGCACCAGGTCGCCGCCCGGGGTCGTGCAGGCCGCCAGCGCGGGCAGCACCAGCCGCAGCGAGATGAATGAGAGATCCGCCACGGTCAACTCGCACGCGCCGCCGATCTGCTCGGGCGTCAGCGTGCGCACGTTCGTCCGCTCGATGACCTGCACCCGCGGGTCCGTCCGCAGCGACCAGGCGATCTGCCCGTACCCCACGTCGACCGCCGCGACCTCCGCCGCGCCCCGGCGCAGCAGCACGTCGGTGAACCCGCCGGTCGAGGCACCCGCGTCGAGGCAGCGTCGCCCCGCGACCGGCAGCGCGCCGAACGCGTCCAGCGCCCCCGCCAGCTTGTGCCCGCCCCGCGACACGTAATCGTCCGTCGCCGATTCCAGCACCCGCACCGGGTCTGCCGGGTCGATCTGGGCCGCGGCCTTGCCCGCGGTGGTGCCCCGCACCTCCACGCGGCCCGCGGCGATCAGCGCCGCCGCCTGCTCGCGGGAGCGGGCCAGCCCGCGGCGCACCAGCTCAGCGTCGAGTCGGTTCCGGCGCGCCATCTGCCAGCAGCTCCTGAATGCTCAGCGTTCCTCGATCGTGCTCAGCGTCTCCTGCAGCGTTCGGTGCGCGTCGGCGTACACCCCGACCTGTTGCCGCAGCGGAAGCGACGCTACCTCGCCCAGCGCCGCAACCGCCGCCTCGACGCGGCCGACCACCGCCGCGCCGGGCGGGCCCGGCACAGCGCCCGGCCCGGGCACCGGCCCCGGACGGGGGCCTTCACCAGGCACGGGGCCGGGAACCGGGGCCGTCATGACGCGGCCTTACGGGGCCTGCGCGTGGTCTTCTTCACGGGCAGCTTGTCCGAGACAGGCCCGACCTCCGAGGCCGCCGCGACGGTCTCGATGGCGGCCTTCGCCGCGGCCTTCTTCGCCGGCGCCCGCCGCGCCGGGGCCGCCTTGGCCGGAGCCGCAGCCTTCGCCGGAGCCGCTGCCTTGGCCGGAGCCTTCGCCGGAGCCTTCGCCGGGGCGGCCGTCTCGGCCGGCGCCGCGACCTTCTTCGCCACCGTCTTCTTCGCCACCCTCTTCGCGGGCGCGGTCTTCGCCGCCGGCGCCGCCGGGGCCTCCTCGATCTCCTCGGCACCCACCGGCGGCGCGGGCTCGGGCACCGGCGCGACCGCGCGCACGGTCGCCTCCTTCAGCTGCGCCTCGAGCTCGTGCACGCGGGAGGTGAGCGCCGACACCTCGTCCGCGGTCGCCAGGCCGACGGCGCCGAGCGCCCGATCCAGCTCGTACCGCACCAGCTTCGTCAGCGCCTCACGGTTCGCCGAGCCCGCCTTGAGCAGGTCCTCGGCCATCGTCTGCAGCTGCTCGGCGGTCGCGCCGCTCTTACCCACCAGGCGCCGGACCGTCTTGGTCGCCTTCTTCGTGGTGGCCTCGGTCATGCCGTAGGCGAGTTCCAAATACGCTCGCCATGCTTCCTGCGCCATATTGCGTCTCTCCTCCAAGTGGTGTACGCCATCACGCTACCGGGCGAGCCGCGACGCCGTACGGTACCGTCACATTCCACAGAACCGCAGAACAACGGAGATTCACGCGATGGCAACGGTTGACGAGTGTCGGGCCGCACTGCAGAAGCTGGCAGAGCGACTTGCGGCCAACGCCGCCGAGGCACGGGAGAAGCTGGACTTCGACCGCTCCCTCGCCTGCCGCGTCACCGATCTCGAAGTGGCGTTCCACGGCCGGCTCAAGGACGGCCAGATCATCGACCTCCAGGACGGCGACGACCCCCGCGCCAAGATCAAGCTGACCTCGTCGAGCGACGACCTGGTCTCCCTGGTCAACGGCGGGCTCCACGTCATGTCGGCGTGGACGAGCGGCCGCATCAAGATCGAGGCCGGCGTGCTGGACATGTTGAAGCTCCGCAAGCTCCTGTAGAGCCCGCGCGACCGCCTCAGCGCGACCGCGGCGACGATGTCGCCGCACCGCGCATGGTCTCGTCTCAGGCCAGCTTCAGCCACTTCAGCGCGGCCTGCGCGGCCTCGTCCGCCGCGACGACCGGCCGCACCTCGCCCGCCGCCCACGCGACCTGGCACAGCGCCGTCAGGGCGTCGACCGGGCGTCCGTCGCCCGCGAGCTCCCACCGTCCGTCACGGTCCGTGACCTGCCATTGCCCCTCCCGCGGTACCGCCTGAGCCGCCTCGAAAAGCCCGCGCAGGTCCTCCGCCACGAACGTCGGCCGGCGCTCGACCGGCGCCGCGAGCAGCTCGGCGGCGTCGGAGACCCCGGTCAGCACGAGCAGGCTGTCCATCCCCGCCCGGTACGCGCCCTCGATGTCCGTGTCCAGCCGGTCCCCGACGACGATCGGCCGCTGCGCACCCCGCTCCCGCGCCGCCTCCAGGAACAGCCCCGGGTCCGGCTTGCCGACGATCGTGTCCGGCTGGCGCCCCAGCGCCGTTGCGAGCGCCACGACCAGCGACCCGTTGCCCGGCAGCGGCCCGCGCGGCGACGGCAGCGTCTTGTCGGCGTTGGTCGCGATCCAGGCCGCGCCACCGCGGATCGCCACGGCGGCGTCGCCGAGGTCGCGCATGCGCACCTCCGGCCCGTACCCCTGCACGACGACCCGCGCCTGCTCCGCCTCGGTCACTGGCGTCAGCCCGACCGCGGCGACCTCCTCGCGCAGCGCCGGCGCCCCGAGCACGAGCACCGGCGTCCCGGCCGGGAACCGCTCCGCCATCAGCAGCGCGGTGGCGTGCGCCGAGGTGACGACCTCACGCGGCTCGGCGGGAATGCCGATCCGGGTGAGCAGCGCGGCCACGTCGCCCGGCAGCCGCGAGGCGTTGTTCGTGGCGTACGCGCTGGGGATACCCCGCTCGCGTAGCCTCGCGCACGCCTCCGCCGCCCCCGGGATGACCTGATCGACGAGGTACAACACCCCGTCAAGATCGAAGATCACCAGGTCGTAGTGACCGACCAGGTCGCCGCCGTCCTCCTCCGGACCGGCCCCGCTCACGCCGTACCCGTCCCGTCGCGGCCTCCGGCCTGCGTCGTCTCGTCCCGTGTGGTCACCGGCTCAGTGTCGCCGTGGTCCCCGTCCCGCTCGTCGTCACCCACGGCCCCGTCCGGATCGGCTCCCTGGCCGGTCCCGTCTTCACGGTCCCCGCCGTCTTCGTCCTCGCGGTCCTCGTCGCCTTCACGGTCGCCGTCGTGGACGTCGGCGTCCCCGTCGCGCTCGTCGTCGTAGTCGTCGTCATCGTCTACGTCGTCATCGTCGTCGTCGAGGTCGTCGTCCTCGTCGTCCTCGTCGTCGTACTCATCGTCGTCGTAGTCGTCTTCGTCGTCGTAGTCGTCGCGGTCATCGTCCTCGTCGTCATCGTCGTCTACGTCATCGTCGTCTACGTCATCGTCGTCGCGGTCGTCTTCGTCGCGGTCGTCATCCTCGTCGTCTACGTCGTCGTCCTCGTCGTCCGTGGCCCGGCCGGCCGGTTCGTCCCGGCCGTCCTGCTCGTCGGACTCCTCGTCCGTGTCCCCGTCGAGCGTGATCCCGTCGAGCTCGAGCAGCCGCTCCGCCGCGTCGGTGCGCAGGTCCTCGTCCAGGTCCGCGGCCCGGGCGAACCACTCCCGCGCCTCTTCCCGCCGCCCGGCCCGCAGCAGCGCATCGGCGTACGCGTACCGCAGCCGCGCGGCCCAGGGCGCCTCCGGCGCCGACGTGAGCTCCCGCACCTGCAGCATCGCGACGGCCGCGTCGTGCTGCCCCATGTCCCCGCGGGCCCCCGCGGCGACCATGAGCAGCTCCACGATCTCCTCGGCCGACAGCCGCTCCCGGTCCGCGGTCCGGAACAGGTCGATCGCCTTCTCCGGCCGCCCGAGCGCCCGCTCGCAGTCCGCGATGACCGCGATGTGCGTCTGCCGCCCGGTCATCCGGTGGTACGTCCGCAGCTCCCCGAGCGCCGTCTGCCACTCCCCGGCGTGGTACGCCGCGAGCCCCGCCGCCTCGCGCACCACCGCGATCCGGGACGCCTTCCGCCGCGCCACGAGCGCATGCGCGAGCGCCAGCTCGGGGTCGTCGTCGATCAGCTGCCCCGCCGCGACGAGCCGGCGACCGACCTCCTCGGCCACGGGCCGCGCGAGCGAGCTCAGCTCCGCCCGAACCTCCCGGTCGAGCTCCGAGGCGTCGATGTCGTCCGCGAGCACCGGGTCGGCGACCCGGCTGACCGTCTCCTCGCCCGCTTCTTCGCTGCTGACGAACCCGGGGTCGCTCGTGCGCGGCCGGTACCCGCCGGCGTCGCTGCGCCGCAGCCCCTCGCCGCGCTGGAACCCGCCGGCGCGCCCGCCGGAGTCCCGGTCCCGGAACCCACCGGGGCGCGTGTCCCCGTCACGGTCCCGATACCCGGGCCGATTCCCGCCCCGATCGCGGAACCCACCGTCGCGGTCGCGCCCACCACCATCGCGGTCGCGGTCACGGTCGCGGTACCCGGACGGCCGGTCCCCACGAGGCCCGCCATCGCGGTCCCGGAACCCACCGCCGGCCCGCTCACCACGGAACCCGCCCGGCCGATCCCCACGAGGCCCACCGTCACGATCCCGATAAGGCCGATCCCCACGCCCGCCGCCATCACGATCACGGAAGCCCGACGGCCGATCCCCACGCGGCGCACCGTCGCGGTCGCGGAAGCCCGACGGCCGATCCCCACGCGGCGCACCGTCGCGGTCGCGGAAGCCCGACGGCCGATCCCCACGCGGCGCACCGTCGCGGTCGCGGAAG
>NZ_JBICTV010000011.1:231359-232834 GCF_043197855.1 Dactylosporangium sp. NPDC048998
AGCCCGACGGCCGATCCCCACGCGGCGCGCCATCACGATCACGGAACCCACCGCCGGACGGCCGATCCCCGCGCGGCCCACCGTCACGGTCGCGGAACCCACCGCCGGACGGCCGATCCCCACGCGGGGCGCCATCACGATCACGGAAGCCCGACGGCCGATCCCCACGGAACCCGCCGTCACGATCCCGGTGCCCGGACGGCCGCTCACCACGAGGCCCACCATCGCGGTCCCGGAAGCCACCATCGCGGTCCCGGCCGCGGAACCCGCCGTCCCGATCGCGGAAGCCACCCTCGCGATCCCGGTAGCCCGACGGCCGATCCCCACGGGGCGCGCCATCGCGGTCGCGGAAGCCCGACGGCCGATCCCCACGCGGCCCACCGTCACGGTCGCGGAACCCACCGCCGGACGGCCGATCCCCACGCGGGGCGCCATCACGATCACGGAAGCCTGACGGCCGATCCCCACGCGGCGCGCCATCACGATCACGGAACCCACCGCCGGACGGCCGATCCCCGCGCGGCCCACCGTCACGGTCGCGGAACCCACCGCCGGACGGCCGATCCCCACGCGGGGCGCCATCACGATCACGGAAGCCCGACGGCCGATCCCCACGGAACCCGCCGTCACGATCCCGGTGCCCGGACGGCCGCTCACCACGAGGCCCACCATCACGATCACGGAACCCACCCCGGTCCCGATCACGGAAGCCACCATCACGCTCGCGGAACCCCGACGACGGCCGCTCACCACGCGGCCCACCGTCACGGTCGCGGAACCCACCGCCGGACGGCCGCTCACCACGGAAACCACCATCGCGGTCCCGGTACCCGGACGGCCGGTCCCCGCGAGGCCCACCATCGCGGTCCCGGTTGTCGCGGTAACCACCCTCGCGGCCCCGGTAGCCGCCGTCGCGATCGCGCTGGCCACCGTCCCGGTCGCGGAAACCACCATCGCGGTCACGGTGGCCGCCATCGCGGTCACGGAAACCACCACTGCGCTCTCGGAAACCACCCTCGCGGTCGCGTGGACCACCCGAGGAACCACCCCGATAGCCGCCGGCCCCGCCGCGCTCCCCACGCTCCGGCCGGTCACCCCGCGAATCACCCCGCGGAGCGCCCCCGTCGCGGAAACCACCCCTGGGCCGATCGTCACGACCCCGATCATCGCGGCCGCGGGCGTCGCGACCGCGGGCGTCGCGACCGCGGGCCGGCCCGGAGTCCCCGCGCGGCCGCCGCGGGCCGTCGCTGCCGTTGCCGTCCTGGCCCTTGCCGTCGTGTGGCATTGCGTTCACGACTTCATCCTTCCCGACCGGGGTGCGCCACCTGCGCTCGACCCGGTGAAACGAGTCGAGGGCCGCCCAGCTGGGCGGCCCTCGATCGAAAGATTGTCCGGCGGCGTCCTACTCTCCCACACTCTCTCGGGTGCAGTACCATCGGCGCTGGAGGGCTTAGCTTCCGGGTTCGGAATGGGAC